>JAKSLB010000029.1 GCA_024401435.1 Paludibacteraceae bacterium | reverse complement strand
CCAAGCCATTCCTTCTTCTCGCAGGAATTTCAGGAACAGGTAAGAGCCGAATTGTGAGGGAGTTGGCTCGTGCGTGCTGGCAACCTACAGATGATGAATACAAAGCTCATAAGCCTCGCAATTTTGAAATGGTTCAGGTGAAGCCTAACTGGCATGATAGTTCGGAGTTGATAGGCTATGTGAGCCGTATTGGCGAGAAGCCTGAGTTTATTGCTGGAGATTTCTTGAAGTTCGTGGCTAAGGCATGGAGCGAACCTACAGTGCCTTATTTCCTCTGCTTGGACGAAATGAATCTGGCTCCTGTGGAACAATATTTTGCTGAATATCTTTCCGTTATTGAGAGTCGTAAATTGGAGGATGGAAGAATTGTTACTGACCCATTGCTAAAAAAGGAGGCGCAAGAGTGGTATCATACGTTGGTAAGTACATTAACCGATAACGAACAACTTCACAAACAATTTTTAAATGAAGGCATCTCCATCCCTCAAAACCTCTTTGTGGTCGGTACTGTCAATATGGATGAGACAACGTTTAGTTTCAGTCGCAAGGTACTCGACCGTGCTATGACCATCGAGATGAACGAAGTGGATTTGAATGGAGGTTTGGAAGAAAATGCAGCCAGCGAGTTTGGATATATAGGTCCCCAAGACAATGGTGAACCAAGCGTCCTCATTCCGTTCACAGTAGAGGGTAAGGATGTCTATTCAGCCAATAAAGACTTGTGTGACAAGGTGATAGAATATCTACAAGCGGTAAATGCTGTGCTCGACAAGACACCTTTCAAGATAGCCTACCGAACTCGTAACGAGTTCTTGGTCTATGCCGTGTGCCGTGGTGAGGAATACTTGAACAACGCTCTCGATGAGATGACCTCTATGAAGATATTGAGTCGTATTGAGGGCGATGCAGATAAAACAGAACGGGTATTGAACAAATTGGATGATCTCTTGACACAGACGTTTGAAGGTATGGAAAAGAGTGTGTCTTTGGCAAAGATTGTAGAGATGAAGGAGAAGTTGGATCGTACGCAATATACATCGTTTTGGTCTTAACCCATGGACTTACTTATCATCAAACATACTGATTTCAAACTCTATATTGAGTGTGGAAAGTTCGATGCCATCTATGGCAAGGCCAAAGGAAACATTCAAGAGGAGAATCTTACCTCACGCTACACCTGGAGCGATGGGGTGGAGTCAGTGTCGTTGGATGGAGTGGGTGAAATTACGCAAGGACAATCCGCAAAGGCGATGTTTTTTGACAATGCGGACTATTCGGTGTGGGTGGATTTTGAAGAGGGAATAAAAAATGTTCGGTATCTCTCTGCACGAGTTGACGACAATGAACATTTTAAGTTTAGACATAGTGTGCTGTCGGGATTCCTTAATTATGGCAATGACGTAGGGCTGAGCGAGATTCGCTTCTCGTATGAGTTAAAAGGCGAGCAAAAAGAATTTTTCTTTGGCTATGAAGTGCTCTCCACCAAATTAGACTACCACTCTCATTGGAAGAAAATTATTGCCGATATTGAGGAGGAATATCGTATGTTGTCGCTTGATTATTTGCGACGCACTTGCCATAGTTTCAGCGAAGGTTCGGGAGATAGTTTTGATTTGATATGGTGGAATGTTTTTCAAAGTGTACAAGCTCAATTTATTGGTGCGTGCAAAAACATAATAGAACGTCCTCGCCATCGGTTGCGGGCGCATCAGGAGTATAAACGAGCAGACAAAATCCGAAGATTTACGCCTCAGTTAGAGCAAGAGTTTGCCGAACATAGGAGGGAGACTGGACATTTGTATGTAGTGCAAGAACAGGAGAATTCCAACAATACGTTCGAAAACCGGTTCTTGAAACATACGTTGCATTTTATTGCTAAGAAGTTCGATGATCTACTGCAGAGGGTGAATCGATTCAATCAGTTGTCAGATAACCAGCGAGATGAATTTGAAAAACAGGGAAAGCAACTGATCCATTTGATGAAAAATCCCTTCTTTCGCACCGTAGGTAAGTTCGAAGGTCTGAGACAAGAATCCCTAATATTGCAAAACGACACCAATTATTCTAAAATCTATAGAACAAGCATATTGTTACGTAAGTCGTTCTCTCTCAATGAGGGAATGTATCGAATGGAAACCAAGGATATTGCGACACTTTATGAAATATGGTGTTTCATCCAAGTTTCTCGTATTGTGAAAAAGTTGATGGGTGACGAAGTGAAAATGTCGCACCCTAATCGTATGGAGATGAGTAGTTCATTTGTTTATGAATTGGGTAAGGGAGAACATTCTCGCATCTTGTTCGAAAAAGGTAATGTGCAGTTAGCGGAGCTTATCTATAATCCGAAAAACGATCAGGATACTCATTATGGAGAAGATTCATTGTCTATTCAAAATTTAGTTTCTCCTACTGTGCCGCAGAAACCGGACATTGTTTTGCAGCTGACGAAAAACGACATAGACAGTGGCATGAAGATGACTTATTTGTTTGATGCGAAGTATAGGATTGCAGGTAAAGAACATGGTACAGATCTCCCTCCAGATGATGCTATCAATCAGATGCATCGCTATAGAGATGCTATCTACTATAAACGAAGTGATGATCGATTACGAAAAGAGGTTATCGGAGGCTATATTCTTTTCCCTGGTGCAGGAGAGAAGACAAAAATAGAGCAGTCTAAATATTATAAGTCGATTGGAGATGTCAATATTGGTGCGTTCCCTTTACGCCCTGATGACGACGAAAGCAAAGATCTTTTGGTCGAGTTTATTGATGGATTGTTGAGTAAACAGGCCTCTACCATAGTTCGAGAAGTCATACCGCAAAAAGGAACTGAGATTGCAGTACATGATAGGGTCTTGGTAGGTCTCGTGAAACGAGATGTTGAAAAGTTTGAAAAAGGCGAGGCGACCATCTATTACACAGGTCCTAAGTTCCCAACTACAATCCCGTTGGACAATCTGCATCTATTTGCTCCGTACATAAAAGAGAAAGGCATTCGTGATGTTTATGAAATCACCAAGATACGTACTATTAAGAGTAGTGAGTTGAAGGGCGGGGATGCGGACGATGATTTGCGTTTAGCTTTTGAGTTAGGTAAATGTAGAAGAATCTTTGACGATTATAAAGCGCATGACCTTGAGGTTGTTTATACTTTTAGCGATACAGTTTGGTCAGAGTTGTAAAAATACCTATAACAAGACGAGAAACTATACTATACCGCCAAATGCACAAAAAATGATAAGGTGAAAAACGTACAAAAAAGAAGATTGTTGAAAGACTAGCCCTTCAACAATCTTCTAAAAAAATTATTTTTGTCCTGTGAAATTAAGTGAAACCGTAATGGTTGTTTAGGACTAGTTAAAATTATTTTTTAATTAATTTAATTTCTGTACGACGATTTTTTGCTCTGTTTTTTTCACAATCGTTTGGAGCAATTGGGTTTTTAGATGTTTTTGTATCCATGATAACTTGATCTTCGGATGCTCCATAGCGAAGAAGGTAGTTGCGTACGTGAATCGCACGGTCATATCCAAAAACTTCATTCATGTCCTCGGATCCGACGTTACATGTATATCCGATAATGCTTACTTTCGCATTGGGATTCATTTTTAAACAATCTGCTATGAAATGTAGATATTCCATTTGACTTTCATCGAAATGACCATCAGAAGATGCAAAATTGAATTGATAGGAGTGCTTTACTTTTAATGAGGATTCTAAGTTTTGAATTGTGCTTTTCTCCACTTTATCCTTAAGGTAATTTAATTTGTCTCTTTTTTCTGATGAAATAGCGTTTCTAACACTGTCTGGTAGAGAAGAGAATGCTTTAACTGTTGTGCTTAATGCATCCTTGTTTTTGTAGTTGAAATTATCCCATGATGGTAAGTTGTCAATCATGATTGTAACTTCAGATGGTGTTGATTGATTTTGTTTTGCTGTATCTGCAGCTTCTACATTTGCTAATGTAAAGACAAATGAGGCAACTATGATAGATGCCTTTTTGATTAAGTCTTTGTGAAAAAATAAATACTTGCTCATTTTTGCTAAAAATTAAATTATTCAAAACGTTTTTTCATGTATTCTTTAAGAATGATTTTAAATGATTGAATGTCACAAAAATAGCAAATATATTTTTATATTCAATTTTTTTAGCTGTAAATTTTCGATTATAAACTGTATGATTTGAAGATTGCCTATTCTTTTAGCGATATTAATTTTTTGAGAGAAACATAATTTCAGTCGTGTCATTCAATAAAAAAGGCTGCCCATATGAGCAGCCTTTCTTTGTGATGTATATTCGTTCTCGAATTACCAAGCGAACAATGGATATTGAGCCATGATGCCATTGACTTTTTCACGAACAGCCTTGATGTTTGCATCGCTCTCTGGATTAGAAAGAACGGTGTCAATCATTTCAACGATTTCAACCATCAAATCCTCTTTTGCACCACGAGTTGTGATAGCAGGAGTACCGAAACGAAGACCTGAAGTTTGGAATGCTGAACGAGTATCGAATGGTACCATGTTCATGTTGGTTGTGATATCTGCAGCAACAAGAGCTGTCTCTGCCATTTTACCTGTTAACTCAGGGAATTTAGGACGAAGGTCAATTAACATTGAGTGGTTATCTGTACCACCAGAAACAACTGCATAACCTTTGTCAACAAATGCTTGTGCCATAACAGCAGCATTCTTCTTTACTTGAGTTTGGTAAGTTTTGAATTCTGGTTGAAGAGCTTCACCGAATGCAACTGCTTTAGCTGCAATTACATGCTCAAGCGGACCACCTTGCATACCAGGGAAAACAGCTGAATTTAATATAGATGACATCTTGCGGATAACACCTTTTTTGGTAACTTTACCCCATGGGTTGTCGAAGTCTTTGCCTAATAAGATGATACCTCCACGAGGACCACGAAGAGTCTTGTGAGTGGTTGATGTTACGATGTGAGCATATTTCAATGGATTGTCAAGCAAACCAGCTGCGATTAAACCAGCAGGATGTGCCATATCAATCATAAGAAGTGCACCTACTTCGTCTGCAATTTTACGCATACGTGCGTAATCCCATTCGCGAGAATATGCTGAACCACCACCGATGATCAATTTAGGACGTTCTGCTTTTGCAATCTTCTCCATCTCGTCATAATCAACACGTCCAGTCTCTTTGTTCAAGTAGTAAGGAACTGGTTTATAGATTATACCAGATGTGTTTACTAAAGAACCATGAGAAAGGTGACCACCATGAGCCAAATCCAAGCCCATGAACTTGTCTCCAGGATTAAGAACTGCAAGAAGAACAGCGCCGTTAGCTTGAGCTCCTGAGTGAGGTTGTACGTTAGCGTACTCAGCTCCATAAAGTTTGCAAAGACGCTCGATTGCCAAACCTTCGCTCATGTCGACTACTTCGCAACCTCCGTAATGACGGTGTCCGATGTAACCCTCGGCATACTTGTTTGTTAGATAACTTCCCATTGCTTGCATTACTTGGTCACTTACGAAGTTTTCGGAAGCGATTAACTCAATGCCTTTTAATTGGCGTTGGTGTTCTTTCTCGATAATGTCGAAAATTGCTGTGTCTCTTACCATAAGTAAATATATATAAACAAATTAATTCTCAATGTTTCATTTTGCGATGCAAAGTTACTCTTTTTTTTAATACAATGGTGTGTTGTATCACATTTCTTATTGACAAATTAAGAATCATTAAAACTCTTTCTTTTGTTTGTATGTTAAGAAGTATTGTCAAATAGACTGAAATGAAGGAAAGATTCTATGCCATTTGTGAAAAAACAAACATGAGGTGTTTGGTTAGATAATACAAGTAGATAGGGGAATGAATAAAAAAGAAGGATGTCGCTAATGGACATCCTTCTGAAGTTTTTTCGTGTTTGAAAAACTTATTCTGCTGCTGGAGTCTCAGATGCTGGAGCTTCTGCTTCAGCGATAGCCTCAGCTGCTTCAGCTGCTGCTTCTTTAGCTGCTGCCTCAAGAGCTGCAGCTGCTTCTGCTCTTTTCTTAGAAAGAGCTTCTGCTTTAGCTGCGTGAACAGCTTGCTCAGCTTCCAAACGTTTCTTGATATCTTCTTTCTTTGCATTTTCTTTCTTAGAAACGATAGCTTGAGCTTTCTTATCTTTCTCAGCCATCCATGCATCGAATTTTTGTTGTGCTACATCTTCAGAGAATGCACCTTTCTTAACGCCACCTTTCAAGTGTTTCATCATATAAACACCTTTGTCGCTCAAAAGATTTCTTGTGGTGTCTGTTGGTTGTGCACCAGTTTCAACCCAATACAATGCTCTTTCGAAGTTTAAGTCAATTGTAGCAGGATTTGTGTTTGGATTGTATGATCCAATTCTTTCAATGTACTTACCATCACGTGGCGCTCTGCTATCTGCTACGACGATGTGGTAATACGCGTACCCCTTACGGCCGTGTCTTTGCAATCTAATTTTAGTTGCCATTTTTTTTAAATTTTTGTTAGTTAAACTTCATTGTGCTTAAAAAAAAGCGGTGCAAAGATATAACTTTATTTTTGATTTTCCAATTCTAACACCTTGTTTTTCCCGACGATGGCAACAAACTCTTTTAAATAGGCGGGTTCAAAGTATGCCACATCTTTAAAGTCTTTGTCGTTGTAGGCTTTTTCTGCAAGTTGACACATTTCGCTGGCAAGAGGTGTTATATCATCTAAAAATCTTGCGTTAGGATGTGTGATTGTTTTCTTGCATTTGTTTGCACCATTTCCGAAAAAATATACGATGTGTTTGTCGAGAATTTCTTTGTAACTGTTTTCCTCGATAATGTCGGCAGATGTATCTCTTATTTGATTTAAATTTTTATCGTAGAATGCTGTATAAACTTCCATTCTTCTGGCATCAATCATTGGACAAAAGTAGGTCTCGTCGTTAATATTTGCATTATTTAGAGTGTGAAGTGCAGACATTGTGATGACCTTTAATGTATCGATCGAAAGGAGAGGAATGTCCATTCCGTAACATAAACCTTTCGCAGTGGAAACGCCGATACGAAGACCTGTATAAGAACCTGGTCCGCTACTAACCGCAACAGCATCAACTTTTAGATTGTTTTCCTTAATATATGATTGCATTTCTTGTAAAAAGGGAGCTAAAAGAGTGGAATGATTTTGTCCTTCCATATTTTTTTTCTCCCATACGTTTTTTCCGTTTTGAGAAAGGGCGACGGAACAGACTTCCGTTGAAGTTTCGATTGATATTATTGTAGCCATTTTTAGATAAAAATTTTTGCAAAAATACATTATTTGATTTTAATGTGTTAATTTGAAAAAATTAAAATTAACTTTGCGTTGTAAATTTTCAAAATTAGTAAAGATATGGTATTGTCAATGACAGGATTCGGCAAGACAACTTGCGAAGTGGGATCCAAGAAAATTACGATTGAGATTAAGTCCTTGAACAGTAAACAATTAGATCTGTTCTCGAGAGTTCCTAACAGTTACAAGGAGAAAGAACTTGAGTTGCGTAACATCGTTTCTCAACGATTGGAACGTGGTAAAATTGAGTTTAGTATTTTTGTTGAATCGCTCAATGGAGATACGACGACTCAAATTAATCAAGCACTTTTGGAAAATTATTATACGCAAATTAAATCAATGTCGTCTAAATTAGGAGTGGCAGAGCCTGCAGATTGGATGCCATTGTTATTGCGTATGCCAGATGTGATGAAGACAGAAATTCAAGAGGTCGAAGAGGAAGATTGGTTGCAAGTAAAGGCTGCATTTGAAAAGGCTGTTGATGGCTTGGTCGAGTTTAGAACACGTGAAGGAGAATCGTTGTCGGCTGTTTTTGAACAAAAAATTGCCAATATTCGTGCATTGTTGGTTACAATTGATCCGTTTGAAAAAGAACGTGTTGAGAAAATCAAACAAAGAATCATGGATAATCTTGCTGAAATCAAATCGGTTGAGTATGATAAGAACCGTTTTGAACAAGAGATGATATATTATATAGAGAAGTTGGATGTGAATGAAGAAAAGAATAGACTTCGTCAACATTTAACTTATTTTGAAGAGACGATGAAGGCTGATGGTTATGTTGGTAAAAAATTAGGTTTTATTGCGCAAGAGATCGGTCGAGAAATTAACACCTTGGGGTCTAAGTCTAATCATTCGGAAATGCAAAAGATTGTTGTGAAAATGAAGGATGAGTTGGAACAAATCAAGGAACAAGTGTTGAATGTGCTATAAAATGATATGGGAATGAAAGAGAAAATGATAATTTTTTCAGCTCCTTCAGGTTCGGGTAAGAGTACATTGATAAATTACTTGATGACCCAGTTTGATTGCTTGGAATTCTCTATTTCAGCAACAAGTAGAAGTCCGAGAGGAGAGGAGAAAAATGGTGTTGAGTATTATTTCTTGTCACCAGAAGAGTTTAAGTCTAAAATAGATGAAGGTGCATTTTTGGAATGGGAAGAGGTTTATACCAATAAATATTATGGCACATTAAAGAGTGAAGTTACTCGTATTAATAATAAAGGTAATATTGTTGTGTTTGACGTGGATGTAGCTGGTGGTTGCAATATTAAAAAGATGTATGCAGATAATGCTTTGTCTATATTTATTATGCCGCCTTCTATAGCAACGTTGAAAGAACGTTTGATTAATCGAGGAACGGATACGATGGAGGTGATTAACGACCGTGTAAATAAGGCATCATATGAAATGACTTTCGCGGATAAGTTTGATCGCATTGTTGTCAATGATAATTTGGAGCATACCAAAGGATTAATCAAAAAAATTGTCAGAGAATTTATTGAAGGATGAAAAAAGTAGCATTGTTTTTCGGATCATTTAATCCTATTCATAATGGGCATTTGATATTGGCAAACTATATTGCAGAGTATGCTGGTGTCGATGAGGTTCGGTTTGTGGTATCTCCGCAGAATCCATTTAAGAAGGATTTGAATTTGATGGATGATGAATGTCGTTTAAGGATGGTAAAAAAATCGATAGAAGGATATCCGAAATTCTCTGTTACGGATGTGGAATTTTCACTTCCAAAACCCTCATACACCTATGATACATTGTCTTATATATCCGAACAGGAGAAGAATGTACAATTTTTATTGATTATGGGAGGAGATAATCTTCCGAATTTTCATCAGTGGAAAAATGCGGAAAAGATTGTTGAAATGTGTGAGATATTGGTCTACCCACGACCTGATAGTCCTAATGAGGTACCAGAACAATGGAAGGGTAAAGTCCGAATGTTGAATGAAGCACCATTGTTGGATATTTCATCGACGGTGATTCGTCGTGCGGTAAAGGAAAATAGAGATGTGCGTTTCTTTACGACGAAAGAAGTGTGGGAGATGCTTAAGAAAGAAAATTTCTCTGGTGTGGACTGAATTTTGAAGAGATAGCAGAAAAAAAGTGATGAAAACTTTTTAAGATTACTTTTAAACTGCTATTTTTGCAAATCAAATGTAAATAAATTAAAGTAGATTATAATAAAATTTTTAAGAAATGGCTAAAGCTATCAACGAAAAAGAAGAAGAGAGTACTATTGTATTTGACAAAGCCGATGAGGTTTTAAATACAGGAGAAGCGTTTATAGAAAATAACCAAAAACCTATTTTTATTGGTTTGGGAATTGTTGCTGCACTTGTTGTGGGTATCATTTTATTTAAGAGCGCATACTTGGAACCAAGAGAACAAACAGCAAAGGAGAGCATTTTTAAAGCAGAACAACTCTTTGCAATGGATTCTTTCCAATTAGCATTAGATGGAACAGAGGATGCCATGGGATTTTTGGAGATTATTGATGAATATGGTTGTACAGATGCTGGTAACATTGCAAATGCATATGCGGGTGTTTGTTACAAACAATTAGGTGACAATGAAAAAGCCATCAAATATTTAGAAAAGTTTAGTGCAGATGACGCTGCTATTCAATACGCTATAATAGGTGCTGTTGGTGATTGCTACTGGGATCTTGGTGATGCTAAGAAAGCTATTTCTTATTACAAGAAAGCTGCAGTTGCTGAAAATCCTGCTGTTACTCCATTCTATAAGGAAAGAGCTGGTATAGCATGTATGTCTATTGAAGATTATACTCAAGCAATTGCTTTATTCGAAGAGATTTTGAAGAAATATCCTGAATATTCAAACATCATGGATGTAAAGAAATACATTGAAGTCGCTAAGGCAAAATAATTAATGTAAAATTTTTAGGGCTTCTATTAATCGCTTGATGATTTTTAGAAGCCTTTTTTATTTTTAATACAGAGAAAAAATGGCTACAGTAGATTTATCTAAGTATGATAAAGATTCAGTTCCAAGTGCTGCAGAAATGACATTTGGTATTGTTGTTTCGGATTGGAATAGTGAAGTAACCTATAAGTTGTTGGAGGGGGCTCAAGAAACATTGATTAAGCATGGTGCTGATCCGGATAATATTTGTGTGTTTCATGTCCCAGGAAGTTTTGAATTGATATATGCCTCAAAACGTATTAGTGAGGAGTTGGATGTGGACGCTGTTATTGCTTTGGGTTGCGTTGTGAGAGGTGGAACTCCGCATTTCGATTATGTGTGTCAAGGAACCACCAATGGATTGTCTAAATTGAATACAGAAGGAACGGTTCCGTTCATTTTTGGTTTACTGACAACCGATGATATGCAACAGTCTTTGGATCGTGCAGGTGGATGTTTAGGTAATAAGGGTGTTGAGGCTGCTATAACAGCAATAAAAATGGTTGATTTTAACAAAAAACTTTTGGAATTTTAAAAATAAGTTGTATCTTTGCAACCGTTTTAAAAACAGGGCGAATACCAGAGTGGCCAAATGGGGCAGACTGTAAATCTGCTGGCTCTTGCCTTCGGTGGTTCGAATCCATCTTCGCCCACAAATTAAAAATCCAACTGCGGAAGTAGCTCAGTTGGTAGAGCATCAGCCTTCCAAGCTGAGGGTCGCGGGTTCGAACCCCGTTTTCCGCTCCAATGGTCTTCAACATGAAGACCTTTTTTTTTAGAGATATTCTTCTTGTTGTCATGAGGAATAATTTCGATGCTGAAATGGTGTACAATAAAAATGGTTTAATGAGAAGGTGTAAACTTTCTAAATAAGTTAATCATATGGTTTTAGATACGATTGAAAATTTAGATTTGTATGCAAACATGCATCCGTCGTTTGCAAAGGTATTTTCTTATATAAAGACGTTGAATTTTGAGGAATTACCAACCGGTCGTACGGATGTGGATGAAGACTTTTATGTGAACGTGGATGCTGTGGATTTACGCAGTCCGCAAATGGCTAATTTGGAGGTGCATAACGCTTATATAGATATACAGATTCCTATTACGAATATGGAATATGTTGGGTATAAGTCACGTAAATCATGTAAAATGTTGAAGGAAATCCATCCCAAGCAAGATATTACATTTTATAAAGACAAATTCGATTTTTCTTTTGCTCTTTCAGTGGGATCTTTTGCAATCTTTTTCCCTCAAGATGCACATGCACCATTGATTGGTAATGGTACAACAAAAAAAATAATTGTTAAGGTGAAAGTTAAATAGAAATGTTTTCTATCCCTTTTTTGAAATCGAAAGAGAAAAAGAATAGAGGGAAATTGGATAAAGTGTTGATATGGATGCGCCGTTTCTTGCTTTTCTTTTTACTAAGCTCGTTACTCGCAGTTTGGGTGTTTCGATTTGTGCCTATAAGGTTGACACCTCTGATGTTGATACGAGTTTGTCAGCAATGGTCTGATGGGAAATCAGCAAAGATTCAGCAAAAGTGGGTTCCGATAGAGAAAATTTCGGCACATATGATTCATTGTGTCATTGCATCCGAGGATAATAAATTTTTGGATCATAATGGATTTGATTACGAAGCCATAAAAAAGGCGAAAAAGCAAAACAAGAAAGGGGGTAAGGTGTATGGTGCTAGCACGATTTCTCAGCAAGTTGCTAAAAATGTTTTCTTGTGGCCACGACGATCATGGATTCGAAAGGGGTTGGAAGCCTATTTTACTGTTTTGATTGAAATCTTTTGGTCAAAAGAGCGCATTATGGAGGTCTATTTGAATGTGGTGGAATTGGGAGATGGCATTTATGGTGTCGAATCTGCTAGTACTTTCTATTATATGCATTCTTCTTCTAAATTAAATAGATACGAAGCTGCCATGTTGGCAACTTGTTTGCCTAGTCCGTTAAAATATAATCCCAAAAAACCGACACAAAAAATGTTATCAAAACAGGTAAAAATTATAAATTTATCAAAAAAGGTAAAACAGACTTCTTGGGGTTTGCATTTTTAATAAAAATTTATATATTTGCATAGACATAGAATCTAATTTTGTGAGTTTTTAACAGATAATAGTTAATATTATGGTAAGAAAATGGATTTTTTCATGTGCAGCGTTGGCAATGATTTCTTTCAGTTGCTCAAATAAGACTTCTGATTCATCTGAGCAGAAAGCCGATAATATAGAAAAAAAAGTTGAAGCGGTTAAACCAGTTAAACCGTCATCTCCCTTTGGCAAAGTATCACCTTCTTCTAAGGAGGTTGAAATTTTGATGCCATTGGAATATCCAACAGATTCTCCTGTAGCAAAATGGGGAAAGTTAAAAGTAGGTAAGGATAAAAATGGTTATCGTTGCTTATGTGATGAGAAAGGAAATCCAGTGCAACTTAGAGGTATGAGTTCTCATGGAATGCAATGGGCTGGTGTAGCTAATATAACAGAAGAAAATATTAAATCTTTGGCAAAGGATTGGAATTGTAATGTTTTCAGATTAGCTTTTTATGTTGATGAGGAAGGTGGATATGCATATAACCCAACCCATCGTACTCGTCATTTGGAGAATGTAGTTAAATGGTGTGCTGAAAATGGTATGTATTTGTTAATAGACTGGCATGTTCATAGTCCGGGAAATCCACAAAGTGCATATTATAGAAAACATCCTTCCTGTGGTGTTGATTTGGCTGCCGATTTCTTTACTTATTGTTCTCGTAGATTCCAATATCAAAAACACGTTATATATGAGTTGTGTAATGAGCCAAACTCTACAAAGGGAGAAGTAACATGGCAACGTCACATTAAACCATATTGCGAGGATATGTTAAAGATTATTAGATCAAATGACAAAGATGTTATTTGTGTATGTGGAACTCCTGAGTGGAGTCAACGTCCTCAAGATGTTATTGGTAATGAACCTCAAGATGGAGATGGAAATGTGTATGAGAATTTGATGTATTCTTTCCATTTCTATTCGGCTTCACATAATGATGGAACTCCAGTAGATTCATTCTCTATTGCAGCAGGTATAAAAGGTCCTGATTTTATGACACCATTCCAAAAGGGTGATACGACAAGAGGTATTCCTTGTATATTAAAAGAACTACCTATCTTTGTAACCGAGTTTGGTACAACTGATGCAAGTGGTTGGTATAATTTCTGTCCTGAAATGACAGATAAGTGGTTGAAGATTTTTGATGGTGATAATGATGCTCATCAAATAGTCAGTTGGTGTAATTGGAGTTATAGTGCTGAAGGTGGTGAATGTGCTGCATTGAAGTGGAATGATGGTAAAATGTATCCATTAGATCCTAAAATTTTAACTAGATCTGGTGAATATATCCTCAAGAAATTAAAGGCAAAAAATAAGTCGTCATTATAGTAACATTAATATTAATCGGGGAATATAAAGATGTTCCCTCTAAAAATATGGGAGTAATCCCAATAGTTCGATGAGAAGGTTTTATTGGTTTGTGCTATTCTTTTTGATTCCTGTACTGACATTTTCACAGGAGAAAAGACAAATGCGAGGCGTTTGGATCGCAACAGTTGCAAATATTGATTGGCCTTCGAGTCGAGATTCGTCATCAGATTTCCAGAAGCAGGAATTAGTCTTGCTTCTGGATTCTTTGTCTAAGTGTGGTATCAATACTGTTATTTTCCAAATCAGACCTACTTCTGATGCTTTGTATCGTTCTGATATAGAACCTTGGTCGGAATGGTTGACGGGAACACAAGGGAAGGCTCCGTCTGATTCCTTGTTTGATCCATTGCAAGTGGTGGTGGAGGAGTCTCATAAACGTTGTATGGAAGTACATGCGTGGATTAATCCGTATCGTGTGACAAATACTCCCAAATCAAAATTAACACCTGATCACATTTATTACAAGAAACCTTATTTATTTAAACAGTATGGAGATAAGATTTTCTTTGATCCAGGACAGGAAGAAACAGCAGATTATTTATTATCAGTTTTAAGGGATATCGTTGTCCGTTATGATATTGATGCATTCCATTTGGATGATTACTTCTATCCTTACCCAGTTGGGGGCAAGGATTTCCCTGATGATGATACCTTTGCCAAACATCCGAATGGATTTACGAATAAAGCTGATTGGCGACGTGATAATGTGAATCGCATTGTTCAACGAATTCAACAGATGGTGAAACAAGAAAAACCATGGGTCCAATTTGGTGTTAGTCCATTTGGCGTATGGCGAAATAAAGCGAAAGATTCACGAGGATCTGACACTAAGGCAGGTGTGACAAATTATGATGATCTTTATGCGGATGTTTTATTATGGGCGGAAAAGGGTTGGATTGATTATATTGCACCTCAATTATATTGGGAGATAGGTAAAACGGTTGCTGATTATGCAGTGTTAGCACCTTGGTGGCGACAGAATATTCCATCATCTTGTCAATTGTATTTTGGATTATATGCGTCTGGATTGGAAGTTAATAAGCCGAAAGCATGGAAAACACCTAATGAATTGGTTCGTCAAATGCGTTTTAATAAGGATTGTGTCAATGTAGATGGTTTGTTGTTTTATAGCACACATTATTTATTGAGAAATCCTCAGGGATTATTGGATAGTTTGAAAACTGAATTTTACACGAATCCAGCTTTAACATTGGAGATGAAATCTTCTTCTGAAGCATATTCGCCAATGAATCTACGAATAGAGAATGACTCATTACTAAAATGGGATCCAGTTGTGGCAGATAGTGGTGAAGCTGTTGCTTATTATGTTGTCTATGCATTTGCAGATTCTTTGGACTGTGACTTTGAGGATCCGAAGAATATATTGTTGAAAACGGTAGAAACGTCGTTAGATTTACGAGAAATACAAAGATGGAAGGAATCTGTCATCTATAATCTTACGGTAACAGCAGTAAATCGTTTTAGGAAAGAGAGTGATCCATATGAGTTTGTTATGTATGGTAATAAATGATTATTGGGTGTTTATTATTGGAAAATTATAGAAAAAGGAAAACCTTTCAGACTAACATCTGAAAGGTTTTCCTTTTTGCATATTGGGATTTATTTTAAGCCATCGTAACTTGGAACGAAATTCTCTTGAATCATATTTGCAAAATAGTGGGCAATTTCTTTCCTTGAATAACCCAAAAGATTTTCACCAATATTATATAGGAGTTCGATTTCTTTTTCATCGAAACGTTTGTCGGAAATAATGATTTGCATAATATATTCCAACATCATATCGCGAAGCGTTGGGTTGATTTCAATGATTTTGCAGATAGATTCCTCGAACAATTTTGAAATGTCGGCTTTTGCTAATTCTTCCAAATATTTTTTAGGGAATATTTGAAGTTGAGAGAGTGTGTCGAGTATACATTCGGATTCTGATTCATCGATTGAACCATCGCAAGAAGCAACGATTAAACCTGCTGTGGCGATGAATACGGATAAGTTTTTGTCTAATTCAGAACTGCGTACTTTCATCAAAATATTCAGTAGGTTAGACATCCCTTTATTTAACTCATTGTTGTTCTTTGCTGTGGAGAATAGATGAATGGCAGCTACGCGGATAGGATTGATAGGGTGGCTGTCGCAACTTAATCCTTCTTCGTCTTTAAAGTAGCTGAGACGTTGGTTGTTCTCTTCGATGAAGCTTTCGAAATCGATACCCATTTTGTCGAAGTCCAAGCCAGACGACATTTTGAAGAAGGCCGATATGCAGACATTTAGGTTGTTGGTAGCTAAATATCCGTAACGGTCAGCTACCAATTCGGAAAGTTGTTGCCAAAGGCGAATTTTGTGAGCCAAAAGCACGGGAATTTCTTTATCAACAAACACGAATTGAACCAAGTTTAGTAAGAGAGCGTCTTGATTGATCAAGTGACCCAGTTCGTGTCCGATAACGAAACGGAGTTCGTCGTCGGTCATCAATTGGATAAGAGCGGAGTTGACATTGATGATATGAGCTTCATCTTTTTCTTGAGCCATGATGGCGAAAGCGTTTACTTCTGAATCTCCAGTAATGTAGAAATCCACTTTTTCTTGGAAGTTTAATTTCTCTTTTACATCATAGAAAAGATTGTAGAATCTTTTCAATAGCTTTTCGTCCACTCTGATACTGTGACCCTCTAAAGAGTCTTTCCAGTAGTTTTGTTTGGTTGGTATTTTTGTTGCTTTGATGATGTTTTGAATGACATCACCTTGCATAGATTTGTATATTTGATTAAATAAATCCTTCTCTAATTTAATAGATGTGTCTAGTTTCTTAGTACTCATATTTCTTATTACAATTTTTTTTACAAATGTATGATGTTTTTTGAGAAGTAGAGGGTGATAGAGATGTAAGTTTTTGATGAAAACGGAAAAAAATAAAAAATCAAGTGCACAATATACAGTTATTCGAAGGAAATATTGTGTTTGTCGGATAATTGTTATTGATATAAAAAAAACGGTGGAGGTGAATTTTATTGATAATTAATTAGGTGACGAATGATAATTACACTAAATTTGGGAAGTCCCTAAGCAATTTAGGATGTTCATATCTCTTGTTTTTGCGGATTCGGACGGAGAAATGGTGATTTGTAGATACCATCTAAATTTATAACGTGATTTATAACGAAAGCACAGATGAATAACATAAATACATTATTAGTACAGTTTAAGAATGAGATATCACGTGGAGAAATTCCTATTTTTCGTGGTTGTGTGAACAGTACGATGGAGAATGCGAATATATTATTTCATAATCATATTAATGATGATGAGTTGCGGTATCGATATCCATTGATACAATATAAGCGGATAAATAAGTGTGCGAGTATTGTGTGTATAGGGGAAGGCACAGACTCACAGAGCATCTTCCAACATAATAAGGATTAAGAAACAGTAGAGACACAAAATATTTTGATTGAAAAAATGTCCCGTTCTGCAAGAATAAATGGTAGAATATTGGGTTTGTAAAATGGAATAAGTGGTAAAATTACTTGTGATTTATATGGAAAAAGTGGTGATTTTATTTGTAACTATCATAAAATTAGTAAGTTTGCTAAACTTAAAAAAAGAGAAATATGCTACGACGTAAATTTTCAACATTTTTAGAGTCTTTCTTGCGAAATCAGCCGAACAAGATTTTGTTGGTGGATGGCGCACGACAAATAGGTAAATCGTTTATCATTCGCTATGTGGGGACTCGTCTGTTTAAGAATTTTATTGAAATCAACCTGAAAGAGGATAAGGAGGGGGCTAAAGTGTTTGACCATGTTCGCACGTGTCAGGATCTCTATATGCAGTTGGCATTATTCGCCAAAGATAAGTTGGGAGATAAAACGGATACGTTGATTTTCTTGGATGAGATACAATCTTATCCTCAGTTACTTACGATGTTGAAATTCCTCAATCAAGAAGGTCGATTTCGATACATAGCAAGCGGTTCTCAGTTGGGTATTGCTTTGGCGGAGACTCCTTCTGTTCCTATTGGAACCATAACCATCAAGCACATGTACCCATTGGATTTTGAGGAGTTCCTATGGGCACTCAACTGTGGTGAAGAGGTTATTGCCGAGATGAAATCGTGTTTTGAAAGAGGTGTGTCGTTGAATCCGTCTTTACATGAAAATATTTTGAAGAGATTTCGTTATTATATGCTGATAGGCGGATTACCAGAAGCGTGAATGCTTTTTTGGAAGATCGCCATGTGCAGCGAGTGCGAGATGTCCAACAGACGATATTGGAATTATACAAGGTGTATGCTTCGCAGTATGACAAGGAACGTAAACTGAAAATCCGTCGGGTGTATGATTTAATCCCAAGCAATTTGGAGAATAAAAAGAAACGAGTGATTTTTAAGCAGATAGAACAAAAACCATGGAAGGAATTCAATGATTATGCAGATGAGTTTGAGTATCTTAGTGCGTCAGGCATAGCATTGGAAGTGAAAGCAATCAGCAATCCTCGCTTTCCTCTTAAAGAGTCGGAAACGAAGAATTTGTTGAAGTTATATTTGAATGATGTCCTTTCTCCATTACCTATAGAAGTGAAATCGGGTAAGGATTACACCTCTCATAGTGCCTTGAATAAGTTTCTTGGTAATTCAGAGTACGGAATTTCGAAAGCAATCGTATTTAGTAATGAAGGAAATGTCGTGATGAAGAATGGTATCGCCTATATGCCCGTTTATTATTGTATGTTTTTGTCTCATTCAGGAGATGATTCAGGAGATATGTTTCCGAAATTGGAAGAATTGAAATTGTGACGAGGATGTTTTTCCAACCAAATCAAAGGTTAAGATGGTAGAGGGTGTATCAAAACTAAACTTGCTAAATTTTAAACTATCAAAGAAATTTCCATGAAAAAATTGCCGTTTCAGAGACATTAATCGTCGATTATAACTCTGAAACGGCTTTATTGATATCAATAAGTGACAAAATGTAAGTTGGAAAATCAGATTTTACATTTTGATACACCCTCTTAATGTTAACATCCGATTATACTATTGCTTGTCGAATTCTGATTAATTTCTTTAATAAACCATCCAACTGATCTAAACGTAACATATTAGCGCCGTCTGATTTGGCATGTGCTGGATCGAAGTGTGTCTCAATGAATAATCCGTCAGCACCCGTTGCTATACCAGCTTTGGCTATGGTTTCAATCATCTCAGGATCTCCTCCGGAAACACCTGATAATTGGTTGGGTTGTTGTAGTGAGTGGGTACAGTCTAATACTACGGGACAACCTATCTTTTGCATCGTTGGTATGCTACGATAGTCTACTATCAAATCTTGATATCCGAACGATGTACCACGTTCTGTTAAAATGAGATTGTCATTTCCACAATTGCGTACTTTTTGCGCTGCAAAACCCATAGCAGCCGGAGATAAGAATTGTCCTTTCTTGATGTTGATGGTTTTGCCTGTTTTGGCAGCTGCGACTAAAAGGTCGGTTTGCCTGCACAAAAAGGCAGGAATTTGTAGAATGTCTACATATTCTGCAGCTAATTCAGCCTCTTCAGGTCCGTGTATATCTGTAACGACGGGGATGTCAAATGTTTCACCTATCTTCTTTAATACCTTTAATGCTTTTAAGTCACCGATTCCTGTGAAAGAGTCTATTTTGGATCGGTTGGCTTTTCTGTAGGAACCTTTGAAAATGTAAGGAATCTTGTATTTGTCGGAAAGAGAAACAATATGTTCTGCTATTTGAAATGCCATCTCTTCTCCTTCAATGACACAAGGTCCCGCCATCAAAAAGAAATTATTAGAATCGGTATACTTTAAATTGGAAATGTTCAAGTCCATTTTTATTAAATTTTATATTTGATTATCTAATGCAAAGCACGATGGTGAGTAGCGTTGCGAATATCAGCATGTTGCGTGAAGTCTCACCAATCAGTGCGTTTAACTTTTTCCCTGCTTTGATCTCACATATTTTTTTCCAAGTCATATAATGCGGTATCAAATAAGCGCAAACTAATGCAGGAAAAGCTATGATTTTTGTGATGTTTATCAGAGCGTTTCCTTTCCCTGCTAATGGAGTTAGAATGTGGGGAATTGTTACATATGAAAAAACGAAGATGTATTTAATCACAAATGCGATGGCAAGTATACCCATAAAAAGATAGAGGTAACGACCGAATCGCTCTCCATGAAGAACGATGGAAGTTCTTTTGCCTGATTTTTCGTCTTGTTCCCGATCTCGATAGTTGTTTAGAACCAATAGTGCGTTGACAACTAATCCTGTTGCGATTCCGCAGAATGTGATTGTATTATCCCAATTGAGTATTTGAACATATGCGGTGAATCCTACTGCAATCACACCAAAAAATAGAATGACAGCAAGATCACCTAACCCGTTGTAGGCAAGAGGGAAAGGTCCAGAAGTATAAAGATAGGCAAAGATGACGCAAAAAATGCCGACTAAAATCATTTGCCATCCGCCAAATAAAATTAAAACGGATCCACAAAGACATCCAAAAATAATATCGATGATGATCCCTTTTTTCATGCATTTCGGTGTAATCCATCCTTGGGCTGTGGCACGAGGCGGACCTAAACGATCGTCTCCGTCACTACCTTTCTTGAAATCATACAAATCATTGATGAGGTTAGCCGCAATTTGCATTGTGACAGCAAATAGTAGACAGCAGATCGCTGCTACTGGTTTGAATGAAAAATGATTAAATGCGATTGCACAACCTACAATAACAGGTGCAATGGCGGCTGCCCATGTTTTGGGTCTGGCTGCTAAAATCCATGCTTTGAGTGAATTCTGCTTGATCTCTTCTTCCATAATAGTTACATTTTTTCAATAACTATTGCATCAGTAGTCTCTTCATCCTCCCCTTTATCACAACTAGTGGCTGATAAGGAAAGTAAAAGCATCAAAAAACTAAATAGATAAATAAATTTTTTTTCCATAAAACAAGAATTTTATATTTTGATGCAAAGATAGAAAAATAAATAGATATCTTTGTCAGTAATTATTAACAAGAAGTCTTACAAAAATGGTTTTATACAAACCGTTCAATATTTTTATTTATGAAAAAAATATTATATGTGGTGGTGACATTTGCTTTGATCTTTTTGTCATCATGTAATAAAATGAACAAAGATGAATATGTAAAGTATGAGGGTTCAAATTTTACAGTAGAATATCCTAAAACATGGAATTTGAAAATGGATCCTAATCATCCATTCCTTGTATTTGAAGCAATGTCCATTACACCGTATTCGGAAGATTCATTGTATCAGAATGTTGAAATGGCTACTCGTTTGAAACGTGATATGTCATTGGAAGCTTTTGTAGATGAACGTATTGAGTTTTTTTCACAGATAGAAGGTTTTGAATTACAGGAAAAGAAAACTAGTGGTAATGAGACTTTAATCCGTTATCAGATTTCTGACGAACAATCTACCATGGGTACCTTGATGAAAATTGTTGAAGTAGGTGATTATTTTTACGGTATAGATTGCTCTTATATGAACAAAGCACAACAAGATACGGTTGATTATATGATTAATTCGTTGAAGTTTAAGTAAATAGTTTGTGGGACGTATGCATAGGGCGTATGCAAGGGGGCGTATGCAATACGCCCATACTACAAGCGCCAGTGGAGAGTGTTTCTTTAGCGTATGCAATAGGGCGTATGCAATGGGGCGTATGCAATACGCCCATACATGTTTTTTATAACCTTATAGGATATTTCAGTAATCTACTATCCAACATTTCTTGCGGGATAATGGTCTTGATGCCATCGGCAATAACATTCAGAAGACCTTCTCGGACAAAGTCATGACGAACAAATAATGAAACAACACGTTCGGGACAAGGCTCTTTAAAAGGTCGAATATTAGCTTTCCGATTCTCTTTCAAAATAGGAATGTGTAGTTCTGGAATGATGGTGAAACCTTCATTCTCATCCGCAATTCTGATGAGTGTCGTAATGTTACCAGATTCGTACATGGAACTTCTTTTGGATTCCATATAACACAATCCTGAGAGTTGTCGTTGAAAACAGATTTCGTTTTTCAAGGCCCATAATCTTTCTCGTGGCATCGTATTGAAATCAATGCTTTCCTCGTTGAATAGAGGATCGTTAGATGAAACATATGCCCATAATTTCTCTCTATAAAGCGGAATCTCTAAAAAGGTTCCGTTGTTGCCAGGATAGGACATGATAACGATGTCTAATTCGGCATTTTTTAGTTTTTGTACTAAATTGTCATGGTAAAATTCGTCGGCTTTTATTGTGATATCTGGAATGGTATTGATGTAACGAAACAGTTTGGGAATGATATATGGCGCTACGGTAGGGGTGATGCCTAATCGAATGTTACCAGAGATGCTCTTTCGCTCATTCTTTGACATCTCTTCTAATTGCTTGGAATGGAAAATAACCACTCGTGCCTGTTTTAGGATTTGTTCTCCTGCCAAAGTGGGACGGATCGGATGACTGTTGCGGTCGAAGATAGTTAGATCCAGTTCGTCTTCTAATTTGTGAACCATAGAACTAAGCGTTGATTGGGTGATACCACACGCTTCGGCAGCTTTGACGAAATGCCTGTGTTCGTCGATTGCTACAATGTACTCTAATTGTTGAAGTGTCATAATTTTTCTTTTTTTTGAATTTCCCGTAAATCATCGGTCGACTTAAAGAAACTCTTGTTAATTTTTAAGTTGTTTTGAATTTCGATGTAAAAGTATGTTTTTATTTTTATAAATACACAATTTTGATGTTATTGATTTTTTCGATAAGTCTATATTGAAATTCAATTGGTTTTCTTGAATTTTTGCATCTACATTTGCTTCGTCAAACAGAACGAAACTGTTGACAATGTACAACTTAAAAATTATAGTTTATGGAAGTAGAGTTTTATTGTTGCCAGATTTGTGGTAACGTAATTGTTAAATTGGTCGATTCAGGAGTTATGCCTGAATGTTGTGGCGAGTCAATGAGTTTATTGACTCCAAAAACGAAGGAAGAGGGATCAGAGAAACATCTTCCTATCGTGAAAATGAAAAATGGGTGCGTTGAAGTGCGAATTGGATCCGACCCTCATCCTATGACAGAAAAGCATTATATTCAATGGGTTTGTCTTGTTACCAACACGAATATGTATTTTGCCTATTTGAAAAGTACAGATGAACCGAAAGTGACATTTCCATTGGGAGAAGAAGTTCCAGTTGCGGTTTATGAATATTGTAATGTTCATGGATTGTGGAAGACCGATGTGAAAGATGTTGTAAATGAATATAATAAGAAATCGTGGGATAATTCGAAAGATCAATATGTGGAAAATTATTGTTAATCGAATTATACTTTAAAGAAAACTTTATATGACGTTATTTGTAATTATTCCGAAATAAAAATCCAGAATCTCTAAAAAGAAACTTATGACTATGGAGAATGGGGACGTAAAACCGTGAGGTTGCACCGTCCCCTCTGTGCTATTCATCATTTTCATTAAGATTGTAGGTTAAGTATTATAAAAGGTGTTTTGTGATGAAAAAAATAGAAAAAGAAACACGATGGAATAGATGGTAGGTTTTTTCTTTTATTCAATCAAATGTTTTATCTTTGCGTGATTTTTAATATTTTAACAAGAACGGCGTTTGTGGGTCGTTCGTAAAGAAGTATAGTTATGATAAAAGTGACATTCCCTGATGGTTCTGTACGTGAGTATGAAAACGGAACGACAGGTATGCAGATTGCTGAGAGCATAAGTTCTCGCTTGGCACAAGAAGTGCTATCAATTGGTGTGAATGGAGAAATTCGTGATTTGAATCGTCCTATTAATGAAGATTGCTCCATTAAATTATTTAAGTTTGAGGATGAAGAAGGTAAGCATACATTTTGGCATACCTCAGCGCACTTGATGGCACAGGCTATTCAGATGCTTTATCCAAATGCAAAGTTTGGTATTGGTCCTGCTATTGAAAATGGTTTTTACTACGATATTGATTTTGGAGAGGATATCTTGAAAGAATCAGATTTTGCAGCAATTGAAAAGAAAATGATGGAGATTGTTGCTACCAAACAGACCTTGACACGCGTAGACATCAGTAAAGCTGATGCTTTGAAAATGTTTAGCGATAGAGGCGAAATATACAAAACTGAGTTGATCAGTGAATTGGAAGATGGTAAGATTACTCTATATGAACAAGGTTCGTTCACAGATCTTTGTCGTGGTCCACACTTGCCAGATGTTTCACCAATTAAAGCTATAAAGATTACGTCTTTAGCAGGTGCATATTGGAGAGGTGATGAAAAACGTAAACAATTGACTCGTTTGTATGCAATCACATTCCCTAAGAAAAAGCAATTGGATGAATACCTTGCTTTGTTGGAAGAGGCTAAGAAGCGTGACCATAGAAAGATCGGTAAGGAACTTGAATTGTTCATGTTTACTGATATGGTAGGTAAGGGATTGCCAATGTGGTTGCCAAAGGGTACTGCTCTTCGTCTTCGTTTGGAAGACTTCTTGAAGAGAATCCAAAAGAAGTTTGGTTACCAACAGGTAATGACTCCACATATTGGAAATAAAGATTTGTATGTGACTTCAGGACACTGGGATCACTACGGAGAAGATAGTTTCCGTCCTATCACTACACCAGAAGAGGGTGAGGTTTATATGTTGAAACCAATGAACTGCCCTCACCACTGTATGATTTACAAATGGCAACCACGTTCATACCGTGACCTTCCTTTGCGTTTGGCAGAGTTCGGTACTGTATATCGTTATGAACAAAGTGGTGAGTTGCACGGTTTAACTCGTGTACGTTCATTCACACAAGATGATGCACATATCTATTGCCGTCCTGATCAAGTAAAAGATGAGTTTATTCGTGTAATGGATATCATCTCTATTATCTTTAAGGCATTGAACTTCCAAAACTTCGAGGCTCAAATTTCATTAAGAGATCCTAATAATAAGACTAAATATGTAGGAACTGATGAGAATTGGGCAAAAGCAGAAGCTGCTATTGTTGAGGCTTGTAAAGAGAAAAACATGCCAGCAAGAGTAGAATATGGAGAAGCTGCATTCTATGGACCTAAATTGGACTTCATGGTAAAAGACGCAATTGGTCGTAGATGGCAATTGGGAACTATCCAGGTGGATTACAATTTACCTGAGCGTTTCGGATTGGAATATGTCGGTGAAGATAATCAAAAGCACAGACCAGTGATGATTCACCGTGCACCATTTGGATCTATGGAGCGTTTCGTGGCTGTGTTGATTGAACATACAGGAGGTAAATTCCCATTGTGGTTGACACCAGAGCAAGTCGTTGTGTTGCCAATCAGTGAAAAATACAATGAATATGCACAAAAGGTGGTTGATTATTTGGAGGAGAACGATATCCGTGCAATCATGGACGATCGTAATGAGAAGATCGGTCGTAAGATTCGTGATAATGAGGTGAAGAGAATTCCATATATGTTGATTGTTGGTGAGAAAGAAGCAGAAAACGGAGAAGTGTCTGTTAGAAAGCAAGGTGAGGGTGATATGGGATCTCTTAAGATTGAAGAATTTGCAGCTAAATTGAATGCTGAGGTTGAATCGATGATGAATAGCTGGCAGAAGAAGAATTAATTCGATTGAGAATTATATCTATATAAAGAGGCATCGCATTGTGTGTGATGCCTCTTCTTGTTTGGTCTCTATTGCTCGCATATGCGATAAATAGTATTCTTTATTATTGGTGTCCGGTAAACATAAAAATCAGCAACGACGCATTCCGCAATGCTGCAAATCGCAGTATTGTATCTTTGCATTTTGAAAGAATCAGCTAATGACCTTACATTGTATCACGGGCTGAAAGTCCAACAATACTTAGCCTAGGGCGACGCCCTAGGTAAATGAACGATTGTTACAATACGCCCTGAAAGGGCGAAATATCCATCATCGGTATCTTCACCTAAGGTGTTACCTTAGGCTGTGGGAAAACTGCCCTTTCAGGGCGTCTGCGAGAAAAGAGACTCCTATTCAGCTCTCGTTGTTTGATTAGGGGGGCTTGGTTTTCAAAAAAGAATCCGCAACACCGTATTTACTGGCATTGCGGACTATTTTTGTTTGTCTTTTTAAGTTTAGCGGATAGTAATATAACAAAAAACATTTTTTGGTAAAGCCTTTCATAGAATGAAAAAAAATCCTTTGTGTTGAAGTAACACAAAGGATTTTTCTATTTTTTATTGTCTATTAAGAAAAACAAGCAGTTAATTAATAGAAATATTTCCCTTCTACGTTTTTAGACAAATCAATATCAAATTCATAATGTCCGAATTCACCTTCCTCTATTATAATATGATATTTTTTCTTTTGTACGCCTTTTATAGTAGTATAAATATCGAAGTAATTATTACAAGTTCCTCCCATATTTTCTGGAAAAACATTTTCAATAACAATATTCTCCTTTTCATCAACCGTCACTTTTGAATAGGGACTAGCTTGACAATTACAAAGACTTAAGCCCTTACGAACCAATACACCCTCATTCTTACTCATATCAAATTTATAAGTCATAACGAGTTCTTCTCCATCTTCGTTAAACTCTTGATTTTCGGTGTATTTTTCGTAATCGTATATGATTCTTTTCTGAAATTTTCCAGAAATTTCCATGGAATCGCTATCTTTCTTACACGAAGAAAATCCAGCGACAAGCAAAAGAGGCAATAATAGTTTTATGCCTTTTGATATATATTTGTTCATAATCATATGCTTATTTTTTTCCTATTATAACTTATAAAGAAACAAAATTACAAATTATTATTAAAAAAGCAAGTATGTATCTATTTTTTTTCAACTTTCCAATTATAGATATCAGTAAAAACAGCGTAACTTTGCAAAAGAATTAACCCCAAAACGGTTTTTATGATATCCATTACAAACTATTTTCAGTCCTATATACCTTTTTATAAAAGGAATCTAAAGATAGCTTTTCCTGTGATGCTTGCGCAATTAGGGCAAGGCACAGTACAATTAGCAGACACCATAATGGTAGGTCATTTAGGAACTACCGAATTAGCAGCAGTTTCCTTTGGTGGTGCAGCATTTTTTATCGGTTTTGCATGTTCCTTAGGATTATCCTTTGGGTCGACGCCACTCATCGGAAGAGAATTTGCAGCAGGACATCATAGGAAAGCAGCAGAATTATTTCAGAACTCCATTCTTTTCAATTTGCTCGTAACCATTCTTGTGGGTTTCATTATGCTAACCGCATCGTTTTTCTTAGATCGATTAGGTCAACCTGATGAAGTATGGCCACTTGCGACCATTTATTATAGAATACTTCTATCCTCCTTACCATTTGTGCTTCTATTTCAAGCATTCAAACAATTTATGGAAGGATGTGGAAATACCAAATATGCCATGATTATCACGATAATCGGTAACATTTTGAATATTTTACTCAATTACATTATGATTTTCGGCAAATGGGGATGTCCAAAATTTGGGGTAGCAGGTGCAGCATATGCCACACTGATTGCGCGAATACTTATGTGCATTGCCTTTATCATAGTAGTATATAAAATGGCGCCCTATTCAAAATATTTCTTATTCTTCAAAAAGAATCATTTTTCAAGGAAATGTCTGTATCAACTTTTTAAAATCAGTACACCGATTGGACTTCAAATGTTGTTAGAAACGACAGGAATGAACATTGCCGTCATGTTTGTAGGTTGGTGCGGAGCCATTTCATTAGCTAGTCACCAAATAGCCATCAACATATCAGCAGTCACGTGGATGATAAGTTGCGGAATAGCAGCAGCCACCACCATACGTGTCAGTCACCAGATTGGCGTCAAAGATTACGCGTCCATGCGAAAAGCAGGAATAGCATCCATGCATTTAACTTTAGCGTTTATGGGAAGTTGTTCAATTTTAATGTTGATTTTCAAGACACAAATTGCAGAATGTTTCACTAACGATCCCGAAGTGATTGATTTGGCTTCAACACTCATTATGATGGTTGGAATATATCAAATAGGAGATGGATTACAAACCGTAACAATTGGTGCATTAAGAGGATTAGCAGATGTGATTACGCCAATGGTAACAGCCTTTATCTGCTACATTGTAGTATGCTTAAGCGTCAGTTATTATTTCGGAATATACAAAGGTATGGGAGCCGTTGGAGTATGGATTGGATATGTTGTAGAATTATATCTTGCATCAGCCATTCTCATCTTTATGTTTTTTAAGCAGACAAAGAAATATTTGTTATAATTTTTTATATCTTTGTATCCTCAAAAAGAGAATTTTTAATTATTTAAATAAAAAGTAGAATGGTAAATTACAAAGATCTAGGCTTGGTAAACACTAAAGATATGTTTGCTAAAGCAGTTAAGGGAGGATATGCAATCCCTGCATTCAACTTCAATACTATGGAGCAAATGCAAGCTATCGTTCAAGCATCAGTTGAAACTAAGTCACCTGTTATCATGCAGGTTTCTAAAGGTGCAAGAAACTATGCTAACGGTACCATCTTACGTTACATGGCACAAGGTGCTGTAGAATACGCTAAGGAATTAGGTATGGCTAACCCACAAATCGTTCTTCACTTGGATCACGGTGATAGCTTCGAACTTTGCAAGGACTGTATCGATAACGGATTCTCATCTGTTATGATCGATGGTTCTTCACTTCCTTACGAAGAGAATATCGCTTTGACTAAGAAAGTTGTTGAATACGCTCACAAGTATGATGTAACTGTAGAAGCAGAATTAGGTGTATTGGCTGGTGTTGAGGATGAAGTACAAGCTGAAGAATCTCACTATACAAAACCAGAAGAAGTTATCGACTTCGCTACTCGTACAGGTTGTGACTCATTAGCAATCTCAATCGGAACATCTCACGGTGCTTACAAGTTCAAACCAGAACAATGTACACGTGACCCTAAGACAGGTAAACTTGTTCCTCCTCCATTGGCATTCGACGTTCTTCACGCTATCGAACAAAAATTGCCTGGATTCCCTATCGTTCTTCACGGTTCTTCTTCAGTTCCTCAAGACGAAGTTGACACTATCAACGCACACGGTGGTAAATTACCAGATGCAGTAGGTATTCCTGAGGAGCAATTACGCGAGGCTTCTAAGAGCGCTGTTTGCAAAATCAACATCGACTCTGACTCTCGTTTGGCTATGACTGCTGCTATTCGTAAATATTTCGATGAGAACCCTGGTCATTTCGATCCTCGTCAATATTTGAAACCAGCTCGTGAGAACATGAAGAAGATGTATATGCACAAAATCATCAACGTTCTTGGTAGCGACGGAAAAGCTTAATTATTAGCTTAACATAAATTCAAAAGAGCTGTCGATTCTTCGGCAGCTCTTTTTTTACGTACGGGCGTATTGTATGGGCGTATCGCATACGCCCCTCTCAATCAAGCAAAATTTCTCTCCCCGTACGGGCGTATCGCATACGCCCCCATCAAAAACAAGACATATTGACATAAGCAATATAAAAACTATGCCATTTTGTCCTAAAAACAACCTTTGCATATAATTTGATATATAATTAGTGTTACCAGTTGGTAGCATACAATTAACAACAACTTAAAAATTAAAATTATTGGAGGAAATGACTATGTTAAATTTTAGCAATGCAGGGATGTTAGCACATCCAATGTTCAACAAAATGTTTGAAGTAAATCTTGGCAAACCAATGGATATGCCTCATCATCCACATCACCCATTTGGTATGTGCTTCCCAGGACACCCAATGCACAAGAAGCCTCTTTTCGGAGACCCATGTCATTGTAAAGGTGAACATCCACAAGAGGGATGCGGCTGTCATCACAAGCACCATCATCGTCATATGCGTATAAACATTATCGAGAATGAAAATGATTACACAATCATGATGTGTGTGCCAGGTCGCTCCAAAGAGGATCTATCCGTCTTTGTCGATAACGAAGCAATCCACATCAAAACTATTCAAACAGAAGAAACGGTTGATGAAGCAAATTATATTGCTCATGGATTCAAATTAAAACCATTCGAGGAAATCTTCGAGATGCCAGAGAACGCAGATTTGGATAATGTTTCTGCTAAAGTCGACAAAGGAATCTTGACGGTTATCGTCGCAAAGAAAGTGAAATCTGAAAATGTAAAACAGATAGAAATTGAATAATCAAATGTTCTTCTAACACTACTTTATCAGGCAGGTGTCTTATTAGGCACCTGCTTTTTTTATATGATGATCAATAAGCAATCACCTTAAATGAAAAATTCCAAAACAAGAACTGTCAAACAACTTATACAAGCCACAGGGAAAAGTCCTGCACCCAACAAAGAGACAACAATACTGACAATCAACGCAACCATACCAGCTATCGGCGATTGTGTCGCATAGATAATAGCTGGAAAGGTCATCACAGCCAATGTCACATAAGGAACATAATACAAAAACGAACGAATAAACACATTTTTGATGGGTTTACGAATCAATGTCAAAGGCAACACCCGAACCAAATAGGAAACGAAGAATGCCACTAAAATATAAATATAAACTTCTCCTTTCATCACTCTTCAGAATTAACAGTCTCTTCTTTTACAGGTTTTACAACAGCAGCCACAGACGCGATTAGCACCGTTAAGATAATCGTTCGAGTTCCCACCTGCATATCTTTAATATAAGGAGTTAAAGTGGATAAGAAGCTTAATGCGAAGCTAACTGCCACAGAAACAGCTATCACCTTATTCTTTTTTGAGGGAGGAATAATAATAGCGATGAACATACCATATAGAGCAACCGACAATGCACTTACAACATTTTGAGGGAATAAATTACCTGCCCATATACCCAAAGACGTACCCAATCCCCATAATGGGATAGCAATAGTCATTGCGCCATAATAATAGTTTGGTAAAAGATATCCTGGACGGGCAATTGCGATTCCAAAAATTTCATCCGTGATACCAAAGCCGACCAACAAACGATGATAGAAAGAAGTGTTAGGATCGAATCGTTGGCTTAACGAGCAACTCATTAACAAATAACGAGCATTCACCACCAAGGTAATGATTGCCACACTCACATAGGTAGCTGCAGATTGAATAGACGTATACAACGCATATTCACCAGCAGAAGCATGATTCAACACGCTTGATAGGTAACCTTCAATCGGCGTCAAACCTGCATTTCGCGCAATGATACCCAAAGAAAATGCCACTGCAAAATAGCCCATTCCGATAGGGAAGCCATCTCTTATGCCTTCCCAAAACGCACCACTTCTCTTTTTCATTTAACAGTTGAATTCTAATAAATTCCCGTAAATATAAACAAAATACAATCCTCCAAATAAGAATTGGGGACTTCTATAAATCTGTCTGACAAAATCTTCAAAATCACTACAAAGCAATTTATAGAAATCCCAATGCAAATTCAGAAGTCTTAAACTTTTTTACGGGTTGCAAAGTTACATATAAAGATTGAGAAATAGGTCAATTGTACAATCTACCATTACAAGGATTTTTCTTATTTTTGTAATCAAAGAGAGTGTCACGAAATTCTCAATTCAAAAACAAGGCATTAGACAAAATCGAATATGGCTATCAATACCAATCCAACAGATTCTCAAGCAATATGTTTCGCAGTTGTTCAAAAAGAGATCATCTTAAAAAACGACGGAGAAATGCTAACCTTTCAAGATTTGAAAGAGTTGAAAAAATCATGTCCGGAATCAGATTTTTTTGAAGAAAAAGAATTCAATTATTGTGCGATAGAATACAAAGGCAGTCTACCAGAAGGAATGTATTCACAACCCATCAGACAATTCTTTGCACAAAACACATCACATCTTAATACACAATTGGCACGAGCCAGATCCATTCTTGCATGGCGGAGAGATTATCATTATTGCAGTAACTGCGGTTCTGCCCTTGTGGATCATCCAAAATTCACAGCCAGACAATGTAGTCAATGTCAAAAACTATTTTTCCCAAGAATAGAACCTTGCATCATCGTGTTGGTCAGCAAAGGTGACAAAATCCTGTTAGTCAAACACATTCAACGAAATCAGGATGTCTATGCATGCATCGCAGGATTTATTGAAGTAGGAGAATCAGCTGAGCACGCCGTACATCGTGAAATTGAAGAGGAGGTCGGAATTCATGTAAAGAACTTACAATACAAAGGTAGTCAGAGCTGGCCATTCCCCGATCAACTTATGTTAGCATTTACTGCTGAATATGAAAGCGGAGATTTCAAGTTGCAAGAAGATGAAATCGCGGATGCACAATGGTTCAATCGTAACGAGTTACCCAACACGCCACCACCTGGATCCATTGCTTATCGACTCATTCACAACCAATTTTAAGGATGTGTTGTTTCATCACACGATGTTTATATACAAAGACTTTAATAAAGGGGGAAAGATCACATTTTCAGATCACAAGAAAAGGGGAAGATACGATTTGTCATCTATTTAATTTGCTTTAATAAACGATTTTAAGTAAATTTGCCCTGACAATAAAGATTAACAGATAAATCGCTAATAGCGAGACAAAAATAATAAAAAAATGACTGAAAAGTATTGGGAAGAAGAGATTGAGACCATGAGTCGCGCCGATCTCGAAAAACTCCAGTTGGAGCGTTTGAAAAACACAGTAAAACATGCGATGAATTCGCCATTCTACAAAAAGTTATATGCTGAAAAAGGACTTTCTGCAGATTCTATTCAAACATTAGACGACATAAAAAAATTTCCTTTCACAACCAAAGATGACCTTCGTAGCAACTATCCATTTGGATTTGCGGCTGTTCCTATGGAAAAAATTGTTCGTCTTCACTCCTCAAGCGGAACAACAGGTAACCCTACAGTAGTACTTCACACCAAAAAAGACCTTGACACTTGGGCAAACCAAGTGGCACGTTGCATGTACATGGTAGGTGTTCGCAATACAGACGTTTTCCAAAACACATCTGGTTATGGAATGTTCACGGGTGGTTTAGGATACCAATACGGAGCTGAGCGATTAGGTTGTTTAACCGTTCCCGCTGCCGCAGGTAACAGTAAACGTCAAATAAAATTCATTCGAGATTTCGGAACAACAGTTCTTCACACCATACCAAGTTATGCCACTCGTTTGGCTGAAGTTTTTCAAGAGGAAGGATTGGATCCAAGAAAAGACACCAATTTAAAAATTATGTGTATTGGAGCAGAACCTCACTCAGAAGAACAAAGAAAACGTATTGAGGAACTACTTGGACTAAAAGCATACAACTGTTTTGGTATGTCAGAAATGAATGGTCCTGGTGTTGCATTCGAATGTCAAGAACAAAACGGACTTCATATCTGGGAAGACCTTGTATATGTAGAAATCATCAATCCAGAAACATTAGAGCCTGTCAAAGAAGGTGAAGTGGGTGAAATGGTTTTGACTACACTTTGTCGTGAAGGTATGCCATTGATTCGTTACCGTACACGTGACTTAACCAGCATTCTTCCTGGACAATGTCCATGCGGAAGAACACACAGAAGAATCTCTCGTATCAAGGGTCGTTCTGACGATATGATGATTGTAAAAGGTGTAAACATCTTCCCTATCCAAATCGAACGTATTCTAATGAACTTCAAAGAGTTGGGTATGAACTACCTAATCACCATCGATACAATTGGAAACAATGATGAAATGATGGTAGAAGTTGAGTTGGGTGATTTGCATACGGACGATTACACAAAATTACAAGCTCTTACAAAAGACATTACGCGTCAATTGAAAGATGAAATTCTTTTGACTCCAAAAGTAAAATTGGTAGAAAAAGGCACTCTTCCAGTTTCTGAAGGAAAAGCAGTGAGAGTAAAAGATTTAAGAAAAAATCATTAATGAAATTTTCTAAAAATTTACAATATGACTATTAATCAAATATCAATATTCTTAGAGAATAAGTTTGGAAGATTGAACGAGATTCTCTCTATTCTTAGCAAAGAAAGCATTCGTGTCATCACTGCAACAGTAGCAGACACTTCCGATTATGGTATTCTACGTCTAATCACCTCCAATCAAATCAAAGCATTACAACTATTGAAAGACAATGGAGTAAGTGCTAACCTCAATACAGTTTTAGCCATATCTATAGAATCTACTATGGGTAAGTTTGCTGAGACAATCGAACTTTTCACGAAAGCAGGTATTAGTATTGAATACATGTACAGTTTTTCTTTCTCAGGAAAAACAATTTTAGTGCTTCGTACCAATAACATTGATGCAGCACATGATGTTATTCGCAGATACAATCTAAACAATCTTTCAGAAGCAGAATTAAATAATCTTTAAGATTTTAAAATTAACACATGCAGAGACGCCGTATACGACGTCTCTGCATCTAACAAATCAATAAATTATGTTTGGTATTTCAGACCCTGGTATTTGGATCGTGTATTTGTTGTCTATACTATGCGTGATCGGTTCTGTAATTTTTGGAATCAAATATTGGAATAAAGAAGACGAAAACGATAAAATAGAATAAGTATGGACAATTTTTCAATGTACCTAATTGTAATGGTATATTTCTTATCCGTTGCATTTCTAGGATATTTAGGTTACAAAAAGACAAAAGACTCTAAAGACTTTCTAATTGGTGGTGGTGAAATGAACCCCATCGTAATGGCTCTTTCCTATGGAGCAACATTTATCTCAGCATCTGCCATTGTCGGATTCGGAGGTGTTGCCGCCACATTTGGCATGGGTATTCAATGGTTGATGTTCCTTAATATGTTTGTTGGGGTTGTCATAGCCTTCATCATTTTCGGACGACCAACACGTCGCATTGGCGCAAAATTAAAAGTTTCCACGTTTGCCCAATTTTTAGGAGCTTTTTATGAATCGAAAAAGATTCGTATTTTCGTTGCTGCTGTTATATTTATCTGCATGCCGCTATACGCTGCAGCGGTACTCCGTGGAGGCGTATTTTGTATGCAAGAAGTCTTCGGCATCAATTTTGATTTAGCACTATTGATATTCACCATCATCGTAGCTTCATACGTTATTGCAGGAGGTATGAAAGGTGTAATGTATACAGATGCACTGCAAGCTGTTATCATGTTCTTATGTATGGCCTTCTTGGTTGTTGGTGTCTATAAAGCTTTAGGGATGGGCTTTTCAGAAGCCAACGCTGCTTTAGGTGCCATTTCAGATCAGGTCCCAGAGAAACTTGCAGCTGTAGGACACAGAGGATGGACCTCCATGCCAGCCTTTGCATCCCAACAATGGTACACTTTAGTGACTTCCCTTATCATGGGTGTTGGAATCGGCTGTTTGGCTCAACCTCAATTGGTAGTACGTTTTATGACCGTTAATAGTACTAAAAAGTTAAATCAAGGTGTAGCTATCGGTTGTGTATTCTTAATCATCACTGTTGGAGTTGTTTATCACGTAGGAGCTTTATCCAATCTATATTTTTGGAAAACAGATGGAGCTATTTCCATCAATATGGTAGAAGCATCAGATAAAATCATTCCTTACTTTATCGGTCGCGTAATGCCAACATGGTTTGTCACCATCTTCATGCTTTGTATCTTGTCAGCCAGCATGTCTACTCTAAGTGCTCAATTCCATACAATGGCAGCTGCTGCTGGTTCTGATATCTACGGATCATGCGTAAATGAAACAGGAAAGAAAAAGATGACCGTCATCATTCGTTTGGCTGTATTAGTATCAATTCTTATCAGTTTCATCATCTGCTTCGTTCTTGGAGAAGGAAACGACTCACCAATCATTGCGATTTCAACTTCCTTGTTCATGGGTATATGTGCATCGGCCTTCCTTCCATCCTACTTCTGCGCATTGTATTGGAAGAAGGTAACCACGAAAGGAGCATACGCAAGTATGTGGGTAGGCGTTGTAGCCACTATCTTAGCATTGTTATTCCTTCATGCAAAAGAGGCCACTGCATTAGGTATTTGTAAAGCTGTTTTCGGAACAGATGTGTTAGTTACGAATGGCATGTTAAAGTTTGTCGATCCAATCATGTTCGCATTCCCATTATCATGCATCACAATTGTTGTAGTAAGTCTTCTAACTAAAAATAAAGATTAAAAGATTAGTTTATATCAAAAGAGTATAAATAGATTCGACTAATAATTCAATTTGGCTTTTTTGATATGTGTACTTTACAACAGAATTTTTCACAATGTTAATTTCCTAAAGGAGAATCGGCATAACGTGGTCTATTATCCCTTTTATATAAAGCTGATAGAAAATACACACAAAAGCCTTTTGCCATTTTTCGTTAGGAAATTAACAATGAAAAAGTCGTCTTCTCTTGATATTATTTTTCCACAACAACAATTCGACTTGCCCTCACTTCTATCTCTTCTATTTCATTTCGGCAGAAATGGCATCCTAAGTATTCTCCTTTTATTGTATAGATGCAAATCCATTTGCCTTTAGCGTTTGTTATCAACCAATGTTTGTCCTCTTTAAAAACAGAAATTCGATTATAGTTAATGTTTTCTTGAAGGGAACTCTCTGAATCATTGATAATTTGTGATGCATAATAAGCCACATAACCATAATCTGTAGAGCCTATTTCTATAGGTAATTTACTGTCATTTTTAACGATATCGAGACTGACACATTCTTTAAAGGCTTGTTCTCCAATAGTCGTTAGCGTACTTGGTAACTGTATACCCATCAAACCTGGGCAATTATAAAAAGCCATTTTCCCGATGCTTTCCAAACCTTCGTGCAATAGCACGTAAACCAAATTCTCACAATCGGCAAAAGCGGCAGCCTTTATCGTTTTTACACTTTCAGGAAGTGATAGGATTGATAAATTAAGACACTTTGAAAAGGCATACTCACCGATACTTTCCAACTTGTCTCCTATGAATATCTCTTGTAAGTTTTCACAACCATTGAAAGCTCCATCTGATATTGTAACGACTTCATTTGGTAATGAAAGTGTAGTTAGATTACTGCAATTTTGAAATGCTCCACTTGGAATTTCGTGAATAGAATCTAAAAGTGAAATATCTCCACTGATATTTTTAGGAACGAAGAAAATTGTAAGAGGATTGCGCTTATACAATATTCCATCATAACTGATAAATGTAGGATTCTGGTCGTCCACTTGAATAGATTTCAAACCATTACATAGTGAGAAGACTCCCGAACCAATTGTTGATAGTGTGTGTGGTATTGATAATGAACTCAAAAATTTGCTACCTGCGAATGCATCATTGCCAATGGCATTTACTTGGTAAACATTGTCTGCATATTTAATTTCTGCCGGTATTTCCACGTCTCCCATATAAAGCTCATCAGCCGTGAAATACATCCAGCCATCTTCTTCCTCTCCGCGATAAGTTACTGTTGCTGTTCCATCATTCTCTAAGGTATAATAAATTCCATCCACCTCTATTTTCTCTGCTTTAGCATAGAAAACAGAAAAGAAGATAAAAATGGACACTATTATAAGTAATAGATTATTTGTTGTTTTCATAAGCAATTCATATTATTTAATTTATTTTAACTAAAATATGATTTTTTTACTATCCAACAACAAATTAATAAAAAAAAACGAGTGTGTTAGATTGAACTGAACCCCGAAAGTTGGACAAAAAAACTTTCGGGGTTCAGTTCAGATTGCACACCCGTTATTTTTTTACACACATTACCATTATTCGTTCTTTACCAAACGAACAGCATTCGCATGATAGATATCCCCCGCTTCGAAATAGAAATTAGCATCTGAAAACGACAACACATAAGAAGAGGAAGAAGAACTTGTTGAGGTCCAATAGACGCCAAAAGAATTCAAACCAGAGACATCCGTAGAGTCTCTTTGAGGGAACATAGAACCAGCAGCAGGCAAAAAGACAGCTCCAGCAGCTTCCAATTCGTACCATTCTTTTAATGAATAAGAGTTGTCCGACCAACTGGTTGACATTGGTTTAAAATCAATGGCAGACTCATTACCCGCATCAGGGAGCAACATCAAACCTCTTGTACCTGCAATCGTTGCAACACCACACAAAGATGCAGCATTTGTCCGATCATTTAACAAATAAGACATTTCGTCTTTCGTCATTGTACGCCATATACCAGCTTTTCCGCCACCATTTTTAACAGGAGAATCAGCGCACCAATTATTAGAAGAGGAACCAAAAAAATAACCATTTTTCTCCACATCCGTTTGAAAGACTGAAAAGCAAAATCCATCCTGCGTACGAGTATATAGATTTCCTCTTGAAAACTTGACCAACTGACTTTCAGACACAGAAAAAAGTCCTGGCAAAGCACCATCAATAGAGATTTCCACCTTACGAGTTGGAGCCTGCACTACCGGATCTTCCTCCTCTTTACAAGAATAGACACACAAAGAAAGTGCACCTAAAAGCAAAGCGATTCGATTAAAATTCATTCGCATAACATAATGTTTTATAATAATATTTAACGTGAGTTTGATGAATTTTAACTAATTGATTGTTTGGTAATTAGCAATAAAAGTCGTATCTTTATAATGAAAGAAAACAAAAAAACACAAACTTTTATTGCATGTTTACCGAAGACAAAGTTACTGAAATTTATTGTTTGGCAGACGATTTCTGCAAATATTTTGATTCAATAGTTGAAAAATACGCTATTGACACCACAAATACCATAAAACGTAAGTACCACAGAGACAACCGCTTATCAAGTGCTGAAGTTATGCTTATTGTGATTATGTTCCATGCCTCTGGTTTCAGATGTCTAAAGCACTTCTATCTAGAATATGTATGCATCCGGGCATTAATGAGCATCTCGGGCAAAGTCCTTCTTCGTCACAGAGCTATCATTGAGACAGTGAACGATGAACTAAAGAATATTGCACAGGTTGAGCATTCAAGACATCGATCTTTTGACAATTTTGTGGTTAATCTGTTAGGTGGAATAGCTGCCTATTGCTTTTTCCCGAAGAAACCATGTATCAATATTCTGAAAACCATTGATAATCAACTTTCTTTGCTTTGAAAGTTTTCGTCGAACTCACGTTATTATTAGATAATTATGAACGTGATCACAAAATAACAAGCTCTAACGACCGATTTGAAATAAAAGGTCCTATGAACAGACATAGCTTTCAAGCGGGTACTTGTCTCGAATTTTCATATCCGTATTGGTTGCGTTTCTTCTTGGTCGAAATTTATTTTTTGAGTTTAGCAATCAGTAAGAAATTTTTAAAGATACAACCTCATATAATACCTTGTACTATGGCAACGTAAACGAATACATAAAAACGCACTTGTCATCCTTAAAAAATGAACAAGTCAATGACTCATAGGGAAAATCTTTATTACATGCTTCTAGTGATAGTATATATGAATTATTATCTTGAAATAATGAAAAACAAGAATCATAATACGGGTCATCTAACATCACATTATTTTTCAGCAAATCAAATGGTTTAATCATTTTCTCTTTCATCAACTCACACAAATCCCCGATTTCATCAATAAACATATAATCGTGGAATTTTAAAACTTTTGAACAAACAAAATTAAAAAAAAAGGGAATATTGCCATTTGACAGAGATGCTTTTTTATGAGGAATGACTTCCACAATTAATTTATGTGTTTTATAGATATCGAATTCATACGATAGAATTTTAACATAAAAATCGTATCCTTCATCACTTTTAAAAAAAAGAGTAGAATCTGAGACCTGAGTAGCACTGACATTATTAGCTATTAATGAAGTTTGTCCTTTCATTAACATATAATCATAGGAAACTTCTTCATCCGCAAATATTCTAAAGGAACTAAGTAAAAGTAAAAATACAGTTATTGTTTTTTTGTATATCATAGTACATTATTTTAATTTAACTTCAATTATAATACTACCACTTTTTCGAACCAGTTGCTAAATTAAGAAAATAAAGTTTAATTTAGCAGATATGAAAAGTAAAAGAAGGAGCTTTACGGCAGAATTTAAAGCCCAAGTTGCCATAGAGGCACTGAAGGGGCAAGAGACATTGGCACAGTTGTCAGAGCGTTTCAATGTGTCGAGTGTGATGATCTCCAACTGGAAATCTGAGTTTCTGGCCAATGCGTCAGCAGCCTTCACAGAAAAAAAGAGGGGCGATGCAAGGACAACATCTGGATTGAGCGTTTTTGGCGTACCATCAAGAACGAGTACGTCTATTTTCACCCATTTGACGATGGGATGAAGATGCGGGAAGGGATAAGATGGTACATAGACTACTACAACAATCGCAGGCAGCACCAAGGCATAGGACATAAAACCCCAAAATCTTTATCTCTTTGTGGAGATGAGTTGCCCAAGGTGGCCTAACATGATTTTTTTTCGGCCGTTTCCCCCTAGGGGGAAAGTTTATTGTTTAACTAAGATTTAAAGGTAACTGGTCTGATAAGTGATAGTATTACAGTAGTGAAACAAAATTCCACTGTTCTTTTGAACGTTATCGGCATTATCCTATTAAAGATAAAAAATATAACATAAATTATTTCTGGCAAATCAGTGATAATGAATATGATAAAAGAGAAAAAGAGTGGCGTAAAAGATGTAAAAAAATACTAATAAAATCCAAGATTCAAAAATGGATTGCCATCCGCTTATACAAATACTTTGGTAAAAAAATAGAGATTATAGATTTAGAAAAAGAAATGGAAAAAATCAATGTTTTTTCATAAAGAATTGTTTCTAAAAATTTTATGTGTAAGTGGGAATAATACTATCTTTGTGGAGGTAATGGTCTTGCAGCCATCTATGTCAAAACTGACGGGAAAGACACGTTATTTACCGCCGTGACCGACCGTCAAAATAGCCTCACAGCCATTATGAACACAGCAAACAATGAAGTCGAAACATTTGCCTACAAGCCTTGGGGAATGAGACGGAAGAACAATAATTGGACCACAAACACTACATCCGATGCTTCCGCTCGATTCTCTCACAGATGGCGGTTATATCATCGGAGCAAGCAACAGTTTTGGAATAGGTTATACTCCTTTTCCACTAAGTGGCGCTGCAGGAATTAGCAAAACGTATTTATTAAAAGATTTAAAAAAATGAAATGTAAAAAAATATATATCGTGATTTTTTTTATTATGGGTATTATCTATATGGTATGTTCCCTAATCTATGACAATAAAAAAATGGATGAAAAGCATGAGAGAATTAAAGCTGTCTATATTTCTGGAGTAATATCAAAGTTTGAGGACACTTATTCTCAAGGCAACTTCATCATAAAACTAAAAGGTCAATCAACGAGTTATCGTTTTTGTCCTTTCCCAGTTGGATCTTCAACCATATTTTTTGATTACATTGTCCAAAAAGGAGACTCTGTTTACAAGAAGGAGAATTCCAATCTGTTGGAATTACACCATAACGGATGTGTTTATTTGTATGAATTATATTAAATTGGAGGATAAAACAGCCTCACAGCCATCATGAACACAGCAAACAATGAAGTCGAAACATTTGCTTACAAGCCTTGGGGAATGAGACGGAAGAACAATAATTGGACCACAAACACTACATCCGATGCTTCCGCTCGATTCTCTCACAGATGGCGGTTATATCATCGGAGCAAGCAACAGTTTTGGAATAGGTTATACTCCTTTTCCACTAAGTGGCGCTGCAGGAATTAGCAAAACGTATTTATTAAAAGATTTAAAAAAATGAAATGTAAAAAAATATATATCGTGATTTTTTTTATTATGGGTATTATCTATATGGTATGTTCCCTAATCTATGACAATAAAAAAATGGATGAAAAGCATGAGAGAATTAAAGCTGTCTATATTTCTGGAGTAATATCAAAGTTTGAGGACACTTATTCTCAAGGCAACTTCATCATAAAACTAAAAGGTCAATCAACGAGTTATCGTTTTTGTCCTTTCCCAGTTGGATCTTCAACCATATTTTTTGATTACATTGTCCAAAAAGGAGACTCTGTTTACAAGAAGGAGAATTCCAATCTGTTGGAATTACACCATAACGGATGTGTTTATTTGTATGAAATATATTAAACTTTGCATAAAACAGCCTCACAGCCATTATAACACAGCAAACAACGAAGTCGAAACATTTGCTTACAAGCCTTGGGGAATGAGAACGTCCATTTTTTGTTGAAGGGTGAGATATGATTGCGATAGACAGATTTCAAAAGACAACCCATATTTTCTGATCATAAAAAGGGGATGTACGCATGAACTGAACCCCGAAAGTTGGACAAAAAAACTTTCGGGGTTTAATTATGTCTA
>JAKSLB010000028.1 GCA_024401435.1 Paludibacteraceae bacterium | reverse complement strand
TGTTATGCCAGCTAAAAATTTGGTAGTTGAAGGTTCTTGGACAATCAATCAATATCCTGTTACTTTCTATAACGAAGAAGGTGAAGTTGTATGGACAGATACTTTGGATTATCAAGCAAGTTTCAAAGATGGTTATGAACGAAATGTTCAACCTCAAGAATCATATTTGACTATCACAACCTCACAAACCTTTATCGAATGGTCTCCAAGTTTAGGTGATACACTTGTTCCTGCAGGAGGTGTAGAGTTCTATCCAATATTCGATGGGTCTAATTACTACTTCAGATTCTATGACGTAGATAGTACAAAGGTTTTGAGAGAAATCCGTGTTACATCTGCAGCTAAAGTAAATACATACGTTCCTACTGAGCGTCATGAGGGATGTCAATTCGACCATTGGAATAGATTTGATGGTAGTGAAGTAAGTACATGGCCAATTCAAATTAATTCTGCAGATGATTCAGTTATTGCAGTATATGATACTCTTTCATACGATATTCAATTCAAGTATGGCGATGGAAGTGATAGTATTCTTAAGAAAGAAGCTATTTTATTCAAACGTCCTGTTGTTTATCCTGCAAACCCAACACGTGAAGGTTACACATTCGTAGGTTGGTCTGAAGAAATCGATGTAATGCCAGCTGAGAACACAGTTATCACGGCTATGTGGCAAATCAACATTCATGAGGTTGTTTATATGTCTGTAATTGATGGTGTTGAAGATGAGGCAGGTTCTCGTAGATATGAATATGGAAAAGAGGTAACCTCTATAGACATGATTAATGTTGAAGGTTATACTTTCTATCCAGAGAATTGGTTTGATGAAGCGGGCAATAAAATTGATTTTGCTAACTTCACAATGCCTGATAAGGATACTACGATTTATGGAGTTTATACGCCTAATGAGTATCAATTGACTTACTTGGATTATAACGATACAATTTTGTGTGAGACTGGTATTTCTTATAATCGAGCATTGAGAAATAGCTATTGCTCTAATCCAACACGTGAAGGATATGTATTCACAGGCTGGTCTGAAAATTTGCCTGCGACAATGCCAGCACACAATGTTACATTGAAGGCTCAATATGAGATTGATACATTCCAAGTAATCATTAAGGGTTGTAACGATACTATCATTGAGGTCGTTTATGATTCGGTAATTGATTCTTTACCTTACCAAACTTTGGAAGGAAGATATTTCTTAGGTTGGAGAGATGCAGAAATCGATGGTGATTCAATTGAATTCCCATTCAATATGCCAGCACACGATACTGTTATCTATTGTAATGGAAGTGGATATGCTAATTACGAATATGTATTGACATTCTTAGATTACAATGATACTGTATTGTATTGTGATACGCTTGAATACAGTGAAACTGTTGGAAGTTATGCAGATCCAACACGTGAAGGTTGGACATTTATTGGTTGGTCAGATGAAATACCAGTAACTATGCCAGCTCACGTTGTTACATTGAAAGCTAATTATTCAATTAACTCTTATCCTGTAACATTCTATGATTACGATCATTCACTCATCAAGACTGATACATTGGAATTCGGTTCTAAAATTGTAATTCCTGAAAATGTTCAACGTGAAGGTTATTCATTCATAGGATGGGATCCAGCTAATATTCCAGCCGTTGTTCCTGCTGATACAATTGAGTTTTTCGCTCAATATGAGATTAACAATTATGTTGTAACATTCGTAGATGGTGTTGACAATTCTGTTATTGAAAAACCATCATTTGAGTACAATGCTTCTGTAGTTTACCCTACAGTTCCAGTACACGAAGGTTATACATTCATTGAGTGGGTTGATTCACTTGATGTAATGCCTGCTGCTAATAAGACTATCACAGCAACTTATCAAATCAATGTTCATTCAGTAACATTTATGAATGATACTGTTGTGAAGAAGATCACTGGTAATTATGGTACTGCTGTTACTAAACCAGCAGATCTTAAACGTGAAGGTTATACATTTAATGGTTGGGATAAGGAAGTTCCTACTACAATTCCTGATTCGGATGTAGTTTTGAATGCTCAATTTACAATCAACGATTATTATGTATTCTTCTTGGATTGGAACAATGATACATTGTTGATTGATACGGTTAAGTATAACTCTTCTGATATCGATTTCCCTGCACAACCAAAACGTGAAGGTTATAGATTCACAGGTTATATTGATCCTGCACCTAGTGTAATGCCTGCTCATAACGTAACTTGTAAAGCACAATACGTTCTTGATCAGTTTACAGTTAAGTTCGTTGATTTCAACGGTAATGTAATTAAGACGATTAGAGATAACTTCGGAACAACAGTCGTTGCTCCATCAAATCCTAAACGTGAAGGTTACACATTCACAGGATGGTCTGATACAATTCCTGCTACTATCCCTGCTAAGAATGTAACTCTTACAGCTCAATATGAAATCAATAGTTACTTGTTGACATTCACATTCAAGGAGACTGTTCTTGCAAAAGATTCAGTTGAATTTGGCGCTGAGGTTGTAAGACCTAATTACACTCCAGAGGTTGGATATCATTTCGTTTCTTGGTCTGATAATGACACGATCGAGTTTATGCCTGCTAAAGATGTAACCATCTCAGTTAAGGTAGATGCTGATCTTCACTCTATCACAACAAGAGACTTCGATAGTACATTGATTAAACAATATACTTCTAAGTATGGTAGCGAATTGAATATTCCAGATCCAAGTCGTGAAGGTTATACATTCGCTGGTTGGTCTGAAGAAATTCCTGCTACTATGCCAGCTAAGGATATGGTAGTATATGCTCAATATACTCCTAATGAGTACACTATTACTTATAAGGATGATGATCAATCTATTATTAAGGTTGATACCTTCAATTATAGAGATACAATCGTTAAGATTGCTGATCCAGAACATACTGGTTATACATTTACTGGATGGTCTGCTGAAATCCCTGTAACAATGCCAATCAATGGTTTGGAAGTTGTTGCTCAATATCAAATCAACAATTACATTATTGCATTCCGTACGCAGGAAGGTGTAAATATTGAAACTAAGAACCATACGTACAATTCAGAACTTGTAGCTCCTGGTATTCCTGATAAAGTGGGTTATTCTATTCTTGGATGGGATAAGGATGTTCCAGCAGTAGTTCCTGCTCATAATGATACATTCTATGCTCAATATAGTATTAATCAATACATCTTCTCATTTGAAGACAAAGATGGTACTATCTATAAGAGAGATACTTTGGATTATGGTGCAGCTATTGTAGCTCCTGCAGATCCTACAAAAGAGGGTTATACATTTGATGGTTGGGATATTGCTATTCCTTCTGTTATCCCTAATATGAATATTACGACACTTGCACAATGGGAAGCAAATCCATACGTACTTTCATTTGTTGATTACAATGATTCAATCATTGAACTTGACACTTTGAAGTTTGGCGCTGAAGTAGTTTATCCTACTGATCCAGTACGTGAAGGTTATACATTCGCTGGTTGGGCTGACTCAATTGATGTAATGCCTGCTCACGATGATTCGTTGATTGCTCAATATACTATTAATAAGTATATCGTAATTATCCAAGATGGTGATAGCATTATCTATAAAGATACTTTGAACTATGGTGATTCAATTAAAGCACCAAAAGATCTTGAGAAAGAAGGTTATGAGTTCGCTGGTTGGGAACCAGAACTTCCAGAGACAGTTCCAGCTAAAGACATCATCGTTACTCCTATTTGGACTAAGGCTGAATTTGTAATCACATTCTTAGATTACAATGACACAATCCTTGCACAGGATACATTGTTATACCAAGCTAATGTTGTAGCTCCTAAACCAACAAGAGAGGGTTATACATTTACTGGTTACGATCCTGCTGCTCCTGCTAAGATGCCAGGTAAGGATCTTACTTGTGTTGCACAATATACTATTAACAAACACATCATTGTGTTTGAAGATGGTGATGGTAATGAAATCTTTAGAGATACATTAGTTTATGGTGATCCAATCATCGCTCCTTCTGATCCTACTAAGGACGGTTATCAATTCGATGGATGGAATCCTGTAGTTCCTGCTACTGTTCCTGATCAAGATCTTACAATTGTACCACAATTCAGTAAGTCTGACTTTGTTATCACATTCTTAGATTTTGATAGCACAGAAATCTTCAAAGACACATTGTCATTTGATGCTAAGATTGCTAGTGTAAAAGATCCTAAACGTGAAGGTTATACATTTGCTGGATGGGATCCAGTAGTTCCTACTAAGATGCCAGGCAATGACTTCACTACTGTTGCTCAATACACAATCAACAAACATGTTATTGTTATTATCGATGGTGACGATGAGTTGTTTAGAGATACATTAACATTCGGTGATCCTATCAATGTAGATACAGTTCCTACTAAGGAAGGATTTACATTCGCAGGTTGGGATCCAATTATTCCTGCTACTGTACCTGATAGCGATATCGTTGCATATTCAACTTGGATTGAAGATTCTTTGGTATTGAAATCAGTTGATGCATTTGCAGATAACTTCTGTGCTGGTGATGTTGCTCAAGTTTACTACACTGTAACAAGTGGTAAACCATTAAGCTTCTCAATCACTTTCGATGAAGCTTCTAAAAAGGCTGGATTTAAGACTCAAACAGGAAAAATAGGTGAGGATGGCGAAATCTTCATGGAAATCCCTGCTGGTATTGAAGAAGGCGTTTATACTGCTACATTACAATTAATCGGTGTTGACAGTGTTAGCAACTCTGTTAAGTTCAACTTCTCTACTAACATCTCTTCTCGTTACATTAGCAGAATGTGGGACGACGTTGTAGTAGTTGATAACTTTGATGAAGAATTCGATTCTTATCAATGGTATAAGAATGGAGAGAAGATTGAAGGTGCTACTAAACAATTCTATTGTGAATTGGGTGGTTTGGACGGATTCTACTCTGTAATCGTTAAGACTAAAGATGGTAAGGAGAAACATATTTGTGGTATCCAATGTGATTACGTCCTTCCTCCATTCTCTATCGTAGCTTACCCTAACCCTGCTAAGGCAAACGTTGAATTCACTCTTGAAGTGAAAGGTTTGACTGAAGAAGAGTTGGCAATCGCTAAGATTTATATTTATACCGTATCTGGTACTATTGCTCATACAGAAAGAGAAATTGAATACAAGAATTTGGTTTCTTTACCTCAAGGTGAATACATCGCTTTGGTTGTTGTAGAAGGCAAGAGCGCATTCTGTAAGGTATTAGTTCGTTAATTCTCAAAGTTGTTAATTAAGTAGTAAAAATGAATAAGATTAAAGCAATTGTGATAGCTGCTCTTGGACTCCTAACTGGAGTCCAAGCCAGCGCACATGATAATTTCAATTATTTGAATATCACCGCTGGTGGTGGCCTACATACAATGCGTCACGACCCTTCTTTGGGTGATTTTAAACCTTGTTTCGGTGGCGCATTCAACGTCAACTATATTCACTTCTTCGGTAAACACTTCGGTTTGGGTACTGGTCTTGGTCTTGGTTATGATCAATCTCGTTCTACTTTGAATGGTACTGATGTTTATAATGAAGTTGATAAATACAATGATAATCAAGCTTATGAATATCGTGTTATTTATAGTGATTTGAAGGAGGTTCAACGTGCACTTGTTGCTGAATTACCTCTAGGATTCTATGGTCGTCACGATCTAACTGAGAAGATGGCAATTTTGGTTGGCCTTGGTGGTAAACTTACTTTCCCTGTTATGTATAAATATGAGATCACTGATGGTTCTCTAGAAACAAAAGGTTATTATCCAAGTACTAATGTTTTGTTAGAGAATATGCCTCATCATGGTTTTGGTGTTGATGATACTCCTTACTCAGGTACTACAGATCCAAAAATTGGCTTCGCTGTTTATGCAGATCTAGGTTTTAACCATTGGTTCAATGAGAAACTTGCTCTCTATTGGGGATTGTATTGTACATATGGAATTACCGACTTGGCTAAGTCTCATGATGCTCCTTTGTATGACGTTAACCAAAATTATTCTGGTGTTCACGGTTCTAATCAAATTGATAAGGCTACTCTTCTTGACGCTGGTGTCAAGATTGGTGTGACTCTTGCATTTGGTAAGAAACCAGAACCAGAAATCACAGACACAGTCTTTGTTAAGGATACAGTTAGCTTGACTGATAATTTGATTCTTGAAACTCCTGATACTTTGGCTGCTGATTCTTCTTGGGTTGACGTTGCTTCTATGATTGAGAAGTTACCTAACTGGGATAAGTTCAACTATAAGAATAGAAACGCTTTGGAAGAGGCTACAAAAGCATTCTCTGCATTGTCTGATAGTGCTAAGAATGAAATCCCTGAAAACTTACGTGATAAGTTGTTAGGATTAAATGTTAAGGTTGCTCAATCTACTATTCCTAATTTGGAAAGCTCATTGAAGATTAAGCACTCTTACGGATTCGCATTCTCTTCTTCTGATGGTCACTTCACTAATGAACAATTAGACTATATGCATTTCGTTGCTGATTGTTTGAAGATGAACCCTCAAGCTAAGATTAGTGTTATCGGTTATACTTGTAACATCGGTTCTGAAGATCAAAACGAGGTGTTCGGTTATGACCGTGCAATCCACGTACGTAACTACTTAGTTCGCTTCGGTGCATTTGAAGATCAAATCATAATGGATACTAAGACATTCCATGATCCAATTGCTCCTAACGACTGTGAAAAGAACCGTTCTAAGAACCGTCGTACTGAAATCAAGTTGATTAAGAAATAATTTATTCCTTACTATTGAAGAGGGATGTCTTAGATGGACATCCCTCTTTTTTTGTCATTCATTAGATGATGACAAATGCTGCAACATAAACATTTGTTTAAATCGCAATACTGCGTTTTCAGTTCTAACAATGCTTGCGATTGATATGCATTAAGGGATGCTTGCCCGATCTCTTTCCATTTATAAATGATATTGTTTTGCTCACTGGGTATTTGTTCTAATATCTTCAAACATTTCTCTTGAAGTAGTTCGTCTTCATGCTTCTCTCCATATATATAAATAATGGGTATCACAGCATTGATGATTAGTGTATTGATTGTTTTTTCATCTATGTGCTTTCCCTTGTGTGGCGATTCTTTCCCGAATTTATAATGGTATTCCCAGTAGGTGGATGTCTCACACATAAAGAGCGATTGAATGTTTTTTACACTGTTGATGTTTTCTCGTATTTTAGAAAAAAGATGCTCGGACGTTTGTATCAAAGCGGCAAACTGTGCTATTTTAATATGAGGAAAGTTGGAAGGTCTCATTTTTGAATATCGCCAAAGTGTACCATCAATAGGTACTAGTTGAAACTTCTTTCGTAGATACTCGTATTGTTTGCATAGATTTGTCTCATACTCATCTTTCTCTTTGTTTTCAAGTAATCCAGCCTGACCAAATAGTAGGGCTTCTAGTTCTATTAGATTGTTCTTATGTTTCGCTAATACTTTTAAGGGAAGTGATTTCGCTAATAATTCAAAGGGAAGTGCATTGGTATGCATTCCAAAACTCTTTAGTAGTATATGATAAAATGTTTCTGACCAATCATTCTTATTTTCAATTAACAATTTTATTATATCTCTCGACTTTCGATGAATCCTCTCGCAGACCATTCTTGTTAGTTGAAAGGAAAAAAAATTTGGCTCGATTTGTCCCCATAATGTACCACATCGTATCCATTCGTTACTTTGAGATAACAATTCATACTTCTCTTTGACAGATTTATTCAATTCAATTTCCATTTGAGGAATCATTTCCCCGTTAGACCTGAAGATTCTCATATCAGACTTTCCAACGACATGCAGAATGATTGAATCATATCGTTTGTCTTTTTCATGATGATGTCTGTACCAGTCGGAGGCTGACAAGTGAATTTCAATATTCCCTGCCCATATGGTTTCTCCGATTTTTACTTTTGCATTGAAAAAGTCAGGACCTGCATCATTGTTCAATTGACCAACATTTATGATTTCTAATGGAATGCCATCCACAGTTTGAATCTGTGTCATTTTGAAAAGTTTGCATTGCCAGGCATATTGCAGTAGGCTTTCATTCATAGATTTTTCATTTAAAGAGACTGGTATCTCCAATTAATTAACATGTGAAAATGAGGTGATTTTCCTCTTAAATAACAGATAAAATTTACATCATCAAATTTCGTATTTTTTTCTAAATTTGCAATTAGTTTATCGCTAAAAATGTAAATATGAAGAAAAAAATTGCATTTATAATCAATCCCATTTCAGGAACGAGTAAGAAGAAAGACCTTCCTAACCAAATTAATTCAATTATGAATTTAGATGAATGGGAGAAGCCAGAGATTATTTTTACAGAGCATGCAGGTCATGGTATTGAGTTGGCTAAAAAGTTTGCAGCTGAAAACTATGATGTTGTTGTTGCTTGTGGAGGGGATGGTACAGTTAACGAAATTGCTACTGGATTAATCGGTTCTCAGACAGCTCTTAGTATTGTCCCATATGGTTCTGGTAACGGATTGGCTCGCCACTGGGGATTCTCCTTAAAACCCAAAAAAGCGATAGAACAGATCAATGCAGGAACTTCTCATCCTATGGATTATGGAATGGTGAATGATCGTACTTTTTTCTGTACTTGTGGAACAGGTTTTGATGCTCATATTAGCCATGTATATGCAAATTCTGGACATCGTGGTTTTATTACGTATTTAAAGTATATCATTTCGGAATATTTTACATACAAACCTTATGAATATCAGTTGGAGGTGAATGGTGAAACATATGTACAAAAGGCATTTGTAGTAACGTTCGCTAATGCTTGTCAATATGGTAATGATGGTTTTATAGCTCCTCATGCTAGTACGCAAGATGGTCTAATGGATATCTGTTTGCTGGATTCCTTCCCAATGTCGTCTATGCCTAAATTGGCTTGGCAATTATTAAAAAAGAAGTTGGATAAAAGTAAATATACACATTATTTCCGTTCTCCGGAAGCTGTTTTGAAACGATCCTATGAGGGGGAATTCCATGTGGATGGTGAAGCAATTGAATTGGGAAAAGAAATTACTGTGAAGATTATATCCAATCAATTGCATATCTGGATATGATAAAATTCCTTGAAAAAATATATGTGAAAATGGTGTAACTAATTACACCATTTTCATAAAAGGAAGACTCTTTTCTAATTTCTCTGAAAGACCTAATTTCCCATCTATTAAAGACACAATTTCAAATCTGCCTTTCGTGCATAGTTCATTATCGGGAAGTCTATAAATATCCTCGTAAAAAATATAACGGATACCTTGTTTGCCTATGTTCATACGACAGACAAATTTATCATTGCTCTTTAATGATTTCTTATATTGTAGTTCTGCCTTGGTTACGACCAAAATGATGTTCTCTTTGGTTAATTCGGCAAAATCTAATCCGAAATTTTGAATGAAACGATGTCTTGCATGTTCCATATAATGCTGATAATTCGCATTGTTTACTATTCCTTGAATGTCACATTCGTAATCACGGACTTCAAATTCGTATTCGAAAATATATTCCATTTCTTTTGATTTAGAATATTGTTATTACCTCTATTGATTATGCGAGGACTCTTGTATCATTATAATTTACTAAAATACAAAGGTAAGTAATTATTGCCTTTGTTTGTAAAAATGTTGATATTAAGAATAAATAGTATCAAAAAACACCCCCCGAACTTTTCATCAAAGGTCCGGGGGTGAAAAAGTAGTGCACTGAAAATTTGCTATTTAATCTCTATTTTAAAGGAATCTTTTTCGTTTGAGAGAATGTAGATTCCTGTTGGAAGATTCAATTTCTTCATTTTGTCTTTCACATTATCTTCTGCATTAAATGTGATGGTATTGATTTTCTTTCCGCTTGCATCATACAAGACATAATCTCCAATAGGTTGGCTCGGATTCGTTGCTAAAATTGGTTTGACGTCAACTGATTCTGCATTGAAGTTAATCCAGTCAATATTTACATAGCTTCCGTCAATGACAATACGCATAATGTGTTTTCCTTCTTTCAATTTTGGAGTTTTACCTGTAATTGTTGTATATGTATCCCAATCGCCTCCATTAGGTACTTTGATGGTACCTGTAATATCTTCATCATCTAATAGTACATGGAAAGATGAGTTATCGTTACCAGAAGAAACTCGAGCCGACCATTCATATGTGTCTGAAAGTGTAACATTGACGGTATATTCCATCCATTCACCTTGATTAGTCCATCCAATCATATAGTCGTTTCCGTTTGAAGTGATGTCCACGCCATCTTTTCGATATACGTCTCCCTTGTTTTCTTCGTCACTATCGTAATAGGCAATGTTGCTTCCTCCCAAATCATAGTCCTCAGCCTCTATTTTACCTGGAATATCAAAAGGCTTTCCATTGTATGGCGTTTGTGGAACATGTACTTTTATTGTTAATGATGTTTTTGCTTCGTTTCCTTCATTGTCTTTCGCTACAGCTGAAATGGTATATTCTCCCTCTCCTAAATTCTCTACTTTTTGAGAATAAGGAGCAGAAGTACATTCGCCAAGGAATTCTGTTCCATTGTAGAATGAAACAGATTGAATGCTTCCGTCTTCATCACTTGCTTCAGCTGATATTGTAATGGAAGCTGGTGCTTCGAGATCATCACTCTCTTTGGGTGAGGTAATGCTTATTTTTGGAGTACCTTTCTTTCCTTGTCCGATGAAAGTGTTGGCACTTTGGGCATCAAGAGTGACTTGGAAAGTCGTTCCGTTGGATGTGATGTCACTTCCTTTAGCCACGTTTTTCTGTGAATTAGTCACATATCTTTCCCATGTTTTAATTTCACTTCCAGGGATAGAGAATGTGATGGTTTTGGATGAAGTGTTTTTGTTAACAGCCACGATGACGATGTCATTCTCTTTTTTGAAAACAGCTACGTTAACATTGGATGTGGGATTTTGTGTCGCATCTACTCTGACGTATCCAGGACGAACAAATTTGGAATAGTGAGAAAAGCAGTAACCACGTTTGCTGATGTTTCCATTCTCTTTTATCAGACCATACGAACGACGAATATACCACCAAACGTAAGCTTGAAAGTTTCCCACTACCATTGCGTTTGTCATATGATCTGCTACTTCTAACGCTTCAGGCCATGTGTCTGCGTCGCTTGAGCTATTAGGATAATAAACCTCAGTCATCCATAATTCTTTGCCTGCTCCTTTGTTTTGGAATAGAGGATAGGAGAATTGACTAACTTGCGTTCCATATAAGTGAGTTGCCAAAATGTCTAAGTTGGCAAGTGCTTTGGAATTATTTAAAATGGGGTCGGATGTACTTTTGGTATACTGAAATGATTCAGGCGCCATCACTTTACAGTTAATATCTCCAGCATAATTCGCCATAAAGGTTGCCATATCATTGGATGGCCACCATGTCCAGTCTTTACCATAGTCAGGCTCGTTTTGAATAGAAATAGCATACAAATCAACACCGTTTTTTTTCATATACTCGACAAATTTATTCAAGTGTTGAACGTAGGCACCATACGAACTTGTTTTTAATCGTTTGGAACTACTGTAGCTTTCAGTCATATTGCTTGGCGGATTCCAAGGCGATGCGAATACGTAAGCACCTTGCTTGATGGCATATTGTGCGGTGGCAATCTCTTTGCTCCAGTTACTTTCCTCTGGATCCACATGAATACGTAAAACGGAAATTCCTAATTGATTCTCTCCGTTTTCGAAGGCTGTTTTACGTTGTGATTCTGAAAGATCATCAATCCATGTTGGAAAATTGATACCTCCAAATCCTCGAATGAGTTGACGTTCTTTGTTAATGTCAACATTTACTGTTTGTGCAAAAGTTACAATCGGAAGTGAAAAAACAGATGCTATCATCCATTTTTTCAAAGTTTTTTTGAAAATTTTCATGGCTCTATTATAATGCAGTTTTAAAATAAAATAGTGATTCTGAATTAATTTATTAATAACACAATTTTTTGGTTTTCTAATCATAAAGAATTCTTTCGAATTACCTTAATCGACACAAAAATAGAAATTTGATTTTAAATGAGAGTGTTTTCTTCTTGTTTTTTTCGTTCTTTTTGTAAATTCGTCATTTGTAAAGGAACTTTATGAAGTTTTTATTATTGTGTAAACGAAATGTTTATCGAAGGATGAGAGAAAGCAGACGATTGGTATGCAAATATGTTAGAAGGACACTTTTGGGTGTACTTTCATTTCTTTTTGTCTCGTGTCATAATGGAAATGAAAAAGAGTCTATTCCGATTTCTATACAAGATACTATAGAAGCTAATGTTGATTCGCTAGTTATAGAAAAAGATACTGTTTATTCCTTAAAAATTAGCGCAGTTGGTGATTTGATGGTTCACGATTATCAAATCATGAAGGCACGTCGCAAGGATACAGATTCATTTGATTTTTCACCTGTATTTAAACAAGTACAACCTTATTTGGATGAGGCAGATCTTTTGGTAGGCAATTTGGAAACTGTTTTTGCTGGAAAGAATAAAGGAAGAAATGATAATGTTTGTGGATATGCTTCATTCCCTTATTTTAATTCGCCCAATAGCTTCGGAGAAGCGTTGGCATCAGCAGGATTTGATATTCTAACTACGGCTAATAATCATACGTTGGATTCTTATCCGGAAGGGGTGATTTCCACACTTGATTTATTAGATTCATTGAAAATTAAACATGTGGGCACTGCTCGTGATTCGGCAGATAGGAATGAACTTTGTTTAATAGAAAAAAACGGAATTAAAATAGGTTTTTCTGGATATACCTATAGTTTAAATGGTATAAGAAAACCGAAAGACAAACCCTATTTGGTGAATGAGTTTGTCAATTATGACACATTGAAAATTAGTGAGATGTGTGAGGAAGTAAGACGATTAAGAAAAGCGGGAGCCGATTTTGTGGTTACTTATGTGCATTGTGGAACGGAGTATCAAAAGCGACCTAACCGATATCAGCAAAAAGTGGCAGATTCTTTGTATATGGCAGGTTCTGATTTAATATTGATGAGCCATCCTCATATCTTACAAAAATTGGACGTGAAAACTACTTCGGATTCTTTACGAAAATGCTTGGTGGCTTATTCGTTGGGGAATTTTGTTTCCGGACAGGTTTCCAAAGAGGAAACGTATAAGGATATAGGTGCCATTTTAGAGGTCATTGTTAGAAAGGAAAAAGATAGTACATTTATCGGTGGTGTTTCTGTTATACCTACCTATTCTTATTGGCGAAAGGATCATATTGGTGTTTTGCCAGTGATTAAAGCTCATGATCATCCAGAGCAAATGTCGATTCAATTGAGAAGAAAGGATACCGTGAATATCAATAGAGCCTATCATCATACATTAGAGGTTCTTCGTGGGGATATGGATAGTACAAAATGGCAGATAGGACAAGAACGATATGTGTTGGATTGGTGAGTAATGCATGCAATACACTTCTGCTAAAATGTGGGAATTGGTAAAAATAGTATATCTTTGTAACCCCTAAAAGAGTATGTTGTCAAGCAGTTAGGTGGCGATAACTCCTTTTTAAAATCGGGGAATTTATAGAAGTCCCCTATGTTGGGAATTTGAATAGAAATACTTCTTGAAAAGAATTTATATGAAGAGACTGGTAATTTTATTGTGTTTTTTTTCATTCGTTTCACTTGTGTCTGCACAATTGGCTCCAATCAAATTTGGCGATTTTGAATCATGGACTTCTCGAGATGTAAAAGAGTCGGCTATTATTGGTGGCGCAATGAAAACGATTTATGTCTTAGGCCCAGAAGAACATATTACAACAGATAAATTGGCTCCCTATCCTTATGGGAAAAAGACTTTCTGGTCTTCTTCTAATGCTTATGCGAGAGTGGCAGGAATAGTTAAGGCAAGTTGCTCGTGTGAACCAGAAGAGAGGGGTAATGGAAAGTGTGTAAGATTGGATACTAAAATTGAAAAGGTGAAAGTGCTCGGTCTTATTAATGTCTCTGTTTTAGTTTCTGGAAGTTTGTTTACAGGCGAAACAATAGAACCGATTAAATCTGCTGATGATCCTTATAGTAATATTAATTTTGGTATTCCGTTTACGAAGAAACCCAAGGCTCTTGTTTTGGATTATAAATGCAAAATATCTAGCAATAATTATGTAATGAAATATTCTGGCGTCAGTTCTAAGAAAATTGATGGTGTGCAAGATAGGGCTGAAATATTGGTCTATTTACAAAAACGATGGGAAGACGCAGAGGGAAATATTCATGCATTACGTATTGGCACGATGCGTACTCAGTTAACTCATGATGAGTTGGAATGGAAAAATGCTCAACGCATGGAAATTCATTATGGAGATATCTCAAAAGATCCTTACTATAAAGACTATATGCAATTAAATAGCCGTTATCGTGCTAAAAATAGCAAGGGAAAAGTGGTCCCTGTTCAAGAAGAAGGATGGGGTAGTGAAAGTGACACTCCTACGCATGTTTTCGTAATGGTTACTGCGGGTAATCATGGCGCTTTTATTGGAACAGTAGGAAACACTTTATGGGTTGATAATATCTGTTTCGAATACTAATTCTATTAATTTTGAAGAATCATCGATGACACTTGTTTTTACGGTTTTCTTTCGTAAATTATCGTCACCGATTGACTATCATCTCTATTGGTGAATTGTAGTGATTCTGTTGTGACTATTTCTTTTTGAACGACACCATTATTTACTTTTTGAATGACCCATCTTCCTTGGTGCTTATCCTTGGTTTTTATTGTTAAGGTTCGATCTTTGTAGTATTTCCCATTAAAACCAGAATAATAAAGCGGAATGTTATTGATAACTATAGGGACATCTGTGGTTATTTTCAATCGATAAGTATCACTTAGATGGAAAAAAAGTTTTAAATCTTCTGGGATATAGTCCATACGATTATACATCCAGTTTATCATATTTCCTTTTTCTTGCGCCCAATTAAAATTCGAACCATAATAATCGTGATAGAGAGTTTGGTTTGATAATAGCTCCGAATCTATGATGGACTGAATGCTGTCAAATGTTAAGCATATATTATTTATATCCATAAAATCACCTAAATAAATTATTGTACGATCGATAAATTCATCTCTTACAGATGGGAAAGTCATTAATTTACGAAACAATGCTGTTGTATAACCAGCACCATCCCAATACTCATCATAGGGCTCAACCTTTAATAAATCATTCAAAAAAGGATCTTTGTATGATTGCTTACTATTCCTGAAACGATTCCAACCCCAACTTGCATCTAAATCTTTTGCAATAAAATGCCATTTCGCTTTCGGATTGTTTCGCTCTTTCCATTCTACATTATTGGTTGCATAATCTGTATTTTGATGTATATAAGACAATATCATCATATTTAGGAAATTTTCTATGTCTACAATTGAATCTAACGTAGCCAATGTTGTGGTAGAATCTGTATATAATTTTTCTAATTTGTTAAATTCAACTAAATCTCCATGTAATAAAATAGTCCAATTCTTGACAACATCTACCTTTTTTATACCATAATTAGAAGACATGAAATCTTCATTGGCTCTCTCTCTCAAATTAATGAGACCCTTATAAACACCATTTAGATATAAAATAACAGGCTGATAGGCTTGATAACCAACATTCACATAACGAGAAAAGGTAAGTTGACTGAGGACATCTCGAACATAAGAATACATACAATCTTGTCCCGAACTTCTTAAAAAAATAGATTCACAACTCTGAACGTTCGGCTTTTCTTTTTTCCAAAAAGGATAGTCTAATGTACTTTTACCAATTCGTTTATCAGCTGATAGAATTAAAGGTTTAATCGGATTCAATTTATAGGAAGTCATTCCTCCAACTTTCAGTTGAACAATTTGGTTAATAACGGTAGAAGAATCTTTATAGGGGAAATATTCAAAATTAGCAGGTCTTTTCCATTTTTTCTTCATGTTTGGTAAACTTCCCATAATACCTTGCTCTGTGTCATATAGCCATAAAGAGTCGGTAACAATGGAAACAACAGGTAAGGTGACATCTTTGTCATGAAAAATATAAGAATGTGTTTTTATCGTAGAAGGTAAAGATCCATTTGCAAATGCTCTGAGGCGTAAAATAGTATTTGATGCAATGAATATAGAATCATTAAAAATAGCAGATTGTTCTGTTGGTTCACTACCATCTAATGTGTAATGTACCACCGCAAATTTTTCTATGGAAGATGGTATTATTTTTATATAAAATGATTGATTATAAAGACCTCCTTCTACAGATATTTTTGGGGAAGATAATCGTTTCTTAACAACTTTCGTGTCATTGTATGCTTTGGGAGTGGCATGCAACAAGAAGTTCGTTTTGTTTGATTTTGAAACCCTACCATATGTTACATCTTTATAGGGTAATGGGGGAATCATCATTTTGTCTATTATTTCTCCTTTTGTGTCAAACAAATAAATAGTTGACGTGTCTTTGGGGGATATCTTAAAACTTGTATGAACTCCTTTGTTTTTTTTATCACATGAAAAAACTAAATAGTCATTAGAATGAATGGTCAACGAGTCTGAAATTTTATAGGCTAAACTATAATCTTCATTCTTACCTAAAGCATAACCTTTCAAACAAATCGTGGAATCAGTTGGATTATATATTTCAACCCAAGAAGAAGGAAATTCTTTTAAATCATCCATCCAAAATGAACGATTGGAGGTTGCTACTTCGTTTATAACAAGAGAACGAGAGTATGCATCGATTACAAAAATAAATAGTAGGATGATATTGATAAAGAATATTTTGTGCTTCATTTTAGAGGATTTCTATAAATTGTTTTGTGGTAATTTTGGGTTGGCGGGTTACATGTCCTCCATTGATAAGCAAGCCTTTGAGACTTCTTTGCCTCTGAATATACGTCGCTTCATTTCTGTGACCTTCTCATCGAGTCGGGCAGGGGAGTACTTCTGAGGATTCCGCTTTACCTCGTATGCTTCCACCTCACCTTCAAGAGTCTCGGTTACGATGTCTATTTCAAAGTCATCATTATTGCCTCTGGAGTTTACACCATTGGTTTGCCACCAACCGCCAATCTGCTTGTATCTGCAGCTCTCCATCATCTTCTGACGGAACCAGCGTTCCAAAGCAATACCAGAGAACGTAGTGTAGTCATTGGCTATGATGTTTTCCAGTGCAGGCATATTCTGCAACTCAATGAGAGGTGAGTATCTGTGTATGTAGCGGAACCAGAAGCGGAAGAAGTTGTCTTGTATCTCATAACGAACCGTCTGGCTGCCCTCTTTGGCACCAATAGGACGTTTCTTCTTGATGATACCGTATTTCTCTTCAAGAATTTTCATCTGACCGCCTAAGCTCTTCATACCTAACGCACCTTCAATCTCGCTTTGGGTAACATCGCCATGTGCTATCTGATCGAGGATGCTGAAATAGGTGCCATACTGCTTGCCGAACTCCTGGATGAGTATCTTCTTGCCTTCATCTACAAAGTAGCTGTCGCCACTTGAACAAACGTAGTGAATCATCTTCTTGACGTTCGTACAGCCGTTGTTCATCAGCAACTCTATGTAACGGGCTACGCCACCAGTGATCGTCCACAGAGCCAGCAGGTCTTCTGAGGTATAGTCAGCCTTGTGATCACTCAGAATCTCCTTTATAGTTTCTGTGCTGAAAGGCTTCAGTTTGATGGTGCAGTCATCACGACCGAAAAGTGGCTGCTCTTCATCTTTGAAGATCTTCTCCATCATACGGAAGATGGAACCTGAAACAATCAGGCAAACATTCGTCTGTTTCTTGTATTTGTCCCACAACTCCTGCATATCGCTGAAAATGCCAGGGTTGATGTTGTCAAACTCTTGGAACTCATCAATAAAAAGAGTAAACCTCTTGCGCTTGCCAATCTCCAACATCATCTGGAATAATTCACGGAAAGTGCTCATTCCTTCTGGAATAAACTCATCGAGCTTTTCGCGAACCTCCTGCACGAAGGTTCTGACCAAGATAGTTTCTGTCTTTCTGCCAACGAAGAAGTAGAGACCAGGAGCTTCTTCCTGTGTCTCGCTCATCAACTTATATACAAGACTTGTCTTACCCACACGCCTTCTGCCTGTAAGCACAATGAACCGTGAGTAATCGCTGTATGCCTGATGCTGCAATTCCCAGAGCTCGGTCATTTCGCGCTTTCTATCATAAAATTTTTTCATTTAATTTTATCGTTGTAAATTTTACAGCCGTAAATTTTGGATGTAAAATTGCATAATTTACTTGAGATTCCCAAAGGATAGAACGAAAAATCCTTCTGAATTCTGCTTGTGACTTGCAAAAACAGCGTTTTTTGATTGGTTGGACTATATATTTTGCTCAAAATTACCATTTTAACAAAACGAAATTCTTGCTATTTGCGTTTGCAGAAATGTGTGAAGATATTCCTCGGACTTTATCAATTTCTCAGAACCTTATCATGTGAGATTCAATTACTTCTGTATATTGCATAAATGTTCGTTTTCAGTTAAAAGAAAAATCCGTCTGCTTTCAATCCTGATTTTTTTAATGAAAAAAACATGCAAATTAGTTGTAAATAATCGTTTGTCTGACAAAAAAACTTTACTTTTACGTTTGTTAAACTTATCAAAAAAAGTTTTCACGTTTTATTCTTGTCTTGATAAAGATAGAATTTTTTGGCTAATTGTTAAATAATCAATTGGTTGAAATGTTTTAAGTTAATGTTAATGAAGAGTTTATGAATAATAAAGAGAATGATTTACGTCCGCAAAAACGAAGTAAACTTCGATTGGCGTTAGGGAAAATTTATTATAGATTGGCACGTTACTGTTACTGGTATTTTGGAGGATTGAAATTCGCAAAAAAGCAAGATAGTCCTTCCCCTGTTAAAATGTATAGTGTGTTTACTCATCAAACTCCTTTATTGCGAAGTTTGAAAGATGTGGATATGCAATATCAGTACAATAAGGTGACGAATTTGAAAATCGCATCTGCTAAAGTAGATGGGGTTGTGATTCATCCAGGTGAGACATTCAGTTATTGGAAATTAATAGGTGAACCTACTCGAAAAAAAGGTTATTTAGAAGGTATTGTCTTGTTTTGTGGTACTTTCCATCCTGGTGTTGGAGGTGGCTTGTGTCAATTGTCTAATTTGATATTTTGGATGACATTACATACGCCGTTAACAGTTGTTGAACGTTACAGACATTCTTATGATGTATTTCCTGATAGTAATCGTACGCAACCTTTTGGTAGTGGTGCTACATGTGTGTACCCGTATCGTGATTTAATGATTCGAAACGATACAGATATGGATTTTGTCCTTTCTGTTAAAGTGGGTGAAACCCATTTGGAAGGCGAATGGAAAGCATCTCAGAAACCAACATACACTTATCATGTGATAGAGAAAGATCATATTTTAAAGGGAGAAATGTGGGGTGGATATAGTAGACACAATGCTCTTTATCGAGAGGTGATCGATTATAAGGGAGATGTGGTAGACGAAGAATACATCACAGAAAATCATGCGCTAATGATGTATAATCCATTCTTGGAATATAAAGGAAATGTGAATGTGACTACTGACCAGGCAGAATGATTTTGAAAAATAAATTGAGCCCCGAAGGTTAGACAAATAACTTTCGGGGCTCAGTTCATTTTGATACACCGTTATTTTTCTTCTAAGATAGAATTCACTTCTTCTGTTGTTTTGTAAAGTTTATCTTTACAAAATTTGATGAGTTCTGTCGCTCGTTTGGCCTTTGTGGTAAGTTCATCAATCTCTAATTCGTTGGCTTCTAATTGAGATAGAATTTCTTCCAATTCAGCCATTGCGCTTTTATAGTCTTTAATTTTAGCCATAAACTAGTACATTTTATAGGTTGTTTTAAGTACTCTAAACTCTGTGCGTCGATTAATAGAATCGGCAATCTCCTTTTGCTCGTCACTAATGAGCGAGTTGATGTATTCTTCGTCTAAGACATCTCCTACTTTTAAGAAAGAGTACTTCTTTTGGATGTTTTTATCGACAGTGACAGGTTGCGTTTTACCATACCCTTTTGCTGTTAGACGTTCTGCTTCAATACCTTTTTTTATTAGGTAATCTACAACTGATTGTGCTCTTTTACCAGATAATTGTAAGTTACCTTCTGCCGATCCAACGCGGTCTGTATGGGCTCCGATTTCAATCGTGATATTGGGGTTGTCATTTAGAATCTTAACTAGTTTGTCAAGTGCGGTGGATGATTCCGGTGTTAGTGTCGCTTTACCAAATTCGAAGAAGATATTGTCCAATCCGACAGGCTTGCTTAAAGATGCTAAATTGAAATGTATAGGGAATGTCTTGGAATCTTCCAAATCCAATGTGACTGCTTCCTCTTTTTGATTTAAGTATCCTCTGCAATTGCCTAGTAATACGTAACGTACATTTTTGTTAAGTGATATTTTGAAAGAACCATCTTTCTTGGTGTGGAGTTTCATATTGGTTCCATCATCTCCAACAATACGTATAGTAGCATCGCTGAGAGCCTCTCCACTCATATCTGTTACTTTTCCGTCGATCAGATATTCTATGGCAGGTAATTCAAATTCATATATCTTGTCATATCCTTTTTTCTCACCACGGTTAGAAGAAAACATACCTTTTTCCAATCCTGTAATGAAACTGATACCAAAATCATCTCCATTGGAGTTGATTGGATACATCATATTTGTAACTTCCCACTCTTCTGTATCGATTTCTTTCGCATAGAATATGTCTAAACCGCCAAAGCCTGGGTGTCCGTTGGATGAGAAGTAAAGCGTTCCGTCTTCTCTCATATAAGGGAACATCTCATCGCCGGGTGTGTTGATGGTTGGTCCTAGATTAACGGGTGCTCCGTATTGAGCTCCATTCTTTTCACTTCTCCAAATATCTTTACCACCAAAACCTCCAGGAAGATCGGATACGAAATATAGATATTTGTCATCTGGAGAGATGGTTGGATGTGCAAAAGTGACAGAACTATCTTCTGATAATTTGATTTCTGTGACTTTGCCCCACTTACCACCGGAACGGGATACAGTGCATATTTGTGCACCGCGATTCTGACCTTTTTCCACATAGCATCGTGTGAAGTACATCGTTTTTCCATCTGCAGAAAAAGAGACGGTTCCTTCATCAAGGTCTGTGTTGATATCTCCTTCTAAAGCCTCCAAATTGTCCCATTCTCCCAATGAATTGCGTCTAGCCATATAGATATCATTGTTTCGTACTCCAGTGATTTTACTATTGCTACCGCCAATTTCTTTGTTTTCGCGGGTTGAATTGAAATAGACAACATCTGGATCCCCTCCAGGGAAAGATGGAGAAAACTCAGTTTTTTTCGAAGCAAAGAATGTGGCTTTTGATACAATGTAACGTGTTGGATGTTCTCTCCATTCAGCTGCATCTATGGCAGATTGTTTGCCATTGATGGCACGTATATCATCAGGATGATTTTGTAGGTATATATCGTATTGAACGATAGCCTCTTTGTCTTTCTTGTTTTTCCTTAATGCTTCTGCATAATAAAGAAATGCTATGGAGTCTTTGTAGTTGTAACGAACTGCATTGGAAAGTGCTCTTTCTGCTTTTTCATTTTCGTTGATAAGACTATAACATTCCCCTAATCGAAATGCTGAATATGCTTTGTTCTGACGGTCTTTAACCTTCACTTTAGGGTATATTTTATTATACATGGATGCGGCATTGTAGTATTCGCCGACCTCATATTTTTTATCCGCTTTCTTTAGCTTTTGCTTGATAGAACAGCTAGAGAACAGCAGAAAGGGAAGCAGTATAAAGATCAAATGTCTGTAACGCATATTTCTATTGGTATTGTTATCAGTATTTAAAACGGAAAATAGTACCGTTTATTTTAAGGCGGGTTCTATAAATTGATTTCAAAAATCTTGAAAAGTTTATATCGCCCATTGGGTTGTATTTTAGTTTCAAGCGGTGAATTTATAGAACTCATTTTAAGGAATTCCATCCTTGCGCTTTTAATTCTATCTCATCTCCCTGACGAGTGATTAGACGGCAACCGAGAGATTCGTCTGTAGTATGGCCAATCACTTTAATGCCAGGAATGTTTTGTACAATGTCATTGGCAGATAATGGAACTGTAAATAAAAGTTCATAATCTTCACCTCCGTTAAGAGCGGCTGTTGTTAGATTCATATTAAATTCTTCTGCCATCACTGCCGTTTGATAGTCGATAGGTATGCGGTCTTCATAAACACGACATCCTAAGCCACTTTGTTTACAAATGTGTAATAATTCCGAGGATAGACCATCGGAAACATCCATCATGGCAGTTGGTACAATATTATTTTTGGCTAATAGCTCGATAATGTCTTTCCTGGCTTCTGGCTTTAGTTGACGCTCAATAATATATTCTTTCCCTGCGAAATCTGGTTGAGCATTCTCATCTCCCTTGAATATGTTTTTTTCACGTTCAAGTAACAATAGTCCCATATAAGCTGCCCCGAGATCTCCTGACACACAGAATAAATCAGTGTTTTTAGCCGTGTTCCTGCAGACTACTTTCCCTTTTTCTCCTTCTCCGATACAGGTGATGCTAATAGCTAACCCTGTAAGAGATGCAGATGTGTCACCCCCCACCATATCCACGCCATATTGTTTGCATGCAAGACGAATTCCAGCATATAGTTCTTCCAAATCTTCTATGCAGAAACGTTTAGATATACCTAAGGAAACAGTGATTTGTTTAGGTTGCCCATTCATCGCATAGATATCTGAAAAATTAACAATGGCAGATTTGTATCCTAAATGCATAAGAGGACAATAGGTTAAATCGAAATGAACACCTTCCAAAAGTAAATCGGTGGTTACTAATACTTGCTTGTCTTTGTAATCAAGTATGGCAGCATCATCGCCTACACCTTTTATAGAGGATTCATTCTTTAATTCAAATTGTTCTGTTAAATGTTTAATCAGTCCAAATTCTCCTAATGTGGAGATTTCAGTTCTTCCTTTATTTTCCATTTTGTCCTTTATTTTTTTTCGGTCGGTTTTGTGGTAATTTCACATCGTATGAATTCACCTTCTTTTTGAACGAAGGGAATAGCATTCCCTTTCCAATATTTATTGTATTTCACTTGTCTTAGTTTGTCTAAGAACTCAGGAGTGTTGTTGATAACCCAAATGGTATCACTTTTAGTGAATTCATAATGAATAAGATCCATCTCAAATTTATTGACAAAATCGTCAATCGTTAGATTGTCTTTTTTCAAAGAGTCGGCATTGACAAAATCAGCTAATGTGATTTTAGGCATTTGTTTGGGTTGTTGTATGGAATTGGGTTTGACAAATTTGACAATGCCATCACATTGGGCACTGCATACCCACCAACTAAGACCAAATATTGTTTGATTGTTAATGAACCAACGTTTAATCGAGAAGTATCCTTGATCGGAAGTTTTGATTTTTAGATAGTCATTCTCTTTATATTCTAATATGGAGGCTTTACTACCATTTTTCATTTGAAGGGTAGTCTCTTTGTTCGTTCGATATCCATTCAAAAGTGCACTTCGCGTTTCTTGATTCAATTGTAACTGACTTTTCATACCGGTGATGAAATAGTCTTCCAAAGATTGTGCATCGCAATTAAATAAAGATCCAAATGCAATTCCAATGAAGCTTATACAGAATATTAGCTGTTTCATACTTAGAAAATCCTTTTTGGCAAAGGTATAAAAAAAAAGAATTGAGTGGAGCAGATTAACCTCGCATTGCTCCAAAAGTTAGTAAAATTACACCTACTAAAATTCCACAAAGGAGAACACCTTTCATCTTTAGATTTTTTTCTTTTAAGAAAAGTGCGCCAAATAAGAAAGGAACGACGGCTCCAGATCTGCGTATGGTGGAAACAATGGAAATTAGTGATCCTTCGGATGAAAGTGACCAATAATAGACATAATCTGCAATCATCAAGAACAGAGATATGCCTATGATACTCCATCTCCATTGAAAGGGTGTGGTACTTTTTCTGTTAGGATACCATAAAGTAAAGAGCACAATTAACATTATGATGGCTTGGTAAAGCGTGCTATATACTTGTACGGCTACACGATCAAATTCATGCATCAGATGTTTGTCATACAAGCCACTGGCAGAACCTAATAACGTGGCGAGAACGATGAGCCATATCCATTTGTTCTTTTTCCATGAAATGCCTTCTTTTAGTCCGGCAAGAGAAAACAGATAGAAAAAGGTAATCGTGATAACAACTCCTATTGTTTGCATGGGCGTTAGCCTTTCCGAAAAAATAAAGAAGGCTCCAATAACAGTCCACACGGGTTGTGTGGCCCTGATGGGAGAATAGATGGTGATGGGTATGTTTTTCATTCCGAAATAGGCTGAAATCCAAGAACCTAGTACGATGAATGATTTCAGAAGAATATATAAATGTGTTTCTAAATTCACTTTCGGCACATAGAAACGAATTGCTTGCATACTTTCTGGTGCATACGTTGAGGCAACTAGAGGTATGAGAAATAATCCAGCTGAGATGAGTATGGAAAATGTTAAAACGGGAATGACCGCATTCTCTTTTAAAGATATCTTTTTGAATACATCATATATGCCGAGTAATACGGCGGACATTAATGCTAATAGGACCCACACGGTTGATAAGATTAGGAATTAGAAGTTAGTTAATAGTGATTTACCAAATAAGTTCGCCTTTCCCTTGACGAACGATGATAGGTTCGTCGCCAGTGCAATCGACAATAGTAGAAGGATCTAACGAACCATATCCGCCATTGATGACGACGTCGGCAATGTTTTCATATCGTTCATGAATCAATTCGGGGTCGGTGAAGTATTCTTGAATCTCATCTTCATCGTCACGAACTGAGGTCGAAAGAATGGGGTTTCCTAACCCTTTGACTAACTCTCGGATGATGTTGTTGTCGGGAATTCTTATACCAACGGTCTTTTTGTTCCTAAATAATTTAGGTAGGTTGTTATTGCCATTTAGAATAAAAGTGAAAGGACCTGGCAGGTTTTTTTTCATCAGTTTGAATGTGTCATTATCTACCTTGGCATATTCGCTAATGTTACTTAAATCATAACATATAAAGGAAAGATTGGCTTTCCTGATGTCTATGTTTTTGTATCGACATATTTTTTCTACAGCTTTCGTGTTGAAAATGTCACATCCCAATCCATAGATTGTGTCAGTTGGATAAACTATGAGTCCGCCGTCGCGAAGAAATTGCACCACTTTGTCGATTTCCCTTTGATTAGGGTTTTCTGGATAAATTCTAATTAGCATATACTATATGTTTAAGGATTTTTCTGATCGTAAATCCTTCATTTGCAAATTCGTTGCAAATTTAAAGAAAATGCGAAGAGTGGAAAAATATTTGTAAATTTTATTTGACCCGAAATGTTGTAAATTCAAAAATATGTGATAAATTTGCACTCGTTTTAATTAAAAAATTCAAAATTATGTATTTAGATTCTGCAAAAAAGCAAGAGATCTTCGGAAAATACGGAAAGTCTAATACCGATACTGGATCAGCTGAGTCTCAGATAGCGCTATTTTCATACCGTATTGACCATTTGACTGAACACATGAAGTCAAATAAGAATGATTATGGAACACAAAGATCATTAAAGATGTTAGTAGGAAAGCGTCGTCGTATGCTTGATTACTTAAAAGAACAAGATATCGAAAGATATCGTTCTATCATCAAAGAGTTAGGTCTTCGTAAGTAATCTTCTTGAAGAGATGAGAAAAAGAAAGGTGAATCATTATGTTTCGCCTTTTTTTTTTATTTTTGTGCAGTTTTTTTCAAATAAGGTCCTGGATGAAAGAGAATAACGAAAAACGAAGACAGTTTGATGTTCGATACATGCGTATGGCTCGTATTTGGGCAGAAAATTCCTATTGCGAGAGACGAAAAGTTGGGGCATTAATCGTTAAAAATAAAATGATTATTTCTGATGGATATAATGGTACTCCTTCTGGTTTCGAAAACGTATGTGAGGATGAAAATAATGTGACAAAACCTTATGTCCTTCACGCAGAAGCGAATGCTATCACAAAAGTGGCTCGCTCGTATAATAGTAGTGAAGGGGCTACGTTGTATGTTACAGCCTCTCCTTGTATAGAATGCGCTAAACTGATTATTCAATCGGGAATTACAAGGGTGGTTTATGGAGAGAAGTATCGAATCATGGATGGTGTGGATCTATTGGAAAAAGCTGGAATTGAAGTGGAATTTTTAGAAGATATAGAAGGATGAGAAAAATTTTAATGCCGATGGCGTTTGCTGCCACGGCGATAGTGGGTGTGTGGATAGGCAACATTTTATCGGAGAATGCTAGGAAGAATACATTAGATGATGAAGAGTATACAACTTATTCATTATCTTCCGACGGAAAAATCGATATGTTGTTGAATATGATAGATCTACAGTATGTTGATTCGGTAGATAAAAACCAAATAACAGAAAAGGCAATGTCTCAGATATTGTCTGATTTGGATCCCCATTCTGCTTATATCCCAGCGGATGAACTTCAAATTGTTAATGATGGATTGAGTAAAAGTTTTTCGGGTATTGGTGTGCAGTTCAATATTCAACGAGATACTATTATGATTGTCTCGGTTGTTCGTGGTGGACCATCAGAAAAATTGGGTATTCATCCAGGTGATCGTATTGTGGAGGTGAATGACACAGCTTTTGTGGGAAAAGAAATTTCGACAGACAAAGTGGTGAAAAAACTACGTGGAAAGAAGGGTTCTAAAGTCAAGGTCGGTATCAAGCGAACGGGCATTGATGAACTTCTTCATTTTACGATTGTTCGCGGTGATGTTCCAACAAATAGTGTGGATGCATCTTATATGATTGACGAGGGAATTGGTTATGTTAAAGTGAACAAGTTCGGTCATGGTACTTACTCAGAGTTTAGAGACTCCTTGTATTCTTTGAGAAACCAAGGTGCTCATTCATACATGGTTGATTTACGAGAGAATTCAGGCGGATTTTTGGATACTGCAATTGCTATGATCAATGAGTTCTTGCATAGAAATGATATGATTGTTTATACGGAAGGAAAGGCTCAAAGTAGAAAAGAGTGCAGAGCGGATGGTAGAGGAGATTTCCAAAATGACTCGCTGGTGGTCTTGATTGACGAAGAATCTGCTTCTGCTAGTGAAATATTTGCTGGTGCTATGCAAGATAATGATAGAGCAATGATTATCGGACGCCGTTCTTTTGGAAAAGGATTGGTTCAGACTCAAATAGATCTTCGTGATGGTTCTGCGATTAGACTTACCATTGCTCGCTATTATATTCCTTCTGGTCGTTGTATTCAGAAACCATATGACAATAAAGATGAATATGCAAAAGAGTTGTTGAACCGTTATGTCAGTGGAGAACTTGATTCTGACACGGTCAAAGCATATGGCGATTCTGTTCAGTATTTTACTAAGAAGGGTCGTGTAGTGTATGGTGGTGGCGGAGTTACACCTGACTTTATTGTACCAAGAGATACGGTGGGTGCAACGCCTTACTTCGTGAAAATACATGCTTCTATTTATGAGTGCGCGTTTAAGTATGTGGACGAACATAGAGCTGTTTTGTCAGAAATGGATTTGAAAGAGTTGTGTGCTTATTTGGATAAACAACCATTGTGTCAGATGGCGATGGATTATGCAACTCAAAATAAGATAACGACAGATAAACCAGTTCTAAAACAGACTCAATCATTGATTGAAAGAAGAATGAAGGAGTATGTTGTTCGTATTGTTTTAGGAGAAGAAGCCTTTTATAAAGTATATAACCAATCTGATAATGTGGTAAAATATGCTTTGAAAAAGATGAAAAAATAAAACATACAAAAAAGATTTTATATTTTTAGGGTTACTGATTGTGTCAAACTTTGTAGTATTAATAGATGGAACAAGATATAGTAATAGAATCGTTACCACAAATTAAAAGAGCCGACAATCAAAAGTGGCAAAAATTTGTTGAAGTCCTTGCACTCGTTTTAGGAGTTGGATTTCTTTTAAGTGGAATCATCTTTTTCTTTGCTTATAATTGGGATGGTCTACACCGTTTCGTAAAAATGGGAATCGTGCTTGCTTTACTATTGGCGACATTTGCTGCGGTAGTAAAGGTTCCGATGCGTGATTGGATTCGTAATATCACCATTTTTGCCTTATGCATACTTGTAGGCGCATTTTTAGCAGTATATGGACAGGTTTATCAGACTGGCGCCGATAGTTACTTGCTATTTTTAGGTTGGTCACTCTGTATCGTTGTTTGGGTGGTGGTCGCAGACTTCTATCCCCTTTGGTTGTTCTTTATGTCCCTCGTGATACTGACTTACGGTTTAATCCCAACTGTCAAATTTAATCTCTTTGATTATTTGATAATTTTCTCCATCTTCACAGTGTTCTTTGAATTTGCTCCAAAGTTTATTCCGAACAAGAGTATTGCCCCCAAATGGTTTATGACACTACTTATTTGTACATTATCTATTCTTGCTGTAACTATTTATATATTTCAAGAAGAATTTGTTAGTCCAGTCCTATTGGTTGTTATTGCAATATATGGATTAACAGGTTTTTACTCTTATGAAAAGAAAAATTTATTAGGTTACTCAGTTTTTTGCATCGGTATACTCATACTGGTATATAAATTATTCATCAAAATGATAGGCTATTATGAATCTATGGTTTTTATTACACTTCCTTTCATGGTAGCCATTTACTTTTTAGGTAAACATATCATCGATAAAAAGAAAAAGTGGGAATCTGTTTCCGATGAAGAAAGTATGTCAACAGAAAATCTTGATAAATAAGTAAAGATTTAAAAATTGATCACTATGGAATTAACTGATAAATATGATTTTGAAGAAGGCACAAAACTAACGTGGCCACTTAAATTGTTATTTTTCTTCGGTGGATTAATCACGATGAGTACAATGCTTGTTCTTTTATGTGTGTTTAGTAAGGAAACTTCTAAATTCTTTGGAATATGTATGATGATCACATCCATTGTTATGACAAGGATAATAAATAATGAAAAATTAATTCTATCAGTTGCCTATCCATTGTTCTTTGTCGGCCAGGTTTTTACGAATATTTTTATTTTTGTAATTGGAAATGATACTTGGAGCTTTAATAATATTATTATCATTAACGTACTTATTTTGACAATAGCATGTTTTTTTTGCCGCAATCATTTTATGAGGCAATGCATTCTTCTTGCTATTTTCGTCCTTGTGCCTCTGACTCTTATAAATAAAAAAAACCAAGTGTTTTATCATATATTCTTTTATTACGCCATATTGCTTTGGGGTGTCTATGCCTTAACAATCAAGTATGATGCAAACCGATTCGGAAAAGAGAATCTATACACTCACTATATTCCCACCATTCGTTTTTGTGCGGCGCTGACAGCGATAGGTTACGCTTTTACATCTGTCATATTTGTTATAATGGGTAGGATAGACACAATTTTTAAAACTGGAAATGTCGGTAATGGTGTATTTGAATCTGTTGTCTGTGCATTGTTCACGTTTATAGTGGCATACAAGTTATTGTCAAGAGAGATGAAAGGCACAAAGAATTTCATCTGGTGCATTGCTTTAACTCTTTTGGGTTGTGTTGCATCATGTATTTCACCGAATATAGCTATTGCTATGTTAGGATTGGTGCTTACTTATACTGTGTTAGATTATTTCGGTGTTGCTATTTGTGGTTTATTTCTGATTTTTGCACTGAGTGTGTTCTACTATAATTTGGAAATTATGTTGATTTATAAATCTTACCTGCTTATGGGAAGTGGTGTTGTCTTTTTATCTATATTCTATTTCCTTAAAAAATTATCAAAATGAGTAAAACAAAACTATATATTATGATAGCCAACTTATTGTTGGTGCTGGGATTCTTTTTTTTCAATATAGTGAAGAATGAAAGGATACTGAATTCTGGTGAGATTGTGTTGATGAGGCTTCGTCCAGTTGATCCTAGGTCCTTGATGCAAGGCGATTATATGGAACTTCGATACAGTATAGGTGACAACATAAGAAACGGAGCATGGCAACGTGAACAAAAATCGGAATACGATGAGCAACATAAATATTGTGTGGTGCGACTTGATAAAGATAGAGTTGCTTCTTTTGTTCGTACGACCGATGATGAGGAGGACTTAAAAGATGGGGAGATTCTCCTGCGTTATTCAAAAGGGAAAAAAGTACGGGAATCGTACGTCAGTTTTGGTGCTGACAGTTATTTCTTTCAAGAAGGTACTGGCGCGAAATATGAAAATGCGAAATATGGAATGCTAAAAGTTCAGACCACAGGATCCTTAATCGGAACATGCCGTCTTGTCGGATTATGTGGAGAGGATAAGCAATTGATAGAGTAATAATAAAATTTTAAAATAAAGAACCTTGTACGATAGATAAATTTGAAGAGCCTTTTTTTTGGAAAATCAAATTTAAAGGTTACCTTTGTAACGTCATAGGTTTGTTTTTAAGTTAAACAGTATAAATAGAGTTCTGGTTGAAAACCGGGATTCTATTTATTTTATGAATTTTCGAAAAGCAAATCGATATATGTTTAATCGGGGAACTTATAGATGTCCCCTTAAGAGTGTATAAATCTAAAATTTTATATTATGGCTACTGTATCTTATGTAACAGAAGAAGGTTACAATAAAATGTTAGAAGAGTTGAAGCATTTGGAGACGGTGGAAAGACCAAACATCTCCAAACAAATTGCAGAGGCTCGTGATAAAGGTGATTTGTCTGAAAATGCTGAGTATGATGCAGCGAAGGAAGCACAAGGATTATTGGAAGGGAAAATTTCTTTGTTGAAAGAAAAAATCTTGTATGCTAAGATAATTGATTCTTCTCGATTGAATACGGATGTCGTACAAATTCTAAATAAAGTAAGAATAAAAAATACGAAGAATGGTGCTGAAATGACATATACTTTGGTATCTGAACACGAAGCAAATTTGAAGGAAGGTAAACTATCTATCAGTACTCCTATTGCCAAAGCCCTTTTGGGAAAGAAAAAAGGAGAGATTGTAGAAGTGACTGTTCCTGCTGGTAAAATACCTTTTGAAATTGTTGAAATTTCGTTCTAATCGTTCATGTTATGGCAACAATATTCACAAGAATTATTCAAGGTGAAATTCCTTGTTATAAGATAGCTGAAAATGACTCTTTCTTTGCATTTTTAGATATCAATCCAATCCAAGGAGGACATACATTAGTTGTTCCTAAAGTGGAAGAAGATTATATTTTCCGTTTGGATGATAAGATGTTGGGCGATATGATGGTTTTTGCTAAGAAGGTTGCATTAGCCATTGAAAAATCAGTTCCATGTAAACGTGTGGCTGTTGCAGTGCTTGGCTTGGAGGTTCCGCATGTTCATATTCATCTTATTCCTATTCAAAACGAAGGAGATTTGAATTTTTCGAAGAAGAAATCATATTCTCCAGAGGAGATGAAAGCATTTGCAGAAAAAATCAGTGCTAATTTTTAATATGACATACAAAGAGGAGAAATAACTGTTTCTCCTCTTTTTTGTTTCCGTTTATAACATATTGTATGGCAAACGAGTTTCAGCAGTTTGATATGATAAAAGGCATCGTGAGGGATAGTGTTGCAGTCGGTGGAATGGAAAAAGATTCGACAGATTGTGGAGCAATACTTTCTCGTAACGATTCTTCGACTTATCAAATGCCTGTAGCTGATATGTATCAGTTACAGTATCCTTTTACTGAGACTTCTGGTTATACTGTGTGTGAAAACCTAAAAGAGAAAAGTTTCACCTCGATTATCCCTTCTAAAGAGGGCGAACCACGTAAGACATTGATACAACAACAGGTTTGGTTTATGCCTTTAATGTTGTTACTGTTTTTCCTTTATGGATGGGTGACATCTTCGTTTTCAAAAGTCCTTTCACAAGAATTTAAAGATTTTTTCTATCCGAAGAGTAGAAATGATGTTTACGATGCTTCTATGGGCGATGTGTCTAAGATGAAAGTGTTATTACATTCATTATCCATATTGTCTGTAACGATTTTTTGTTATTTTGTGTTTACGGGTTTGTTCCATCATCATTCTAACTCTTTCATTCTGTCAAGTTTGATGTTATTGTTAATCATCGTCTTATTTATTGCGTTTAAACTTTTGATAGGGCGATTGATGTGTTATGTCTTCTTCGATAAGAATGTTTTGAAAAATTTGAAACGAACTTGTTCGTCGTTGTTTTCAATGTTAGCGATGACTCTTTTTTGTGTTGATATCGTGGCTGCATATGCACCCGAGATGATAGCAGTCATTGCACTTTATGTGGGATTGGGTGTTTGCATTGTTGCAGTGTTGTTATATCTGTTTAAGATTTTATCTATTTTTTTTACAGGTATATCCTCAATATTCTATTTGATTTTGTATCTTTGCACGCTAGAAATTTTGCCGTCAATAATTCTTGTAATGGGATTGATGAGCGTAGTCTAATTGTTTAAAATTGAAAGATTTAAGAATGGTGAAGATTAAGCGAATTTTGGTATCACAACCGAGACCTAAGGTGGAGAAGTCACCATATTTTGATTTAGAAACAAAATATGGTGTGAAGATTGACTTTAAACCTTTTATTCGTGTGGAACCCGTATTGGCGAAAGAATTTCGTCAGCAAAAGGTTTCTATTTTGGATCATACAGCAGTTGTTTTTACTGCGAGAACTGCAATAGACCATTTCTTTAGATTATGTGAGGAGATGCGTTTGAAGATTCCTGAGACGATGAAATATTTTTGTGTCTCTCAGTCTGTTGCTAATTATCTTCAGACGTATATTCAATATAGAAAGAGAAAAGTATTTTTTAGTGCTACTGGTAAAATAGAGGATTTGATGACAAGTGTTATCAAACATTTGGACGAAAAATTCTTGGTTGCAGTTTCCGATGTTCATGATATTAATTCAGGTGCTGCTGAGTCGGACAAAGAAGATATCATTTCTTTGATGGAGAAAGCAAATGCTACGTTTACGAAAGCAGTAATGTATAAGACAGTTAGTTCTGATTTTACACAAGAGCCTGATTTTAATTATGACATGTTCGTATTTTTCAGTCCTTCTGGAATCGCATCTTTGTATAAGAATTTCCCTGATTTCCAACAGGGAGAGATTTGTATTGGTTGCTTAGGTTCAACTACGGCAAAGGTCGCAAAAGAGGCAGGGTTGACAGTGAATGTTGAGGCTCCTACACCAGAAGCGCCATCCATGCCAGCTGCTTTGGATTTGTTCTTGAAGGAAATGAATAAGAAAAAATAAAATTATACCATGTCAAAAAGTTGATTTGTTCGCTTTTTGACATTGTTTTTTATTCTATGCAGAATCGAAACACTTTTTCAAAAAAAGAACATCTGTTTGGAGAGACTACCGTTGATTTACTTTACGAAAAAGGATCTTCAGTTTTTTTATATCCCTATCGTTTAGTGTATCGCGAAGTTGAAGGTGAAGAAGTGGCAGTGCGTTGTTTAGTTAGCGCCTCTAAAAAAAGATTCAAGCATGCGGTAGATCGAAACCATTTGAAGCGTCAGATGAGAGAAGCCTATCGTATAAATAAACATCCTTTATTCACTTTTTTGAATAAAAATGGGAAACAGCTTCATATAGCCATCCAATTTGTAGGTCAAAAAATAGAATCATCTGTTTTTATGCAAAAAAAGATGATTCAACTACTTTCAAAATTGGAAAAATCTTTACAAGAAGGGGAGGCTAAATAATGAACGAAGATAATATCAATAGAAATTGGTTTTCCAGGTTGATGATTTTTTTGTTCCTTCTTCCTGTAAGGTTTTATAAAGCTTGTATTTCACCCATGTTACCACCTTCTTGCAGATATACTCCAACGTGTTCGGAATATGCAATGATTGCGCTGAAAAAATACGGTGTAATTAAAGGAAGCTGGTTGACGTTGAAGCGTTTGTTGAGATGTCATCCGTGGGGTGGAAGTGGCTATGACCCTGTTCCGTAAGGAATAAAATGATGTTTTTGAAATGATTTAAATTTTTTATACAGTTTTTTCTTGTATATTGGAAATATATACATAATTTTGCAAAAATAATGAATAAATATTCTTTAAAAATTCATTATACGAAATTAAAAAAAGGAAAAGATTGTGAAAAATAAGTCGAAAAGATTCGCAGTGATACAAGAAATCATCTCCACTTCTGTTGTAGGAAGTCAGGAGGAGTTGTTGCATCGATTGGCAGAGAGAGATTTTGTTCTTACACAAGCGACGTTGTCAAGGGATTTGAAACAGATGAAAGTTCTCAAGACAATCAACTCGTATGGAGAATATGTTTATCAAATGCCTACTCAAGTAGTTGCAAATGAGGAGAAGGTTTCGATGGAGAAATATATGTCTGCGAATATTTGTACATCGGTGGATTTTTCGTCGAATATTGTTGTTATTCACACGAAACCGGGATATGCAAGTAGTTTAGCATCTGAAATTGATGAACAAGCGAGCGATGCTATTATTGGTACAGTGGCAGGTGATGATACAATATTTGCTGTAAAAAAAGAAGATTTAACTCAGCAGGAGGTGATAGAGGCTTTGTCTCGGGTCATTCCTACTATAAAATAGATAATTTCAGCTGTATTTCATAAAAAAGAACTATGGATCAGGAAATTGAAATATATGTTGCAGATGAGCGACATATTAGTTATGTGGATACCATCTTGGAGACGATTGCTGCGGCTGCCAAGGTACGTGGTACGGGAATTGCCAAACGCGATCCTGAGTATGTAAAACAAAAGATGCGTGAAGGAAAGGCCGTGATTGCACTATGCGGAGATGAATTCGCTGGGTTTAGTTATATTGAGACGTGGGAAAACAAGAAATATGTTACCACTTCTGGCTTAATCGTCCCTGAAAAGTTCAGAGGTCGCGGTTTGGCTCGTCGTATTAAACATATGACTTTCACGTTGGCTCGTTCACGTTGGCCAGAAGCTAAAATTTTCAGTCTTACTTCAGGTGCTGCTGTAATGAAGCTAAATACTCGTTTGGGTTATTTGCCTGTCACTTTTGCGGACCTTACAGAAGATGAATCATTCTGGAAAGGTTGCCAAGGTTGTATCAACTACGATGTGTTGGAACGTACAGGTCGCCGCTATTGTATTTGTACAGGAATGCTATTTGATCCAAATGAACCACTTTGCGTTCAAAGAGCTGAAGAGGAATTGGCTAAAGAGGCTAAATAAGTCTTACTAACTTTAGGAGATTTCTATAAATTGCTTTGTGGTGATTTGGGAAATTTTGTCAGACAAATGGATGATTTAAAAAGAAGGAACAGTACGAACACTGTGACTGAGTGAAAATCAGCAAGCTGGTGACAAAAATTCAAAAGCACACAAAAGATGAAAGAATAATCTTTATTTAAAAGTTAAAAAAAATCGGGGAATTTATAGAAGTCCCCTTTAGTGATTACAATTAAAAAATAGTTTTTCTGTTTCCTATATCAGTCATTCAAGTATTTCTTGTCGCTGTTAGGATGATAGAAAAACTCCATTAAAATAAACAAAGATATGGCTAATAAGAAAGTTGTCGTTGCGTTCAGTGGTGGTTTGGATACTTCATTCACTGTAATGTATTTGGCGAAAGAGAAGGGATATGATGTATATGCTGCTTGTGCTAATACAGGTGGTTTTAGTGCAGAACAATTAAAACAAAACGAAGAAAATGCTTACAAGTTGGGCGCTGTAAAATATGTAACTCTTGATGTAACAAAAGAGTACTACGAAAAAAGCCTTCGTTACATGGTTTATGGTAATGTTCTTCGTAATGGTACTTATCCTATTTCTGTTTCTTCTGAGCGTATCTTCCAAGGTATGGCTATTGCTCGTTATGCTAATGAAATAGGTGCTGATGCTATCGCCCATGGTTCAACAGGTGCTGGTAACGACCAAGTTCGTTTCGATATGACATTCTTGGTAATGGCTCCTGGTGTCGAAATCATTACGCTTACTCGTGATATGGCGTTGACTCGTCAATACGAAATCGATTATTTGAATAGAAATGGTTTCTCCGCTGATTGGACTAAGTTGAAATACTCTTATAACGTTGGTATCTGGGGTACTTCAATCTGCGGTGGTGAAATTTTGGATTCTAAACAAGGCTTACCTGAAAGTGCTTATTTGAAACAAGTAAAAGAGAGTGGAAGCGAACTTTTGAAAATTGGTTTCAAAAATGGTGAGGTTTGCTCCGTTAATGGAAAGGTTTACGAAGATAAAATCGAGTGTATTCAAGAAATAGAAAAAATCGGTTCTGCTTATGGTATCGGTCGTGATATGCACGTTGGTGATACAATCATCGGTATCAAAGGTCGTGTGGGATTTGAGGCTGCTGCTCCAATGTTGATTATTGGTGCTCACCGTTTCTTGGAAAAATATACGTTGTCTAAGTGGCAACAATATTGGAAAGATCAGGTCGCTAACTGGTATGGTATGTTCTTACATGAATCTCAGTACTTAGAGCCTGTTATGCGCGATATTGAGGCTATGCTTGAAAACTCTCAACGTAATGTGAACGGTGAGGTTACATTAGAACTTCGTCCTCTATCATTCTCTACCGTAGGTGTTGATTCTAAAGATGATTTGGTAAAGACTAAATTTGGTGAATATGGTGAGATGAACAAGGGTTGGACTTCTGAAGATGCCAAAGGATTTATTAAGGTAACTTCAACTCCTCTTCGTGTTTATTATGCTAATCATAAAGAAGAAAGTAATAATATCTAATATTTAATTTAATTGATGGGAGGCGCATCTCACTAAGGTGCGCCTTCTTTTTTTACCATAAGTATATGAAGATATCCATTATAGTTGCTGTTTCTGAAAATGGCGTGATTGGTAAAGACAATCGCTTATTATGGCATTTGTCTAGCGATTTGAAACGTTTTAAAGCTCTGACGACAGGTCATACCATAGTTATGGGTAGAAACACTTTCCTTTCTATCGGGAAGGCTTTGCCTAATCGTCGAAATGTTGTGCTCTCTCATACTATGAAATCGGGTGATGTGGAGAATGTTGAGGTCTTTGACTCATTGGAAACATTTCAAAAAACTATTCAAAATGAAGAAGAGGTTTTTATCATTGGCGGAGGTAAAGTTTACCGTCAGTTTTTACCATTAGCTTCGAAGGTCTATTTGACACGTGTACATACGGTTATTGATGGAGATACGACCTTCCCTGAATTGGAAAACGATTTATGGCAGGAGGTTGCTATGGAAAAGATGAAATCTGACGAGAAGAATGATTTTGATTATGATTTTATAGATTATTGTAGAAAATAGTAGTGCCTAAGAATAACGAAAGGGGAGTGTCACGTTGTGAAACTCCCCTTTTTGTGCTTATATATAGGTGGTCAATTGAATTTTACCACTTTATAACCAAAACTTTTAAATAGGTCTGATAACTTGGCTTTCCCCGAAGTTTCGGCTTTTTCAAGTATGCCGCTTTCTATGGCATCTTGTTGAAGTTTATCTTTCGCTTTGTTCTCAATCTCAGTGATTTGTTCGTGGCTCCATGTTCCTTCTTCATTATAGATTTCGAATCCGGAAGGATTGATGATGACATCGAAAATTTCTGCCTTTGGAAGTGTCATTACAATGGTATCACCATGGAAGGCAAGAGTAGAGTCTGACATGTTAGATAAATCAAATCCCGCACGAACTTTACCCTTTGCAATAATAGCAATATCATCACTTGAAATGTCGCTTTTTTCTTTTCCAGTTATTTTGGAAAGCAGAGAACCAGCTTTGTTGTCTACCCATTTACTTGCCTTCTTTTCGTTGAGAACAAGTTCTTCGTAAAAACAAGTGGTGGTGAATTCAGAAATCTTTTTGATTTCTTCTATGATATTTTCCGTTTTGTCTATTTTGAGTTCATTGTCTTTGTTCAGATATTTATCTAAAAGACCTGATTGCCAGCAAAAATAGAGCGCACCAAGGATGATGGCTAAGAATAATATGAATTTTAGGAATGTTTTCATTGCTTAAATTTGATTATGATATTTTGAAAACCCATTTGAGAAAGCATTGCTTTGAAAAAATCAGTTGCGTTTTTCTCTGCTTCGTTTAGTATGCCTAATTCTGGAACACTCGCGATGATATCTTCTTCGCCTTGTTTAAGTAGGTTTGTTCGTTCTTCAGCCGTAAAGTTGGCACGTGTGATGGAAACTTTTTCATATGCCAATTTGATATCTTCTGGAGGCATGTTTATGCTAAGTAGTTTTGCCTTAGGAAGGAAGAGAGTGATGCTTTTGGTCTCTTCGTTTATTTCCATATCGGCAGAGGAAAAGTTGCTTAAATCAATGCCTGCTTTTAATAGAGCTTTACATGAGAACAAAATTTTACGATCTCCAATTTTATACCATGCAGCATCTTCTGCCTTAACGATTTTTGTGATGGTGTATTCTACAGAACCTAATTCAGCCATCTCAGTCAATTCTTGACTCTTGGCATTCATTTGTTCCGTTAATGATACTCCCTCTTTTTGATCGCATGAAGAGAGGAATAAGGTTAGTCCACAGAGACCAATTATAAAATTTTTTTTCATACGAATATTATTCAAATTATAACTTGTGCAAATATAACGGATTTTCTATAAAAATGTAAAAAAGGAATTGTATATAGAAGTTTTTAGCGTAACTTTGGACGTTCTTGAGATCGGTGTTATATGAAATCGAATTCTATTACCAAAACGAAACAACATGCACGTGAAGCATTGTTAGTTCAATATTTTTTATGCGGATTTATTTTTGCGACTTTATTATCTCGTTATCCAGATTTAAAGATTTGTTATGGAATGACAATGACGCAACTTAGTGGTGTTCCTTTGTCTATGTCTATTGGCTCTTTATGCACAATGCCTTTGTGCGTTCACTTGATGGCTCGCTTTGGAAGTAAAAAGATGACATTGGCTGGTTTTGTCTATATTTTATTGTTACCATTATTAGCTCAAATGCCTAATATTGTTGCACTCTATATTATTGGATTCCTCTATGGCTCTTTTGTTTCCATGTTGGACGTTGCAATGAACGGTAATTCTATCATAGTGGAGAATGCCTATAAAAAACCTATCATATCTATGTTTCATGCCTTTTTTTATGTTGGCGTGTGTGCAGGTTCTGTCTTGAGTGTGGTATTTATTTCTACAGGTGTTTCTGTCCAATTGCATTATTTCTTGGTTTCTCTTTTCTCGTTGGCGTTATTTGCATTTATTCGACAATACTATCTGAAAGAAACGATTGTTGAATTTAAAATGCCATTCAAAAAGAAAATCCTTTTCCCTAAAGGATTGCTATTATTTCTCGCTTTCGTTGCATTGTGTGGTAGGGTAGTAGAGGGAAGCGTTTCCAATTGGAGTACTGTTTACATGCATACGGTCGTTGAATTTCCAGAATATTTAGCTCCTTTAGGATTGGCTATTTATGCTGCATTTATGTCACTCGGAAGATTTTTTTGTGATGCTATTCGTAAAAAGCATAGTGAATCATCGATTTTAATGGTATGCTGTTTTTGTGCTGCTTTGGGAGTTCTCATTATTATATTAAATAAAGCTTATTATTTCGCATTTGTCGGTTTGTTAATAGCAGGGCTCGGAATATCCTGTTTAGTGCCTATTATATATAGTTTGGCAGGCAGACAAAAAGATGTAACACCAGCTATGGGAATAGCTATGGTGAATACGATAAGTGGAACTGGTTTCCTTTTCGGACCATTTGTGATTGGACTGATAGCAGATGCTTTCGGAATGAGAGCGTCGTTTTTTTATATTTGGTGTTTAACGATTGTTATGACAATCTTAACAGTTTCCTATCAAAGGAAAGAAAAGAGAAATCGTACTTTGTTAGTACAACATGGAGGAAACACCTTAACACAAGGCAGAAAGAGTTAATAGATGTTAAAAAAAACTATTGTTGAGAAATAGGATTGTATAGCAATTAAACAGAAGAAATTTACAAATTAATAAATATTAACATAAATATAGCTATATTATTATACTGTATTGATTATTATATATCTTAAAAAGATATTTGTTAACGAAAAATGGTTGGTATTAACTGAATTGAATGAAAAAAATTAGATTTTTTTTTGGTGAATAAAAAAAATTCCTAAATTAGGAGCGAGTTTAAGGGGGAAAAATCCAAATTCATTAGCTGAAAATCGCGGAAAAGGGAACTTTTCTGTGGTAGGGCTTTTCTCTTTATAAAAAATGGTGATTTAATTTGTTGTATTGTTTGTTTAATTTTTTTAATTATTTAACGGTCTTTATTAAAATGGTGTGGTTTTTAAAAAGTAAATGCGTATGGAAAAATTTCAGTTCAATCAGACAAAGGTCGCAATGGTATTTGCGATGTTGTCATTCGGATTATCGGCAAATGCGGATGTTAAAGTGAATGAGGTGATGCCATGCAATGTTTCAACTTATATGGAGAATTACAATTATCCAGGATGGGTTGAGGTTTACAATAACGCTACGAGTAGCGTAAATTTAAAAGGGTACAAGTTTGTGCATTACAAGTCACAAGATGATGGAACGTATAAGTATGATTGGACTTGGAAAGTAACTGAAGATAAGACTATCTCAGGTGACGCATATAAATTATTTTTCTTTGATGGGTCTGATATGGATAGCAGACGCGATATCAAATTGGATTCTGATGGTGGAATCTTGGTGATTCGTGATGCTTCCGGTGCTCAAGTAGACTCATTCGTCTATAAAGCAACACAAACCTACGTTTCTTATGGAATAGGATTAGAAGGTCGTGGATATATGGAACCTACTCCTAAGGCAAAAAATGGTGTAGCTTATGCAAGTTTGTCTACAGGTCGATGTGCACAACCTAAGTTTAGTGGTGATATCGTTCCTGGTGTAATAAGACATGGTGGTAATGTATATTTGTCTACGCAGACAGAGGGTGCAACAATTTATTATACAACAGATGGATCAGAACCTACTAAGGATAAAAAAGTTTATCAAGGTTCTATTTCTGTAGATGGCAATAAGGTGATTCGTGCCAGAGCGTATAAGGATGGAATGATTTCCAGCTCTATATTGACAGGTAGTTTCATCTTTGTTGATAGTAAACATGAGGCTGTGGGTGGTTTTACCCTTCCAATTGTTTCTATTGTGACAGATCAAAAGAATTTTTATGATGATCAAATAGGTATTTGTGTCGTTGGTACAAATGGAAAAGAGCCAGAGACTGATTGCCTAAGAGATTTTGGTAGAGCTAATTATTTACAAGATTGGACACGTCCTGTTAATTTTGAATATATCGTCAACGATCAGCAAGTGTTGTCTCATGAGGCTGAAGTTGCCGTGATGGGAGGTTGTTCAAGAGGCGATAATAATAGAATAAAATCGTTAAAGATCAAGGCTGGTAATAGAATGGGTTCTGGAAATTCCAAACTTAAATATGACTTCTTTGAAGATAAGGTTGGAAACAAGTATAAATCACTTCAATTAAGAAATGGTGGAAATGCATACGAGGCACAATATGTTCGTTGTCGTGATGGATTTATGCAATCGATTGCTAAACCAATGCAAATTGATTATCAAGCTTATCAACCTGTTGCTTATTACATCAATGGTGAATATAAAGGTTTGATGGGACTTCGTGAACGTACTAATAAAGCATATGTCGAGTCTAATTATGGATTAGATTCTAAAGATATTGATGTGTTGGAAATAACAACTAAGGATGGCGTCGTTTGTACGTGTGGTGACAAGAATGCTTATGACAAGATGGTTTCATTTTTAGAAAGTAGTGATAAGAAAAGTGACGATTTCTATTCAAAAGCGTCAATGATGATTGATATGGATGAGTATTTGGATTATGAGATATTTGAACAATTCATTGTCAATACCGATTGGCCAGGTAATAATACAAAGATGTGGCGTGAACATGAAAATGGTCGTTTCCGTTGGGTATTGTTTGACACAGACTTTGGCTTCGGTTTGTATGGTGGTAGTTCTCCTAATTATTGTACATCATCCTTAAATATGATTAAATGGTGTATGGGAGAGGAAAAAACAAACTGGGCAAATGAAAAGAGTTATGAGGTAACAATCTTCAAGAATTTGATGAAGAACCCAACGTTTAAAGAGAGATTCTTAAACAGATTCATTGTTCATTTGGGTACTACATTCCAATATGATAGGGTTTCAGCTGTATGGGACAGTATCTCTAGTTTGGTGGATAATGAATACAAAGCTGCTTTCAATACAGATTTAAGTTCAAATGGAATGATGACATTTGCTAAAGAAAGACCTGATATTGTATATAATCATCTTAGAGAATTTTATGGATTGGATACTACCATTTCATTGAAGGTTTCTTCTTCTCATGCAAACGCACATATTATGATGAATGGAGAGATGCTTCCTGCATCATCTTTCTCTGGTAAGTATTTTGCCAATAAAGAGTTGAAATTGGAGGCTATTGCACCTGCTGGATATGATTTTGCAGGATGGCAATTGAATGGTGCTGTATCTTCTGTTAGCAATAATATGACATGGAAGTATTTCACCTCACAAGATGGACCTTCAAGCGATTGGAAAAAAGTTGATTTCGATGATTCAAGTTGGAAATCAGGTCATGGCAAAATGGGATATGCTAAATCTTCAGAGGCTTCTTTCTATGATACATTTATTGAATCGGGTGAGGAAGGAAATCATTATGCTGCAGTATTCTTCCGTTCTACTATTGATGTAGAGGATTGTTCAGCGTTGAAGGATGTTAATGTGGATATTATGTATGATGACGCATTTGTCTTCTACGTGAATGGTGTTGAGATTGAACGTGCTAATATTTCTGGTGATCCAGTATCTCCAACTAAATATTGTGGTCAATATGCCAATAACGAGACGAAGAGTTTCTTAATTCCAGCATCTGCATGGAAACAAGGAAAGAACGTAATCGCAGTTGAAGTTCACCAACATGAGGCTCAAAGTAGTGACTTAACATTTGTTTGTGACATGAGTTCTTTGACAGGTTCTAATCAGGTGATAGATTATGTTAGCACTAATCCAGTGTATACTTTGACAGCAGATAAGGCTACTAAGGTTAAGGCTATCTTTGTTCAGAAGACGGAATGCATCCAACCAGAACTTGTTATCAATGAGATTTGCTCATCTAATAAAGCGAATGGCGGAACTTCTGATGAGTATGGTAATTATCCAGATTGGTTTGAGGTTTACAACATGGGCTCTGATACTATCAATTTGGCAGGTATGTATTTGACAGACAAAATGTCTAATAGTACTAAGTATATGATTCCTTATGGATACGAGGAGACTAAGTTGGCACCAAAAAGCCGTTTGGTATTCTGGGCAGATGGAAAGCCATTCCGTGGTCCTTTGCACGTTGGATTTAAGTTGCAAAACACCTCTTCCGCTATGTTGGGCATTAATATGGTTTGTGAAAATAATGTGGAGAATGTTAATTCAGCAGAGTATATTCCAATGCCAGCTAATCGTTCAATGGGTCTTACATCAGATGGTGGATCTGAGTGGACAATGTTTGGAGATTGTGAAAATGGTGTTGTTTATTCACCAACTCCTGGAGGTAAAAATAGTTCAGTCTATGCTCCTTCTTCAAACTGTATCACTACCGATGAGGAGGATATCTATTATGACGAGGAGAATAATACAGTGGAGGTGTATCCAAACCCAGTACAGGATATTGTTAATATAGTGGTAAAAGATGCACAAAGCATGGATGTGAATGTATTTGATAATATGGGTCGTTTGGTAATGATGGTCGAGAAATTGGATGCTTCTTCCTCTGTCGATATGACTTCATTAACAACAGGTATTTATCATTTGGAGATTTTAACGGATGGCATTACTTATAGTCGTACAATAATAAAGGAGTGATAGGGATTTTCCCTGTAAATGTGAAGGGGATGTACGAATGCTGAACTGAACCCCGAAAGTTGGACATTAAATTAAATATTAAATTCTCTATAGAAT
>JAKSLB010000027.1 GCA_024401435.1 Paludibacteraceae bacterium | reverse complement strand
CGCGGGTTATCTCCTACATTCCATACGGCGAAATCTTCGTGGAGCAGCAGTCCGGAGCATGGCAGTCACCTTATTTGTTCAACGCAAAGGAACTCGATTCCGAAACAGGTCTCTACTACTACGGAGCACGCTATTTCGACCCATCAGAGGCCATGTGGCTGAGCGTGGATCCGCTGTGGGAGAAGTATGTGGGAATGAGTCCGTATGGGTATTGTGCGGGGAATCCGGTGAAGATGGTGGATCCTGATGGAAAAAATGTAGAAGAGGGAAGCTTTGAAGATAAACAGTTGAGTAAGATTGACATAAAAGCACAAAGAACGATTGAAAAATTAAACAAAAAAATAGCAAAAAATAAAAACGTTCAAGAAAATAAGGAAAAAATAAGAAATCTTGAACTTACAAGGAAAGATATTTCGACAATGCGAGAAAGCAATGAAAATTTTTCTATTTGCGAATCTTCCAACAATGAGAATTATACGGAATATGAAAATGGTAGATATGTGATATATTTAAGGCATAGACTTCTGAAGGATAAAGCACTAATTGTTCATGAATTACGTCATTGTGGACAATATGCAAGAGGACAATTGAATAAGGATAAATCCAACTATAATGTAAATCATGAGGTAGATGCATATAGAGCACAACTTTCTTTTAACGGTAAATTATATCTTCCGGGAATTTTAGGAAATGCTAAGACAGAAGATGTTTTAAATAAATTGTGGGATGCAGTAAATGTGGCTAAAAATCATTCTAACAATAGTCAAAACAATTTTGTTCCTAATGTGGAAGTCATACCAAGTGTGATAACGAAAAATATATTTGAGGTCAATTCTGATTTCGTAAGACGCATTGGTGATGGTAATGGTAAAAAATTATACCCGGATTTTTAATTACTAGGTAATATGAAGTTGATATCAAGTTATTTTATGATTTTCTTATTGATACTTAATGTTTCATGTGTTACTACATATTCACAAAGTGGAAGTAAGATAATTAAGGTGCAACGTTTAACAAAACAATTGATATTTGAAAAAGATTCATTAAAAGAAAGCAAAAGGAAGTATAAAATTGTAAGAAGGTTTAATGGAATGACTTTTTGTATATTGGAAAATTCAAACATTTCTAATGACAGTGTCATTTTTAGTAGAAATTTTCTTTTTTACAATTCAGAACGTTTCCTAAACAATCGAGTATGGAATAGTTTTGATCCTGTATGTAGTGGATTGACAAATAAAAAAAATGAGTAAAAGAAAATATTCTATATAAACCATTGTAAAAGTTTTCAAACAATACACTACTTTGTGAAATATAATTAACAAATTCTAATGTCAATACCCGTTACTGACAACGGCGAAGCCGTAAGAAAACGCGAGCATTCCTCGCGGGTTATCTCCTACATTCCCTACGGCGAAATCTTCGTGGAGCAGCAGTCTGGCGGTTGGCAGTCACCTTATCTTTTCAACGCAAAGGAACTCGATTCCGAAACCGGTCTCTACTACTATGGTGCCCGCTATCTCGACCCATCAGAGGCCATGTGGCTGAGCGTCGATCCGCTGTTTGAGAAGTATGTGGGAATGTCGCCTTATGGGTATTGTGCGGGGAATCCGGTGAGGTTGGTGGATGTGGATGGAGAAAAGATAAAAATTGGTAATATTGTATATATTCCAGGAAAAACAAGAATAGAAATGGGGAAAACACCATTTGAAAAAAATGCCATACTTGCACTTAATTATTTGTACAATGGTAAAAGTGAAAAAGTCAAGGGCGTTATAGAAAAATTGTGTAACACAGAACGTTATAATATTACAATTCAAAAGTCTAATGAAAGTCGTGTAGTCCTTCCATACACTGAAACAGAGCAAGTTCTAGAATGGAATGATCTTGGAGCCATAGAAACAGACAATGGAGTTAAACTTTCTCCAGCAAATGGATTGTTTCATGAGATGGGTCATTTAGATTTGCATTTGGATTTAATTAACGCAGAAGAATCAGGAGATTCTAATGCAATGGAGAGTGCAATGGAAAGAGAATTTCCAGGACATGAACCTGCATTTGGTCCATCATACGAAATATTACCAGTTAGAGAATATGAAACGGAAGCTGCTATTTCGAATGGGGAGTTTGTTCCATCAAAAGACATTAAATATACAAGAACTAAGTATAATAATGTAAGACATATACAAGTTAATTCACCAATATCAAATGATTTCTAATGAAAAAATGGATTTGTTTAACATTTATTTATTGGATAGCTTTTTTATCTGTTTATTCTAATGAACCACTTAAAATAGATGTTGTTTTAGAAAAAAAAATATCAGATATAAAGGATAGACAAATAGGACCAGAAGGTTACACTCGTATTGTTAATGATACTGTGTATACAATATTATGTTATAATTATGATACTACTAGTATATATCGAGCATATGATAGATTGTTTACATATTTTTTTAAAGAAAAAAATATTAGTGATATTCTTCAAAAAAGGACATTTTCTATAGATGAAATTGCTTTAGTAGATAGTCTTCTTTCTGTTGAGTTTATTAATGAAAGAAAACTATATGATTATAAATTATTTTCAAAAAGTCTATATCCTTATAAGGATATAAATGATAATTACATATTAATGGTTAGTGGATATATAAGATATAAAGGATTGAAAAATAGCATTTTCCCTATACTATATCATGAATCCTCTGATTTTTTTTTGGCAAAAATTAATGTATCAAAAAGAATGATAGTTTTTTTTAGATGAATACTCAAGTTTCGCAAGTGTTTTATGCGAAATTATAAAATTAGGCGTATAGGTCTAAAATTATGGGGAATTTGGTATTCAACACATATTGAAAAACATCATTAGAGGCGAGGTAGGTCTTCCTTTGAGAACTTTTTATGAAGATGGTAACATTTCAACACAACTATTAAAATCTTATCATCCATCAGAATTTTTACCAAAATTATGGTCAAACAAGTCATTATTTTCTGTTTTTCACATACAGATATAACAAGCGTTGACCTATAGATCATAATCGAATTGTTATAATAATACTTCAAAATTTTGAATCACCCTCACGTCCCATTGTCCTTCGGACTTTGAGATTTGTTCTATAGCTATTACTTAATGTCACGAACTTTGCACAATAATTCATAAGCTTCTGTAATAGCTCTAAATTTTGCCTCTGCATAACTCTTCTCTTCTTCTGAGTTTGACATTGTCAATTTATCTGGATGATACTTTTTTGCCAAGCAACGATAATTAGATTTAATCTGTTGATTAGATGCCGTTTCAGAAAGTGCCAATACCTTATATGCATCTTCTAATTTGTCAGCCATCATATTGAATTGGGGATCGAACAGCTTATCATATCCATACATATATTCTAATGAAATACGATCGTATTCATTAATTAAAAGGAACCGTGCAATTTCCCGCAAAATCAACAATCGGTCTTTCGATAATCGATTCGCTTTATATGCAACTTCAAATAATCCATTCAACAAATCTAATCGTTGATCATATCGCATCTTCTTGGATTCTATAATCAAATTGCATATCACACGATAATTGGGCGTTTTATTTTCATCATAATTGGAAACCTTATTCTCAAATAAAATAATAGCCTCGTCTATAGAACGTAAATATTTATTCCTAAAAATTTCCTTTAGAAATTTTAATCCTTCTTCTTCATATTTTCCATCTTTTACAACTAAATAATACAACTTATACAACTGAAATAATTCGGATGTTTCTGTTCGAATGGAATGAATAAACTCTATCTCATCATTGTATTTCGTTTTACTTTCTTCATTATCATATTCTGTACAAATGGACGGAAATGCATCTTTAACAAAAGGTATTATTTCTTTATAATGAATCCATGAAGAACCGATAGATATACTATCATTGTCAAATTGAAACTGCATCACATTTTTATAGATCAAAACGGATTGCAAATCCAGAAAACTGATTCTTTTTTTCTTTTTAAATAAAAGTGTCTGATATTCCAATCCGTCCTTCATCAGAAAACAATTCAATGGCTTGGTACAAAAGATGTAACCAAGTATAAAGCAAACAATAATGAACGAAAACAGCATACACATCCATTCCTTCAACAAAAAGGACAAGAGGAATGGCACAAACAACATTAACAGAATAAAAATGACAAGTGATGTATAATTTGCATGAACATGCAACAATTGTTTTTCATTCAACAATCCTTGCTCTTTCCATCGGGTAAAATACTCTATTATCTTCTCAAAATCCATCGTTCGTAATTTAGAGTTTCATAATACCACTTACCATTCGACCTGACAAAAAGCCATCTCGCCGCGCAGAGAAATATTTTTCTTCTGAATGCGTACACTCTTTCGAGACCTCAATATTCGTTTCTAAAACTCCGCAACTCAAAGCTTGCCATTTCACTGCCTGACGTAAATTCACATGAGGTTTTTCATAATGTGTTCTATCTACAATAGGATATGATGAATTTTCGAATTTACTTTCAAAAAGAGTTGCCACTTCATCTCCTACTTCAAATTTTTCTAAGGAGATACAGGACATTATCTTCACATTTAGCTGTTCTGGACCTATATTCAATTTGTTTTTAATTTCAGAAATCGTTTTAGGTACAATCTCATTCACCACACCTTTCCAACCAGCGTGAACAGCAGCCACCACTCTACTATTATGATCATACATCAAAACAGGAACACAATCAGCCGTTGTGACACCTACACAGACTCTTGGTAGTGTAGTAATCAATGCATCACACACTAAATCATTAGAGTCACACTCATTCGCCTTGACAACCGAGGCATCAATCCATTGAATATCTGATCCATGTACTTCTTTGGGAATAAAAAAGTGAGACATAGGAATGGATAATGCATCACATACAAGTTGCCTATTTTTAATCACAAGGGTTGGATCATCATTCGAATAGTATCCTAAATTCAATGATGAAAACGAGTCATTACTGACACCTCCATAACGGTCCGTCATGAACAACTCTGCATCTCCTATTTTTTCCCTGTACGAAAACATCCGATTATTTTTTATACAAATATAAAAAAGTTCTCTTACACCTATTGCGCAAGAGAACTTTTATATACACAAAATAGTATATCTTTTACTTATTTTTTCAAGCAAAAATAACGAACCGTTGTTCCTGTTGCAATTTCACTATTAAAAGTTTGAATAGCAGCAGTAATATCTTTTGTGGAATAAGTATACGTGTTAATAATCAATTAAAAATGGAACATCATAACACCAACAACTCTATGATTGTTAACTTGATGTGTGTTTTCTACTCTACCTGTTTCCAAATTCAATGTACCATAACCCGCAGCAGTCATTTCATATTCCACACCTAATGACCAACGTTTTATGTTGTAACAAACCATCGGTGACAAACGATAAACATAGTCTAAATTATTGTAACCAAAGATGTAAGTAGTATTAGGGGAATACAATTTTTCGTCTGAACCTAAATTCTTCATATAACCAGCGAAGAATCCTACTTGCCATTTATCGCCATAAACAAGGTTCAACCAGGAAGTGGAATTTTTAATATTGGTATATTCATAAGAGCCATCAGGCAAGACGTTTGACACACCATATCCGCTCAACAATAGAAGGTGGGATAAGTTTTCTCCATATATAGTTTTTGCCTTAACAGAGAATTTCTTATCAGGAGTGGTAAACTGCATAAACGCACATAAAGAGAATGAATTTAAAGCTTCATCAACAGAATGTGTATAGGCGGAATCAGTCTTAGCATATTGTTCCACTTTCACTCTTGGACGAATACGTAAGAAATCTGCGCCTGCACCAACAATCCAGCCTTTATATTTCCAATCCAATCCGAAATAGACTTCAGGCACTTTACTATTCGTTTGATATTCGGTAGAACCGCCATTAGGTCCCCATGAAGTGTATTGTAATTGATACAAACCAGCAACATATAGACGAAGATTCGAAGGTTTCCAATCAACACGAAGTTGAGGACTACGATTAAAAGGTTGGAAAGGACTTCCCGTAGCCAAACTTTGTATTTCAGGAACGACATCACCAAACATAGGATGCCATGTTTGACCTGCTGTCAAATCAAACTTATTCCATGACATACGGGCGAAAGCTTGACGAATACGAAACATTGTCGTACTTCCATTAAATCCAGCAAAGTCTGTTTCTAATTGTGCCATCATTTGGGCACCTAAAATAGGTTGCTGTGCATAGACTTTCAATCCCAAACGAGCAGCAATACTCAAAAAACGAGAAGAAGAAATATCATTCAAATCTTCACCGAATGCATTTAGATTTTCATCTTTCGGAATGATATAAAACAAACCAGACGCAGTCTCGAAATTTTCTCTCGAATCATAATAAAAATCATTACGAATAAAACCATAAGGGACAAACTTGACTGCTTTTGTGTTTAACTCAATCGGAGATGTTGACAAGGCAGAAGTGGCCTGTTCACCTTTAACTGTATTCGTGGATTCTTGTGCTACTGCGCAACCAATTACACAACCACACGCAATAGACAAAATTAATTTTTTTATCATGATTTTAATTTTTTTTGCGCAAAGATATATCTTTACAAAAAATTAAGCAACCACAACGACAAAAAACTTCTGACCGCTATACCATTTTGTTAATAAGTTTATTTGCAACATCCATCGCAACATTATACTTTTGTCTATCTAATTATATGTAAACAAAATGGAAGTAACAGGTAAAATTATCGTTGTATGTCCTCTTCAATCAGGAGAAAGTGCAAAAGGTCCATGGAAATCACAAGACTATGTGATTGAATATTATGAACAAGGATCTCAATATAGTCGCAAAATGGTTTTCAACGTTTTCGGTGATAATATCGACAAATTTGCTATTCAAGAAGGTCAAGAATATAATGTAAGTGTAGATATTGATGCTCGTGAATGGAACGGAAGATGGTTCAGCAGCATCCGTGCATGGCGCGTTATGTCTCCACAAAACAACAATCAACAAGGGCAACAACAAGTTGCACCTATCGATTCTCCCGCAATGCCCTCTGGCATAAAAACACCGGAACCATTTAATGCAGCTGCTCAACCAAGCGACTCATCAAGTGATCTTCCTTTCTAAAGAATAAAATAACAGATATGGGGGCGGGCTATTTGCTCGCCCTTTCTTCTTCCTTATGACCATAAAAGAAAGATATAATTCAATATTAAATTGGTTTATCACAAACAAACCAGATGCAGAAAGTGAGTTAATTTTTTCTAACCCCTTTGAAACCCTAGTCGCTGTTATGCTCTCAGCTCAATGCACAGACAAACGCGTCAACATGGTCACTCCAGCCTTATTCAAAAGGTTTCCAACACCAGAAGACATGGCCAACAGCAACTTTGAAGAAATCTTATATTATATAAAGAGTATCTCCTACCCCAATGCTAAAGCACAACATCTGTTAGATATGGCTCAAATGCTTGTCACTAAATTCAATGGAATCGTTCCTAATGACATTGATCTTTTACAGACGTTACCCGGAGTCGGAAGAAAAACAGCTAACGTAGTCTGTGCAGTTGCATTTCACCAAGCCGCAATGCCTGTCGACACACACGTATTCCGTGTTGCCAACCGATTAGGTCTCACAAACAATTCTAAAACACCCCTTGAAACAGAATTAAAACTACGAAAACACATTCCTAACCACCTACTCTCGAAAGCTCATCACTGGCTTCTTCTTCACGGACGTTATACATGTACTGCCAGAAACCCTAAATGTGATGAATGTGGACTCCTACCATTCTGCAAAACCGCAAATTGTCATATAAAAAGCAACACAAACTGACAAATTGACACCTTTTCTTTCATGGCATATTCTTTGATATAATTTTGGTGGTTATAAAATCGAGAAATTTTAAATCGTCAAAATAAAACATAAAATATAAAGATATGCAAAAAGGTAACATTGGGGTAACGACCGATAACATCTTCCCCGTCATCAAAAAATTTCTTTATAGTGATCACGAAATTTTCCTTCGTGAACTAGTATCCAATGCTGTAGATGCCACTCAAAAGCTCAAAACATTAGCTTCTGTTAATGAATACAAAGGTGACATGGGTGACCTAACCGTACAAGTAAAAGCAGACAAAGATGCAGGAACTCTTACCATCTCTGATCATGGTATCGGAATGACAGAAGAGGAAATCGACAAATATATCAACCAAATAGCTTTCTCTGGTGCCGAAGAATTTCTTGAAAAATACAAGAATGATGCAAATGCCATTATTGGTCACTTCGGATTAGGTTTCTACTCTTCTTTCATGGTTTCCAAAAAAGTAGAAATCATCACTAAATCTTACAAAGAAGGTTCTAAAGCTGTTAAATGGAGTTGTGATGGTAGTCCTGAATACACCATCGAGGAAATAGACAAAGCAGAGAGAGGTACAGATATTGTTTTATACATTGAAGATGAGAATAAAGAATTCTTAGAGAGTAATAAAATTTCTGAATTGCTCAACAAGTATTGTAAATTCTTAGCCATCCCAGTTGCTTTTGGTAAGAAAACTGAATGGAAAGATGGTAAACAAGTTGAGACTGCCGAAGACAATATCATTAACAATACCAATCCAGCATGGACTCAAAAGCCAGCTGATTTGAAAGAGGAAGATTATAAGAAATTCTATCATGAATTATACCCTTATGCTGATGATCCATTATTCAACATTCATTTAAATGTTGACTACCCATTCAACTTAACTGGTATTCTTTATTTCCCAAAGATTAAAAACAACATTGAAATTCAAAAGAATAAAATACAACTTTACTGCAATCAAGTATTCGTGACTGATTCTGTAGAGGGTATTGTACCTGAGTTCCTAACATTACTTCATGGTGTCATCGATTCTCCAGACATTCCATTAAATGTTTCCAGAAGTTACCTTCAAAGCGATAGTAACGTTAAGAAAATTTCAAACCACATCACGAAAAAAGTGGCTGATAGACTTCAAGAAATCTTCAACCAACAACGTACGGATTTCGAAGAGAAATGGGACAATCTAAAAATCTTTATCGAATATGGCATTTTAACAGATGAGAAATTTGCCGAGAAAGCTGAAAAATTTGTCTTACTTAAAAATGTAGATGACAAATACTTCACTTTAGAGGAATACAAGACTTTAATTGAAGCTAATCAAACAGATAAAGAAAAGAATCTCATCTATCTTTATGCAACAAACAAAGAGGAACAATATTCCTACATCAATGCTGCGAAAGAAAAAGGATATGACGTATTATTATTGGATGGTCAATTAGATGTTCATTTCATCAGCAAATTAGAACAAAAAAGTGAAGGAAAGAGTCGTTTCGTCCGCGTAGATTCTGATGTCGTTGATAAAATAATTCAAAAAGAAGATACTCAAAAAGTAGATTTATCAGCTAATGATCAAGATGCCTTGTCTTCCATCTTTAATGCTCAATTGCCAAGCAACGACAAAAACAGTTTCATTGTCACATTTGAAAATCTCTCTGCCAATAGTCAGCCTGCCTTTATCACACAAAACGAATTTATGCGTCGTATGAAAGAGATGGCAGCCACACAAGGTGGTATGAATTTTTATGGTGAAATGCCAGACTCTTATAATATGGTTGTCAACACTGCCCATCCTCTCATTCAAAGAATACTAAAGAATGAAAATGAAGCATGTCAAGCGAAAGTTTCTCCAATCATAGAGAAGATTGCCGAATTGAATAAAAAACGCGGAGAGTTGAAAGGTGACAAAAGCGAATCGGATTTGGCAGAAGCTATCAAAGATGAAATCAAAAAGATTGATGATGAACTTACAAGCAACAACAACTCCAAAAAAGCAATATTTGAAGAATATTCAAAGAATAGTACTGAAGTAAAACAATTAATTGATCTAACACTTCTTTCTAACAATTTGTTAAAGGGTGAAGCTCTTAGTGCATTCATCAAAAGGAGTTACGATATGATTTAATTGATCTACAAATACAAGCCCGATAGTTTTTTCTATCGGGCTTATTATTATAAATAGCATTTTAGAACATGAACAAACATTTCCTCCTTCTTATCATCCTTTTATTGTCATTCAGTTGTCAAAGTTCGAAACAAAAGACAACCGAGATAAAATCTAATATCAGTGCTTCTGCTATAATAGATAGTGCTGCCAATCCAAGCGATACATTAAAATATGAAGCTATTTATTATGTCAGAGAAGGTGGTGGAAACATTGCATATGAAATCAGAGAAAACACAGATAGTCTAAACTTTCAATTCAAAAAAATCAACTTCAAGGAATCTAATCTAGTATTAAATTGCAGCAAACAGGATTTTGATTCGACTGCTATTTCTCTCATGGACAGCTTAATGAAATGTCAGTTACCTCTCAAAGAAGAAATGGAAGGAACTGCAAAAAGACCAATCATGATGACTGGCACATGGGTTTATGCATACGTCATAAAACCCACAGGAGAGATGGATACAATAACACTAAAAAGAGGAATAGTTGCACTGAAGAACATTGAAAGTTCCATACGTGTTCAATTAGAAAAACAAGCAGAAGAATAATCAACACTCTTTGGTAAGCACAAAAGATTTTATAAATTTGCAATAAATGAATGATTGAAATTCATTACGATTTGATTGTATCATTCTCAGGGAATTCAAACTATGGAAAACTCTGATTGTAAATACCATACAAATCAGACATTTAACTTCTAATTACGAACCAATATGATCGTTTGCATAGCAGAGAAACCAAGCGTAGCAAGAGAAATCGCTGTCATTCTAGGTGCCCACAACAAAAGAGATGGTTACATAGAAGGTAACGGTTATCAAGTCACATGGGTGTTTGGTCATCTCTGTACCTTAAAAGAACCTCACGAATATTATGATCAATGGAAACGCTGGTCGATAGCAGACCTACCCATCATTCCACAACGATTCGGCATCAAACTAATCGAGAATGAGGGTTCCATCAAACAATTTCACATCATTGAAGGTCTCATCAAAAACGCTGATGAAGTCATCAATTGCGGGGATGCTGGGCAAGAAGGTGAACTAATCCAACGATGGGTTATGCAAAAAGCTGAATGTAAATGTCCAGTCAAACGTCTGTGGATCTCCTCACTAACAGAAGAGTCCATTCGTGAAGGGTTCAACAACCTACGTCCGCAAGAAGACTTTAACAAACTTTACGAAGCAGGTGCCATGCGTGCTATCGGTGATTGGCTGTTGGGTATGAATGCTACGCGTTTATATACATTACGATATGGTCAAAACAAACAAGTTCTCTCAATTGGAAGAGTTCAAACGCCAACATTAGCACTAATAGTTAAAAGACATTTCGAAATCATCAATTTCAAACCTGAGAAATATTGGGAATTAAAAACAGTTTACAGAGACACCACTTTCTCTGCAACAAAGGGTAAATTCACTTCAAAAGAAGAAGGACTTAACTTTTTGGAAACGGTTAAAAGTGATGAATTTACAGTAACTGACATCTCTGCTAAAGAGGGAAAAGAGTTTGCTCCACGATTGTTCGACTTAACCTCTTTACAAGTTGAATGCAACAAAAAATATGGTTTTTCCGCTGAAGAAACTCTTAAGTTCATTCAATCTTTATACGAAAAGAAAGTCACTACCTACCCTCGTGTAGACACCACATTCTTAAGTGATGACATATATCCTAAAATTGGTCCTATTATGCAAGGCCTTAAGAACTATGCTTCACTAACAGAACCCGTTTTAAAAACAAAAATTCCGAAATCAAAAAAGGTGTTCGACAACTCAAAAGTAACCGATCACCATGCTATAATACCAACAGGAATCAATCCGACCAATCTGACTAACGAAGAACAAAAAGTGTTTGATTTGATAGCCAGACGATTTATCGCCAACTTCTACCCAATTTGCGAAACCTCCACAACAACAGTTGTAGGAAGCGTTAAAGACATTGAATTCAAAGTAAACGGAAAACAAATATTAGTTCCAGGATGGAGAGCCGTGTTTGAAAAAAGTGCTAACGATGAGGAAAACAAAGATGATGAAGAAAAGACATTGCCACTCTTCACGGTAGGCGAACATGGTCCGCACGTTCCTGATTTATCAGAAAAGGAAACTACACCTCCTAAACCCTATACAGAAGCCACTTTACTGCGTGCAATGGAAACTGCAGGCAAACAAATCGACGACGAAGAATTGAGAGATGTATTAAAGGAAAATGGAATCGGTCGTCCTTCTACGCGTGCCAATATCATTGAAACACTCTACAAACGTAATTACATGCGTAAGAAAGGGAAAAGTATCGAAGCTACAGAAACCGGTATCAGTCTAATTGGAACTATCCAAAATGAATTACTGAAATCAGCCGAACTCACAGGTCAATGGGAAAAAAAATTACGTTTAATAGAAAAAAATTCATTTGAAACAGGAGCTTTTTTGACAGAATTAAAGCAAATGGTTTGCACACTTGTTGAAAGTGAACGCTACAGTTATACTTACGGAAGAACCGTAAAAATTGAAAGCACTCAAAGCTCAAATAAAAAATAAATATGTTCAATAAAATTAAAAATGAAATGAAAAAACAATTACATTTACTTTCAACCATTTTAGGGTTGATTTTTATCATGGGAGCATGTAGTACGGAAGACGCTTCTAAATTAGCATTAAAAACAATTGTCAAAACCCAAAACCAACAATGTCCAATAAAAATTGGTGATATTATGACATGTGACAGTATTGTTTGTCATGACGATCAACAAGACGTAACAATATATTACACAGTTCCTGCGCAATATAACGGAATTGATTTTATAGAAAACATCAAGCAACAAGACGATCAGATTTTAAAAAGCAACATGACCGTTGAAATTCAAAAAGATACAACGATGAAGGCGATGTATGATTTGATGGAATCATTAAATTATAAATATAACATAATGATTATCGCTGACAATGGAGAAATCGTCAAATCACTATCAATGACAAAAGAGGAATACGCTCATGAAATAGTAATAACTCCACAAAGTTATTATCCTCAAATAAAAAATAGTATAGATGCAACAAACACACAATGTCCTATTAATATTGATCAAAACACCATTTTAGAAAAATGTGAATTTGATGAAAGCAATGCTATCGTAAACTATTATTATTCCATACATGATATAGAAGTATCAGCTGATCAAATTGAAACATTAATAAAACCAAATGTTCTAGCATCAGCTAAAAGTAATCCAGCCATGCAAATATTTACGAAAGCAAACGTATCAATAAAATATATTTATAACGATTCCAACGATAACCTTATATCAGAGTTTATTATTACTCCTGAAGAAATAAAATAACAATCAACTATATGAAAAAGAATTTATTCATCGCCATGGCGATAACCCTTATGGGATTAACTTCATGTACGGACAATGAAGTCTTGGAAGTTCAAGGAACGACTCAAGATAATGAGCAAACCTTCACAGTACTTGAAGAGTCCGAAATTACGGAGCAAGAACTTTATGACCTAACTCTTGGTGACATGAAGAAGGGCATTGATGCTGAAATATTCGGAAATGTTGACAGAGCATATAAAGAAGCAACCAATCGTCAAGACACAAGTCTTAAGGCTAACACAAAAGCTCTGGCTCCACTTATCTACAACATCGCACGAATTCAGTACCAGACATACGATCAAGACATGGTTCCTGTAAATGCTTCTGCCCTTATTGTCTATCCTCGTTTTCGTAAAATGGACAAAGTTATGCTAATCAATCATGGCACACAGATCGGAATCGCTATGATTCCTACAAAATACACATCTGTCGAAGCAGTGATGGCTGCAACAGGTGCACTTTGCATTCTTCCAGACTACATAGGTCTTGGTTCCACTTCAAAACATCCTGATTTATATCTAAATCATGAGGTGCATGGTCGAACTAGTGTAGATGCTCTACTTGCTCTTTTGGATTATGCAAAAGCTAAAAAACTAAATCTTGATAAGACATACAAATCTTATATCGTAGGTTACTCTCAAGGTGGTTCTGTATCACTTGCCTCGCTACGCAGAGTTCAACAACTTGACCAAGCCACACAAAAAAGAATCAACCTTGACAAAGTATATTGCGGTGATGGTCCTTATGATCTTCGTCGTACATTCGAAACTTACGTTGAAGATAATAAAAAAGGCAAAAAGATGGGACTTGGTTCTGTTATTCCACTTGTAATCAATGGCATGTTCAACAGTTATCCTTCTGAAGTTGCAGACCTCAAATATGAAGATTTCTTCACAGAATGGGCTCTTTCAACAGGCGTTCCTCAAGCCATCAAAAACAACAAAGAAAACATAATCGATATGATGTTAAAGTTTAATGAAAAAAAACTTGACGACATTCTAAACATAGAGTATGTGACAGCACATCCTGATCATATGGAAAGATTACTTAACCTTATGGATCGTCAAAATCTTTGTCAAGGATGGGAACCTAAGTATTCATTAAAACTTCTCCATTGTAATCCTGACGGTGTGGTTCCTTTCTCCAATTTCGAAGAGGCTGTTGAAGGACTTAACAACCAAAATGTAGAAACAAAAGTGGTTGACATTAACACAAAAATACTAAATGAGCCTCTTCTTCAACATATGTATGGATTAGTTGTAATGGTAGAAGAAGTACTTTCTGGAAAATTCTAAAATACATTGACATACTGACCAAAAACAAAGGGCTGATTAAAAAAATCAGTCCTTTGTTTTTTTTATTCCACTCAACAAACCTTACAAACAAAGCAAAAGAGCATTTAGATTGCAGTCTAAATGCTCTTTTATACCAAGAAATCTTTGAATCAAATCCTCTGTAATCTATTTATAGAATCCGATTCAATGTCATATTATTTCATTTTGATAAATCAAGGCAATTTCACCATTTGTAAATTCGAATGCCAAACCGTCTTCTTCTGCAGTCGGACTTTCACAGAACCATGCGATACGACCACCTTCATCAATATACAACTTCGTAAATTCCAAGATATTTAGCACAGAATCCCTCGTTACTTTCTCTTTCTTCAATGCGTTTGGAATCTCGAGGTATTCCTCAAATTCTTCATAATTATCCAAATAATATTCCAAGGTGACATCCTTGATTTCTTCCCAAAAAGTTGGTCTCATCTCCAAAAATTTCTGATAAGCCTTTTTGTGTCTATCCCCCACCTTCTTTTTATAAGAAGAAAGAACCAATCGGAAAGTTCGAATATCGCCAGCTACTCTCGCAATAATAATATTTTCAAAACCTACATACGATGGGAACAAGATACCCATCTGATCATCTTTCACCTTAGTCTCATTCCTATAATTTCTTAATTTTTCTTCCGACATCAGATAGATTTTTTCTTCAGAAAGAAGAACTCCAATATTGGATTCATCCCATTCCGTAGAGCATATCCATCCGAAATTTCCATCTCTATCGACAAACAGTTTTTTAGGGACAACCGTTTGTACAACGATTTTTGTTCCCTGATTCATCATTTCATCAGCTTTTTCATCACTACCTAAATAAACACCTAATAATAATTTTGAAAATTCACTAAATAGATTGTCTTTTTCTTTCAGGTATTTCACATAAGCTTTTTGTTGATTTGGTGTGATTGCTTCATCCGCATTTCCTTCCACTTCAATTTCCAAATCCTCTTCTTCTCCGAAAAATGAATTTCGTTCATATCCTATCCAACAATTCAAACCATTATGAACCAAATTTCCAAATGTTGAATCATCAAGTGTATCTGAATCATCTTCATCTTCTTCCGCACACAAATTTGACATGGCTATTTCTGCTTCTGAACTGCCATTATCAATAGCTTTCTGATACCATTCCTTGGCTTTTCTCAGATCAGGATGAATTCCCTTTCCTGTCTCATAGAAGGATCCTATAAAATACTGAGATGTTGCATCTCCACATGCTGCAGCTTTCTTAAACCAAGGAAAGGCTTTCTTATAATTTCTCACAGCTCCAGAGATATAACCCATACCATTAGAATAACACTCTTGAATATCTGTTGTTTCCAAAATCTTTTTTCTCTCCTCTTCACTTAGTTCAGTATATTCAGAATATGGAAGCATTGATTTCAAAGATTCCAAATAACCAATTGCCTCTTCACACTTATTAGCAGCCGATTTTTCACACCAAGACACAGCCGTTCTCAAGTTTTCTTCAACACCCTTTCCTTGTGAATAACAAATTGCAAGATAATATTGAGAGCTTGCTTCATTTGCTTTTGCCGCTATTGTAAAGAGTTCAACTGCTTTTTCCATATTTTTTCTAACACCGTATCCAGAAAAATAATGTAACGCAAGAAAATAATGAGCCATTATATGATTTTGTTCAACTGCTTTTGTTAACCATAAAACTGCTTTTTTATCGTCATCCTCATAACCAGAAAGTCCTTGACTTGAATAACAATATCCAAGATAATATTGAGCATCAACGTCATTGCATTCTTTTGTCACTTCCTCAAAACAAGCGACAGCCTTGTCATAATCTTCATCAACACCTTGTTCATACAGATAACACAAACCAAGTCTAAATTTCGCTTTACTATGACCATTATCAGCAGCTATTTTATAATACTTAAATGCCAAAGAAGGATTTTTTGTAACACCAGTTCCTGTTTCATAACACTTACCTAATTCAAAAGGAGCAATAGCGGAACCATTTCGTGTAGCCTCTTTATACCATTCAATTGCAGTATTATAATCTTTTTCTACACCATTACCGTAAAAATAGCATGAGCCTAATCTCCATTGTGCCTCTCTTTCTCCTTGTTCAGCAGCTTTTTCAAGCCATTTAAGCGCAGCATCATAAATACCTGCCCCCATATACTTTATACCAAGGAACATTTGAGCCTCTGAACAACCTTTCTCTGCAGAAGTAGTAACTAATTTGTTTGCCATAGAAGGATCTGCATCTACACATTTTCCCTCCATATAAGACATTGCCAAACGGAAAAAAGCATACGGATCATCCAGATCAACTGCTTTTTTATAAAATTCAACAGCCTTACCTGAGTCGTAATTTGGATTAATAGCATTATCATAATACATTCCCATAAGGGTTAATGCAGGGACATACCCAGTTTCTACAGACTTAGAAGCATATTCAAATGCTTTTTTGAAATTAGCATCAACTCCTACACCCTTAAGATAAGACCAGCCCAAGATATATTGGGACTCTGCATGCCCCATTTCTGCAGCTTTCTCCAGGCACTTATGAGCAAACTCTATATTAGAATACTTGTAATATCTATATAAATCTTGTCTTTCATCATACGTTTTATAATCCCATTCTGAAATTGGATCTCCATCCATGTCATTTCCTTCATCATCACCTACACCAACCTCCGTAGATTTTATTGTTCCTTTCGGATTCAAACTTGATGGAATATGATTCTTTTCTATGAATGGAGCAGAAAGATTAAAATACTCTTGAGCTGTCGCACCTATAGGCATCTCATTCTCATCATCTTCTGAAAAACATTCATCTGCAGATTGTGAAACAAAAGCTGATTGGTCTTCGGTCTGTCTAATCCGTTCTTTTTGTTCTTCTATTTCTGTCTGTAAATCTTCCTCCTTTTGGTCTAAATATGGTGTATTTTCAAATGCGGTCTCTGAAATTTCCACATCTCCCTCTATTTGTATATTCCTTAAACTTACACAATTTCTAAATGCATATTCACCAATAAACTCAAGCGATTTCGGAAGAATCACATTGTCCAATTTTGAGCATTCATAGAAACAATACTCTTCAATTCTCTTTAAATTTTTAGGAAGAACTATTTCTGTTAAGCCATCACAATGTTGAAATGCATACTCATCAAGTACCTCAATCGTATCTGGTAAAATAACCTTGTTTATGTTTTCACATTGGAATGCAAGATTATTAACTTTTACGACTTTATATTTTTTATCTTTTATTGTTACTTCTGATGGAACTTCAACGGTTCCAGGCATACAATATTTTCCAACCGAACATGTATCATCATCCAATATTTCAAATCGACGACAAAGGTTTTCAAAAGGTGTATCACTAAATGCATTGGAATCAATTTCCACAATAGTATCCATAATATTAATTGTTTTCAAGTGCTCACATCCTCTAAATGCGATGCTATCAATCAAATTGACAGATGATGGCAATACCACCTCCGACAAGTTTGTACAACCACGGAACACACCTGAATTTATCTCTTTAACACCTTCTGGAATAACAATTTTTTCCAAACTTGAACAATCTTCAAAAGCAGTATTATCTATTGTTTCCAATCCTTCATGCAACGTCACCTTTGCCAATTGCTTACACTCATCAAATGCGTAAGATTTGATTTCTTTAACGGATGAAGGAATATCAATTTCACTCAATGACGAGTTGGCAAAAGCATAGTCAGCAATTAGTTCTATTGTATCTGGCAATGTTACTTTATTGATATTTTTATTTTTTGCAAATGCATAACTTCCAATCCTTACCACTTTATATGTCTTTCCATCTTTTTCAGCCTCTGCAGGGACAATGGCATCTCCAATTCCACTAAAACCAGACACTGCACAAGTACTTCCATCTAACACTTTAATTTGAACAGAAGAAGAACTGATAGGCTGAGTACCTGACATATCCAACATTTTACAATTGAATAACGCATCCTCTCCCATCTTTACATTATTTTGAAGATTCTCTATCTTCTTCAAATTTTTACAATTAGCGAAACATCTTGAACCGAATTCTTTTACACCCGGAACAGCTATTCTTTCCAGATTTTCACAACCACTGAATGCCTTTGACTTTATGATCGTAGTATTTTCTGGTAAATCAATCTCTTTCAAAGAACTACACGAAACAAATGCCATCACACCAACTTCCTTTAATGTAGATGGAATTTGAACCGTCGTGAGCGATTTACAATTACTGAATGCCGACATTTCTATTCTTTCAAGATAAGCAGGTAATTTTATCTTTTCAATCTTTGATTCTGAAAAAACAGCGTTACCTATCGAAATGACCTTACACAATTTACCATCAAAATAAACCTCATCAGGAAGTTCAACATTTGTTCCATTCGCATGATAATATGTCAACTCACACGTTCCACCACCCAATGACATATAATTTTTATTTTCAACCACACATTTCGACTCGTAAAATGCGTTGTCTGCCAATCTTCCAACTCTTGTAACATCAACATTAGATAGGCTTGAACAACAGCCGAAAGCACCATCCTCGATAGACTCCAAATCATGTGGCAAATCAATATGTTTCAACGATCTGCATCCAGCGAATGCTGAACTCGGAATAACTTTTATACCATCTGGTATTTTTATACTTTCCAACGACACGCATTTTGAAAATACATGTCTCGATAATTTGGAAATTCCATCTGGTATTTCAACTTTCGTAAGATCTTTACAATCATCAAACGCATATTCTCCAATCTCCTTAACAGATGACGGAATTTCAATTTCTGTTAACGATGACTCTGTAAAGGCATATCCGCCAATAGATTCTATCGTATCAGGCAAAGAAACCTTCTTTATCTTTTTTTGTTTAGAAAAAGCATAATTAGCTATTTTCACAACTTTATATGATTTTCCATTATTTTGCATTTCCGAAGGAACGACAACATCCCCCTCTCCTTCAAATCCAGAGATAGCACAGGTATCACCTTCAATAGGTTTCATTTTGAACATTGCCATATTGGCTTCTCCTTCACCTGACACTCTATTCTTTTCCATATAAGAACATCCTTGGAAAGCATTGTTTCCAATAATAACATTCTGCGGAATAGAAAAATTCTTTAGAGTCCGACAACACAAAAAGGCATCTCTTTTTATCTCTTTCACAGTCTTACTGCAAAAGCTTTCCAATCCTTCACAATATTCAAATGCATGATCTGGAATAATGGTTATTCCACTTGGCAAATCGACTAATCTTAATTTACTACAGAATGCAAACACTCCTTCTCCAATGTTTTCCAATGATTTAGGCAATTGGATTTTTTCCAATGCAACACAACTGTAGAATGAGGCTTTTCCTATCGTTTTCACACCCTCTGGAATAACTACCTCTTTAATCGTTTGATAACCTTCATAACTTGGATCAACTGCAGAAGGAATTATTTCGATAGAAACTTCCGTCAAATCATTAGCTCGATTTGTTGTCCAAACAATTTTGCCTTCTGTTTTCTTCTTTGCAAATGCTAAATCTCCAATTTCAACTACTTGGTATTTCTTGCCACAATATTCAATTTCAGAAGGAATGCGAACTTTACTTTCCTTACCAGAATAGTTTATGATTGAACAAGTAGTATCCGATAATGGTTTTATTGTATAAAGTGATTTTTCAGATATAGATTGAACGGGCTCTGCAGATGGCTGAGAATCCTTTTTTTCTGATTTTTGAGATTCATCTTTTTGCTTTGGTTCTTCTTTAGAAACCGTTTCTTGTATAGGCGTTTCTTGAACGATTGAAGCTGATGATGCTTGTCCTGATGTAAATGAAGCATTTGAACAACCTTCAAAGACACTACTATCCAAACCATTTTTTAATTCGTCTGCAATTATAACTTTTTCAAGCTTTTGATTCCTTGCAAATGCTCGTTTCCCTATTTTCTTAACAGATGTCGGGATAACTACTTCTTGAAATGCACATTCGTTGAACGCATTCTCATGAATTTCCTCTACACCATCTGAAATAACTACACTCTCTAATTTTTCACAATTAGTAAATGCCTTTGCTGATATAACCTTTAATCCTTGTGGTATTGTTACAGAAGTTGCCGATTTACAATATTCAAAACAATGTTCTCCTATTTTTTCAAGACTTTGAGGCAATTCTATTTTCGACAATTTAAAACATCCTTTAAATGCATTTTCTCCAATTGTCTGAATTGTATTAGAGAATACAATCTCTTCTATTCCATCACAACCATTAAAAGCTTCATCACGTATAACAGTCAACCCCTGAGGGAAAACAACTTTTTTTATTTTTTTATTCTGCTTAAATGCAGAAACTCCTATTTCGACTATTTGATACTTTTTGCCATCCTTTTCAACCTCTGCGGGCATATCAATCACCTCGTCTGAACCTGAATACTTTTTTACTGAGCATGTCACATCAGACAATACAACAATTTGAATCTGTGAATTATCCATTTATTTGTGTTATTATAATTAAAGTTAATAATAAATTACCTTAGAAGGCCCTAAACAATATCGTTTTAAATAGTAATATCAATAAACAAATCCTAATATACTTGCTTTTTTGTAAAACCATATAATTATACAAGTCCTTCTATGCAAAAATAATAAATTTTTATCATTTTTATATTTTTCTTGTTATTTCTCTTTTATTTATTTTCCCCTTCTTTTTCGTCTATCAGTAAATTCTATTTTTCTATCCTATCATCGTCAACAACTGCACGAACTAAATGCCCCATAAAACGATACAATGTAGTTACATGAAATTTATAATCATCCAATTTCACCCCACTACAATGAAGTCCACTATAATCATCCCCTCTTCGTTCCTTATCTTCCCCTATTAACGATCTATAATATCCTTCATTAAAATTTTTTACCTGACCATCAAAATAAGTTCCCCCAAAAGGTAATATAATTTTATTACCATTCTGTCTTGAAATTCCAACCATACCTGCTTCTTTTGACTCATACTTTGGCGAATAGAAATAAAACACATGCCAATCACAGTTCTCCATCAATTCCTTCCACTCCTCCATTGTTGGCATTCTCCATGATTTACCCCAATTTACATAGGCAGCATCATCAGCCACCTCCAATTGCGTTTTATTATCTACAACAACGCCAAAATCACTTTGCACACAATACTTGGTCGCTTTCTTCTTCTCATTACACCATTTATAATTACTCCATTCATATTTGTTTTTCACCTGAGTCTCACCCCATGCGTAGCGAAAGCCTGGTTCCAAATACGTGTTCGCACCCAAATTACAAGTTGCCCAAAGACGACCACTGGGCAATCCTAAATCAACATAATCATGTTTGTCTATGTTACCACTTACAGAAGCGACTTCTTTCTCACATGATTGTTTTAACATTTCAGCAAAAGATACGTTCTTTTTGGGAATCACAACATTCCAAATAGAACTGCTACCCCAAAATGCATTTTTATCAATCACTGTTTCAGTACCTTTTATTTCGACATGAACAAGATTTCTGCAATTGGCAAAGGCATTGGGTTCAATTTTCCGAACACCTTCTTGAACAGTCACACTTTGCAGATAATATAGGTCATTAAACGTATTGGACTCTATAATCTTCATAGAGGATGGAATGACAATAGAAGTAATTCTACAATCACTGATAGCACTTTTAATTGCAGAATGAGAAATTCTTGCCACCCCCTCTGGTATAACAAGTTTTTCTTCTTTGTAGGTAGTTGCATCAATTAAAATTCCGTTTACAACAACCAAAGGATTCTGTTCTTGTAAATTCTTCAAGAAACGAGTATTCTTAAAAGCAGAAAGATCTATAGAAGTTACTGAAGAAGGAATCTCAACCGAATCAAGATTTTTACAATTTAAGAATGCCTTAGATTCTATATGTGTCACACTCTTAGGAATAGAAATAGAATTTATAGTTTTACATTCCATAAAAGCATTTTCTCCAATACTAGTCACGCCTTGGGGAATGGTCACCTTTGTCTCTTTGCACGTACTAGCATCAACCAAAATTCCATTGATAACCACCAAAGGATTTTCCTTTTGAAGATTTTCCATAAATGGCGTATTTTTGAAAGCAAACGGACCGATTGAAGTTACGCTTTTAGGGATAACAACAGAAGTTAGACTATCACAATCTCGGAATGCATTAGAACCTATTTTAGTAACTGTATTGGGTATAACAACCGATTTTAGGAAACTTGCACCCGTTGGCGGTTCATCTGCCCATTCAATATCAATATCTTCGTCAGAATATTTCAGCAGATAAAAAACATCAGATCCAATACTTGTCACAGGAAATTTGTACTGTTCATATCCTTTTGGACCTTGAATATAAGGACGGATGACCAAATCTTCTTTTGGCGTACTTTTATCAGATTCCTGATTTTCGTTATCAGATTTAGAACACAAAAGATCAAATTCCAAAAGACCATCAAACCTGTATGTCGAATCAGAAGAAGGGACATACTTGCAGCCGTCTTCGATATAAGGCTTAAGTATAATAGGGTTATTCATATTTCCATTACTAAATTGTTTATTAATTGAAAAGGCACTTTCAATAGAAAAAGCGCAAATTAACAATACAAGTATAATTATTTTTTTCTTCTGTATCATTTTTAAGATTAAGCTCAAGAACACAAATCAGAGAAGTCCCTGATCAAAATATTTTTTCCAAAAAAGAGGATAATTCGTTTTGCGGAGGATTTTATCAAGTGAATATTTCTTATAGTTTCTTCCCGCTCTATTTCCTAAAAATTTAGCAAATGAAGATATAAATAGGCAGAAAACAGATATAAATTTAAATTGTTGCAATAAGGTACATGTTGCAAACTTAATCATTTTCACGCCCTCACCAACTTCACTTTTAACAGGAAAACGATCTGCATACATCGACAAAAAAGCGCCAATATCAAAGTTCCTTTTATATTGTTGAATCAAAGAATAATTATGAGAATGATAGACAACAGCAGAAGATTGGTAAGCAATTTTATAACCATGATGCAAGAAAGACGATGCAATTAGCATATCTTCATTTGTAAGAACAGGAGATGTAAAACCACCAACAATTTCAAACTTTTCTCTCGAATAGAGAGCACACACATCCGACAAGAAAAAAGTCTTTATGCCATACTTGTTTATATCATCCATAGACCTAATATTACTTTCCAAAGGATAATTAAACTGACGTGTTAACTTCTCAACCGAAGATGAATTATCATAAGGTATTTGTCTTGCAAAAGAGACTGCAACAGATGAATCTTCGACAAAAGACGAATATAAATTTTCAAACAGTTTAGAATTAACGGGTAAAGCATCTTGTGTCATTAACAAGAAATAATCAGTTGACGAGTAAGAAACCGCAATATTTCGAGTTCCACCATGATCAAAATCAGATTTTTGAATAGGAATAAATCGTTCTCCCCATTTGGTTGCAATAGATTTTGTTTGATCGTTAGATTGAGAATCTATAATAATTATTTCAAACGGTTTTATTGTCTGATTATGTAAAAGAGACAACAAATCATCCAAAGATTTTTCCGCATTATACGTCGGAATAATAACACTGTAAGAAGGTTGATGAAGTTGAGACATTGGTTATATACCTCTCATTTTTTCTTCTACAATTTTTCTAAAATAATAGCTATATCCTTTGATTTGCTTCAACGTTTGAAGAGACATAAACTTTTTAGTGATCGGACGTTGATAATCATGGGAAATAGATATGTAAGGGAGGTATATAGTCTTATAACCTTTCTTTTTCATTCTTCGACAGAAGTCAGCATCTTCAGGACCATAAAAGATTCTTTCATCCAAGAAACCGACTTTAATTTGTGCTTTTTTACGAATCAGTTGACATGCACCAATAACGAAATCTACCTCCATTGGTTCTGAACCAGACGTATCATAAAGTGTTTTAGCATAAGAAGCAGCGAACAAGTTCAATCCGAATTTCACACCAATATTATGCAAACCACTTTTAACGACACCTAATCGTGTTGGGAAATGCTTACAGCTAGCTTGTGGCAATCCATCCTGACCGATTAATTTACAGCTACAAACGCCCACATCTTCATGGTTTTCCATATAACTTCTCATTCCTTCAAGAGCCTCTTTATTCATTTCCGTATCGCTATCAAGGAAAAGCAAGTAATCACTGGCAGAATTAACCATTCCGATATTACGTGCAGCAGCTATACCACGATTCATACCACAATTAATCATTTTTATATAAGGATAGGAATATGTAATGGCAGCACGAGTTTCATCAGTCGAAGCATTATCAACATATAACACTTCAACCTCTGGGTCTTCTTTCAAAAATTCCAAAGAGGCAAAATTTTTCTGTAAATAATGCCATGAATTGTGACCAATTACGATAATTGTTAAATTCGTTTTCATATCCTTAATAAAAACAAGAAGGTCTGTCAAGGGTTACCCTGACAGACCCTCGTTTATTATTTATGAAGATTCTTTATTTCTGCATCAATTTCACTGTATTTATCACCGTTACCAATACGATAATAAGCAGTCTTTAAAAGTTGCAAATTACTTTCATCTGTTGGATCAATCGCTCTAGCTTTCTCTAAGAATTGAATTGAATTTTTGAATTGTTCATTAGCCATATTCTTAGCAGCTTTATATTTATTATTGTCTTTAATTTTATTAGCTGCGTCCATTGCTGCCTCAGCTTTTCTAATATAAGAATATCCACAATAATAGTTAGCATTGAAATTTTCAGGTTGAACAGCAATAGCCTCTTTCGCTACACCAATAGCTTTATCAAAATTTTCTTTTTGAAGATAAACTTGAGCTTTAATCAAATAATATTGAGCATCTTTTGGATTACTTGCAATTGCTTCATCCGCATAAGCAAGAGCCTCATTATCTCTCTTTTGTTCAACATAATAATTAATCAAAGATCCAATGAAATAGCTATTATCTTCAGGGAACTTTTTGATAGCCTCTTTCAATGTATTAACAGCCTTATCTGAATCACCTTTCTTTGAATATGTAGAATATAACCATTCATACATAGTCTTTGAATACTTAGGATCTTCCTTCAAGTCATTCATATACTTTATTGATGTTGCATCAATATTATCATTATTCAACTTTGCCAAAGCATCAATTGTATAATATTTAGTCAAATTAAACAAAGTATCTTTCTTCATGTTTAAACTTTGAGCCATTGGATAATCAGCCATATCGATATATTTGTTCCACAACTCAACAGCTTGTTTGTAATTCTCTTTTTGATAGTTTACAGCACCTGCATTAAATAAAGACTTCGATAACTTATCTACTTTAGAAGGAAGTTGTTTTGTATACTTAGGTTTTACTTGTCCCTTTTCATTAGGTAACACATCTAGTTCAGCAACCTTATTGCATGCATCAACAGCTTTAATCAAGGACTCAGTCATTAAATTAACATCATAATCTAACTGACCATTCATTTTAACGTCTTGTTCCTCGTATAATTTCGTATAAACCTGAGAAGCAATCCAATATGTTTTTGCCTGATTTGAGGTCGTAGGATCTTGCATTGCAGCTTCGATCAAATTCTTAGCCCCATTATAATCTGTTGGTTCATAAAGTTTACCTTCTGCAGCACTTACATTTTTCTTTTGTGCAAATCCGCATGTTGCCATTGCTAAAATGCACATTGTCATTGCTATTTTCTTCATTTTTAATCGTATTTATTATTTTTTATATTATTTTTCTTCTTCAGGATTTTCTGTTCCTTCTTCTACTATTTCACCATCTTGAGCATTTTCTTCTTCATCCGTATGGATGACTTTGCATACAGATGCTATCTGATCGTTCTTTTTCGTCAAGTTAATCAAACGCACACCTTGAGTAGCTCTACCTTGAACACGAACATCAGACATACATAAACGAATTGTGATTCCTGATTTATTAATAATCATCAAATCATTTTCATCTGTTACATTCTTAATGGCGATCAATTCACCTGTCTTATCAGTAATATTTAACGTTTTAACACCCTTACCACCACGATTTGTGATTCTGTAATCTTCTATGTCAGAACGCTTTCCATATCCTTGATCAGATACTACCAAGATAGTCTCCTTTTGTGGATCTTCAATAACGATCATTCCAACAACCTCATCATCAGGTCCATCCAAGGTCATACCTTTTACACCGGTTGAGACACGACCCATTTGACGAACTTTAGACTCGTTGAAACGAATAGCCTTTCCATGCTTATTAGCTAAGATAATCTCCGAATTACCATCTGTCAAACATACATCTATTACCTTATCATCTTCACGGATTAAAATTGCATTCACACCATTTGCACGTGGTCTTGAATAAGCTTCCAAAGAAGTTTTCTTCACAACACCATTCTTAGTACAGAATACAATGTTATGACTCTTATTAAACTCTTCATCATCCAAAGACTTCACACAAATCAATGCATTAATCTTATCATCAGAATCAATATTCAACAAATTCTGAATAGCACGTCCCTTTGTATTCTTTGCACCTTCTGGTAATTCGTACACTTTTTGCCAGTAACAACGACCTTTTTGTGTAAAGAATAATAAGGTATTATGCATAGAAGCAGAATAAATATACTCAATAAAGTCAGCATCACGTGCTGCGCTTCCTTTTGAACCTACTCCACCTCTGTTTTGTGACTTAAATTCTGCTAAAGGAGTTCTCTTGATATAACCTAAATGAGAAACTGTCAATACCATCTCTTCATCTGCATAGAAGTCTTCTGGATTAAATTCCTCTGCAGTAAACATAATCTGAGTACGACGTTCATCACCATATTTCTCTTTTACTTCAAGCAACTCTTCTTTGATAATTTGCATTCTCATTTCCTCACTTGCCAAGACAGCTTTCAAGTGATCAATCAACTTCATCAATTCTGCATATTCTGCACGAAGTTCCTCAATAGCCAATGCTACCAACTGACGAAGTCTCATTTCAACAATAGCCTTAGCCTGTTCTAAGTCGAAATCAAAACGTTTCATCAAACGCTCTCTTGATTCTTCTACTGTCTTTGATGAACGAATGATTTGAATTACTTCATCCAAATTATCCACCGCAATAATCAACGCCTCTAAAATATGAGCACGTTTTTCTGCTTCACGCAACTCAAACATCGTACGACGCGTTACCACCTCCATACGATGAGCGACAAATTCAGAAATCAAATCTTTCAAATTCAATAATTTTGGTCGACCATGTACCAACGCAATATTATTGACACTGAAAGAAGATTGTAAAGCGGAATATTTATATAATTTGTTTAATACAACCTGACTATTGGCATCTCTCTTCACATCAATCACGATACGCATACCTTCGTGATCCGATTCATCATTAATATTAGATATGCCTTCGATACGTTTTTCATTCACCATATCAGCAATAGCAGAGATTAACTCACTTCTATTAATTTGATAAGGTATTTCACGAACAACGATTTTCTCATGTGATTCGTCCGTCTCTATTTCACATTTCGCACGAATTACGATTCGGCCACGTCCCGTCAAATATGAATCACGAACACCCGAATAACCATATATAATACCACCTGTTGGAAAATCAGGTGCTTTTATCAATTTGATTAATTGTTCAATATCAACATCTTTATCCTCAACATAAGCTACAATGGCATCAATTGTATCAGACAAATTATGAGGAGCCATATTAGTAGCCATACCAACTGCAATACCCGACGCACCATTGACAAGCAATTGAGGAATACGTGTTGGCATAACTGTCGGCTCTTGATGTTCACCATCGAAATTGTCTTGGAAGTCAACAGTGTCTTTATCAAGATCAATCATTATATCCTCTGATATACGATTAAGCTTTGCCTCTGTATAACGCATAGCAGCTGCAGAATCGCCATCTATGGATCCAAAGTTTCCTTGTCCAAACACAAGTGGATATCTCAACGTCCAATCTTGTGCCATACGAACCAATGTCCCATAAACAGACGAGTCACCATGCGGGTGATACTTTCCTAACACCTCTCCTACTATTCTCGCAGACTTTTTAGTTGGTTTACTATAAGTCAAACCCAACTCATTCATACCAAACAACACACGACGATGCACAGGCTTAAAACCATCTCGCACATCAGGCAAGGCACGTGAGACAATCACTGACATTGAATAATCAATGTAGGATGATCTCATCTCTTCATCAATATCAATTTTGATAATTCTGTCTTGATCTTCCATTATATATATTTAAGAATAAATTTTACTCGTTCATAAAAACGCATAAAATTATAAAAAATTTCGATACCGACCAAAAATTTTCTCATCCAACTCATAAAGTTTTTTTTGTATTTTTCTACTTATTTACTTGCTTCGAACAAGTTATGTAATCTTAATTCTATCACTTTAAAATTAGTTTTCAACAATTTGAAGATTAACCATCCAAAATCACTCAGAAAGGAATAAGTTTATTGTATATTTGCAAAAAATGTAGATAACAACAAAATATTCAATTATAGTTATGGATACGACAAGTTATTCACAAGGTGTAAAAGAGGTGCTGATGTATAGCCGAGACGAAGCTGTTCGTTTGGGTAATAACTTTATCGGACCCGAACATCTCCTTTTAGGGATTTTACGAAGTGATGAAGGCCTCGCCGTCGATATTTTGAAATACCTACAAGTCGATTTAAAATATGTCAAAGAAACATTAGACGATAAACTTCGTTCTGAAATGAACGTCGTTAACTCTAATGAAATTCCTCTTGTCAAATCAGCCGAAAAAATTCTAAAGTTAATGGCTTTAGAAGCTCGCTTGTATAAAAGTCAGGTTCAAGAAACGGAACACCTTTTGTTAGCAATTATGAAAGACAATGCTAACGTGGCTGCTCAAGTACTTCTCAGTGAAAATGTCACTTATAAAAGCATTCAAAACTACCTTACCAAAGGTTCCGTAAAAAACATGTTTATTGATGAAAGTGACTCTAAATCAGAAGAAAACAATGCTTCGAACAATCCGACTAATAACACAACGGAAGAAACAAAAATGGGTTCTACCACACCTGTGTTAGACAGTTTCGGTACAAATCTCACGAAATCAGCAGAGAACGGTCTGTTAGACCCTGTTGTGGGTAGAGAAAAAGAAATCGAACGTGTTTCTCAAATCTTAAGCAGAAGAAAGAAAAACAATCCAGTCTTGATTGGCGAACCTGGTGTGGGTAAATCAGCTATCGTCGAAGGTCTTGCTCAACGAATAGTCGATCGTAAAACATCGCACGTTCTTTTTAACAAAAAAATCATCTCTCTTGATATGGCTTCTGTTGTTGCGGGCACTAAATACCGCGGACAATTTGAAGAGAGAATCAAATCCATTATCAACGAACTAAAAAAGAATCCAGACGTCATCTTATTCATTGACGAAATTCACACCATCGTAGGTGCTGGATCTTCTCCTGGTTCCTTGGATGCTGCAAACATTTTAAAACCTGCATTGGCTAGAGGTGATATTCAATGTATCGGTGCCACAACACTTAACGAGTACCGTGAACACATCGAAAAAGATGGGGCTCTCGAACGTCGTTTTCAAAAAGTTTTGGTAGAACCAACAACGGCTGAAGAAACATTACAAATTCTTAGAAACATCAAAGATCGCTACGAAGACCATCACTATGTAACCTATACAGAAGAGGCACTGAAAGCTTGCGTTAAATACACGGAACGATATATCACCGACCGTGCTTTCCCTGACAAAGCTATCGATGCTCTCGATGAAGCTGGTGCTCGTACCCACATTTCTAACGTCGCTATTCCTAACGACATTACAGATTTAGAGACAAAGAAAGAGCATTTAAAAGAATTGAAAGAAAAAGCGGTATCCGACCAAGATTTCGAGTTAGCCGCCGATTTCCGTGATCAAGAAAAACAATGTGCTCAAGCCATCGATGAAGCAAAAAGGAAATGGCAAGACGAATTGAAAAACGAACGTCAAAATGTAGACGAAGAACAGGTGAAAATGGTCGTTTCTATGATGTCTGGCGTTCCTATTCAAAACATCGCTCAAGAAGAAAGTGAAAAACTTCGTCATATGAGCGAAACTCTCATCGGTAAAGTAATCGGTCAGGATGACGCAGTAACTAAAATTGTCAAATCAATTCAACGAAGCCGAATTGGATTGAAAGATCCAAACCGTCCTATCGGTTCTTTTATATTCGTAGGTCCTACGGGTGTAGGTAAAACATACTTGGCTAAGATGCTTGCAAAAGAGATGTTCAACTCCATCGACGCTCTTATTCGTATCGATATGAGTGAATATATGGAGAAATTCTCCGTCTCAAGATTGATTGGAGCACCTCCAGGATATGTTGGATACGAAGAAGGTGGTCAACTTACCGAACGTGTAAGACGCAAACCGTATTCCATCATTCTATTGGATGAAATAGAGAAAGCTCACTCTGACGTATTCAATCTTTTGCTTCAAGTGCTCGACGAAGGTCGATTAACTGATAGTCTCGGTCGTCAGGTGGATTTCAAAAACACTATCATCATTATGACATCCAATGTTGGAACTAGACAATTAAAGGATTTCGGTAATGGTGTAGGTTTCTCGATGACCGTCAATATAGAAGATAAACAATTTGCTCACGGCGTTATTCAAAAAGCATTGAACAAAACGTTCTCTCCTGAATTCTTAAATCGTATCGATGACATCATAATGTTCGATCAATTACAAAAAGATTCTATCTTTAAAATTATCGATTTGGAATTGAAAGGTGTTTATGACCGAATTGAGAAAATGGGCTATAAACTGACTTTAACAGACAAAGCAAAAGACTTCATATCTGAAAAAGGATATGACATCCAATTTGGTGCAAGACCTTTGAAACGTGCCATCCAAAAATATGTGGAAGATGAAGTGGCTGAAGTATTATTGGCAAACAAGGCAAAAGAAGGCGACACCATCACTATAGATTTCGATGAAGAATCCAAATCTATTCAATGTAAAATCTAAAAAAAACATTGTTTTAATATTCAAAAAAGGCTGAAGATAACTTCAGCCTTTTTTTCAATAATTCTTTCTAATCCAATATTCCAAAAACAAATCATAAACAGAATACACACCCTTCTCGTATGTTATATAATCTCTTTCTAACAATCCTTTGACTGCAGATTGAACCATACTCGAAGAAGACAGTTTATATTTATGAATGAATGTTCCTGAGGTAATCGCTTTTGCTTGATCTTCCTTCGCTATTGCAATGAAAACTTCCTTTTGTTTTTCTGGCATTCGAAACAGGGTCTCTCCATAAGTATAATCTAAAGTCGACAAAATATAATCCAAAGCCTCATACACCATCTCTTTTGTGCACTTCTCCCCTTTCGCTGTTCTGGAATACAATGTGTTAAACAACTTCTGAATATACCACGTAATTCCACGAGAAACCTTGAATACCTCATTTACAACATCTTCCTCTAACGATTTTCCGTTCTTAGCAAAATGACCAACAGCAAAAGTTTTATATTTTTCTATATCAATGGATTCCAAATGCATCATAGAAACGCTTTGGAAAAAGGGACGCGACGGACTCGTAAACATCACCCCCATCGTATGTCGTTGGCTTCCAGAAAAAATAAAGCGTGCATTAGAACATTGCTGAACATACGTTCTCAATATTGCTTCTACGTTTTTTTCAGGATAATTGGCAATTTGCTGAAACTCATCTATTGCCACCAAACAAGGTTTGTCTGCGTGATTTAAATATGTAAATATTTCATCCAACGTATTCTCCGACTGTCTCAAATCACCCAACTGAAAATTAAAAGAAGGTTCACCCATCGGACTGAAAGAAATTCCTGTTTGCAAAGACTTCACACTCATCCAAAAACTTTGCAACGCTTTCATACCATAAGGTTTCAACTTCTCAACAATCTCGCGACTTAACATATAAACAAATTCCCGCAATGATTTAGTAGAATATATATCTACAAAGAAAGTATAATATTGAGACGAAACTTCTTGACACTGAAATGTATGTTTAATCAAACCACTTTTACCCATCCTTCGTGTCGCAATAATCGCCACGTTGTTACCATTTTCCACTTCTTGTAACAACCTACTTGTCTCTTCTTCCCTATCACAAAAATATTCAGAAGAAACATACCCACTGATTACAAACGGATTCGACTGCATTTTGATATAATTATTATTTTATAATAATGCAAAAGTAATAATTTTATTTGAATTCAGCAAACAAGCAAGAAAAAAGGCTGTCCGACACAGGGCAGCCTCTATATATACGAATCGAATCAGATTAATTTTCTTTTGCGAACTCAGCCAAACGAGTTTGTAAAACATCATATTGATTATCTTGAATGAATGATGTACAAACACGCAAACCTTGTTGTTTACTTCCTGTTGTATCCAAACTGATGGCACTGATTCCATAGAAAAGCAACTTATACATCAGTTCGCCACCTTTCATATCTTTATAACCGACTGTAAAATAGAATCCATCACCGATATTTTTATCAATATCTTTATCATATACTATATGGAAACCATTATCCATAAAGATTTTCTTCATTTTTGCCGCTCTATTTCCATACTCACGAACAGTTTCCAAAAAATTATATTCACCATCGCAAGCAGCTTTAAACATTGCAGACAATGCATATTGTGCAGAATGAGAAGTACCAGAGGAAAGCACATACAAAATTCTATTGACAAAAATAACACCGAATTCACCAATAGTATAACGATCAGCCAATCCTTGATAAAAACGATGGAAAATTTTATCTGAAATAACAGTCACACCGATACGTTGTCCAGCGTAACTAAATGCTTTAGATCCAGAAATTAGCAAGATATAATTATCTGTATATTTAGCAACGGAAGGTTGGAATGGTGCCTGGAAAGGTTTACTTAAATCTTTACGAAAATCCATAGCGAAATAAGCCAAATCTTCCATTACAATAACATCATATTTAGTAGCCAATTCACCAATTCCCTTCAACTCTTCCTCTGTCAAGCAGAACCAAGAAGGATTATTAGGATTAGAATAGATAATATTACAAATATTACCTTTCTTCAAATAGCTTTCTAGTTTATCAATCAAATCCTTACCTCTGTATTGATACATATCGAACGACTCATATTTCAATCCTAAAACTAAAAGTTGAGTCTTTTGTACAGGGAATCCAGGATCGATAAATAATACAGTATCTTTCTTTTTATCACATTGACCAGAAACCAAGAAGGAGGCATAAGTACCCTGCATCGAACCAGAAACAGGAACACAACCTTCTGGATTTACATCCACATCAATAAAAGCTTTCACAAAACGAGAAGCTTGTTTTTTTAATTCTGGATGACCATCCAACATAGGATATTTAGAAGCAACACCTGCTTGTAAAGCCTCTATCTCAGCTTTTGTTCCAATTTTATCAGGTGCGAATCCAGGAACACCCATTTCCATACGGACATATTTTTCACCCGTCAAGGCTTCTACTTTATTTGCAATTGTTACAATTTCACGAATTGTAGCTTTATTAAAATCTGGCAAATGAAAACCATCAATTACCGATTTTACCACATTCTTATCTAACATACCTTTATAATTATGAATTTATCTTTATAGAACCTTAATTTCAAACATATTACTTAGACAAACATAAGTTTATCTCGAAATACAAATTTCGTGATTTTTTTTCTCTAAAAAAATTTTTATGACTAGTTTCTAATGAATTGAATAAAATTAAAGATTTTTTCAGTGTTATTCATTAATATATTGTAGTAACCAACAATTTTTCCAATCTTCATCGCGATACCATTCTTTCAAAAGGGCAATTTTTAAAAAGCCAGCAGACATAAACAATCGTAAAGATACATTATTATACTCGCTCACATAAGCATATAATTGATGGAGACAAAGGAAACGAAAAGCATAATTTTTCATTAATTGCAGAGCTTCCGTTGCATAACCCTTGTTTTGATAAGAAGAATCTACCAAAACTGCCACTTCTGCCCGAGCAAATCTAGGTTCAAAATCGATTAAATCAATGCACCCAACCGTTTGATGATCATGATTTGAAACAATCATCAAACGCATTTGTCGTAAAGAAAAAATATCACCTGCAGTCTCAACAAAAGACTGCAAGTGATATTTTGAATAAGGAGCTATAGCACTACCCTCACCCCACAAAGAAGCATCGTTTTCCCACTTGTAGAGGAGATCAACGTCTGTTGGTTCTACAGCCCGAAGTGATATTTTCTCTCCCTCAAAATTCATTATCGTATTCTATCAAGAGAACGAACTAATGCCTCATCTTTACCAATTGCACGAATAGCAAGTAAAATAAAGATTGAATTAACGACAGGGAACACCAAAGGGAAATGATAATTCAATGAAACAGGAACATTTAATGCAGAAGACATTTCTCCTGAAGTCTTTAAAACAAACAAGAAAAACAATGCATAAACACCTAAATTCATAATAATGTCAGCCACACATACTCTCATTTGCAAAATTCTTTTTTTATACAAAAGAACAATTCCCACGTTAACGAGAAGTACTAAAACGACAAGAATTAACAATGCAACAGAATAAGCAGAATAGCCATTAGCCGTAGCTTCAAAATCAGCATTCAAAGTAAACTGTTTCATTCCAACAGCTGTATAAGAATACTCTTTTGCAGGAATTTCTCCTTCAGGGGAAGGAAGTGCCGGAATAGTAAAATCAGCCATCGGAACATATAGTAATAAAAGCGTCAAGGCAAAAGCAATTGCTATATATAATGTTTGAATACGCTGCAACATATAAAAAGAATTAAGATTATTTACCAGAAGCAGATTTACCTGCAGCCAATGCTTTTAAATTCAAATTGACAATTTCCTCTCCCTTTCTACCAAAGATAGAACGAATACCATCTTCAACCATTTCAGAAGGAATACCCAAGAATGGAAGAGACGCACCCAACATAACAATGTTAGAAACGCGAGGAGAACCGACTTCCTTTGCAATCGAATCAACATCAATAATCACATTGTTCTTAATTTTCTTCACTTCAGCAAGAACTTCATCAATAGATGGATAATCAGGTATATTTATAAGAGGAGTACAATTCGTAACAACACAACCATCAGCCTTCAAATATGGCAAATAGCGAAGTGCTTCCATTGGTTCCAAAGAAATTATCAAATCAGCCGAGCCTTTTGCGATCAAATCTGACGCAATAGGTTGATCCGAAATACGTAAATTTGATTGAACATCACCACCACGCTGACTCATACCGTGAACCTCTGCTTGTTTCATATATAAATTATTTTTTACAGCAGCTTCACCTATAACAGCCGCGATAGACAAAATACCTTGTCCACCTACTCCTGACAAAATTATATCCGTCTTCATTTCTTACTTTATTTTAAATTTTATTATTAATCACATTATTAGAAATACACTTTATCAAAAAAAATGATGTTTGCTTAGAATGTATTCCGTTTTTTGCAAAGGTAGGAAAAAAAATTAGACAAAAGTAAGCAAAACACTTTCTTTACAATCTTTTTGTTCAAATAATATTTTTATATAAATTTGCAAATTGAAAAATGAGAAAGAAAAATCCAAATAACAGGTTGACTTTCAATACTTTAAAATAAAAGTAAATAAAATTAAAAATAAAAATGAATCAAGTATCAGATCGTTTAGCGGCTCTTTCGCCATCAGAAACGCTTGCAATGTCACAAAAAAGCCAAGAATTGAAGGCACAAGGCATTGATGTAATCAATTTAAGTTTGGGTGAACCAGACTTCAACACACCTGATCACATTAAAGCTGCAGCTCAAAAGGCTATTGATGACAATTTCTCTTTCTATTCACCAGTTCCAGGTTATATGCCACTTCGTAAGGCTATTGTGGAGAAGTTGAAGAAAGAGAATGGTTTGGATTTCGAACCAACCCAAATTGTATGCTCAAATGGTGCGAAGCAAGCAGTTTGCAACACGGTCATGTGCTTAATCAATAAAGGTGATGAAGTTATCATTCCTGCTCCTTATTGGGTTAGTTACGTTGAAATGGTAAAATTAGCAGAAGGTACCAACGTAATTATCGAAGCTGGTCTTTCTCAAAACTTCAAAATCACTCCAGACCAATTAGAAAAAGCAATTACACCTAAAACTAAATTGTTAATTCTTTGTTCTCCTTCTAACCCAACAGGTAGCGTTTACTCAAAAAGCGAATTAAAAGGATTAGCTGATGTTTTAGCAAAGCATCCTAACGTATACGTATTAGCTGACGAAATATACGAACACATCAACTATATCGGCAAACACGAAAGCATTGCTCAATTCCCTGAAATCAAAGACCGTGTCATCATTGTTAATGGTGTATCTAAAGGTTATGCAATGACGGGATGGCGTCTTGGTTGGATTGCTGCTCCAGAATGGATTGCTAAAGCTTGCAACAAATTACAAGGTCAATACACTTCTGGTTGTTGTTCTATTGCTCAAAAAGCTGCAGAAGCTGCATACCTTGGCGATCAATCTTGCGTTGAGAAAATGCGTCAAGCTTTTGAGCGCAGACGTGATTTAGTTGTTAAAATGGCAAGCGAAATCCCTGGCTTCAAAGTTAACAAGCCAGATGGTGCTTTCTACGTATTCCCTGAATGTAAATCATACTACGGAAAGAAAACTCCTAAGGGTGACACTATCAAAAATGCAGCTGATTTAGCAATGTATTTATTGGTTGACGGTCACGTCGCTTGTGTAGGTGGTGCTGCATTTGGTGCTCCTGAGTGCATTCGTATGTCATACGCTACTTCTGAAGAAAACCTAATCGAAGCATTCAAGCGTATCAAAGATGCTCTTGCAGTATTGAAATAATTTCAAATCAAAACATAAAATAACAGCGAGGATACATTGTAAAAAATGCATCCTCGTTTTTTTATTGCATATCATTTCTAAAACAATTCATTTCTACTACTATTTTGTTATTGCTCTCCAAAGAGAACAAACAAAATTTAACTATCTTTGCAAAAATCTAATCAATAAAAAACATCAAGTATAGTATAAATCACGAACGAAATTCAAAGAGAAAAAAAATGGAAAACTTCAACTTTTACAGTCCAACCGAATTCATATTCGGGAAAGAAAGAGAAAACGAATGTGGTCAGTATGTACGCAAATTCGGTGGCTCAAAAATTCTTTTGCATTATGGGTCTAATTCAGCTAAAAAGTCTGGATTATTAGATCGTGTAAAATTATCATTAGAAAAAGAAAACATTGCATATATTGAATTAGGTGGTGTTCAACCTAATCCTCATGACTCACTCGTTTATAAAGGAATTGAAATATGCAAAAAAGAAAATATAGATTTCATTCTTGCTGTTGGTGGTGGTTCTGTCATTGACTCATCAAAAGCAATTGCAATGGGTGTACCTTACGAGGGTGACTTTTGGGATTTTTATAGCGGGAAATCGCCTAAAAAGGCTTTACCTATTGGTACTATTTTAACCATTGCAGCAGCAGGAAGCGAAGGGTCTGGTGACTCTGTCATCACCAAAGAAAACGGTATGTTGAAACGTGGAGCCAGCGGTGATTGTATTCGCCCCAAATTTTCCATTTTAAATCCGCAACTCACCTGTACACTACCAGCTTATCAAACAGCATGTGGAGTAACAGATATTATGGCACATACATTCGAAAGATATTTCACCAACACAAAAGAAGTGGAAATAACAGATCGTCTATGTGAAGCTATTTTATTAACCATGATAAAAGAGGCTCCACGTGTTATCGCAGATCCAAGCAACTACGAAGCTCGTGCTAATATTATGTGGGCGGGTATGGTATGCCACAACAACATTGTGGGTGTAGGTCGTGAGCAAGATTGGAACAGTCACAGAATCGAGCATGAATTATCAGCTTTATATGATTGCGCTCATGGTGCAGGTCTTGCTGTGATTATGCCAGCATGGATGGAGTTCGTTATGAATCATGACATTATGCGTTTTGCACAAGTTGCCACACGCGTTTGGGGATGTCAAATGGACTATCAACATCCGGAAATTACAGCCAAAGAAGGTATCAATGCATTTAGAAAATTTCTTTCAAGCATTGGTATGCCAACCAACTTCAAAGAATTAGGTGCAAAAGGTTCTGACATTCCAAAACTTGTTGAAAATCTAGGTCTCGGAGACGGCTTAACTGGTGGATTTGTTCATTTAAGCAGTAAAGATATCGAAAAAATATATACCATCGCACTATAGCAAAAACACAACAAGCATGAAAGGCATACGACAGAGAGTTTATCTCATTATAACATTTCTTTGCTTTTGCATAATCGCGAAAGCGCAGACACTTATTATCAATGAAATTATGCATTCCAATACTACAGGAATTATGGATGATCTAAATGAGTTTCCCGATTCTTGGGTGGAATTATACAATTTTTCCGATGACACACTAAGCACCATCGGTTTAAAGATTGGAACCTCCTCTGATGCCTCTCATGCTTACACTCTAACCGATTCTGTCAAAATCAATCCTCATAGTTTTTACCTTATTTATTGCGACAAGAAATCCGATCGCAATCACACTGATTTTCGCATTAAGACAGACAGTTGCAGTCATTTATTTTTATATAATTCTAAGGGGGAAATACTTGATCACAAAGCACTTCCTGCAATGTTAGCTCCTAACATTTCTTATGGCAAAAAAGGGAAAATCAAGAATCCATCCAAAGATACCTTGTGGGGATTTTTGATGCACCCCACTCCATTCGAAATTAACGATACCAAATTCAGTCATCAACTATTAGGAAACCCTAAATTTTCCGTCAAAGGAGGTCTTTTCTCAAAACCTTTTTATCTTAAAATAACACTTAAAGAGGATGCACCCAAAGGAACCATCATACGGTATACAACCAACGGTGATGAACCAACCGAAAAAAGTCCTATTTTCACAGACTCTCTTCTTATCGATCAAACAACAATCATTCGTGCCAAACAATTTGCCAAGAATTGGCATTCGCCACTATCCAAGACACATTCCTACATCTTTCATGGAAGAGACGTCACCCTACCCGTTTTATCATTAGTTTCCGATAGTCTTTTGTTATATGACACAATTCAAGGGAAAGGTGTTCTTTCCTTCGATTACAGTGAAGATTGGTCGGCTGCTTTCAGACGACCTGCTAACGTTGAATACTTCCCACGCACAGACTCAACAAGCTGTATTAATCAACCCATAGAATTTCGAGTAGGCGGTACAGGTTCTAGATTCGTACCTTTGAAATCACTCAATTTATATGCCAGCAAAAGAATTTCAAAAAAGAATTTCGATTATCCTTTTTGGACCGAAAAACCGAATGTTAGAATAAACAAATCCATTCAACTTCGAAATAGCGGACAAGACTTTCTCTACTCACACTTGAGAGATGCCATATGCCAACACTCATTCTGTCCTTACGTTCATTTGGATTATAGTGCCACACAGCCATGCATCATCTACATTAACGGTGTTTACAAAGGAATTCTAAACATACGAGAAAGAAGTAACGGTAATTTTGTGAAAGCCAATCATCATCCACAACACAAATTCGATCACATCAGCAACTGGAAAGAAGTACACTCAGGTGACAAAGAAGCATTTAACGATCTTGTGAAATTATACAACTCAGAAGTGGTCAATTACGACACACTTTATAAGTTGATGGACATGGAAGAATATCAAAATCTACAAATACTGAATTACATTCACATGAATATAGACTTTCCTGGAAACAATAGTATCTTATGGAAAGAGAAAAGTAATGAAGCCACGCAATGGAAATGGATTGCCAAAGACCTCGATTATGGTTTAGGATATGCATACAGAGATTGGAACTATAATCGATCCGAATATTTACACCATGCATTACGTGTGGAGCCTTATATAGAACGTTGGTCTAACAAAGAAAACCAAGTAAAGCTATATCAAGTAATGATGGCAAATGAAAAGTTCAAAAATGAATTTATAGACAAAACGACAATCTATATAGGAGATTTTTATTCTGCAGAAAAAGTATGTGCAGAGATTGACAGTTTCGTCCAATTAATTGAATATGAATATCCGTATATGAAAGCGCTTTATCCCAATCATCCACAAGTCAATCACAATTGGGCAGAAGAGATACAAAAGATGAAAGAGTGGATAACGGGTCGAATCGATTATCTGCCCTACGATATGCAACAGTTTTTTCAGTTAGGCGACACGATATCTGTCACATTAAATAACGAAACAAAGGCTAACGTACAATTCAGCATCAATGACATTCCACTCATCACGCAATCCTTCAAGGGGAAATACTATCAAGGAAGAACGTTAACCATTTCTACAAATGGGAAGAACGGAGTATGGAAAATCGTGAAGCAATATGCAGACAAAGAATTAATTGAGCAAACTGAAGACACAGACAAGGTAGTTATAACCGCAGATCAGGGAACGAAGTCTATCAAAATCACCTTCGTCAGTCATTCATAGTTTGAATGAATATTGAAATCACTCACATTCAATTATTCAATATTTAAAATATCAATAGGTTATCGATGTCAAGCAAGTATGAAAATGAACAAATAAACAAGAGCGAATAACACTATTTAGGAAAAAAAATTATAACTTTGCAAATATTAATATTTTGACATTAAAAACGAGTAAAAATGGCTAAGATTAAAGGAGCTGTTGTAGTTAACAAAGACAGATGCAAAGGATGTCAGTTATGCGTTGTCGCATGTCCAGCCAATGTATTGGCAATGTCCAAGCAAGTTAATGCTAAAGGTTACAATTATGCCATTATGGCAAATGAAGATGCGTGTGTAGGTTGCGCAAGTTGTGGTATTGTATGTCCAGACGGATGTATTACAGTGTATAAAACGAAAATTGATTAAATAAGATGAGTGAAGAAGTTATGTTAATGAAAGGTAACGAGGCCATAGCTCACGCAGCAATTCGTTGCGGATGCGATGGTTATTTTGGTTACCCTATCACTCCACAATCTGAGGTTATGGAAACTCTTATGGAGGTAGAGCCTTGGAAGACAACAGGAATGGTAGTATTACAAGCAGAAAGTGAAGTATCATCCATCAATATGGTATATGGTGGAGCTGCCACAGGTAAAAAAGTTATGACCTCCTCTTCAAGTCCTGGAGTTTCTTTGATGCAAGAAGGAATTTCATACTTAGCAGGAGCAGAATTGCCAGCATTGATTGTCAATGTTATGCGTGGAGGACCTGGATTAGGTACAATTCAGCCAAGTCAGTCAGATTATTTTCAGACTTGTAAAGGTGGTGGACATGGAGACTATCGTTTGATTGCGTTAGCACCAGCATCAGTACAAGAGATGGCAGATTTCGTTGGTTTAGCTTTTGATTTAGCATTCAAATACAGAAACCCAGCTATCATCTTAGCCGATGGAGTAATCGGACAAATGATGGAAAAAGTTGTTCTTCCTGATTTCAAGCCAAGAAGAACTGACGAAGAAATTGAAAAGCAATGTCCATGGGCTGCAACAGGAAGAAAGATGTCAAGAAAGAACAACATCATCACTTCTTTGGAATTGAAGCCAGAAGTTATGGAGCAGAACAATCTTCGTTTTCAAGCAAAATACAAACAAATCGAGGAGAATGAAGTTCGCTACGAAGAGATTCTTTGTGACGATGCAGAATATCTATTGGTAGCATTCGGATGCTCTGCTCGTATTTGTCAAAAGGCATGCGAAATGGCACGTGAAGAAGGTATCAAGTTAGGTCTATTACGTCCTATCACATTGTGGCCTTTCCCTACTAAGGCAATTGCAAGCTACGCAAACAAAGTTAAAGCTATGTTGTCTGTAGAATTGAATGCAGGTCAAATGGTAGAGGATGTTCGTTTGGCTGTCAATGGAAAAGTTCCAGTAGAGCACTACGGACGTTTGGGTGGTATCGTATTTACACCAGACGAGATTGTAAATGCAGTGAAGACTAAATTAATGTAATTCACCTAATCAAAAAAAGAAAATGGCTTTAGAAGATATAATAAAACCTGAGAATCTGGTATATAAGAAACCAGATATCATGAACGATAATCCCATGCACTATTGCCCTGGTTGTAGCCATGGTGTCGTTCACAAATTGGTCGCTGAAGTGATCGAAGAAATGGGCTTAGTAGAAGATACAATCGGTGTAACCCCTGTTGGTTGTGCAGTATTTGCATACAACTACATCGACATCGATTGGGAAGAGGCTGCACATGGTCGCGCACCTGCATTAGCAACAGCTATCAAACGTCTTCGTCCAAACAAATTGGTGTTCACATACCAAGGTGATGGTGACTTGGCAGCTATCGGTACAGCTGAAACAATTCATGCTTGCAACCGTGGTGAAAGCATCGCTATCATCTTCATCAACAATGGTATCTACGGTATGACCGGTGGTCAAATGGCTCCTACTACTATCGAAGGTATGAAAACTGCCACTTGCCCTTACGGACGTGATTATAAATTAAATGGATATCCTTTGAAGATTACCAACCAATTAAAAGATTTGGAAGGTATCCGCTACGTGACTCGCCAAAGCGTACAAAACGCAGCTGCTGTCCGCAAAACAAAGAAAGCTATCAGAAAAGCTTTCGAAAACTGCATGGACGGTAAAGGTGGTGCAAGCGTCGTAGAGGTTGTCTCTACATGTTCATCTGGATGGAAACTTACTCCAGAAAAGGCAAACAAGTGGATGGAAGAGAATATGTTCCCTCAATATCCTCTTGGAGATTTAATTGACAAAGACGCTAACAAATAAAATCAGACGAAATGAAAGAAGAAATTATCATAGCTGGATTCGGAGGACAAGGTGTTCTCTCTATGGGTAAGATTCTTGCTTACTCTGGTTTGATGCAAGGCAAAGAGGTAACTTGGATGCCCGCATACGGTCCTGAACAACGTGGTGGTACAGCTAACGTAACTGTTATTTTAAGTGACGAGAAAATCAGTTCTCCTATCTTGAACTCTTACGATACTGCTATCATTTTGAACCAACAATCATTGGATAAATTTGAAAAGACTGTTAAACCTGGTGGTACTTTAATCTATGATCCTTACGGAATCACAACAGAACCAACCAGAAAAGATATCAACATTCACAAAATCAACGCAATGGATGCTTGTATCGAAATGAACGCTGCCAAGTCTTTCAACATGATCCTTTTGGGTGGATTCTTGAAAATCAGACCTATCGTTGAATTGGAAAATGTTTTGAAAGGTCTTAAAAAGACTCTTCCTGAACGTCACCACCACCTTATTCCTATGAATGAGGCTGCTTTAAGAAAAGGTATGGAAATTATTAAATAATAGCCAACTCATTTTTAAAAGAGGATATATCTCAATTGAACTGAACCCCGAAAGTTGGACAAAAAAACTTTCGGGGTTTAATTATGTCTA
>JAKSLB010000026.1 GCA_024401435.1 Paludibacteraceae bacterium | reverse complement strand
ACAATACTGCGATTTGCAGCATTGCGGAATGCGTCGTTGCTGATTTTTATGTTTAGCGGACACCAATAATATAAAAAAGGCGATTCCGATAGAACCGCCTTTTTATGATTGTCTTTTTGTGGAATCTTATTCTTTAGAAATCTTTTTGACAGTAATGCTTTCGCCATTGATGATTCGTACAATGTAGATTCCTTTTTGCAAAGTTGAAACGTTTAGACCAGATTGAAGTTGATCCACATTTACTTCTTCTGATTTAACTACTGATCCTAATAGATTCACGAATTCAACTGTTACATTTTCTGAAGAATTTATCTTTTCAGTCAAGTTAATATATAAAACATCTTTGCAAGGGTTTGGATATGCATTGCATACGTTTGTACCTATTTCTTTTACGTCAACGCCATTACCTTTTGTTGCTTTAACAATGGCGCGAGCGCATCCAGAACCTGTCATTACTTGCCAGTCTGCAATTCCACTGAAACCTTTGTTGTTTGTTGCTGCACCTGTAAATGTTCCTGCACCTGTAAATGTTAATGGATTACCTTGATTAGCGAAAGAATCGTAATTGTTCATACTTTCGTAATATGGAATAGCGAAACTTGCACATTTAAAGGTCAATGAATAAGAACCTGCATCAGGGATTTCAATAGGATTGCTGAATGTAACAGTAATGGTTTTGCTGCTTGAAGTTACATTGAAGGCATCTGATGTATATGTTGCTTTCTTTGCTCCACTTAATTCAGCTGTTAGAGTTGTGTTTCCAGTGTTGTAAGGGGTGCCCAATACACAAACGGTTATTCCAGTGATTGAGCATGCCTTGCTTGCATCAAAATGAAGAGCTATATCACCCCAGTTTACACCTCCTGATGTGAATGATGAGGATTTTGGTCCAACCGTGATGTTCATCTCTCCAGCATCTTGAATGTAGAATAGTTTGTCTTCAGTAATGGTTGTTGTATAAGTTGAACCAGTATGAAGAGGTTTGCCACCTTCTGCTACATCGTACCATTCAAAGTCACCTTCACTCTTAATGGACATTGTTACATTGCCTGATATGTCAGATGTGGCATCTTCAACTTCTGGTAATAGGGATGTAACGTTAAATGTTGCTTTAACAGAGGGACAATTGGCAGCAGATACTTCACATTCGTATTTTCCTGGTTTTGTAATTGTATAAGAGGATGTTTTTTCTGATTTAAGAACATCACCATCTCTTGTCCATACAAAATTTGCAGGTATGTTGCCATTTGTAACATTAATTGTTAAAGATGCAGGATCGCATAATTCGAAATCTGTTTGCTCTTGGTCTATAAGAGGAATGACATCTAATACTTGTACGGTTCCACTGGTGGTCCATTCGCCTGCAGAATCAATCTCACAAGTATATTCACCTGCTTCTATCACATTGAGAACTGAGGCAGAAGTGGAAGATTCAACCTTTTGACCATCTTTGTACCATGTGAAGACTTTTTTGCCATCGCTTTCTACGTTGGAATTCAAGTTAACAGAACGCATACCGCAAATGGATACATCGCCATCGAAAGTTGGTGTCGGATGACCAAACTTATTGACGTTAACAGGGTTGATGATTGAATTGATGTAACCTAGTGCACCAACTAAACCTGCATTGTAGTCGATACCTCCTTCTGAATAAGTATAGTCTGCACCTGGAACATCATTGTAAGATCCATCCATTTTTCCTCCTACAAGGTAACCAAATTGTCTGTATTTGGATTGTAGTTTTACGCCAGATTCTTTGTCTGCATCATCTCCATAATAGTTTCTGTGATGAACATATGTAGGTGATTTTTCTCCAAAACCTGTGATATAAGACATATTACCAGAGTTCTTACCCATGATATACTCTATAGTGGTAAGTGAGTAGGTGTTTACCTTGCTCATTTCTCCTTTTAGTTTGTCGAAAAGTCCATATACAAATGCTTGGTTGGCAGGGAAACGAAGGACTCCCCATGCACCTTTCTGCTTGTTTAGAAAATATCCTGAAGTTGGTTTATACATTGAATTGACGTAGAAATCCATGACCTTCATAGCTTTTTCGCTGTAACTAGAAGCAGAGCCAAAAGAGGCTATTAAATATGCTGCTAAGTCATCTGTATTGTTGTAGCAAAGGGAATAGTTGTAATTATAGTCTTTTTCCTCATTCATCCATGAACAATTCTCTTCAGCTGCTTTCAAATATTTGTTATCGCCTGTTGTACGATACAATTCTGCATTGAAGATCACGATATCTGTTACGTATTTAGGTTTTGAACCATAAAAACCTCCAGCAGAAGAGTTTCCTTTGGCTGTTCCATTGACAAATTCGTAGGCAACTAATGCCTTTTCAAGACATTTTTGTGCGTATTCAGGATCAAATGGTTTGTATAGACGTGCCATTGCAGCTAAAGCAGAACCACAAAGGGCTGCCATGGAAGTGACATTTCCGGAAGCTTTGGATACAGGTCTTGAACCATTGGCTTCACCACCTTCTGTGGTAGACAAGGTTGCCATGACAGATGCGGTTACCCAGTGTTTGTGATCCAAATCACCATCGCCTACTTGGTAATAAAATACGGAACTGCTTCTAACGCATTTCATTAAATAATCAGTTGCATATTTCACCTCATCCAAAATGTCGGGAATACCGTTTGGAACCCCCTTTTTACCTTCCCATGTATAGTCGCCCGAGGAGATATATCCAGTGTAGTCAAAAGAGTAGTAATCATCATATCCTTCAGGGAATTCTGAGTATCCTAACAATAGCATGTAAGCAGAATAAAATTCTGTCTGACCAAATTTTACGTGGTCACCACAGTCGAACCATCCTCCTGTCAAATCGTAATCGCCATCAGCATCCTTAACAAAGGATTGACCTTTTTTGAACTTTCCGATATTGGATTGCAATGCGTTAGGTACATTAGTTGGTTCATGTTCGGCTAATAGCCAGTTAGGACCGACTCCAGAACGTTGTGCTCCATAGAATCGAGTGGTCATCCATAAAGCTTTTTGATATTGCTCTTTATCAAATGATAAAGATGTTTGAGCAAATGTCCCTAACGTGGAGGAAAGAGAAATAGCTGCTCCTAGTATGTACTTCGTAATTTTGTTCATGCTTGTGCCTATTATATGTTTACAATATGATAAATCTTGTTTATGAATTATCGGGAATTCCTAAAAGAAATTCCCGATATATATGGTGTGCCAAAATACGATAAAAAATGTAAAATGGCAAATAGAATTTGAAAGAATTTATTTTTCTACAGGAATTTTTGCAACACGTCTTTCGTGTCTACCACCTTCAAAGTCAGTGGTTAAGAAGGCTTCAACGATCTCCAAAGCTTTCTCTTTGGAAATGAATCGGGCTGGTATTCCAACGACATTAGCATTGTTATGCTGTCTTCCCAATTTGGCAATCTCAACTTCCCAAGAGAGGGCTGCACGAATACCTTGGTGTTTGTTGCAGGTCATACTGATGCCATTACCTGTTCCACAAATGGCGATACCTAAATCACACTCTCCGTTTTCAACAGATAGTGCCATTGGATGAGCGAAATCAGGATAATCACAACTATCGGTTGTGTTGGTTCCAAAATTACGAAATGCTTGCACTTTGTTACCAAGTTGTTCGATGATGTATTCTTTTACTTCAACACCAGCATGGTCATTGCAGATACCGATTACTAATTCGTTTAATGCTTTCATATTATTTGTTTTAGAAAAATTCTATTGATTATCTTAACTCGTTTGGTACGTCTTCTTCGATGACTAGATTGTCGATGATGAAGTCTCTTCGTTGTGGTGTGTTTTTACCTCGATAGAACTCCAATAGGTCTGTAAAGGCATCTTCTTTTCGAAGGATGACTTGATCAAGACGAATATCTTCTCCAATAAAGTATTTAAATTCATCAGCGCTGATTTCTCCCAAACCTTTGAATCGGGTAATCTCAGCTTTCGCACCAATTTTCTTTATGGCGTCAATTCTTTCGTCATCTGTGTAGCAATAAAAAGTTTGCTTTTTATCTCTTACACGGAACAATGGCGTTTGAAGAATGTAGACATGACCTTGACGCACTAAATCAGGGAAGAATTGAAGGAAGAATGTGAGTAACAATAGTCGAATGTGCATTCCATCATCATCAGCATCAGTGGCGATGATTACTTTGTTGTATCGAAGACCTTCCATTCCTTCTTCAATGTTCAATGCCGCTTGTAGCAGATTGTATTCTTCGTTTTTGTAGACGATTTCGCGCGTGGACCCCCAACTGTTAGGTGTCTTACCACGCAAACTGAAAACTGCTTGATAAGCTACGTCACGACATTTGGTGATAGAACCTGATGCTGAAAGTCCCTCGGTAATGAAAATGGACGATTCTGCTTGTTTATCACCTTTGATATCATTGTAGTGAATACGACAATCTCTTAGTTTTTTATTACATAGACTGACTTTCTTCGCACGTTCGCGGGCGGCTTTGGTCACACCTGCAATGGCTTTCCTTTCTTTTTCAGCCTCTTGAATCTTTTGAAGAAGAATATCTACCGTTTCTGGATTTTTATGCAGATAGTTGTCTAATTCCTTTTTCACAAAGTCATTTACGAATTTGTTGACAGAAATGGTTCCCTCTAAGTCCATATCTTTGGAACCTAATTTTGTCTTCGTCTGACTTTCAAAAACTGGTTCTTGAACATTGATGGAGATGGCAGCTACAATACCTTGTCGGATGTCTGCCAATTCCATGTTTTTATTATAAAACTCTTTGATGGTTTTTCCTAATGCTTCACGAAAGGCAGATTGATGTGTTCCACCTTGTGTAGTATATTGACCATTTACGAAAGAGTAGTAGTCTTCACCATATTGTTGGCAATGTGTAAATGCTATTTCAATATCTTCCCCTTTTAGGTGAATGATTGGATAGAGTGCATCTTCTATCATACGTTCGGATAAAAGATCACGGAGTCCATTCTTGGAATGAATCTTCTTTCCGTTAAAGATGAGTGTTAACCCAGTATTCAGGTAGGCATAGTTTCGAAGCATAGTTTCGATGAACTCTTCATTGTATTTATAGCCTACGAATAGTTTGTATTGAGGATTATCGTCGGGACGAAAATAGACTAGTGTGCCATTCGGTTCGTCAGTGTCAACTAAACCAGAATCGCTGATTAAAACACCTCTTGAAAATTCTGCTGTGCGCACTTTCCCCTCTCGGAAACTTTGTACACGGAATTCGGAGGAGAGAGCGTTGACGGCTTTTGTACCGACACCATTCAATCCGACAGATTTCTTGAAAACTTTGCTATCGTATTTACCACCTGTATTCATCATGGAAACAGCATCAATCATCTTTCCTTGAGGAATACCTCGTCCGTAATCACGTACGGTGATAGCTCCATCTTCTAATTTAATATCGATTTGCTTTCCGGCATTCATACGGAATTCATCGATACTGTTATCGAGAACTTCCTTTAGTAAAACATAAATACCATCGTCAAAGTGAGAACCATCCCCTAATTTTCCAATATACATACCAGGACGAAGTCTAACATGCTCCAATCCCTCGAGATGTTTGATGCTATCGTCGTCATAGTTCCCAATTTGGGAGTTCTCAATACCAAATTCTAAATCTGCCATAAATTATTGTTTTCTGCAAAGATACGATTTTTTGTGATATAAAAAGCATTTGACGAATGACTGAATCCTAGTTTTTCTCATTACTCATCATGCTCTAATTTTACAACACGTACTCTGGAATCAACGCTCATATTGCTCATACCATGTTCTTTAAGTGCAATGAATAGGGTCTCTTTCACGTTGGAAATAGCATCGTAGTAATCATTGACGGGAATCCATACTTGTGCTATCATTTCAACGTAGAAGCGGTCTGAACAATGGAACAGAATTTTAGGTGCTGGCGCATTTTTCAATTGAGGCACTTTTTTAATTAGAGATTCTCTGAGCATTTCTCTCACTTTAGGAGAGTCTATTTCCTTTTGTACTTTGAATATAAGTCGAAGACGCTCAAATTCACCTGTTCTACTGACATTTCTGAATTCTTTTTTAAAGAGTGATGAGTTGAATATTGAAATGGTGGCGCCATCATCTGTTAGTATCTGGGTGGTTCTATATTGGATGTCTACAACTTTTCCACGTATGTCATCTCCACATTCTATGATATCTCCAATTTTTACCCGACCCATCATCATGGAAACACCACAAATAAAACAATCGAAAGTGTCGCGCAGTGCAATACCTAAACCAACGGTAAGACCTCCGAGTGCTGCGATGATTCCCATAGAGTTGATTTCTATAATAGAAAGAGAAATAATGCCATAAAGTCCCCATATTAGTAAAGATGAAATTTTGGAACTTAGATTAATAGCTCCCACTTCGGCTGATTTTCCGTAAATCTTCCGTAGAATGAACTTGACAATTCCAATAAGATAATAAACAAGGAACCCAAGTAAAACGATAAGAATTATACGGTTGATAGAGATGCGTGCAATGCCTGGTTGGTCGATGAACATCTTTTTGAAAAATGATTGAACCCAACTATCAATATTGAAAATCTGTGCGCATTGTATGATGCAGAATGAATAAACCAAAATAACAGATAATGGTCGTAATAGTCTTTTGAGCGTGAGATGTTTGAAAGAATTATAATATGCCTTGGCTCCTTTCTTCTTTTGATAGTGTTCGCATCTTCCAAGGAATTGAAAGAAACAAGTGATGATCAGATGACCGATTAAAAGAATTGACCAAAATAGTGCAATTTGAAGGGATAATAGCATATAACCATTAAAGGCCAGAATACTACATATGACATATATCGAAAGAGAACAATCACTGACAATCCGATCAAAAAGAGGAATTTGATGGCGACGAATAAGAATAAGAATGAATTGAGCAATTGTAATGATTAATAATAATGGAAAGAAGGAAACTCGTATAATGGCATCATCGACAAGGAATATACGATATCCTAATGTTAAAATTGTAATGAAAAATGTTGGAGAATACAAGGAGAGAACTTCGAAAAATTCACCTGATCTGACTCGCAAAATCACACTTGAAATCATAGCTATACTCATTAAACATAATTCAATGCCTAACAGTGTCCCTGATTTGAAAAATGGATTGTCGAAAACGAAAAGGTATAATATGCTATAAGCTATGATTAAGAAAATCCATCCACTGAGAATGATAAACGTAAATGTCTTTTCTTTTACATAAGGAAGTTTTTTTTGAATGTGTTTTATAAATACAAATCGACACAATAGAACGCCAAGTAGAAATGATAAAATTGTAACCCCAATGACGATATGCATGTCACTCATCCAGTTGGCTTTGGCACTATAAGTATAATCAAATGTTAGAAAAACTTTCAAGTCATTACAAAATGCCTTCCAATGGTATCCCCATTCTGATAATATATACGGGAATGGTAAATCCTTACGGAAGAACACTCGTTGATGAATGTTTTGCATATCATCATCAACTTGTGTATGTAAATTTTTTACTCGTTCTCCAATCTTATTGAAAGATTCTTGATAGAGCACGATGTTTTCTTTCCATGAATATAATAGATTGAGGGTAGAATCAAGTGAAGAAAGACATTGGTTTTTGTCTTTGATTGCCTGTGCGTTGAGTTGATCGTTGGTAATGCTTAGAAGTGTAGTCTGGATGGCTTCACATCGTTTGATGGAACGATTGTATGAATCAATCCAACTTTCCATGGGAGATTCTAATTTTTCAAATCTTTTGCATACCGATAATGCATGAGATGCAGTGTATGATTGACCGAAAACATATCTGTCTTGTTGTGAATAGAGACTTAATTCTGCTGAAGTTAAATCTTGATCTAATTTTTGTAGTGTTTTTGTGAGGCGTGAACTGATGGAGTCAAATTTAGTATTCGATTCGTCTACACGATTGATGAAATCTCCTAATTCACCTTTTAACATTGAAATGGTCTGATTAAGGTCATGTCCTGTTAATGCTGGCTTGGCATCAAATAGGCAAAATATAATCAGAAATATTGCTGTAAGAAATTTTCTATGATTCATTTAGTCCTAATTTTTTTTACAAATATAATGTTATTTTTTTTTACTGATAGAATAAAAAAACAGCCTTTAAATATAACGTTAAATCTAATGGTATGTCATGTTATAGTTCTTGGCTTATGACTCAAAACATGAATTTTTTTTCATATATTCAAACGTTTTTGTATTTTTGTGAACTCAATAGGGCTTTAGGTTAATCCCTAAATAATAATTAGGTTGCTAAGATTGGATGTGTTTTCTATATAAAAATATCAGGAGATGGATGTTTGTACTTCCGTTGTTTGTCTCTACTTATGTGTATGGTGGGGATAACTTCACTTCGTGTTTCCTGAATTATGTAGATAATGCTAAAAAGACAACGGTTGCTGTTGTTTGTATAGATTCCATTTCTATGGACGCTAAAGAGACGAATTGTGAAATAGCTTACTATATACCTTCTCAAAAAAGTATTGAAAAAACGTTGCTTTTTCAGAAAAATGGGAATTGGAAAGCCTCTAAAAAAGAGCTCCCTAGAAAAATGAGTGAACAAGATCAGGATTTTGTGAATTTCATCTACATCTTCTCGACGAATAAAGAATATCAAATCAACCATATTATTTTCCCTCTTCCTGTTACGATGAAAGAACAGTCAGGTGGAATAAAAAAGAAATTGGTGATGCCAAGAGATTGGGAGAATTTGCAGATCTCTCAAAAGTGCACTACCTTATGCACAATACAATCAGGACGTGATGGAAATAATAGAAAGATTTATATTTATAGACAGGGAGAACTGAAAGAGTTCTATAATTTTATTTACATCAATAAGAATTGGTATATGATTGAGATGGAGGTGTATTGATACTCCATTGATGAAAATCGTATAGAGTCATAACTTGTTCTTATATGTTATTTTGAAAAAAATCTAATCCTATTCGTTTCATTATTTTAGCCATCCTTCGGTTCGATACCAATTAATACATTCTTTCATGCCTCGTTCCAATGGATAGTCTGCTGTGAATCCAAGATCGTTTTTAAGCGGTTCAATGTCACATTTCCAGTTTTTAGCTACTAAAATATTGTACTTGTCAATGTTAAGTGTTGGCGTGACCCCAAACCAGCCACCAATTTTATCAAAAGTGTAGCAAATTCCTTTAGCTATAAATTCAGGGATTTTGATGGTGACGGCTTTTACTCCTAATAGTTCTTTGCAAAGATTTGCATAATCATCTGATGTCCAGACGTCTCCATCTGCCACAAAGTATGCTTTGCCGTATGCTTTTTTATCAATTGCCAAGAATATTGTTTTGACAAGGTCTTTTACGTAGATAAAAGTAATGTATTGCGGTTTGTATCCAATGCCTGGGTTTAGATGGTTGGATAATGTTTGAAGCATTACGAAATAATCTTTCTCTTTTGGGCCATAAACGCCTGTCGGACGGAGAATTGTGTAAGGGAATTTATTCGCATCTAATGAGTGAAAGAAATTTTCTGATTTTAGTTTACTCTTTCCGTAGTAGGTGTTTGGGGTTGGAGTGTCATCTAGTTTGATTTCTTTGTAAGTAATTTTATCACCATCTCCAAAAGCAGATAGACTGCTCATATAGATGAAATGGTTAGGTATCATCTCTGTTTCAATGAGGGCATTGACCAAATTTTGTGTGTATTGAAAATTGACGATATCGAAGTCTGTTTTGTGTTTACATTTGGTGAGTCCCATTGTATGAACCACATAATCCCATTTCCCGATAGATTCTTTTTGTTTTAAGAACACTGATTTTAGCTTCTCCTTGTCAGCATAAGGCAGTTCTATGAAATTTGGATTAAGTCCTTTCAAGTTCTCTTTGCTGCTTGAAGTTCGCATGGCAGCCCATACCTCAAGACCTCTGTTGATTGCCTCTTCTACAACGAAACTGCCAATAAAACCGTTTGCACCTGTGACAAGTATTTTCATGGAGATGATATTTAAGTTTACTATGCTTTGTTATTTAATAGCTAAATAGAAAGTGCACGTTTGCATTGTGAATTTTTTGATTTCAACAGATGAAAAGCCACAATCTAGTAACAGTTTTCTCATCTTTTCTCCCTGAGGAAATGCAGCAATGGAGTTTGGAAGATAATCGTAGGCTAATTGATCTTTAGATATCAATTTGGCTAAAATCGGAATGCAGATTTTAGTATAGATTTTGTAACCTATTTTGAAAAGAAAATTTTCGGGTTCTGTCATTTCAAGAATGGCTACAACTCCGTCTTTATGTAAGACTCTACAAATTTCACTTAACCCTTTGCTGAGACTTGAAAAATTGCGAACTCCAAATGCCACTGTGACAGCATCAAAAGAGTCAGATTCTAATGATAGATCTGTCGCATCTTCATATTGAAATTGTATTTTTTCGGACAAACCTAGATTTTGTACTTTTTCACGACCGACAGCCATCATTCCTTCTGAAATGTCAACGCCTAAGAGATAATCAGGATTTAATGTGAGTCCTGCCACAATGGCGAAGTCACCCGTTCCAGTAGCAACATCTAAGATTCGTTTGGGAGAAAATTCTGAGAGACGTTCGATTGCTTTGCGTCTCCATCGACGATCTTGACCTAATGACATAAGGTGATTCATTGGATCGTAAGCACCTGCAATACGATCGAACATTTTAGATATTTGTTCCTTTTTGCTTTCTTGGGAATCGTAGGGAAGTACGTCCTCGCATTTGAATTCTGACATGATGTATAGCTGTATATTATAGTGGCAAAGGTACTAAATTGGAATATGTCTGACAAGGAGTGGAAGGTAAAATGTTGGGAAATGATGCCGTAAGTCGATGAACATTTAGTATATTTGCAAGGTTGTTTATTAATGATGTGAATATGAACCAAGAGATTCAAGATATATTAAAGTACGAAGCAGAAGCTGTTTTGAACATTCCAGTAACCGATCAGTTTGAAAAAGCAATTGGTTTGATTGTGGAACATGTGCACGAGAAAAAAGGAAAGTTGGTGACTAGTGGAATGGGCAAGGCTGGTCAAATTGCTTTGAATATCGCTACAACGTTTAGTTCGACTGGTACACCGGCTGTTTTCTTGCATCCTAGTGAAGCACAACATGGTGACTTGGGTTTGATTCAGCCGAATGATATTATGTTGCTGATTTCAAATTCGGGTAAAACAAGAGAAATCGTGGAATTGGTTTCGTTGACTCGTGGATTGTATCCAGATATCCAGTTTATTGTTATTACAGGGAATGCCGATAGTTTGTTGGCTGTTGAAGCTGATGCTTTATTGTATACAGGAAATCCAAAAGAAGTGTGTGCATTGGGTTTGACTCCTACAACTTCCACAACAATTATGACGGTGATAGGTGATATCCTTGTGGTTGGAACAATGAAAAAAATCGGATTTACGAATGAGGAGTATGCAAAACGCCATCACGGAGGGTATCTGGGAGAAAAATCACGTGAACAAAGTAAAAAAGTGTAGAAAAATTTTGGTGGTGTGAAATTTTACACTACCTTTGCACCGCATTTGAGAAACGAAAGTTGATTAATGCAATAAAAAGGCTGGCCTCTTCGTCTATCGGCTAGGACGAGAGATTTTCATTCTCTAAAGAGGGGTTCGACTCCCCTAGAGGCTACTAATAAAAAAATAATAAAGAAATAAAGTAAAGAGATGGCAAATCACAAATCATCAATCAAGAGAATCAGACAAACTGAGAAGAGAAGATTGCAAAATAGATATTATGCCAAGACTGCTCGTAATGCAGTTCGCGATTTACGTGCAACAAGCGATAAGAAAGCTGCTGAAGAGGCATATCCAAAAGTATCTTCTATGTTAGATAAATTGGTTAAGACACATGTTATTCACAAAAACAAGGCTTCTAATTTGAAGTCAAAGTTGGCTAAGATGATTAACAAACTTTAATTAATTTATAATATCGAATAGAAAGTCCCATCATATGGGACTTTTTTTTTGCCATATTATGAAATTTTTGAATTTATATGAGTCTTGTGAAGATTTTATATTCCCAGCCTGGTGAATAACTATAAACTCATGTGATTTGTGTTGAGATGCTTGCCGTTTTAGCGGATTGCTATATCATCGTAAAGCTTCTGTAAATAGGCTTTCCCTTTTTCTATGGTTTCTTCGTTGTTTGTGCGTATAGTTCTTCTGCCTCCATAATCATATAAAGCTGTATCTTGCTTTGTAATTAATCCAAATCCATCTATGAAAGAGTAGAAGGCATATTCAGGATGATTACTGCTCATGATATCATGACTAAAGGTAAATCGTTTAGAAGAAATGTTTAGTTGGTTTAATAAAGTGGAAGCCAAGTCAACTTGTCCACATGTTTTGTTGATTGTTTGAGTGGAATCTATCGCGCCACCCAACCAAATCATAGGAATTCTGTATCTCCATGGTGTAGCATTGTCTAAGTCTAAAGGATATCTGAATGCGTGGTCAGGAAGAATGATGATGAGTGAATTTTCCCAAATGTCTAATTTCTTATAATCTTCTATGAAATTACCAATGCAACTATCTGTATAGTGAACAGAGTTGGGATATGGCTCGTCCAATACATGAGAAGGCACATCGAATGGTTCGTGACTATTAAGTGTCAGAATTGTTTTGAAGAACGGTTCTTCTATGTGTCGTAAATCTTCTTTTACGCGTTGGAATAGAATATGGTCGTATGCACCCCATTTGGTGGACATTTCTTTTCCTTTGAAATCGTGTTCGTTCACGATTGTCTGGTAACCAGCTGTGACTAAATAGGAGTGTAGGTTGGTGAAGTTATCGTCGCCTCCATAGTAGAAAGCTGTATTATATCCGTTAGCACGTAAATCTTGTGTCAAAATAGGTAATTTTTGCGTTTTGTTTGGAAACTTCATAAGGGAGTTCGTGGGTTGGGCAGGGTATCCACTTAAAATGGCAACTAAACCTCTATCTGTTCTGAAACTGCTAGCAAAAAAGTTGGTGAAGCAGATACCTTCTTGGGTGTATTTACAAAGATTGGGAGCCACACCTTGCTTACCACCAAGTGTTTCAATCATATTGGAACCAATACCTTCCATAATGATAAGAATAATATTCGGTTTGTTTGTTTTCAGAAGAGATAGGTGGTTGTAGGTTGAATCTTGTGGGGTGTTCAACTGATTGACAAGTTTTGTTGCATCGGCATCATCCATAAATCGATATTGCTTGTCAAAGTCATTGCTTTTTGTACAAGAGTTGAGAAAGTTCCATGTTGGATTGATAGCTGCATGATTAAGGAAGGTAGATTCGCTGAAATAGACATATCCTGCATTCATCGTTGAAACGCCGATTCCTCCACGAATGCCAAGGAAAAGCAACCCAAAAAGTAATAATAATGGTGCAATGGTAAGGTATGAATGAGATGGGAAATCTTTTGTTTTAGTCCAAAAGATTTTGAAAAGTTTTAATAATAAGAGGATGTAAATAGTAAGGGTGATAAGGGAAGATATATATTCACCCCATGTTCCACTTGCCATTGCGTCTTTGGGCGTTTTTAAATAAAAAAGTGGGGTGGTGTCAATTCGAAATCCCCAATATTTGTAAAGGAAAAGGTCTGCCACAAAAAGGAGTGATAGAATACTAATTAAGAGATATGTATATCCTTTGGTAATTTTTTTTACCCATAGATTAGATGAGGTAAAACATGAGATTAAAAGTAATAAGAGAGGAAATAAGGTACAATATCCAGTCGCAGAGATGTCCATACAAAACCCGTGCGTGATTGTGCCTATCCAATCTGAAAAGCCATGTTTCTTGCTTTCTGAAAATTGGAATAGCAGGAAAATCGGTTTTTGTAGAATAAAAACGACTAACCAGTAAAAAAAATAGAGTCCGACGAATTTTAGTCTTTCTTTCATTTGTTAAAGCGTCTTTCTTGTACGATAAATAAAGCCTCTTCTTTAATGTTTTCTGGCACGTTTATTTCTCTGATTTGTAAACTTTTTAACCATCCGCTGATGTCATATTCTTTTAGGGTATAGAATACGTTTTCAAAAAGCTTTATTTCTTCTGTTGTATAGGATTCTGGTTCGCGACCTTTGAATTGATCTAACTCTTCATCATCATAATATTCAGCTTGAATACGCGTGTTAATGAGTGTGTCACGTTCGCATACCTCATGCTGCCCGCAACATTCTCCGCTTTCAATAGCGCGTTTACGTTCCTCACTAATATTGGGATTGTTGATTATTTTTTCTCTTTGGGCCTCTTCCGTTATTTTCTTTTTCCTTTTATTAATATAGAACAGATACGAGAATAGTATAAGAAGGAAAATAATCAGTAAGATTAGTGTTCTCATATTATAATAGGTTAACGCATTCGATAAGTTTCATACTATTGGATCCTTTTACTAAAATGAGTTTTCCTTTGATAGGAGAGTTGCTAAGATATTGGTTTAAGGCGACAACGTCGTTGAATTTTTTTGCCTTTGGACAATTTGTTTTAGCAAAATTTGGACCTATAAGTAGGATTTCATTAATAGAAGAATTTTCGAGTTTGTCAGCCACCTTTTGATGCTCTGTTTCGCTCACGACGCCGAGTTCTTTCATGTCACCAAGGATTACTGCTTTGTCGGATTTCTGAATGAGAATGAAGTTATCTAAAGAGGCGTTCATGCTTGTTGGATTTGCATTGTAGGCGTCAATAATAAGTTCATTCTGTTCTGTTTTCTTGAACTGAGAACGGTTGTTGGTGGGTGTATAGTTTTCAATAGCTTTGACGATTTGTTCGTCAGCAACTTGAAATTGTTTTCCAATTGCAATGGCAGCGACAATATTTTCAAAATTGTATCGACCTATGAGTTGTGTTTGAATTTTATAATCTTTCCATTGAATAGCTAAGAAAGGGTCGGAAGATAATATTTCCGCATCAATATTTGATCCTTTACCATAAGGGATAGTGGAAATATTCTTTTCAGTAGCTTTTCCAGTGAGGATTTCGTTCCCGTGATTCACAAAAGCTTGACCATTATTATCTTTTAAGAAGTCATAGAGTTCACATTTGGTGTTGATGACACCTTCGAAAGATCCAAAACCTTCTATGTGAGCTTTTCCGACATTTGTGATGATACCATAGTTAGGACGGGCAATATTTACAAGGGTTTTAATTTCACCAGGATGATTAGCACCCATCTCAATAATTGCAATTTCATGCTCTTTTTTTAATTGGAGTAGTGTTGTTGGTACGCCAATATGATTATTTAGATTTCCTTGTGTATATAATATGTTATATTTCTGTTTAAGGACACTTGCGATAAGTTCTTTCGTAGTAGTTTTCCCATTTGTACCAGTGACTCCTATGATGGGAGTGTTTAGGCTCATTCTATGTTTTGTGGCTAATTGTTGAAGGGTTGTTAAGCAATTAGGAACATAGAAGATTTGTTTTTCGTCTGCATATTCTGCTTCGTCGACGAAAGCATATGAGCAACCTTTTTCTATTGTTTCTTTAGCGAACTTGTTACCGTTAAAATTAGCACCTTTAAGGGCAAAGAATATGGCACCTTCTGGACAATTACGACTATCGGTTGTGATAGTAGGGTGAAGGAGAAATAGATTATATATTTGGTTAATATCCATAATAGGAGTATAAAAATTGAAAGATAAAGACGATTTCTATAACTTGATTTCAAACGGAGAAGAAATAGAAATCTAAATATAGTTGTGTAAATATTCTTATCAAAGAAAAAGCCCCTTTTTGAGGGGCTTTTCTTCTATTTATTGAAATTACATTATCTTACATCACCATCTTCTGCACCTACCTTGCTCATAGCGCAGCGGAATCCGATATCACTTCTACATTCTGTTTGTTCCAAGTATCTTCTTTGACCTGGGTTCAACCAGTATGCACGGTCTTTCCAACCGCCACCTTTGTAAACACGTGATGTATTAGAAACCTTAGAAGTTAACATACCTTCTTTATCAGTATCAGGATCATACAATTTTTTGGTAGCGATGTCTGGATCTACAACAGCAGTCCATTCGTTTCTGTTCAAAGCACTTCCTGCATCACCATCACGGAAGTTACGAACATCCATTTTGATGTATGTTTCCAAAGAATCTTCTTTAGATACAGGATAGTCGAATTTTACACGACCTAAACTATCAATAACAGGAACTTTAACGTTTTGTCCGTCTACAGTTTGTTCTTCTTTGATAGCAACTTTGTATTCGTTACCACGGAATGGATTGTATTCTTGAACATCATCACTAGATAATACACGATATACATCCAATACCCATTCGTTTACGTTACCTGCCATACAATACAAACCGAACTCATTTGGCCAGAATGCATCAACTGGAGCTGTAATAGTAGCGTGGTCATTCAATTTACCACCCATACCCATCATATCACCACGTCCACGAACGTAGTTAGCGTACATTTCACCTTTAACTTTCTTAGAAGGGTTACGCATTTGGTGACCATACCAAGGATAGATTTTCTTTTCTTGGTAATTTTCTTCACCATCGATTGCTTTTGTTCCATAAGCAGCATATTCCCATTCAGCTTCCGTTGGGAGACGATACTTAGGAAGAAGGACACCATCAGACATATTTGTCTTTCTTACGTTTCCGTAAACATCGGTCATAGGAGTTTTTCCTTCAGTTGGTTTGTAATCACTCTTCATCAAATACTTAGAAGTATTGAATACTTGGTTTTGAGCGATGTCATTACCATCTGTATTTCCTTTCAATGCTTGGAAATCTGTATATTGGATAATTCCTTTTTCAGCCATTCTCATTTCGTTTACACGGTCAGTACGCCATGTAGCGAAGTCAACACATTGTTCCCATGTTACACCTACTACTGGATACCAGTTGTAAGCTACGTGTGAGAAATAGAAATCTAAATATGGCTCGTTATATGCTAACTCTTCACGCCATACTAGAGTGTCTGGATATGCTTTTTCTACGAATTCTGGATTGTTGTGGAATACATTGGACATCCAGTGTAAATACTCTCTCCAGTTTACGTTACTAATTTCACATTGATCCATATAGAATGAGGCAACTGTTACACGTCTTGGAATATTATTCCAATCGCCTATTACATCCTCGATTACACGTCCTTGTGTAAATGTACCACCTTCAATGAAAGTCATTCCTGGAGGTGTGTCTTGTTCATAACCATTAACAACTTGAAAACCACCGTTCTCCTTGTCGTTATATTTCCAACCGGTGACATTAGATACTTTTGAGTCTTTCAGCTTTTTCTCTTTGCATGATGGCAACATCATACCCGCGATCATTAGCACCAATGCCATTTTTAATAAACTTACGTGTCTCATAGCACTATAAATAAAATAAGATAATGTTTTACTTTCAAATAATTCAATAACTCTGTTTCTTAAAAAATATTGCCCAAAACTTGAAAAATTTCTTTGATAAAATTTTCTTCGTTCTAAAAGCAGGAGACAAAGATATAAATTTTCTATTTTTGCAAAAAATATTTTTGCTATAAATTTTTACTATTTTTAATATTTCCATTTTTATCCGTTGTGTTATGACTATCAAAAACGAAAGATTATCAGCTATTTATACATCTAATCAACCTCTCGTAATGGGAATAATAAATGTTACGTCCGATTCGTTTTACGAATCTTCTCGTTGTTCGTCTAATTCCCAATTATTGCAAAAAGTTGATTTTTTTATAAAGAATGGTGTTTCTATAATTGATGTTGGAGCTTGTTCTACGCGTCCAAATGCAGAATTCGTTTCTGAATTGGAGGAAAAACAACGTCTTTTCCCTGCTTTGCAATTACTTCAGTCTTATTATCCATCTTTAATTCTTTCTGTTGATACTTTCCGTGGTGCTATTGCAAAGGAAGCAGTAGAAAAATATAATGTCTCTATTATTAATGATGTATTCGCTTTTGAAAAGGATGATTCGATGCTTGATGTTGTTTCTTCTTTACGTGTTCCATACGTTCTTACACATTCTTTAGAGATTAAAATGCAAAATGGTGACTTTATGAACGAAATTTTTCGTTTCTTTGCAGATAAAATATCTCTTTTGAGAAGTAAAGGTGTAGATGATATAATTCTGGATCCTGGATATGGGTTTGGTAAAACGATGGAGCAAAATTTTGAATTGCTTTCTCGTCAGTCGGAACTCCTTCAATTCGAATTGCCTATTTTGGCAGGATTGTCTCGAAAAAGAATGGTTTGGCAGTCTTTAAATATTACGCCAAATGATGCTTTGAATGGTACAACAGTTTTAAATACTATTGCATTGCAACAAGGTGCTAAAATTCTGCGTGTGCATGATGTGAAAGAGGCGATAGAGGCAGTTCGTCTATTTTCTCTTTGTAAAAAAATATAATGTAAGTTTTTTTATGCGTTTCGAAATTCGATTTATAGACATTGTTGATATTGTTCTTGTTGCGATTCTTTTGTACAAGACATATAAAATGTTAAAGGGTACTTCTGCAATTAAAGTATTCTTTGGCATTTTGATTTTTGTGTTGGGTTGGTTGGTTGTCAATTTTGTCTTTGGAATGCAGTTGATGGGTGGTTTGATGAACCAGATTGTGAATGTGGGTGCTATTGCATTAATTGTATTATTTCAAGAAGAAATACGTCGTTTCCTTTCTATGATTGGATCTAACAATAACCTGTTTTTACGTTTGTTCGGCAAATTCTTCTCTTCCAAAAAAAATTCTTTGATCGAATCGGATGCTATGCAAATAGTAATTGCTTGTAAAAATCTTTCAAAGCAAAAGGTGGGTGCTTTAATAGTTTTTCGTAGAGGTGATGATTTGCGAAATGTTGAGATTACGGGTGAGACAATTAATGCTAATATAAGTACTCGATTGATCCAAAATATATTCTTTAAAAACTCTCCATTGCATGATGGCGCTATGATTATAGGTGATGGAAAGATTATAAGTGTTGGATGTATTTTGCCGGTTTCACATAGTTTAAATGTCCCTAAGGAATGTGGTTTAAGACATCGTGCGGCTCTGGGAATGTCGGAGAAATATGATGCTTTATGTGTTATTGTCTCTGAAGAGACGGGAAATATATCTGTTGCCATGTATGGGGATTTGAAATTGAATATTACACCAGAGGATTTGGAGTCAATCTTGTCAAAAGGTGAATATAAACGTGAATCTTCTAAGAGTGTTTAATGGTTGAATATGGATAATACAATGATAAAAGCTGAAGGAATATCTAAAAGTTTTGGTCCGTTGCAGGTATTAAAAGAGGTCTCTTTGGAAATACAACAAGGAGAGTTCGTATCTATAGTAGGACAAAGTGGTGCGGGTAAAACTACATTACTGCAAATTCTTGGGACATTGGACAAGCCAGATGCTGGAAGTGTGAAAATTAATGGTTCTTCTGTTTTTGAGATGAATGAGAAAAGTCTTTCTGCTTTCAGAAATTTACACATTGGATTCGTGTTCCAATTTCATCAGCTATTGCCTGAGTTTACGGCTCTGGAAAATGTGATGATACCTGCATTGATTGCGAAAAAATCGAAAGAAGAGGCACAAACAAAGGCGATGGAATTGCTGGAGTTTTTAGGTATGACTCAGCGGGCTACTCATAAGCCGAATGAGTTGTCTGGAGGTGAGAGACAACGAATTGCTGTAGCTCGTGCTTTAGTGAACCATCCTGACGTCTTGTTGGCAGATGAACCTTCTGGAAGTTTGGATTCAAAAAACAAAATGGAGTTGAACAAGTTGTTACTCAAATTGAAAAATGAGTTGAATCAAACTTTGGTTGTCGTTACTCATGATATGGAGATGGCATCTGTTTCTGATAGAATCTTACGAATGCAGGATGGCGTAATCATTTAGTAGACAAAAAATGGTTTTCTGTCTTTTTTGTTTGATTATTCAGTAATATAAATTATTTTTGTGTGGACTAAACAAAGTAATCTGATGTATGAAGAAATGACCGCTTGCAAAATGAGAATGTCGAATATCTATCGTGAATTTGACAAACAGATAAAAGAAAGGTGTTTAGACCTTCTTGATTTGTTTTATCCTCGTTTTTGCATTGGTTGTGGTGAAACTTTGATTAGAAAAGAAACAGACTTATGCCTTTCTTGTTTAATGGAACTTCCTATTATTACAGAATCGTATAAATCGGATAATTTCATAGAAAAGCGATTCTATGGACGTGCAAAAGTTGAATCGGCGGCTTCCTTTTTATATTATGAAAAGGAAACAATGTCACAAAAAATATTGCACGAAATAAAATACCAAGGTAACAAAGAACTGGGTCGGAGATTGGGAAAAATGTTTGGCTCTCGACTGAATGGTGTTGTTTTTAATGACGTTGATGCATTGGTTCCTGTTCCGCTTCATCCTCATAAGTTAAAGTTAAGAGGATATAATCAAAGTGAATGGATAGCTAAAGGTATGGCAGAAGCAATGAATCGTCCAGTTTGGTCAGATATTATTGAACGTACTATTGAAAATTCCACTCAAACGAAAAAGAACGCTTATGAAAGATGGGAAAATGTGAAAGGAATTTTTCAGTTGACCAATAAACGAAATGTTGAGAATCGACATTTATTAATTGTAGATGATGTATTGACAACCGGTTCCACGTTAGAAGCTTGTATCTTGCCGTTAAAGGATATAAAAAATATAAAGATTAGTGTTGCCACGTTGGCAGCTGTAAATTAGATTGTTTAATTAAAATTAATAGAAAATGAAGAATTTGAAATTTTGGTCATTACTAATGGCTTTGGTTTTTGGATTATCTTTCGGAGTAACTTCATGTGGTGATGACGATGAAGATGGTGATTCAACTTCTACAGAAAAAACTTATGTAGAGAAAGATGTAATCGCTAACGGACAAAGTTTTTATCAAAATTGTGAAAAGGCACTAAGTAAAGAATCTACAGCTGCTGATATCACAGCTGCAACTGCAAGTGTTGTTCTTTATGGTCAAGAGTACTATAACAATAGAACAAATGTTGAATGGACAACAAATTTCTTGGCTGGCGTAGCAATGGAAAAATATGGTATCACAGATGCTGCTTTAGCAAAGTCAGATGAATATCAACAAAAGGTATCAGTAGTAAAGAATGTATTGAATGAAGGATTTACTGCTGACAACGTATCTAATGTTTTAGCTAGTTTAGCTACATTTATTGCATCTAAATAAGTTTGTATCAATAAAGAAAAGCACGGGTTAATAAATCCGTGCTTTTTCTTGTCATAAAAAGAAGGAGAAGCAATTATGATTGATTCCGCTACGGTAGATAGAATTTTTGAGGCTGCAGATATTGTAAGTGTAGTTTCTGACTATGTGTCGTTGAAAAGAAAGGGGGCTAATTATTGGGGAAATTGTCCGTTTCACGATGAGAAGACTCCTTCGTTTAGTGTTTCTCCAGCGAAGAATATCTATAAATGTTTTGGTTGTGGGAAAGGAGGAAACGCTGTTAATTTCATAATGGGGGTTGAAAATCTATCTTATTATGAAGCGTTACTTTTTTTAGCAAAGAAATTTCATATAGAAGTTAAAGAAAAGGAATTATCTCAAGAGGAACTTCAGCAACAGAATGAAAAGGAGAGTTTGATGTCTTTGACGGAATGGGCACAACAACATTTTACAGACAATCTTCAAACTCCAGAAGGACAATCTGTCGGTATGTCCTATTTTATGCATAGAGGATTCCGAGAAGATATTATTAAGAAATTTCAATTAGGGTATGCTCTTGATAAGAAAGATGAGTATACTGTAGCAGCACAAAAGGCAGGGTATAAGTTAGACTATCTTGATAAAACGGGTCTGACAATCGTTAAAGAGAATAATTATGTAGTGGATCGTTTTCATGGTCGCGCTATATTTCCTATACATTCCATCTCTGGTCGTGTGGTCGCATTTGGTGGTCGTGCGATAAAAAAAGATGAGGTGGCTAAATACCAAAATTCACCAGAATCGGATATTTACCATAAGAGTTATGTGCTATATGGTTTGTATTTTGCAAAAGGTGCTATCACCAAAAAGAAGAAGTGTTATATCGTTGAGGGGTATGCTGATGTTATATCAATGGTACAAGCGGGTATTGAGAATATTGTCGCTCCTTGCGGTACAGCCTTGACGACACAGCAGATTCAACAGTTACGTCGTGTCCTACCATCAGCTGATGCCGAACGATCTGATGATAAGAATGTCACACTTTTATATGATGGTGATGGTGCAGGTATGCATGCAGCATTAAAAAATGGAAAGATGCTTTTGGAGGAAGGATTGAATGTGAAGGTGGTTGTTTTACCGGAACCAGAAGATCCAGATTCTTTTGCTCAAAATCACGATTCTTCGGAAGTGGCAAGGTATTTGGAAGAGAATGAACAAGATTATGTGGTGTTTAAGATTAATCACTACATGAAAGAGGCACAAAAGGATCCGATGAAGATGTCTCAACTGATTGAGGATGTGGCAGCTACGATAGAGGTGATTCCTGATGAGGTGAAAAGGTCGGTTTATACTAGTATGGCATGTAGGTTATTGAATACGGAAGAGAAAGTTTTGTGTTCAAGAATTAATGCTATCAATAAAAAGAAGATAGAGGAGGCTGCTGGTCCTTCGCGTGCGAATGTTATTTCTCAAGCACAATCAGTGGATGTTCCTCCGACTGATTTGTCTGTTCCGACTCAAAATAGTTCGCTGAATGATATATTAGAGAAGGAGTTGATTCGTTTCATTGTTCGTTTTGGTTCACATCTTGTGGCTGCGAGTGAGGAAGAACAAAAGATTTCCGTTGTCGAGTATATTAAGGAAGATTTGGAGATGGATGGATTGTCATTTAAAAATCCTTTATATCAACAGATGATGTTGGATTATTATGAACGATATAATTTAGATAAGATGTCTTCCGAGCATTTTTTTGTAAGAAGTTCTAATCCTGATTATGCTCGAGAAGCGGCAGATGCGATGAGTGATCCATATCCGTTGAGTAAAATTTTTGACAAGAATGAGAAAGATTGTCGAATTAAGGTGAAGCAGATTTCTATTGATGCAGCAGATACCTTATTTCGTGATTTAAGTTATTCTCTTTTGAATTATAAGAGTAATTGGTTGAACGAAAGAATTATGATGAAAAGGGAAGAATTAAAAAACAGCAAAGAGGAAGTGGTTGCTATTATGACAGAAATACGAGATTTGATGGAGATAAAGAAGAATATTGACAAGATGTTGGGAGAACGTCATATTCATCCGTAAAACTTATTCCTTCCCTTTTTGAATGTAGCGGGTTGGAATCCATGCGATGAAAAGACCCACGAGAAGCACAGAACCTAATATGAGGAATATATCACTTACTTGTACACAAACGGGATATGCATTTACGATGAAGGTTCCGTCATCGTATCCGTTTCCTAATTTGAGAATACCGAAATATTCTTGAATCAGACAAAGAATAATACCTAGTATGAGTCCGATAATAGCACCAATAGCACTCGTCAGCCAGCCTTCGATTAAGAATACTTGTTGTATGAAAGAGTGTGTGGCTCCTAAATTTTTCAAGGTGTTAATGTCGTTTTTCTTTTCTAATATTAGCATAGAAAGGGAACCGATGATATTGATGACTGCGATGATTAGTATGAAGAAAAGAATGAGGAATGTAATCCATTTTTCAATTTTCATCATGTGGTAAAAATCTTCATGTTGTTGCTCTTTGTTTTGAACTTCGTAATTAGAGCCTAATATTTTTGAAATATCTGTTTGCGCTTTTTCGATAGATGTGTTGTTGTTAATGTTGAGTTCAATTGCAGAAACGACATTCCCGTACTGGAATAGTTCTCTCGCATATTGAATAGGGAGGAAGGCGTATTTGCTGTCGATTTCGAATTGGTGGGTAGCGTATATGCCTCCAACAAATATATGTTGGTAATTGAATGAGTTTTCGGGATTGGCAATGTTTACCTTGGTTGCATATTTAGGAGCATAGAAGGATACTGGTGTCATAAAACCGAGGTTTGCATCAATCTGATTTGCTAATGCTGCACCGATGATGGTGTATGCTCCATCTTCGTCTTCTAAAATAAATTTACCTACATCGATGATGGAGTCTGTTTGAATTAGGTTAGTGTAACTTTGAGAAACTCCTTTTATGGTGGTAAATGTTTGTTTCTCTTTGTTTTTAATGAGGGCGATTTCTTCAAGGACTTCGCAGGAAACCTTGATGTAAGAGATTTGGTTTAGAGATTGATTGACCTCTGTAGGATCGAATGTTTTACCTTCTTTTAAGGTGATTTTCAAATCAGGGTCGAAGGATGTGATTACGCCAGAAATCAGTTGTTGAAATCCATTGTACACGGAGAGTGTACAGACCAATGCGAGTGTGGCTACACAAATTCCACCAGCACAAATCATTGAAATGATATTGATGATGTTATAACTTTTTTTGGAAAAAAGATAACGAAGTGCTATGAAGAATTGTAGTCGCATTTAACGGTATGTTTATTTTTTAGTATCTTCTGGCTTTTGGTTGATTCCAAGAAGGCGATCGATATTCTCCAGATAATCTAATGAGTCATCAATAAAGAAAGTTAATTCGGGTGTTTGTCTTAATTGATAGCGTGTTCTTTGAGAAAGATCGTATCGAATAGATTTGGCACTTTTTTGGATCATTTCCATCATTTCAGCTTGTTTCTCATTTGGGAAGATGCTAAGGTGTACTCGTGCGACACTAAGGTCTGGAGATACAGTTACTGAGGTGACAGAAATAAGTATGCCGCCTTGTGATTTAGTGAATTTTTGGAAAATGTCGCTTAACTCTTTTTGAACTAAACGATCTATTTTGTTTTTTCTTGTTGATTCCATATCGTTTTTATTTGTATAAATATTACCTTTGCAAAGGTAATACTTAAAAGTAGAATCTACAATTTACTAGATGAAATGCTTTGAATTATTACGTGAAATTTAACTGTTTTTATTTCTATTTGTTGCGGGAAGATCTATCTAATCCCCTTAATTTTATAATGTTATGAATTCGGATTTGAAATATCCCATTGCATTAACTATGGTCAAAGGAGTAGGACCTGCTATTGCAAGAAAGTTAATCTCTACGTTTGGAGGTGCTAAAGCTGTGTTTGATGCTTCTAGAAAAGAATTGGAGTCGATTCCTAATGTAGGGAAGTTGATTGCTTCACAAATCAAAAACGAAGGATTGATTGAGCAATCGGAACGAGAACTTCTTTTTACAAAAAAGGTTGGTGGACGTGTATTGTATTATGAGGATTCTGAATATCCCACACGATTAAAAGATTGTGATGATCATCCGATTGTATTGTATCAAAAAGGAAATATGAATTTGAATGTGACTCGTGTGATTGGTATAGTGGGAACACGTCGGATGACCTCGTATGGGAAATGTAATGTAGAAAGTATTGTTGAAGATTTACATTCAAAGTATCCTGATTTGTTGATTGTAAGTGGTTTGGCTCATGGAGTTGACGGATGTGCTCATCGAAAGGCGGTGGATTTGGGAATGCAAACGGTAGGGGTGGTAGGTCATGGATTGAATATGGTCTATCCTGCTGAACATAGGTCTTTATCAGAAAAGATGATGATGAATGGTGGATTGTTGACGGAGTATCATTCTCATTGTGTTGTGGATCGAAAAAATTTTGTATCACGTAATCGCATCATTGCAGGAATGTGTGATATTATTTTGGTGGTGGAATCGGGTGCTAAAGGAGGAGCGTTGCTTACAGCTGAATTTGCTAATTCATATAATCGGGATGTCGGTGCCATACCAGGTAGAGTGAATGATTCTTATTCCATAGGATGTAATGATTTGATTAAGACTAATCAGGCGACAATGATAGAGTCAGCAGATGATATTTTAGAATTGATGAATTGGAATGAAAATGTTGTATCCAAACAGTCTGTTCAATTGTCTGCTTATATGAATTTGACAGAAAAGGAGCGATTGATAATTAGTGCTTTGGAGTTGGAAGGAAAAATGCAGTTAAATGTATTAGCACGTAAGTTGCAGATGCCGATGGCTGATTTGTCTGCCATGTTGTTTGAATTAGAGATGGAAGATTTTGTAGTTTCTTCTCCAGGAGGTGTCTATGGATTAAAATAAGAAATGCGGAGAAGCACTCCGCATTTCTATGATGATTAATATTTGAATGTACCGCCACCAAGGAATTCTCGTAACAGAGAGTTGAGAGGAATCTCTACTTCTGGAACGATAGAGAAATATTTAAGGAAGTTAAGAAGTCTGTGTACTTCATGATATTCAGGTGAACTTTCAGGGACAACCGAAAGAATTGGTTCTGCAAATTTCTTTAATACACAAATTTCAAATATTAAAGCAGAGTTGAATACCATATCGGCATTTTCCTGGTAAGGGAATATCCATTTCTCTTCACCTTCCATTACCTTATCCCATCTTGAGATGGTCTCTTCTGCAGAATATCCTCTGTAGTTGTAATCACGGATGATTCTACGAAGTAGACGATTGTCGCGTGTAGGAATCCAGTTGTGATTATCGAAGGAAATTGTGGTTAGTGCTGAGATATAAATACGGAACATATTTTCTGCTGGCACTTTGGATGTAAGCATAGGGTTTAATGCGTGGATTCCTTCGATAATAAGAATACTTTTTGAACTTAATTTGAGCTTTTTGCCAAAGTATTCGCGTTCCCCTTTTTCAAAATTATAGTGAGGAAGATCGATTTCGCCGCCTTCGAGTAGAGTGTTCATATCTTTGTTGAACAAATCTAAGTCCACTGAGTAGATAGACTCAAAATCGAAATCACCATTTTCGTCTCTTGGTGTTAATGTACGGGGGTGAAAATAGTCGTCCATAGATAATGCCACAGGGAGATATCCGTTGACAGCCAATTCGACGCTTAAACGTTTACTGAAGGTTGTTTTACCAGAAGAAGAAGGTCCTGCGATGAGTACCATTTTGATTTTTCCTCTTTTGGTGATTTCATCAGCAATGTTGATAATCTTTTTCTCTTGTAGAGATTCTGCTATTTTAATCATTCCTGATGCATATTCTTTATTGGTAACGACATTGTTCATTTCGCCAACGTTACCAGAGAATCCCATAATATCATTCCATTCTGTATGTTCGCTAAAAGTGCTGAATAATTTATCTTGAGGAACGAATGTTTCTAATTGGGTTGGTTTAACTCTATCAGGAATTTGCATATAAATACCATCGTGGTAAACTTTCAAATCGAATAGATTGATGTATCCGGTAGATGGTGCTAATGGAGCTAAGAACCATTCATAACGTCCGTCTAATTCGTATATTTTTGTATATAAGAAACCTTTTGATTTTAGCAATGTTGCTGTATCTGGAGCTCCTTGTTTTGTGAAAATATCGATAGCTTCATCTGTAGTAACATTAGTCATATTGAATTGGATATCAGCATCAATGATACGTTGCATCTCTTTCTTGATGTTGTTTACCATTGTTTGGTCAATAGGTAGTTTGTTATTCAAAAGTTTACAATAGTATCCTTTGGCAATTGGATGTTCGATTCTAACGGTAACGTTAGGATATAATTTATTGACAGCGTTGCAGAAAATGAAGGATAAAGAACGCACGTAGGCTCTCATACCTGCAGGTTGGTCATTGCTGATAAATTCAATTTTTTTAGGTTTGAAAAGTTTGAATTTCAAGTCTTTGGTGACATTGTTGACTTTGGCAACGATGACTTTGTATTTCACATCTGGTTTAATGTCATTGTAGATATCTAATAGGTCGGTACCTATGGGATAATATTTCTTTTGCTGATTGTTGGCGCAAAAGACCTCTATTAAATTAGGATCTGTATTCATAATAATAAATTTAGTGAGTTTGACAATATAAAAATCAAATTCCCTGTTCCGATGTTTTTCAAGAATGAATACGGAACGGGGAATGGTTATTTGTTTTAATAAAGTTGTTTATTGAGCAACTGTAAGTTCGAACTCTTGGATGAATTTCTTGAAGTTATTCAATAAATCAATCTTTGCTTCATTTGATTTTGCTTCTACGTCATCAAACATAAAAGCAATTTTATCACCATCTTCAAAAGTTTTTTTGTCTTTCTTTAGAATATCGATGGCTGTTGCGTATTCATTTTCGTAAATATCCTTGTAGGTTTGAGCAAAATTGAGAGCTGCTTTTTGTAAGTATTCTTGATTGTTGCATGCACCTATTTTTTGTAGATAATCGATTGTTTCGTTTATTTCTGCCAAATTCTCATTGTAAACAGTTTGAATTTTGTCAATATCTTTTGATGCAATCTGGTCTGCCAATTTGTTGACATCCTTTTCCAGTTTGGTGCATTTGCCCATAACGTTTTCACAATAATCTGCAGGAGTTGAGCATGCAGATAACATTAATGCAGAAGCGATGACTGCAAAAATTGCTAAGAAGGATAATTTTATACGTTTCATTTAATTCTCTTTTTTCTTATTGTTGTTATTTTTTCGATAAATATAATAAAAAACTGATATATCGTGGACTTTTCTTTAGAAAAAGTCATTCTAAAACTGTGATTTTTTTTCGTCGAATTTTTTAAATAACTGATTTTTAGAGTTCCTTTATAGAAGTTTATATAAGGAATAGCATAATAGGATGAGTAGTATTCCGAAAAAAATTTTCCATCCAAAAGGTTTTGAAATGATATTCTTGGGGGATTTTTTTTGAGATACATGTTCAGGATCACCTTCGGCATGTGTTTCGGAGTCGTGATTCCCGGCATCACCAACTTTACGGCCACAACTTAAGCAGTATTTAGCGCCTTGTGGTATTTCGTTTCCGCAGTTATAACATTTCATAAAGAAGCTTTTAGTAAGTTAATATTTCCAGTCCGTTTTCTGTCATAACAAAGGTATGTTCCCATTGTGCGGATGGTAGTCCGTCGCGAGTGGTTACCGTCCAGCCATCTTTTTGATTGAAGATTACTTGACTTTTACCCATATTGATCATCGGTTCAATCGTGAAAACCATTCCTGGAACTAGTAACATTCCTGTATGAGGCTTTCCGAAGTGACAGACTTCAGGATCTTCATGAAATTTTAGTCCGACGCCATGTCCTGTCAGATCACGAACGACAGAATAACCGTTTTTCTTAGCATGTTGTTCAATGGCAAAACCGATATCTCCCACAAATCCGTAAGGCTTAGCAGCCTCCATACCAATGAGAAGGCATTCCTTGGTTACATCCACCAAACGCTTTTTTTCGGGTGTGATATTTCCCAGACAGAACATTCTGGATGCATCAGAGAAATATCCGTTGTAGATGGTGGATACATCTACATTGATGATATCACCTTCTTTTAGTATAGTTCGTGGATTGGGGATACCATGACAGACTACTTCGTTAATGGAAGTACATACACTTTTAGGAAATCCTTCGTAATTGAGTGGGGCAGGTATAGCTCCGTGTGCGATGGTAAAATCATAAACAAGTTTGTCTATATCTTCGGTGCTCATACCAATTTTTATCTCTTTTTCGATGAGATCTAATACACCTGTGTTGATAACGCCACTTTCACGAATACCTTCTATTTGTTCGGGCGTTTTGATGAGTTTTCTGCTTGGAACGAGATATCCTCTACGTTCGAATTCCATTACTTTTCGTTCTAGTTCTGTGGGTTCAACTCCACTTTTTACGAACCATTTTCTATGACTATTTCCCATGATGTTTCTATAGAAGTCCTTTACTTCTCTCTTGTTCACGTTCTTTTAGTCTTTCCAGAAATCGAGGGTGAACATTAATAGTATAGTATATATTTCTAGACGTCCGATTAACATTAAAATGGATAAGATCCATTTGCTTGCATCTGGTAGTGTTGCGTAGTTGAGACTTGGTCCAGCTGCGCCAAAACCAGGTCCTGTATTGCTAATGGCACTGATACAGGTTCCAAAGGCTGTGTCAAAAGAGAGACCTGTGATGGAAAGTGCGGTTGTACCGATGATGATAACAATAAGGAATAGGAATATAAATGCGAGAGTGCGGGTGACCATTTCGTAGTCAATCACACGTTTTGAAATCTTAACTGGTAATACGGCGTTTGGATGTTTGTGCAATAGGAACTCATTCTTGGTGTTTTTAATGCAGATAATGAATCGAATGAGTTTCATACCTCCACTGGATGAACCTGCGCAGGCACCGCTGATCATTAATAGCATGGTTGGCATCCAAAAAGCAGATCCCCAACCATCGTAGTCACAATAAGAACCTTGAAATCCACATGAGGTAAATATAGAGGCTACATGGAATAAGGCTGATCGGAAACAATCAGCCATAGTTGTTGGCATTTGTGCGCTGTTGCAATGGTTGGGATTGATACGGAATAAGAAAAAGAATAGCATCACAAAAAAGAATGTGGCTATGATATACCAATGTAGTTCCTCATTGGTTTTTATGGGCTTCCAATTACCTGTGCTGGCATAGAAATAGAGTGCAAAGTTGACACCTGCCATAATCATAAAGATGGAACAAACATATTCTATGTATGGAGATTGAAAGTAGGCTATATTGGCTTGATGGGTTCCGAATCCTCCTGTTCCTAAGGTTGTCATTGCATGACAAATGGCATCAAAGATGTTCATTGGACCAATGAAATAGAAGATGGCGCAACAGAGGGTGAGAATACAATAAATAACAAGAATACCTCGTGCTGTCTCTTGTGTCTTAGGTCTCACTTTACTCATTGAAACACTTGTCACTTCCGTAGAGAATAATTGTTTGTTGTTCCTACTATAAGAAGGAAGAAGCGCGATAGAGAACACCATAATTCCTAAACCGCCCAACCATTGTAGAATGGATCTCCATAATAGGATTCCGTGTGGTTGTTCGTCTATATTGTTTAATACGGATGCTCCTGTAGTGGTAAAACCAGACATGGTTTCAAAAAAGGCGTCTGTGATATGATTGGTAGTACCATATACGAGAAATGGAATCATTCCAAATAGGGAGAAAACAATCCATACCCCTGATATGATAATGTAGCAATCCATACGATTGAGGTTGCCACCCTTATGTCGATTGGGAATGAATAGGCATGTTCCAGTTAGTCCACTGGCTACGGTAGCAATCAGTAGAGGTACCAAATCTTTTTCGCCGTAACAGAGTGCTACAATGGCGGAAATGAAAAGGAAGGCTGTCTCCATCAGAAGGAGAACTCCAAATACTTTTTTCTTCATCTTTTGTTCTCGCAGTTTGCGAGTTTTTTATTTTTATAACTCATATTTCGGTGCAAAGATAACATATTTAATTCGACTAATTGCTAAATTTGTAGGAAACTAAAAATACAAATTATGGCAAAATATTCTAATGTCTCTGTGGAAACAATCTACCAAGATCTAATTACAATATGTAAAAATGAAGAGAATGTATCACCTTACCAATCTTATGTCACGTTAAGAAATATCTTTTATCTCTTTTTAGATGATAAAACGCGTGATGTTGGTTTTTCTTTCTCTGGTCCTTTTGCAAAAATGGATTATTTGGCGAAAGAATCTCATCTATCCAAGAATGTTTTTCGTGCTTTGAATCATTTTCGTTCAAAGATACGTTTCTTGAAATCGTATCATGACGATGAGTTACGACGTACCTTTTTATATGATGTTCGTTTGTTTTCAGAATTTGTCAGCTGTGTTTGTCAAACTGCTGTGCCAGATGCATTGTTGAAACTTTTACCGAATGATTTGTGGGTAGAATCATCTCGTGTGGAACGTCCTGTCTCTGAGTATATTCGTGTGGTGGTGGATCATTGGAATGAGCAATATATTTATGCTGAGATGGCGGATGAATTAGGTGATGATGTAGTTGTTTGTTATGCCTATTCTACCGAAGCAGGAGATTTAACTCTTAATGGAAAACTATTAGAGAAAGGTGTGCAGTTGAATCTAATAAGACCTAAATTACGGGAAAACATATATTATCCTGAATTTATTATTTATGAACCAGATTTTTTGGTGGACATATCCACTGTGGCTGATGCGTTTGAGGAATATGGTTTGACTCCTTATTCTTATTTGGTGAAGAAATTAATGTCTAAGAAAAACACTCAGGCTATTCTCATAGGTAACTTCGCAAGTCAGCTTTTGGATGAGGCGGTGTATAATGAGATGCCGGTTTCTTATTCAGATAGTGCAAAGCGATTTTTTCAAACTTATCCGATGAATTTGGTGACTTGTTCTGATTTCAAATCGCCTGATTTTCATGCGGAGGTTCAACGTCAGCAATTGAATTTAAAGATGTATACAGAGAAACAATTGGATGGATACCGAATCTTTGATCCAAACAAGGTGTTGTTGGAACCTTCTTTCTTTTGTGAGATGTTAGGTGTGCAAGGTCGTATGGATTTGTTGACAGATGATAAAAAGATTTTGATAGAGCAAAAATCTGGTAAATGGGGATTTCCTAATGGTGGTCATCAAGAGAAACATTATGTCCAAATGTTGTTTTATTTAGCCTGGTTGAAGTATAATCAGCGTATGATGACGGAAGATGTGAGTTGTTTATTGCTCTATTCTAAATATCCGACTGCAGGCAAAACATTAAAAGAGGAAAATGGATTGATAAAAGAGGGACCTGCTCCAAAACTTTTATTCAATGCTTTATTATTACGAAATTATATCGTTTGGTTGGAGAAACGGTTGGAAAAGGGTGGTATTACCATATTGAACCAGTTAACTGCCGAACATTTGAATGTAAATCATACGAAGGGTAAATTATGGAATACTTATCAAAAGCCAGAGATAGAGAGTATTTTAACTTCGATTCAAAAAGCATCGTCTCTTGAGAAGGCTTATTTCTATCGATTTTACACGTTTTTGGAAAAAGAGTATCATTTGGCAAAAGCCTCTTTTGCGTCTGCTTGGAATCTTTCTATGGAAGAGAAGGAGCAAGAAGGCATGGTGTATACTAATTTGTATTTGATATCAGCTCTGGCAAGTGAAAATTGGGGTGTGGGCGTGGATTTGATTACGTTTGGAATTGAGGAGAGTGATCAATGCAGTTTGCCTAATTTTAGGAAAGGGGATGTGGTGGCATTTTATGCTTATAAGGATAGTGAATCTCCGAATATGTGTCATGACATTGTTTATCGTGCGACGATTGTGGAGTTACATAAAGAGTTCATTGTGTTGAAATTGCGTGCGCCACAACGGAATAAAAATGTATTTAGAGTTGAAGAACATATTCGTTGGACGATGGAGCATGATTTTTTGGATTCGTCATTCGTTTCAGCTTTCAAAGATCTCTTTTTATTTATATCGATGGAGAATTCTTCTCGGAAGGATTTAATATTGAATCAGCGTACGGCAGAGATAGATGCGACTCTTACTTTGAAAGGTGATTATGGCTCGTTCAACGAGTTGGTTTTACGAGCAAAGCAAGCACAAGATTTTTTTATTGTAATTGGACCTCCGGGAACTGGGAAGACTTCATATGCCTTAGTCAATATTTTGAAAGAGAGTCTGTTGGATGACACAGTATCAGTATTGATTGTTTCTTATACCAATCGAGCGGTGGAGGAGATTTGTATGAAGTTGATAAAGGAGGGAATTGATTTTGTGAGAGTGGGGCATGAACATTCTTGTACGGAACATTTTGATACATCTTATTTGTTGAAAAACAAGATAAAGGAATTGTCAAATGCTCAAGAGATTAAAAACTATCTTCAGTCGGTTCGAGTGTATGTTGGTACGACAACATCCATATCATCAACAACATCTTTGTTTGCTTTGAAGCAGTTTGATTTGGCCATAGTGGATGAGGCATCTCAGATTTTGGAGCCACATTTAATTGGTTTGTTTACGGCGAATAATGGATGTGCGGTTCGTAAATTTGTGTTTATAGGAGATCACAAGCAGTTACCAGCTGTTGTACAGCAGTCAGAGTTGGAGTCGAGAGTGGAGGACGAAGAGTTGCAATCGATAGGTTTAGAAAATTGCAGGTATTCTTTTTTTGAAAGAATATTGAAATCATATAAAGGTAAGCCTGAGTATGTGTATATGTTGAGTCGACAGGGACGTATGCATCCGGAGATCTCGGACTTTGTGAATACGCGATATTATGAGTCGATGTTGACGAGTGTCCCATTGGCACATCAGCAGAAGAATCTGTTTTATGATGCGTTGGAAGGACATACGTTAACTGATCGTTTAGATCAACTTTTGTATGCTCATCGGATGTTGTGTTTTCATTTGCCGGTTGTGATAGATGATAGTTCGGATACAGTGAATGTGACGGAAGCACAATTGATAGCTCAGATTGTTTGTCGTGTCAAGCATTTGTATGAGATGGCAGGTGAAAAATTTGATGTGGGACGATCAGTTGGTGTGATTGTACCGTATCGTAGTCAGATTGCAATGGTACGAAAGGAGTTGGAGAAGATGGAGGATCGTGATTTGTCAGAGATTTCGATTGATACGGTGGAGCGCTATCAGGGGAGTGAACGAGATGTAATCATTTATGGCACTACGATAAAGAAGAGTTATCAATTAGGGTTCTTGTCGGGTAATGTATTTGTGGAGGAAGGTCGGATGATTGACCGAAAACTGAATGTGGCAATCACACGAGCAAGGGAACAGATGATTTTTATAGGAGATATGAAATTGTTATCTAAGAGTCCGACTTATCAGCAGTTTATTCAGTATATGAAAGAGACTGGAAATTTTTATGGAAACCCGATGAAGAAATGAATATTTATATGAGGAATTGTGTATTTATACATTCTTCAGATTTTGATTTTATGCAATTTAAAGTTTGTTGAACTACAATAATTTTAGTGTTTTTGAACAGATTACTCGATTCCATACTTGAAATTTTGCTACCATTGTAAAAAAAGATAAAAATGAAAATAGATATTTCGATAATTATTATACACCATGGTTGAAGATGATATTCAATATGTTGCAACGACAAACTTTTACAAATTTTGAAGTTGTAATTGCTGATGATGGTTCATCGGAAAAGAGTAAACAAGAAATTGAGCAAATGTCGAAAGAAGTCTTTTTCCCTGTACAACACATATGGCATGAAGACAAAGGATGGCAGAAAGATATCATACTAAACAAAGCGGTTGTCGCAAGCAAAGCGGAATACTTAGTTTTCCTTGATGGTGACTGTATACCTGACAAACATTTTGTTGAGGATCATTATGCTTTACGTCAATCTGGATATGTGATAGGAGGAAGACGTGTACAATTAACAGAAAAAATCACGCCAGAATTAGTTGCTAATGGATATCTTGAACGTCAATTTTTCCCCATTCTTTTCAGTAAAGAACGACACAAGGAAAATTGCATTATTCAATAATATAATTCACATATAAAATTTTTCAGGTTGGGTGGATTGTAATGGTGAAAAGGTAAGTGTACAGATTTTCTTGTGACGAGGCATAAAAAAACAGAACTGAAAACTTCGGTTCTGTTTTTATTTTTTTAGAATAAAATACTTGCTTATAGCAATGAAATTTTCCAAGATGTGAAGTCGGTTTGTTCAGAAGGATTCTTAACACCATCTATAGAAATAACACTTTCGATAAAATTTGATAGGGCATTAAGAATACCTTTTTGTTCTTCTTCAGAGAATTCTGCAAGTATGTTTTTGGTTTCGATTACAAGTTCTCCAATAGAATAGTCTCTTTCGTTGACTTCTTTGATGATTTCTTTTGCATCTTCAGCCACCATGTTTTGTTTCTTAATGACACCATTTTCTACTGATACTTGGTTGTTAAGAAAGTTTACAAACATATTTACGAAGTCTTGCTCTTTTGAATCGAAATAGCCATCAGCTTTTCCAAAGTGAACACCCGTCTTTGCTACTAATCTTGCGAATTTTATATTATCCATATTTCTAATTGTTTTTGTTATATTACAAATATAAAAATAAAAATAAAAAAAACAAATGGGTTGAGTTTAATCTTCATATTGAGCCTTGAATGCTAAAGCATACATTCTCATTTGTTTGACCATGGCTAACATACCATTGGAGCGTGTAGGTGACAGATGTTCTTTTAAGCCGATTTGGTCGATAAAGTATAGTTCGGCATCTAAAATTTCAGTTGGTGTATGTCCAGTAAGAATGTCAACAAGCATACTGACAATACCTCCAGCGATGTCTGTATTGCTCTCTCCTTGATAGAATACGAATCCGTTTTTGTATTCTGCGTGAACCCATACTTTACTTTGGCATCCTTCGATTAGGAATTCATCAGTCTTATATTCGTCGTCAATTCCTTTGTTTGCCATTCCCTTGTCAATGATTAGTTGATATTTATCCAACCAATCTTCTAAAAATTCAAATTCAGAAATAATCTGATCTTGTTTTTCTTCTATTGTCATAATTTATCAATTATTATCGTCTGAACATCTTGGCAACTCGTTCAATGCCAGCTGCCAGAATATCTATTTCTTCTGTCGTGTTATAGAGGGCAAATGAGGCTCTGACGGTTCCTTCTATATCGAATGCTTTCATGACAGGTTCTGCGCAATGGTGTCCTGTTCGAACAGCGATTCCCAACTTGTCAAGAATCGTACCCATATCATAGGGATGGATGTTGCCAACGAGGAAGGATATCAGTCCGCTTTTATGTTCTGATTCTCCGATGAACCGTATTCCTTCAATTTGACTGAGTTTGTTGGTTGCATATTGAAGCAGTTCGTGTTCATAATGAGCAATATTATCTATGCCAATTTCGGATACGTAGTTGAGGGCTGTTGCTAAAGCTGTGGAACCGATGTAATCGGGTGTTCCTGCTTCAAATTTGAAAGGTAATTCGTTGAAGGTTGTTTTTTCAAAAGATACTTTTTGTATCATTTCTCCACCTCCTTGGTAAGGTGGGATAGCTTCCAACCATTTCTCTTTCCCGTAGAGTACACCGATACCTGTTGGACCATATATTTTATGTCCAGAAAAGGCAAAGAAGTCCACGTCTAAATCTTGCACATCGATAGGTGTATGAGGTGTGGATTGTGCACCATCTACCAAAACAGGAATGTTATGTGAATGAGCAATTTGCACAATCTGTTTAACGGGATTGATGCTCCCTAATGTGTTAGAGACGTGTGCAATGGCGATGAGTTTGGTTTTCTCATTTATGAGATTCTCTAGTTGGTCTATCTGGAGCACACCTTTCTTATCAAAAGGAAGTACACGAAGGCGGATGTTACGGATTTGTTGAAGGAGTTGCCAAGGAACAATGTTGGAGTGGTGTTCCATTTGGCTGATGATAATTTCGTCACCATCATTGCATTGACTGATACCAAAGGAGTGAGCTACAAGGTTAATCGCTTCAGTAGTACCTCTTGTAAAGATAATTTCGTGAGCATGTTGTGCATGTATAAATTGCTGAACAGTTTTTCGTGCACTTTCATGAGCTTCTGTGGCTTGTTGGCTTAGGAAGTGAACGCCTCTGTGGATATTGGCGTTACAATCGTAATAACCATTCACTATTGTGTCGACCACGCATCTTGGCTTTTGTGTGGTGGCAGCATTATCCAAATACACAAGGTGTTTCCCGTAAATCTCTTTTTTGAGGATGGGGAAATCTTGTCTTATTTTTTCTATATCGATAGCCATTTTTGCTTTGTTTCCTTTGAATGTGCAAAGTTAAGAAAAACAATTGATGCTAATAGGCTTTTTATTCAAATTTGTAACTTACGGTAACACCTAATTGTCTTGGTTTTCCCTTTTGACAGTAGTGATTGCCGAAATTTGTAAATGAGTAGGTGTTGTATTCTTTATCAGCTAAGTTTTTCGCCCATCCTTTTACGTCTAACTTCTTCCATTGCCAAGTGATGGATGCGTCGAATAGGGAGTAAAATTGTTGACTGTATTGATTGTCTTCATTCCAGTAAACTTTACCATAACCATTCCAATTGGCAGTAAGTGTAAGTGATGTGATCCAAGGTTGATGGCATTGGAATTTATATTGAAAATTTGTTCCGATAGTATTGGCAGGAGCAAAAGGAACTTTTTTGCCACTATAATCAACACCATCATGTTCGAATTCAAGGAATTTAGCATTGGCATAACCATAAGTACCTTCGAAGTTGAATGTGTTATGGGTTTCATCGTTGGTGTGTTGGTAGTTGATGGAAACTTCGCCTCCGACACTACGGCTCTTGTCTGCATTGACAATCATGCTTCCTGAGTTCTTACCAGAAGGGAAGGTGAGAATTTGTTGGTCATGACATATAATATAGAATAATGAGAAATCAAAGTCAAATACTTTTTGGGGTGATAAGAAGTGACCACCAAATTCAAAGTCCCAGCTATGTTCTGATTTATAAGATATATTGGGAGTATAGTCGTAAATAGGTAATCCAGTCTCTTTTACGTCGATATCTATTTCATTGAAGATATTGGTCATAATTCTGTTTTGAATAATGTCAGAGAACAATAGAGTGTTGAAACCACCTGCTTTATGACCTCTTGCTGCGTAGGCGTATAAATTACAATATTGGTTGAAGTTATATTGAGCAGATAATTTAGGTAACACTTGGAAATCGGAAATCTCTTTCGAACCATAGAAGTGCGTTATGATGTCTTTTGCTTTGGGCATAGTAGGAGCAACGATGTATGTCATATCATTTTGACTAAGGTAGTCAAGTCTGGAGTGCTCGTAGTCTAAACGAAGACCAGCCACTAATTCCCATTTATCTAAAGTAAATTCAGATTGATGATAAACAGCAGTTCCAATGGTTGGAATTTCGAAATCGTTGGTAACAGTAAGCTCATTTCCTGTAATATCTAATTTGCTGGCAGGGTATTTGGATTGAATACCAGCATAGACGTTACTGCCGAAAAGATAATCCAATCCATCTTGATGATAGGTAATAGGAGATTCTGTGTCATTGTGTTTGTAGAAAATCCACAATCCGTTTTTCCAATTCCATTTACGATCTTGATTAACAGTAGAACGGAAATTGAATTCATGAGAGAATGCATGTTCCTTTTGCTTTTCGTTTCTAGTGATAATAGATTTGGTGGTATAGTCAGGATCTAAATTCATTTCATCAGAGAGAAATTGGTAACCTGTGATACTGTTAAATATAAATTTCTCATAACGATATTGAATAACTAAACCATCCGATATTGTTCCTCTTTTGTATTTATTATCTCCGTCGTAAGCGATTGGTTGAGTTTTGTCGTATCGGTCGGTAAATGCGTAGGGGAATCCACCTTCAGCAAGATAACCACCGGAAATCACATTGTCCACGGTGAATTTTTCTTTGGGTGACCAAATGATACGACCTCTGGCACTAATACTGTTGTGAGGGTCACATTGGTCGCCTGTGTATTCATTGGTGAAAAAACCGTCTGTGTGTTTGTAATTAGCTGCAATGGAGTAACCGAAATTATCTTTTGGTTTTTGATAGGTTGAGGCTTTTACTTTTATCGTGTTGGCAGTGGAATAATCAGCAGAAACACGTGTTCCTTGATAGTTGAGTGGTGAAAGCGTATAGACGTTTAATACACCCATCATGGAGTTTCGTCCAGTAGAGGTTCCTTGTGGACCACGAAGCATTTCTATACGTTCTACATCGAACAGATCCGCGTCAAACGCATTTTTGTTTAGTGTTGGAACGTTATCCACATTCATACCAACCACAGGTACGCCTACCATAGAACCGAATCCTCTGACAAATATGGCGGATGTCATACTGGAACCAAAATCAGGCATATAGAAGTTTGGTGTGCTACCACTTACATCCTTTATAGATTTGATATCTCTCAATTCCAATTGGTCGGCGCCAAACGAGGTGAAGGCAACAGACTGTTCTTGTAGTGATTTGCTATCACGTGTGTTGGCAATTACGACAAATTCGCGTAAGAAGTGCATGATTGGGTCATCTGGAATGGTGTCTTCGCTATTCAGCCAAGCTGCTAGGGTATCCATTGACACTTCTTGCATTTTTACTTTCTGTCCATTATGATAAGTCCATTCTTCTGTTTTTTCTGTTTGTTTTGTCTGTTCCTGTGCATGGATATTGAATGCAATTAATAGACAACCGAATGTTAATCGAATATAATTGAATTTGAAATTTCTCATCTTTTTCTATGTTGTTTCTTTACGGAAATACCTAAAATAACTACAAATATATGTTAAGATGTGGATAAATCAAAAAAAAGACGGGCAAATTGATTGCCCGTCTTTCATAATGGTGATTTTATTCATTATTTTTTTAATCCTTTGTATTGAGTAGGTATAGAACCAAATAAAATGGAGAATTCTATTGAATCGCCTTGTATTTTGCCTGAAATGTTTTTGGCAGGTTGTTTTTCGTAAGGTTTTTCATTCAAAGTAGGTATGATAGAATCTGATTCAAAGGAGATGATTGAATCTCCAGCACTTGATATTACTAATGTGTATGAAATGTTAGGAACAACGATGGTCATTTTAGGCATTTTTTGAGAAAAACGAACATCAACAAGAGTTAAGTTTAAAGATTCTGTATTCGTTAATTCACATGAAGTAGCAATGGTATCGTTAAATGCTCCTGTAGAACTTTGAACATTATATTCTCCATTGAATTCTAATGTGCTTTGTTTGCTTGTGTTTTCGATAGGTTGGGGAGTTTCGTTTTCTTCATCATCACTACATGAAATAAATCCTGCTGTTGTCAATGCAATGAATGTTAATGCTAAAAATAATTTTTTCATTTTCTTTTTTATTTAGTGAATATTATTTGAGTTCATAACTGATACTGACACCGATTTGCCGCGGTTTCCCACTTTGACAAAATTGGTTTCCCATAGAGACAAAATAGAAGGTATCATACTCTTTGTTCCCAATGTTTTTGCACCATCCTTTGAGTCTGAAATGCTCTTTTTGAAGAATAATGGATGTTCCGAAAAGAGAATAGAAAGGTTGTACTTTTTCATTGGATTCATCCCAATAGATTTTACCCGATCCTTTCCAATCTGCCATAAGGATAATTTTATCGATTAATTTTTTATTGATGTAGAAAGAGTATTGTGCTTGTAGCGAAGAGTTATGCAAAGGTGAGAATGGCACATAATTCCCATTGTAAGAATGATTGCCGTCGTTGAATTCGACAAATTTGGCATTTGTATAACCATAAGTTCCTGTTAACTCTAAATTTTCATGAACAAATCGTGCTGATAATTCGGCACCTAAACTACGACTTTTCCCTGCGTTGGTCATCATACGTCCCGTGTTTTTCCCAGCCGGGAAAACCGTTAGTTGTTGATCGCGGCAATCGATGTAGAATAATGCCATGTTTGTTGTCAATTGGTCTTTTATCCAACTGAAGTGCCCTCCTAATTCGTATGTCCAATTGTATTCGGGGTCATAGGAAATAGCCTTTTCCGTATCATAATTGGCATCAATCATATCGTCGAATTTCATACTCAAATCTGTCATAATATCACTTTTCAATCTGTTTTGTAGTATGTCGGAAAATATTTGTGTGTTGAATCCTCCTGCCTTATATCCTTTCGCTGCATAGGCGTAAAGATGATTCTTCTCATTGATATTATATTGTACAGAAATTTTTGGTAGGACTTCGAAGAATGATTTGTTTACCTTGCCTTCCATCCAACTTCGAATAGGTTCATATTCGTTCATCAGAAGTGTGAAAATATAATGGATATCCGAACCGTTCTTATAAGTCATTTGTGCTTTTTCATAATCCAATCGGATTCCTGCTGTGAAGTTCCATTTGCCTATACGAAACTCAGATTGATGATAACCTGCCACAGCATAAGTGGGTAGTTGAAAATCACTATGAATGATAAATTCTTGTTCTTGAATATCTAATCGTTCAGTCGGAAATGCTGCTTGAATTCCTTTGTTAGCATTGTTTAGAATCAATTGATCAATACCTCCACGTTTAAAGGTGACAGGTGCGCTCATTGTATTATGTTTATAGAATCCATACATACCTGATTTCCAGTTCCATATTTTCTCTTTCCGTTTGGATTGAAAAATGAGTTCCTCCGTTGCTGCATGATCTTTTTGTTTTTGATTGAGTGTGAAAATGGAGGTCGGTAGGAAATCTTGATCCAGGAGCATGTCATCATCCAAGTATTGATAACTTGTCACAGAGGAGAAGTCAAAATTTGCATAGCGACGTTTTAAAATAAAGCCATCACTAAAGGAGACTCGGTTGTAGTGACATTCGTCGTTGTAGTTGATGGGATGATGATCTTCATTTGTGATGAGTCCGTATGCATATCCACCTTGCTTTAACAGATTAAAAGAAATGGAATTTTCGAGAGATAGGGAATCTTTCACTTTCCATAATTGTCTACTTCTGAGGGTAATACTATTAGAAGGATCGCATAGTTCATCGTCATAACTATTGGTGAAATATCCATTTGTATGTTGACCATTGGCTGCGACGGAGAAAGCAAATTTGTCAGATGCCTTATGATATGTGGAAGCTTTGATTTTTAGAGTGTTCGCTGTAGAATAATCAATATCGAATCGAGTACCTTGATAGGCAAAAGGTGAGAGTGTATAGAGGTTTATTAGTCCACACATAGTGTTTCTTCCGTACAAGGTACCTTGTGGTCCGCGAAGAAATTCTGCTCTTAGTAGGTCGAAAATGTCCATATCGAAAGCGTTTTTATTGAGAATAGGGACATTATCAATTATCATTCCTACTACAGGTTGGTCTATTCTTGCACCAAAACCTCTCACATAGATGGAAGAGGTCATTTGTGAACCATAATCAGGAAGATGAAAGTTAGGTACAAAAGAGGTTAAATCTTTGGTAGATGTGACCACCTGATTATCCAATTGTGTCATTGTAAAAGAATTGGCAGAAACGGGTAGTTCATCGATGCTTTTGTTTTCTTTGATAGAGGTAGTGACTTCGATTTCTTGTAGGTTGATTGTCATTCCTTCTTCATCTGCTTTAGTTGCTGTTGAAAAGGAAAGAACGAAAATTATAAGGAATAAAAATTTCTTGTACATGTCTGTTTTTTTACAACGGCAAAAGTAGATGGAAAGTGATAAATATTATAGGATAAAAAAAATGAATAATAGGATTTTTTATGCCTTACTATTTGCGACTGAGTTGCAAAACTTCTGATATATTTTTGTCATGTAAAAAAGAATAATAACATAAAAAAATTAGATATATGGCGCATCATCACGAACATGGTTGTTGCTCTGAACATGAGGAGCATTGTCATTGCGGTGGACATTGTCATTCGCATGAGCATGGCGGAATTAAACATCGGGTTATATTGATTATCTTGACAATTTTTTTGTTGAGCATTGCTGTGTTTGTAGAAAAACAGTTTCAATTATCGATTTGGCAACTTCTTCTTATATATCTTGTTCCATACTTGCTGATTGGACATGAGACATTGCATGAGGCGATAGAAGGAATGAAGGAAAAAGATCCTTTCAACGAACATTTCTTAATGTCGGTGGCAACATTGGGAGCTATGGGAATAGGGTTCTTACCTAATGTGGAACCAGAGTTTACCGAAGCGGTTTTTGTCATGTTGTTTTTTCAAATAGGAGAGTTGTTCGAGGGTTATGCTGAGGGTAAAAGTAGAGATTCAATAGCTCATTTGATGAATATTCGTCCTGATACGGCTACAGTGGAACGGAACGGCGTTGTTAACGTGGTTCCTCCAGAGACTGTATCCGTAGGTGAGACAATAATTATAAAACCGGGAGAGAAGGTGCCTTTGGATGGTGTTGTTGTAGAAGGAACTTCAAGTTTGAATACGGTAGCTTTGACGGGTGAGAGTCTGCCTCGTGAGGTAAATGTGGGGGATGAAGTAATCTCTGGTTGTGTCAATTTAAATGGATTGCTTCGATTACAAACGACAAAAGATTTTAGTCAGTCGACAGTCAGTAAGATTATTGAGTTGGTGGAACATGCAGGAGAGAACAAGTCGAAAAGCGAAACGTTCATTGCTCGATTTGCTCATGTTTATACACCGATTGTCGTCTTTGCTGCATTGGCATTAGCTATTCTTCCGCCATTTTTTTCAGAATCATTTTCTGCGACATTCCCTGTTTGGTTAAGTCGTGCATTGATATTTTTAGTGGTCAGTTGTCCATGTGCTTTGGTGATTAGTGTACCATTAACATTCTTTGGAGGAATAGGAGGAGCATCTCGCAAGGGCATTTTAGTGAAAGGAGCCAATTATATGGATGTGCTTGCCAAGGTGAAGACAGTTGTGATGGATAAGACTGGAACATTGACGAAAGGCGTTTTTGATGTGGTGGCTGTACATAGTCATGAGTGTGAAGATTTATGTGAGAAATCTATACGAACACAGTTGTTGCATCTTGCTGCCCATGTGGAGCATTTTTCCACACATCCTATAGCTGAAGCACTTCGTATGGCTTATCCAGAGGCAGATGCAGATGCGTGTGAGGTGACGAATGTAGAGGAGATTGCCGGGCGTGGTGTGCGTGCCATTGTCAATGGTGATATAGTATGTGTAGGTAATCAGAAGATGATGGAGTACGTAGGTGTGCATTCTTGTGCCTGTCATTCAACGGGAACGATTGTTCATGTGGCTATTAATGGCAACTATGCAGGTCACATTGTTATTAGTGATTGCATTAAGGAGGATGCACAGCAGACGGTTGAAGATATGAAATCGTTGGGCGTGAGTCGTGTGGTTATGTTGACTGGTGATTTAAAATCAGAGGGAGAACAGGTTGCTAAGGAATTGGGGATAGATGAAGTTCATACGGAGTTGTTGCCAATGGATAAGGTGAATCATGTTGAGGCTTTACTTCAATCGAAGAGTGAGGGTGAAGCATTGGCTTTTGTGGGGGATGGAATTAATGATGCGCCTGTTTTAGCTCGTGCAGATGTGGGTATTGCTATGGGAGGTTTTGGTAGTGATGCGGCGATTGAAGCTGCAGATGTGGTTTTGATGGATGATCATCCGTCAAAAATTGTTATGGCGATAAAAATTGCTCGACATACGATCTCCATAGCTCGTCAGAATGTGATATTTGCCATTGTGGTGAAGGTGGCTGTTTTACTTCTTGCCGCATGGGGCGCAGCTACTATGTGGATGGCAGTTTTCGCAGATGTTGGAGTGACGGTCTTGGCTGTTTTAAATGCTATGCGTGCATTAAGAGTTAGAAGCTGTTTAAATTTTAATGAAATATTTTGTTAAGCATCAGAAAACAGAAGGCTAATAACACTTGCAACGCACCAACGCTGTCGTGAATATTGGCTTCGTGGACTACAACCG
>JAKSLB010000025.1 GCA_024401435.1 Paludibacteraceae bacterium | reverse complement strand
TACAAGTTTTTGTTGCCAATACTTGTTGTAGTTTACGGAGTTTTGTCCATATTCTGTTAACACACCGCCACCGACACTATCCGCATCGTATTCTTGTGTATTGCCATTACCGATTGAGCGTCTAAAATCATCTTCAGCCTTTGCCTTTGCGTTTTTATATGCTTCTTCGGCATTGCCTTCACTTTGACTTCTAGCGAAAGCAGAATTTCTAGCAATTTCCTCTTGTTCCTTTGCATTTGATTCCGCATTAGCCTTTAACGCACTATTATAACCTGCATCGGTTTGTTCATTTGCAATTTCAGAATTGATTGTATTTTCATTGAGGATTTCTTGTTCTTTAGCAATTTCCTCTTGCATTCTTTGTTGTTCTTGTGCCTTTTCCGCTTCCCATTTTGCATTTTGTTCAGCAATGTCTTGTTGAATTTGTTCGTATTCGGCATTCCAAGCATCCACTTCCATTTGTTGATACATCTTGTACAAGGAGTTAGAGTTTCTATCCACATAGGAATACTTGAACTTACAAATTATTTCGCTTATATCTTCTGAATCATGGGAGAACTCATTGCCGTGATTCAATTCAGACATCCAGCATTTCTTGAATTCGTATCTATAAAGCAAACTTCGTTCACCACTTTCGCTATCAAGGAATGTATCACCTTGTTGACTATTGTATTGGTTTACAGTATTATAGTCATATACATATAACTTAATGGTGTACAATGACACATTCAATTCATCCATATATTGCATTGTGCCATCATAGTTCTTATGATACTTGGGGAACATATTTCTCAACAAACCAAATATTCTTGTAGCACCATCATCGTGGAATGTTATTTCAAGTTCACCATTTTGTGTTATTACGGAAGGAAGGCTTTTTACAAAGCCCATGAAATGAACATCAACGGAGTTTATTGTAGGGGATGGAAATGAAATCTTCTTAACGGCATTTGACAAGTCAGCACCACCATCGGCTAATATCAATTGCTTATTTGTTATATTTGATTGCGATGCGTATGCTTTTCCGTTAATGTCAACACCACCGATGACACTCATAGAATCAACAACCGAATCTGGGTCTTTATAGAATTCAACCCTAAAGCACCATTTTACAACAGGTTGTTGCATATAGTTTGCGTTGGCGAATATGTTATTCAATCCCATATTAATCCTCCCTTGTTGCTATATAGTCGTTATCGCTAGTAGATAGGTCAATAGCCATAGGGGAATGACCATTTGATGGGTTCAATACGAAACCAATAGCAATCTTATGTTTATTTATTACGGATAATGAAGTATCGTTTACCAAAAATTCGTAATAGTTTCCACTTGCTACAAGTTCCATGTCTTCAATGTCAACTTCCTTTACAAGTTGGATTTCATCTGTAATATCATTTAGAACGGCTATTGTAAAGTTCTTTTTATACTTTAGGTTGTTGATATAGAACTTGTCCAATAGGTTCATTATGTTCTTTGTATAATGTACTTGATTTTTTTCATTGCTATTATAGTATGTTTTTTGATATTCTTGTGTATAAAGAGTTCTCCAATCCTTTGATTCTTTATTTCCACTACTTTGGAATATCTTCATTCCGTCAATTCTAACAGGTAGTATCAACTTTTTTGAACTAACATCGTATTGAGCCTTTGAGAAAGTACAAACTTCAAGATAATTGCTTAATGCGTATGAATAATCTTTAATAGATTTATTATCCACCACTTCTCCGTGGTGATGGATGAGCATATCCAAGTCACCTACAATCTCAATGATAAAGTCTTCAAAAACCTTTGGAACTGGTTTGTTGTCAATTATAATCTTCTTTAAGGATGATGCAATTGACTTTAGGTCATTCCAGTTTATTTCCTTGAGTCTTAATGAGAAATGGTCGGTTTCAAACCATTCTTGGTCATTCTTGTGATATTCCGTATTGTCATATAAATCGTATTTCATATTATATGACTTGGTTATGACTTCGGCTGGGATGCCCAAAGCCCTAACGATAGCGGATATAGCCATTTCCGTACCTTTGTACATATTAATCATAGGTACATAGTTCAATATGGTTCTAAATAACTTTTCACCACTTGATTGAATGTTTGTATGATTTCTAATCTTGTTGACATCTTCCGTATTGATGTCAACGCTTTGTCTATAAGAGTTGTAGGAAATCAAGTCACTTTCAATTTCATCATTGTTATTGAAGTTGTTTATTCTTCCAATCTTTTCAAGGACGGATAGTCTATGAGTATCACCCTTTTCAACATATAGGGAATTCAAGATTTGCTTGGTGTATTCGGCAAACCCCTTTGCATTAGTATCATCCATAAACTTTGCGGTAGGCATAGTTTCAATCTTACGGATGTTTCTAGAGCTATATTTAATCCATTCGCCACAAGTTGCGGTATTCTTTGTAAAATTCTTTAATAGTCTGTTAAGTTCTTCATCATCAAGTTTGGATACATAGTATCCGTTTATTATGATATAACCATCTTCAGTCAATGCGTTGATTGTTTGATGGAATGCTTCTTGACTTTCTCTATATGGGTTCTTGATTAGACCTATTGAGTTTGGTTGAAGTTCAAATACAACATCTAGTGGGATTATAGTTGATTCAATATTCTTCACTACTATTGCATCACAATGACCAGGTTGTTTATCCAACAAGAACATATTTTCTGGAAAATAGTTATCAAATATTATATCAACAGGACCAAGAGACTTTACATATTCTTCCCTAGTCATTGGTATGTATACGAATTTGTTCTTTGTGAACTCATAAGGAGTTTCAAGCGTTGTACCGCCCACATTGACACATTGGAAAGATATGTTGTTCTTTTCGCTTTCATTGTTGTAAAGTACACTATAATCAAAGTTAGTTCCTAGATTAAATGCCACTTTGTATAAGAAACCATCTTCGGTTTCTTCCAATGTAGAATCACATAGAACAATGTTGCTATAAATATCTCTAATGACACCATTTCTTATATCGGCATCTTCAGTTCCGTCATAGGTCTTTTTCAATTCAACAAGATAACTTTCCTTATTCTTCTTTAAGAATTCTTCAAAAAAGAATTTGTAGAACTTGGAATTCTTGTCTATAACTATCTTTTCGTTAGTTTCACTAACAATAATATCATCTAGGAAATCTACAAAATATTCATAGAAAGCACTATCTTCAGAAATGGAGATACCAAAGGGGTAAAAGTTTTCCTTTAAAACTTTCTCATCCAATCCATATTTATCGGTTATGGTTAGACTTACATTTAATGTATCACCCTTGAACAACACATAGTTAGTGTTGTCCTTAACCACCTTTGGCGGTGTGGTGTAGACTACGACATTTGTAATGCTAGTTGAAAAAGATTCATTGTTAGTATTTACTATCACATATTATATATGTGGTTGCTACACCTTCGTGATTTCACTAAACATATTATTCTTTTCAATCTTTAGCACATTGTTTATCATAGGTGTCTTTTGTAGCTTATGGGAAATGATATAACTACTTAACTTATTTTCCTTTGTTATCCTACAAATAGTACCCATAAATGCCATAAGACCATTGTCATCTATACCAGTGTCTAGTAATTCATCAATGAACAATAGGTTGCACTTTAGACTAGACAACTTTATACAAATGTTATACATAGACAAAAGCATAGCAAGGTCAATTCTAGTCCTTTCACCACAAGAGAATGCTTCATAGGCAATTTCATTTCGGTAGTCCGTTATTATAGTGTCAAAGTTATCTTCTACTGTAATCTTTATGTTCAATCCAAATTCCTCAAGATACTTTGCGATGTCTTGATTCAACAAAGGAATTAACTTGTTGAAGAAATGACGCTTTATTCCGTTATCTGATAGGATTTCTATCAAATCACCATTGATTTTCAATTCCTTTTCCAAATTGGTAAGGTTGTTGTAAATTTTGTCTATGTTTTCTATGGTGTCCTTCAAACTCATATCAACTTCGCTACAATCCAACAAGTCAATTGGTTTAAAGTTTTCCTTTTCAACATTTATGGAACTCAATTCATTGTCCTTGTAGGACTTGTCCGTATTGAATTGTGCTATGTTGTTCTTCAATGTGTTGATGAACTCTTCCTCTTGGTTGACGGATATGTATTCCTCCTTCCAAGACTTTGCCTTTTCAATGATTTCACTCAATTCTTTATTAAGTTCATCCTTGTGGTGTTGAATGTGGGTTACATCCGTATTGCCACATATAGGACATTTGTCACCCAAAGTGTCAATGTTCTTCTTGATGCCTTCTATTTCAACTTTAGCCTTAATCAACTTTTCTTTTAATTCTTCAGATGTAGTCGTTATGGTGTGCTTTTCAAGTTCATCTTCACATTTCTTGATATTGCGTTCCAATTTCGCAATTTCTTCTTTCTTTGCTACAATCCTATCCTCAATAGACTTTATGTTTTCGGCATTTATGGTTTCAAGTTTGGAGTTTTGTTCCGTAATTATTGCCTTTTGGTTTCTATATGATTCGGCTAGACCCTTTTGGGAATTGTAGTCATTTGTTGAGGACTTGTAGTCGCTATTTAGGATGACCTTTTCCTTTTTTAGGTCAGAAGTGATGTTGCCTAGTACATTTAGGGAAAACATTTCTTCAAGTTGCTTTCTTTTTTCGGCAGCGGTCTTTGCAAGGAACGGCTTATCACCACTACTTATGCAAATAATCATACGGAAAAGATTGTCACCGATGTGCATTAGGTTGTTTAGGTATTCTTGGTTGTTCTTCTTCGTTGAAAGCATATCTATTTCAACACCATCTTCATAAATCTTGAAGATGTCAGGTTTCTTGCCCCTTTGTACCTTGTATACCTTGTTGTTTAGCTCAAACTCAATTTCACAAAACATTTGTTTCTTGTTGACCCTATTGATTAGTTGGTCAATCTTTATATCTCTATATGCCTTTCCATATAGACAATAGTTCAATGCGTCTAGAATTGAACTTTTACCGCTTCCGTTTGTTGCGGATATTAGGGTTAACCCCTTATCAAAGTCTATCCTAGTCAACTTGTTGCCATAGGACAATATATTCTTGAATGCTACATAGTGAAAATTGAGGTTCATATAACAAATATAAAAGGAAAACCTCAAAATCATATATAAGTAAAAAGGAATTAATCTAATGAGTGATTTCAGTAATTTTCTAGTACAGCAAAAGCAAGATGAATACAAGGCTTTGTTTGACTTTGCCGTTCAATCCTTGCTATTTACCACAAAGTTGAACCTATGGCATTGGATGGCTACTACAAAGTCGGCTCACGAAACCCTTTATGAAATCTATGATGAAGTTCGTGTCTTTGCAGATACCCTTGCTGAAACCGCTATGGCTTATACTCCAATTTCCGTAAATTCAACAATGCTACAAATCAATGATGTTCAATATAATCACGATGATGTTTGCCTCAAGATTGAGGACTATCTAAACCAAGCAAACACAGTAGCACAGTCCTTTGTTTCTAACCGTGCCGTTAGTGCAGTGTTTGATGACTTGCTAAAGTCTGTTACACAAAAACTAGCCATCTTGAAGAATTACGAAACCTAAAAAAGGATTGCATTATGATTGTCATTGATGAAAATGTCAAAGAAATGAATGAAAGATTTGGAATGAAGGTGGATATTGAAGAAATAGCCAAGGAAAAAGGTATTGATGCTAGTACAATGCTCACAATCCTAAATGGTCTATTGCCAGATGAATTGAAATATGAAATTGTTGGCGAAATTGATGAATTCCTAAATCTTTAATTTTTGTTTACATTACAATAAAAAACACAGACAATTAAAGTCTGTGTTTTTTTAATGAATCAAAAAATGGTTCTAGATGTCTTCAACTTGACAATCAAAGTCAAGTTTAACATCATTTATGAAACTATTGGGGGCTTCAATACTAATTGACTTTTTAGCTCTACTTATAGCCTTGACTTCAACTCTAGAATCTTCTTCCTTAACAAATTGATAAAAGTCAAGCATATCCGTTAGGCTAGAAAAAATAACATTAACATTTCTAGTATAGTCGGTTTCAATTGCTTCATCAATTGGATGTTCAAGTTCACCAAACACACGGAGGACTACACATTCACCACCAACATTGTTGACATCGTTTCTATGACGGAAGCCTCTTCTTTCTTCATCTTCCTCAAATGTGCAACCACTATACTTATTAAAGAAGTCTTCCATTTCCTTGATTTCATCATCATTTAGACCAGTATAGTCATTATTTTTCCAAGCAATATACATATTATCTGGTACAACGATTTCATCAATTTCAACAATTCTACCTTCAATCAATCTCATTTTAATACTCCATTTAGACTAAAAGTCCATACATTATGTATGGACTTAAAAAATTAGAGTGTAAAATCGGTAGAAACTATTGGGAACTCTTGTAGTTCATATTGTTTCTTTCGTTCCGCATAGTGTTTCAACAAATGGTTCTTGAATGTTTTCTTGTTAACCTTATAGGAAAGGTCATCAACCAAGTCCCATACAATGCACTTGTCCTTTGAATAATGTTTTCTCAACACACGACCAATGGATTGAAGAACTTTAATCTTGGACTTGCTATTGCCATACATAACAAGATTGTGGAGTTTCTTAATGTTCACACCAGTTGATAGTGTTGCATAGGTTGCAACAAGAACTGTACCTTCTTCATCTTCCATACTCTTACGGATTTCTTCTCTATCTTTTGCCTTTACCGCACCAGTAATCACCTTTACATTCTTACCAAGGCTTTTTATGTAATCGGCAGTTTCCTTGATGTGTGCTATATGGTTGCAAAGAATAAGAGTGTTATCAGTTGGCTTTATAGCACTAAAAATGAAATTGAGAATCTTATGCCTATCACCATATTCCTCAATTTGTTTTACTTCTTCTGGATATGCTCTACCCTTGTTTTGCATAATGAAGTTCAAAGGGTACTTTAAGAACACAGTAGCAACTCTAATGTCGGTAAGTATGTTCCTATCTATTAGTTCCTTTGAAGAAACAGTGTATAGAACCTTACCCAAAGTGCCTTCAGAAGCCATTTTTACAATTGGAGCATCACCAAGAGTACCAGAAGTACCAATCTTGAAGTCTGCGTTGATACAACAACCAAGTATGTCAGTAACTACATTGCTATCCTTTACGCTATGGCATTCATCAACAATCACGGCATCGTATTCATAGAATATTTCCTTTTGTTGATTTTGTAGTGATTGCCAAGTTGAAATAAGTACCTGACTTCTCCAATCGGTTTGGTAGTCACCGCCTTGTCTTTCACAATACTTTTCAATTTCTTCCCAACCATAATCAACAAAGTCAGAATACATTTGACCCACAAGCATAATGCTTGGAACTATTACAAGTATTTTCTTCTTTACAGGTAGCAATTCTCTAATGATGGAATAAATCATTAGGGATTTTCCACTAGATGTACAACATTGAAGAATTCCTCTCTTGTTTCTCAATGCTTCATAAACCGCATTTAATTGATAGTCACGGATTGTGTACTTGTCATTTAGGTATTTCTCATTTATTCTAGATTCAAGGGCATCCTTGTCTATTTCATTTAGTGTAAAATCTTCAAAACCTACTGTCCTATATTCAATCTTGTTCTCCATACAAGTTGATAGAAGACTTTCATAAAGACCCAAAGGCAAGAATCCGTTCTTCAAGAAGTGCTTCTTTCCATCCCAAAATCCCATCTTGAATCTTGGGTTGAACATATAGCCTTCATCGTACTTTGCGAAGGTTCTATCAATCAAAACCATATCCGCTCTATTGGTGGATTCTAGTTTCATCATACTTTCATTTTCTTTATTGATTACTAGCATATCAATAAATATAAAATGGAAGGAAATTAAAAAATCCACCAAAATGGTGGATTTATTTAAATGCCATCTAGGTTTTCTTTAGCCTTTTTGTAGAAATCTTGATTCAACTCAAAACCTATATACCGCCTATTATTCTTTTTGGCTGCATAAAGTGTAGAACCACTACCTGCAAAACAATCTACTATTAGGTCATTTTCATTGGAATTCAATAAAATGAACCTTTCAGACATTGTATATGGTTTTTGTGTTGGGTGTATCTTGTTCTTTCCACTTATAGGCTTGTCATTTAACACTCTATCATAATAGTCATTGTTATCTAACCTATTTAAACCAGTACCATATGTGTAGATACGAACTATATATTCTAGGTTTTGACTAAATCTATTCTTGTTTATTATGCTCAAAGGCTTGTGCCAAACCAATATGGAAAACAATAGATTGTTGTCATCTGCATATTTGCAATAATATGGTACTTGTGATTCGCTACAAAAGAAGTACATATTTGGAATTATGCATTTTGGTGTCAAAATGTCTAACATTTCATATATGCACTTGTCATCAAAATCACTCATAGTCTTCATCATATCGCAATCTACATTGTATAGAGGTGATTGTGAAAACTTGCTTATTGTGTTTGATTGCTTTCTTTGCGAATAAGGTTTTCCTGGACTCTTATGATGCCAATATGGAGGGTCGCAAATGAACAACTTTACAGACTTGTCGTCAAGTTGTTTGATACCTTCCCTATAATCTATGTTATAGATTCCGTTATCCATACAAAGACTAAATCTTCTTCTTTAGTTTCTTTAGAGCCTTGTTAACACCTTCAAACAAGTCCTTGTGTTCCATTGTATGGTAGCCGAATTGTGCATAATCCAAGTCATTTGAAATTCCCTTGATTACATTGGCTAGACTAATGATTAGGTCTTGCTGTGCGTGGATTACCTTCTTCATACCATCAATTTCCGCTAGAAATTCTTTAGATATTGATATGATTCCATTATGATTTTCATCAACGGAAACCTTTAGGGTTTCAATTTCCTTTTGTTGTTCATCATTGACGGATTTGATAATCTTGTCATTGTTGCTTTCGTATACTTTCTTTGCCATATTATTTGCTCCTAATGTCTGTGTCTGGTCCAATGTTGATTTCAATGGATGTGTTAATTTTAATGTTGAATGTACCTTTATCCGTAGATTCAAATATGATATTCTCATCCTTGATGTTATACCCAGATTGCTTGATGTAATTCAAGAAATCCTTTCTTGCTTCATCATTTTTCTTGAATAGGGTCAAAGCGGACGCATTCTTAATTGTTTCATACAAAATTTGGTGAATATAGTTTCTTTTCCATATGTTTATAAATATAAAAAAAGGATGTTCTAGTAGAACATCCCCTTCAAAAGACAAAGACATAAGATACCTAGGAACAAAAGAAATGACCCTATTAGGAACATACCCATACATAGTATTGAAATGTCTTTGACCATAACCTATTCTTCCTTTGTAGCCAAGTCCAATATAGAACCGACAACAATGTTAACAATTTCATTGTTAAAGTCCTTACAACTAATACCAACCGAATCATTCTTCTCATTGTTGAAATCGGTTATTGTCACAAGGAAGTTATATGGAAAACCACCGATACGCAATTGGTTTTGAATGTCAATCAACTCTTGATGAAATGCTTCTTCACACTCGTAGAACATCAAAACAGAAGAACCATTATCACTAATGCAATCAACACTAGCACAAGGTAGCTTAATCTTGCCAAATAAAGCCTTAAACTTTGTAGAATCCAATTCCATTATATAAATATCTCCTATAAAGACTTGATTTCATCAATGCATTCTTGAATAGAACCGCAATATCGTTCAAAATTTAATGTATGGATATTGTCTTTGGTGTAACTACCCCAAAGTTGATGACAACCACAAGGATTTCCATCATCATCCTTCCATAAGCCATTAGGTTTATAGACATAATGAATCTCATCCCAATTGCTATGAGTTTTAAGAAATTCTGCAATCACGGCTTCAATGTTCATAATAACCTCTTTTCATAACAAATATACAAAATTATATAACACTTGTCAAGACAAAAATCATAAAAAGTGCCAAATTAGAATGACGGTTACTCTTAACGGAAGGATATATGTGGGGACTTAAAGATATTTATCAATATCTAATTTGGCACTTTTCCCGAAAGTAAAAACAATACATAATGTATTAAGGGAGAATGAAAATGGATTTTAATAGTTTTACAAGGGTATTGCAGTTAAGCAAGTATATAAGTGGTATTCCATTATCTATCTATGGTGGTGAATATGCCATAGGTAGTGAAAAGAAGAATATTGTGATAAGTGAAGATAAGAAGAACAATGAATTGGTGATTACATTCCATAATGTGAGTGTGAATAACTATCCATTGAAGAACATAAGGGCATCTACAAAGAATGGTGATATGACTATCTATATCCCATTGAAGGAATTGAAGACAAAGAATGATGCCGAAAAGATTGTTGGGTGGCTAATCAATGATTGTTTTGTAGAAAAGACAGGTAATGGCATATTCAACAAGATACTCCGTTGGATTGGCAAGTTCTTTTAATTGTTAACATTTCTAAACAAAGGAAAGACCTTCTTTAAAGAGGGTCTTTTTTGTTGATTTCAATTCTATATATATTTAATATAAAGGTTTTCAAAAGCATATCTTGAGTATGCAGTACCTACGGAAGGTAGGGAAGGGTTCACCTTTGAAAAAACCCATAGCCTCGGAAACTGATAGCAAAGGTTTAAAGCCTTTGAAGGATTAAAGGAATCAGTCATAGCTTGTGATTTGCTATCACAAGCCACGCTGATAAAAATCAACTATATCTAGTAGTTGATTGCTTCATTAAAAGGATAAAAATATGATTCCATTTACCAAGAAGAAGATTCGTATGAACAATCAGACCATTGCTGATATGTTCCAGTATTTCAACTCCCAGATTAGCCAGAAGGGTCTAAAGAAGGAATACTCAATGCTAGTGTACATCAACTCTATGAAGTTGAATGAAACCTATAACGAAATTGTTTCCAAGTGCAACTATAGTGACCCAGAATTCATTAAGTTCACCGAAGAAGAACGCAAGATGGTTCTTGAATATGCCGACCGCAATGAACAAGGCGAAGTGAAGGTTGATAGCCGTAACCAGCCACTTATCATTGAACGCATTGTTGAATTCAATGAACTTCACGATAAGCTCCGTGAAGACAACAAGGAAGCCATTGAAAAGTTTGAAGCATTCAAGGCTGAAAGTGATAAGTATCTTCAAGAAGTCCGTGAAATTGAAGTTGTCACTATGGACATCTCCCAGTTCCCTGATGAAGTAGAACCAAAGTGGATTGGTATCCTCAATATCAATGACTATGCTTCTATGATTTAATCTAGAATTGTGTGTTTTGGGTAAACCCTTCCTTTTATAGGAAGGGTTTTTTATATATAAGATATGAAAACTGTATTATTGACCGAAAATGAATTCAAGAAGGTATGTCAAGTCTTAAATGAAGGATATATTGATGACTTGAAATCTCATATCCGTAGTGAATTGAAGAAGATGGGCTACAATAGTAGACAAGTTAGTGTTGTAGAAGGTAGAGGTGGACTATCATATTCATTACACATAACTATCAAGGATGCTAATATTCCCATCAAGCCTATTGAAAATATGGCAAAGAAGTTTGAAGATGTCCGTTGGGATGAAAGCGGTATGGAAATCCTTTCTGGCGGTAATACATACATTTCAGTTAACTATGACTATGATGTTCTAGATAAGGCAAAAGAAAAGTATATGGACTATGCCAATGAAGTATATGATGCTCTAAATGATGAAAAGAGCGTTGTAGTTGGTGAATATGATGACGGAAAGGAACTTGTGGTAATCAAGAATGGCGAAAAGTACAACATATATCTAAAGGACTTTAGGTCTATTACTTGTTACTCCAAGGAACAATTCATTAATCAAATGGCAGGTGTAATTTTACACGCAATAGTAAATTATGGATTGAAACTAATTGACTAATTTTTTAAACCCTTCCTATTAAAGGAAGGGTTTTTCATTATAGCTTGAATTTCAATTGACCAAGGTCGTAAATCTTGTAAAGACTTGATAACATACATATCTCGCTTTCTGTCAATGCATCATCATAGAAATCCTTTGTCAACGGGTTATCCTTCAATTTGTGCTTTTGAAAGTTGAGCCTATTGTATAGCCTATGTCCGTCAAAGTAGTAATAGCCAATCCTAGTCTTTCCAATTGGAGTTCCATACACATTGTTGAAACTTGCCGTATATCTCCTATCGGCATAGGAAATGACCTCATCAATGTGATTTGTCTTCTTGAAATGAGCAACAATCTTCTTCATTCCACCAATGACGGATATTCCGCTCTTTGAGCAATACCTTAACAATTCCATTTCATTTTCAAATCTTGATTTTCCAAAAGAACCTATGGCTACCAATTCATTGTCATTGAAAAGACCATATCTATACTTTGAGTTGACAAATCCTTGTATATGGTACTTTAGGCAAAATTCCTTATAAACCTCAACGGATATTTCTTTAATAGAACACTTTCTTGCGAAAATCCTATTGTTCATACCCATACAAGACTTAATCTTATCCAAGATGATTTCCTTATGCTCTTTATAGACAACATCCCACACTTGTAGCAATCGTATCCCTAATCCTTCGCACTTGTTTGTATTTTCCAAGTGATATGAAGGCTCATACTCCTTATGCCAATATAGTCCGTTATATTCAATAGCCAACTTGAATTCTGGGATGTATATGTCTAATTCCTTTCCATTTAATATAGTCCTATCATTCTCTATTATTTCGCCATTATAGAACTTACGGATTTCATTGGCTATGTTCTCTTGTTCTTGGCTACGGACAAACTTATGGCATTTCCTACAATAGCAAGCACCATTGCTTGGATGCTCAACTATATACACATCATCACACTTGTTGCAACGGAATGTATGTGTGGTGAGTCTTGTGGTGTCAAACTTTTCGCTAAACAACTTGTTCCATCTAGGTATGTATTCCTCTTGATGTCTTATCTTGGTGTATTCTCTAAAACCTATTCCATATTTCTTGTTATATGTTTCATTCCTTTTTTCCAAGATTGTTTCCTTGTCAAGTTCATAGGCATTCTTTAAACTTGTTGAAAGCCTTTCCTTGACTACGGAATTCTTGCTTGGTGTATTGTAACCATATTTTGCTATGTTTGTCTTTTCTATCTGTTCTCGGTTTTGATATGTTTCATTTCCATATCTTTCCAATTTAGTTTTCTTTGACTTCTCCTTTACAGATTCCAATTGGAAGAAGTTGTCAACACCATAAGGCTCAAGTGCCTTTTCTTTAATTTCCTTTACACCAAAACCTATGCCACCATATCTTTCATTTGATGTGTTCTTCATTTTCTCGGTATTGGTATATGTTTCGTTGCCATATCTTTTAAGTTTTGTTTTCTTGGATTTTTCAAGTATGCTCTTGTAGTCGTGTGCGTTCTTGTTCTTCTCCTTCGTTTCTTCATTTGTGTTTGCACATCTTGAACAACAAAATCTTTGATAGCCATTTGTCAAGTCCAAGAATTTTGTTTCATTGCCACAAGTACAAATGCCTTCAAATTCTTTCTTCAAGAATTTGTCATAATATTCTCTTGAACCCATCTTATGACTTTTAAGATGTAGGCTCAAGTGTCTTATACTATCAAATTCTTTTTGACAAATTAAACAATTCATAACAACCCATAAATATATAAATAATATGTGGACTTGTCCACAATTCCTTTCGTTCGTATTTTGCTTGATTGCAAGTGTTAAATTATTTATAAAGGAAAACATATATATGGCAAAGTGGAGTAATCCAGGTCTTTCTTTCCGTGAAATTGACAACTCGGTTGTCAATAATAGCGGTCCTACCCCATTGGGTAGAGGTGCTATAGTATTGAATTCAAATCGTGGTTATCCAAACCAGAGAATTTTGAGCACCAACTTAAATGAATTTTATGAGAACTTTGGTGAACCTGACAATCCAAATCAGTATGGCAAGTTCGCAGCAAGTCAATTTTTCCAAGCTGGTTCACAATCCTTGTTAGCTGTAAGAGCAACGCAAGGTGATGAGCAATATGCCTTCTTGCAAGTTCCATATAATAGCATAGACATTACAGTTACTGACATGAATAGTGTTAGTGGTCTTGAAAGTTATAGATATGTCAACAAGGATGCGGAAGATGTCTTGAAGTTGATATATCCAACCAACCAAATTGCAGCAAGCCAGATTAGTGGTTATGAGAATGCTGGTTGGGAGGTAACTAAACAAACACAAACAGTCAAGATTAACGGAATGCAACCTTTTGAATTGGAGGAATTGGAAAAGATTACTCCATATTGGAAATTGAGTTCAACCGATGGTGATGATACCACCAATGAAGTGTTTGTAAATCTTGAAGAATATTATAAAGACCCCACCAAGGGTGTATATGAAATTGCGGACATTATGAATTCAAAGTGTCCAGATTTGGAAAGTGAAACGGTTACTGAATACACCTATGAAAATAGCTTTGTGTTTAGTGGTAGGGGTTCTATCGGTGCATTCAATGATGTGTTTGACAATAGTGAAAGCACCTTCTCGGTCATTTATAGAACTGACTCATCCAACACCAATGAAAGTGCGAAGATGTATGACTTCTATTCACCAATCACACAATCTCGTTGCAAGATTTCCGTGAAGTCTGAATATCAAGATAGCATCATTCCAGTGATTAGACAGAATGAGAATGCACCTTCCAATATGTCCTATATCAAGATTAATAGTGCCAACACCGCTTATGGTGGTGACAATGTTACCTTGCGTATTCAAGACTTGATGGCTGAAAATGAAAAGCAGCAAGTAGCAAACTATTATATCAATTCTGGTATGTTTGATGAACTCGTAGAAGTTCCAGGTTCCATTTATAGTGGCGTTGCACTCACCGCATTGGTCAATTCAGAAAATATGAAGTTTGTGACCATAGAGGAAGAGGATAGATTGGCTGGTCTAGATGATAGCATCAATGTATCTTCATACTATGAGACCTATGACATCCGTCATTTCCATATTACCGACTGGCAAGATATGGAAACCAAGGATTACTATGTAAAGGAAGAATCCGTTACCGCAACAAGTGGTACTGTAAGTGCTATTTCCTTCGTACCAGAAGGTGAATCCTTGTCAATGAATGTGTTGTCAACTTGCTATCGCAAATATCCTATGGATTCCGTAGATGCGAAGGTTGCAGCAGCATTTGCTAACGAACTTGGTCTAGTAGCCGAAGAAGTTACAAACAAGAACTTTGAACTCTTGCTATACATCAACGCATACAATTGTGAAGTTGAAAATGATGAAGGCGAAATAGTCAATGCATCAAACGACCCCAATGTTAGCAACTTGGTGATAAATGCCCCCAAGCCTGAGAATGTATCTGACATCATCAATAGTGATGTGATTGACTACCGAATCATCAAGAAGAATGCCGTAGTAATGTCTGATGGTACATTGGATTCATTGAAGGAAAGTAAATATATCTTCTCCCTCTATCAAATAGAGAAGGCAGGCAAGCCAAAACTTGAAATCGTATCCCACTATGTTGCGGAAACACCAAATGCGGTTCAAGCACCTTGGCAGATTGACAAGAACAACAAGTTGCCAGAAGGAGTAAAGAAGGCAAATGTTACTTCAATGGAAGCTATGAGTTCTATTGAAGTGTTCGGTGACCCATATTCCAAGTATGTTGATGGTTTCACACCCACCACCGATACCGAAGATGAACCAGGTAATGGTGATATTGAAGAATATGTATCCAACCAAGGAAACCAATTGGTCATAGCAGCACTCGGTCCTGGTGAATATGCTAATACAATTGGCATATCCATCATCTCCCCAGAGGCAGCTATGATTCCAGCATTGGATAGTCCAAACGCATTCAACTGGAAGTACACCTTTGATGATGAGGACAAGGTAGAACTTGCATCTAATGATTATAGAAGCAATATGGAAAACTTGACTTGGAAGAAGGTTTATCGTATCAATGTGTACAATAGACCAAAGGACAAGGGTGAGGACTATTGGGGAAGCGGTCTTGATGCATTGGTCAAGGAACCTGATGAATGGTTCTTGGTTTCCAATGACCCAGATGCAAAGGACGGAGATGGCAATTCCCTTTACGCACCAAATGTAATCAATGGTCATTCTAGATTCATCTATGTGTCAAAGAATTCCGTATCCGCTGCAAAGAATAGCGTTGGTGGTTATGATGTTCCTATTCAAACCTATTCCATCTATTCTCTACAAGGCGGTAAGAACTCCAAGTTGAACAACATCAAGGAAAAGACCGCAGCTCTCAACCTCTATAAGGAAAGACAGTATGCCGCATTTGACATATTGTTCAATGTTGAGCCAATTGATACCTTCCAAAGCAAGCAGAAGTATCGTGCTCACCAAAACAAGATTGCCGAAATCGCATCCACAAGAGGTCTAGACATTGCAGCAATCCAAGTAACCTCAAAGGCAGCAAAGAGCGGTAGACAAATGCTTTCTGAAGCAAAGTCCTTCTCCTTCGCCAATGGTTCTTATGTTGCAGCATATTGTGGCTATGACAAGTATTACGATTCCTATACGGGTACTTGGTGCTTCATTCCATTGTCCGTGGCTGGTGCTTGTGCTATGTGCCGTTGCGATATCTACGCATATCCTTGGTACGCACCTGCTGGTATGGATAATGGTGGCATTGGATATTCCAATGGTTCTATCGTAAAGTTGAGTGATAAGGAACTCGGTGCATTGTACGATGCAAACACCAATGGTGCAAGAAATTGTACTGGTCATGGTCAAATCGTATGGCATCAAAAGACTATGTTGAAGAAGGATAGTGCATTGAATAGAATCAATGTCCGTAGACTTGTCAACTACATTGAAAATAGACTTGAAGTCATTCTAGTTCCATACCTCTACAAGCACAACACACAAGAACTCCGTGAATCCATTAGAACCACTGTGGACGCATTCCTTTCCAGAATCCAAACTGGTCAAGGTATCTTGTGGAAGGATGTAAAGGTTGTTACCGATAGGGATGACCCACATCTATTGTATGTAAATCTTGATATAGTTCCTGCGGAAGTTGTTGAACATATTCAAGTTACTACAACAGTTTCTAGAAACAATGGTCTATACTTCACCGAAGGTTAATCTAGTTTCAATGAACTAAAAAAGACCCTCCTTGTTGGAGGGTCTTTTTCATTCGTAATCATCAAAGTTAAAGTCTTTTTTCTTGTTTGGAATTGTGTGGGTACGGAGTTTTCTTCCGTTTTCAGAGTATTGAATACGGGCGTCCCTTTCTTCCTTGCTTTCCTTTGCCTTATTATCTTTATTCTTTTTCATTGTTTTGTCTCTTTTTTAAAATGTTGTTGTACAATTGACTATCTTCAACCCATTCCTTCGGTGTATACTTGATTTCATAGTTTCCAACTATGGTAGTTTCCCAAGTATCAAGTCTATCATTGTGTATTGTGACCTCAATAGGCAGTATGATAGAAAACAATTTCATAGCAATGAATACGGAAAATACACATAGGGAAATGATAACGCAACAAGTGAAATAATAGTTTTCGCACATTAGGTTTTGAAGGTCGTTTGACATATGTATCTCCTTTGTATTCAATGTGTTATATAATTTAACAAAAATATTTGAAAATGTCAATACAAATTATTATATTTTTGTTGAAATCAATATATAATGTGGTAATTTAATATGATTGGAAACTTGCAATATTGGCTTTGGAAGTATTTGACAGGACCTACTTGTGATAGTAGTGAATATTGGTGTATGAGTGATACATCAACAGTCAAGTACAAGGATATGTTCGGCAATGTGTTATATACCTTAACATTTGACATTGAGAAGGAAAGGGTTAACTTGCGGTCTTTGAACGATACCCCTACTTCAATATTCAGTATGAGCAACGAAATAAAGGTCAATTTAACCTTTGATTTTAAGGATTGTCTAAAGATTCTAAAGGAAAGAAATCTATTGAATGGGTGGAAGCCTACTTGGTTGAAGTATACAAAGGAAGAATTGGAGTTTTTTGGATATGTTGAAACTAATAATTAGACATTCTATGCTTGCTGGCTTCTTGATAGGTCTAGCCAGTTTTTGCTATTGTCAAAATGATATAAAGCAATTCGGTATGGTGCTGTTTTGCGGTGGTTTGTTTACCATTTGTAGATATAGTTTAAGCCTATACACAGGTATGGTTGGATATGTAGAACCTATGAACGCATTTAGATTGCTATGTGTCCTTGTCATTAATGTGATAGCATCATTCCTAACTGGGTATTTCTTCAACTACGGACATATCAACGATTTTGCGTATGGTATCGTTAACAATTTCAACACAATGACATATATGGATGTGTTCATCAAGAGTTTTGGTTGCGGTGTATGTATGTTCTTGGCGGTTGATATATGGAAGAAATATAACAGTGTCATAGGAATTATGTTATTTGTTCCAATCTTCCTATCTTGTGGTTTCCTACATAGCATAGCAATACCAGCTTTCTATGGAATATGTGGAACTATACCACCAATGTTCAAGTTGCTATTTGTAGCATTTGGCAATGGTGTAGGTGCTATTTTAGTTAATAAAATTAAGTGAGAATAATATGAATAATTATTATTGGTATTTGGTAATACCCAAAGAAAGCAAGATTGCGGTTGTGGAAAAGTCCCAAGGTATACTTTGGAACTCATTCACATTCCTAACCCCAGATACTTCTTCAAAGATTAAGAGTATCATAAAGAAGAACTTGAGCTATGCCCCAAGTGGATTGAAGTACACTTTTGCGTATGTTGAGAATGAACATACTCTTTCCGTGATTTATTGCGTAAAGATTGAGAAGGTTGTGAAAAACAATGGTGTTGAGTGTTGGAATTCCATTTGTGCGGAAGAATTCTATGACATTTGCGACCATTACAACTTTAAAGTGCCAAATAACCACAAGGGTGAATGGGTATTCAATACATTGAAGCAAAACACGGATGATGGTGTGTTGAAGCCTTATAATTTCTTCTATGAGGTTCTTGGCAAGGAAGTCTATGTATATCCATTAAGGGCTATTGAGGCTTGACGGAACTTTTCAATAACATATTAATACCATTCTTCATATTGCTATCCTTCTTATCATTGTTGACTTGGGTTTTCAACAAGGATATGAAGAAGCCTATGAACATATTGGACTTGTTGATAATCCTAGTGATATTTTTCATAGGATTTATGACCTATTTGTGGTATAGGTGTTATGGTTAATGATGTTTTCAATTTTTATATATTTAATGTATCTAAAGGATAATTATCTATATGAAGATGTTTGAAAGCAAGATTCTCCTTGAATGTGAGAATCCAGATACTACCGCAGGCGGTATTTACATTCCACAGATTGGTGTCAAGGTCGGTATTGTTGAAGGCAAGGTAATTGGTGTAGGTCAAGGTAGACTCAACCCCAACACTGGTGAATATGTTCCACCCATCGTAAAGCCAGGTGATAGAATCCTATTCAACTTTGGTACTGCGGTTACTATTGACCATATCCTAGTTGATGGTGTCAAGAAGAAGTTCTATGTTATTCCTGAAGTTGAAATTATCTCCGTTCTTGAAGATAATGAAAAGATTGAAGGCGTATAACTTTTAACATTTGTGTTTATGGAAAAAACCACCCATTCTTTGGGTGGTTTTCATATATAAATTATGATTAAAAAGTTCAAGTTTAATGGTTTGTATATCTACGAAGATGAAAAATTCCTTTCAAGGAATGTATGTGAGTACAATACAGATGAAACCCCACAATTGAATACCGAATATCTACACAATGAAGAATCTTTAGAGGATTCTTTGTATGATAATATATCTACAACATTGGAAAATGACCTTTTTGAGGGTGTAAAGCTAGTTGAGGTTAAAGTTACCAAGTGTGAAACCAATGAATATTGTGAAGGAGAAACTGAATACTTGGATTCCCCAGTTGGTGGTTATGGAGATAACATCAAATGGGATGGTGCATATCAATGGACGGATATAACTGAATGGCCCGAAATGAGTTGTGAAGGCTATATTGTAATTGATGATGTTGATGATAAGTTTGAAAAGAACTATGACATACATTCCTTTAACATTGATTTAAGTCTTTCTAGTTCTTGTGGCGAAGATGATGCCGAAGGAGTATCTCAAGAATTTGAAGACAAGTATTTAAAGTTTGAATTGGATAATGAAGAAGAAAAACTAACTGAATCCTTGAATGAAAACACTCTTGAACTTTCATATCCTAGCATACTTGCAGAAATTGAGGACTTGTTTGATTGCTTTAACAATGAATGTGAACACATCTATGGCACTAATGTAGTTCCAATGTCAATTATGGCAAAGCCAGAAAACATTAAGAAAACCGAAGAATTCGTAAATGGATGTAGGGAAAGGGTAAAGAATTTACGCAAGGCGTTAAAGGCTATGGGTATGCCTGTTAGCATTCTTGATATGTGTAGTGAAATAAACAAGCAAGACTACACAATAATGAAGACCGACCTATTAAAGAGAATCTACGCATTCGTAAAGAAACAACAAAAGTCTAGTGAAACTATGGTTGAAAGCGTAGTTGATAAAACACCAGATGAACTATTCCTAGCAAAACTCCGTGAATTGACTAGCGACAACTATCATTACGAAGCAAGAAAGATGATTGCTGACAAGTATTTCGGTGTTGGTTGTTCTTATTCAATTCTATTGAATGCTTGTATAGACATAGTTGAAAAGGGAGTTTGGCAATACGAAGGTGTTAATGAAACTATATTTAAAGTTTCCATTGATATGTGCAATGGTATGTTTAAGGAACTTGAAAAGAAAATTGGCAAAGACAATGTAAAATTGATTAGGTCTTGCCTATAATAAAAGGAGTAAAAAATGAAGAAGGTACTATTAACCGAAAGTGAATATCGCAAAGTATGTGAAATCTTAAATGAAGCATCTTTGAAGAAGACCAATAAGAAATTTACCGATATGGGTGACCTTGATTTCGGTGAACTTCCAAAGAACATTAGGTGGGATGGTTGTCATCTAAACAATGAAGATGAAGTGATTGATGCCCTTTCTGATGAATATGGTTTCCTAATAAGTACATCAACAGTTAAGTTTGAAGGTGATACTTGCTTCATTACCGACATAGTTTGGGATGAGGAATAAAACAAAAAGACCCTTGGTTTTAACCAAGGGTTTTTCATTTAAAGTTTGTCGGTTGAACTTCCGTATCTATCTATGATTTCATTGACTTTTTCCTCAATGAACATAGCAACATCAAGGTTATTTGGAAGGTTGAAAACTTCAATGATATTTTCTACGATATTGGTTTTGCAACAATCAAATTCTTCCGTATAATATAGTGTCTTGTCATATGCCTCATCCAAGTCACTTATGATGTTTTCTGCAATGTTAATTTTTTCATTGTTTTCATCGTAATCTTCTTCCAACAATTCCAAAAGTTCAGATGCGTTGTCTTTTGAGATGCTAATTAGATTATGAATTTCTTCAATTTCTGGATTTCCAGCCATAGATAGCTCCTTAAAATAGTTGTGTGTGGGCATACGCAAAATATATGGCTCTGTTCCCCCAAAGTGTTGATGAAAAAATATATAAAAATATTTTCAATGTCAACACATTAGGCGTTACAACATTACTGCTCAAGGTTGGCAACCCAACCAGTATCAACAGTCTTTGGTGGAAATGCCACCTTCCGTAAGCCCTACGGTAGTCATTAGAATGTGCGTGCCTTCGGTGAGGATATTAACCGCAGCATTCTTATCTCTATCAAGCCAAGAACCACATTGAGGGCAAGTCCATTCTCTATCACCTAGAGTTAGAGTAGTGTTTTTATATCCACAACAATTACATAGCTTGCTAGACGGATAGAATGAACTTACTTTCAAATATGTCCTTCCGTACCACTTTGCTTTATATTCAAGCATATTGGTGAATGAAGTCCACGAAGCATCGGCTATGGATTTAGCCAATTTGTGATTCTTTAGCATATTTTTGACTTTCAAATCTTCAGAGAAGATGTATTGGTTCTCTACAATCAATCTCTTTGCGATTTTGTGCTGAAAATCTTTTCGTTGGTTTGTTATTTTTTCGTGTACCAACGCAACACGATGTTTTTGTTTCTTATAGTTTTGTGACCCTCTTACACAATGTGATAACTTCCGTTGTTCTTTTGCAAGTTTACACTCACTATGACGGAAATATTTAGGGTTTTCTGTTACGAAGCCGTTACTATCTATCAAGAAATCCTTGATACCAAGGTCAATGCCAATGGAATAATTGTTTTTAGGTAATGGTTCATAATCAATAACATCACATAGAATGGAACAAAAGTATTTACCTGTCTTGGATAGTTCAATGGTTATATTACAAACTTTATTAATGTGTATGTCAGCGAAATCATAATCTTGTCTAAATTTTACCCAGCCAGCCTTTGGGATGAATATTCGCTTATCAGAAATTAATTCAGCTATGGTTTTCCTCATCATACCATTACGATAAGACTGCTTGTCATTCTTCCGTTTAAATTTAGGGAATTTTGTTTTACCATTGAAAAATGATGTATAAGCACCTTCAATATCACGGATAGCATTGCATAACCCTTGACTGTCGGCTTCGTGAAGCCATTCCCATTCTTCTTTGAATGATGCAAGTTTTGGATAGAATTGTTTTCCAGTTCCCTTGTATATGTCTTGCTTAAGTTCAAGATATTTGTTTTGCACGAAACGAACACAGCCAAATGTCTTCTTAAAGAAGACTTGTTGCTTTATTGTAGGATATAGTCTTATCTTATACGCCCGTTTCATAAACAAAAAATCCTATCTAGAATCTGGCACATTCAAGATAGGACAGTGGCGTAACAACCACTTAAACTCTTATATATCATAGTGCCAGTATTCCACTTTATACCTATAGTTTATATATGTTTTATATCATTTTATTTTTCATCAACATTTGGGGGAACAGAGCCAAATATATAAATGCACCTTTAACAAGGTGCATAAAATTTAAATTAAAGCAATCATTTCAAAGTTTCTTTTTGTTAGTGGAATGACTTGTAGCTTTGGGTAGTTCTTTTGGAACTTTTGATATACATTTGATAGGCAATAGATTTTCCTAACGATTGGGTTCTTCACAAGGACTTCATCTGCAACCATTATTGAATTGTTGTATCTTTGTACGAATTCGCTCTTGTATTTTACCACTAGGTTCTTGCTACAATTTGATAGGTCAACAACATAGGATTTCTTGTCTTCTTCGCTACAAGCGTTAAGGTACAAGTCATCATATACATTGGCAAGGAAATAATCATAATCGGTAAGAATCTTTTGTAAAGAAATCTTAACATCATTCTTTGTAGCCCAATTGTTTATGTTTGAGGGTTTCCAAAGGTGTTTCTTGATTAGGTCATACTTGAATGTCTTGATGTTATCCCTAAAGTTTTCAGAATATGTGTCAAAAGTTGAGAAGTTGACGGAATCTTCAAACTTTAGAATCCTATCGGCAAATATGTTATCGTTTTCGTTTCTACCTTCAACCTTTATGATTACATCTACGATATTGTCCTTATTGTTGATAAAGTCATATATCACATCAGAATTGGTATATGCGGTAACATAGTCGGCTTTTGCTATCGTAGTAAGGTCTTGGAAAATTGTTTCATAATTGGAAAGATAATATCCTTCAACGAAGTTCACATTTAGCACGGAACTTGTGATGTGGGATTTATCCAAAGGTAGTGCTGATTTGTCCTTGTCAAAAATAGCTAACATAGTTTACCAATCGTTTATTCCATTTTCAATGAGATTGACTAATGCGGATTTCTTGTAACTAGCCAATTCGGTAGAAAGGATGTATCCTAGAATCCTCTTTTGCTTGCTACTAGGACAATTACCCGTAGTAACCACATAGATGAGGGTTTCCACATCCTTTTCTTGAATGGCTGTAATGATAATATTGGCAAGGTCTTTCATCATAAGATACTCATATTTTGTCTTTGAGTTCTTGTGAAGAAAGTGGTCAATATTCATTATTTTATGAAATGTTGAGAAACGCATCTATTATACAAGTTCCAATAAGTTATCTCTTATCTTATCTATGTTGTTTTCAGCTTCAGCCTTTTTCAACTTTTCTTCGTTTGCCTTGTCTTGCATAGTCTTTGAAATCTTGAACTTGAAGTAGTTCTTTGACTTGCTATCTACACCCTTCAAGACATCCTTCAGTATGTTCTTGAACTTCTTGGTATCTTGGATTGGTTCTAAATCCTCATATACAAGTTTTTGTCCGCTAAATACGAACTCGGCACAAGACTTTAGTGCGTTGAGAATGTTTAGTTCTTCACTATCGGTGGTTGCGGAAAGCATTGCATCTATGTTTGCTAGTAGCTTGTCGGCACTATATATGGTCTTTCCAGCAGGAACCTTGTCTAGGACGACACTATCTTGGTTCTTGATGCCCTTTTCAAAGTCATCATCCTTTTCTCTCTCTACTGGTTGTTCTTCGCCTTCAGGTATTTCGGTATCACCGTCACCATCACTAGAACCACCATCATCATCACCGCCCATATCATCGCCATCATCGGCAAATGGGTCATCTTCTTCGTTCAAGAACTTGAACTTGAAGTTATCTTCATACTTGACATTGAAAACACTTTCTTCTACGATAGTGCTCAAGTCTTTCTTAAATTGTTCTTTTAGTGCTTGTAAATCGTTCATAGTTTATTTATGAAATATATATTTTTCCAATTTTCCATTAAAAAACCAACCTAGGTGGTTGGTTTAGATTAGAACGAAAATGAGATAACTCCAGAAAAATAGTCCAATAGTCATTACACAAATCAAAGATTTCTTACTCATTCTATCCTCCAAATTAATAATTGAAATTTAGTTTCATTTTGTATACTTGTCAATGCCAAATATATAATATATATGTACAATTCTAGTGTCTCAAATACAACCGACTTGGGTGATTCAAATAGCCTAAAATGTATCCAAAATGACGGAAATTACGATATCACCATTAATAATCTTGGTGAAGGTAGTTATTGCTTTGTGAACTTTGGATTGGGTATTGAATCTAGGCTTGAATGTGACAAGTTCTCCACAATGATTATGGACAAGACTGGTACTGTGTTCCCTTGGTTCTCTACGGCTGGTTGGTTTGAACAAATAGCATATTGTAATTGGGAAGGTGTCGGTGATTCAAGATACCTTGAATTGAATGTTTCTTTGAATGGTGACTATAGAACCCTAGTTACTAATGATAACAAAAAACACTCTTTCAAGTTCTATACACATGACAAGTGGCAAATTGATTCTAAAGATTATGTCATAACATCAAACGGCATACAATTTCCATTCTTTTATGATAATGAAGAATATGGTGTTGATAGCGAAACTTATGCCGAATATCGTGAAAAGTACAAGTCATTGTTTGCTTACTTGAACACTAAACTATACAATCCCTTGATTAAGTTGAAGTTGAAGATAACTGGTGTCAATTATAGTCAAAAGACTATGATTGATTATTGGGCATTGTGTAGCATAGTTGATGTTAATGAATATAGAGAATTGTATCCAGATAATACAATATTCAACACTTTGACTATTGAAAAGATTACGGACTATAAGAGATACCTATCAATAGAGAATTGTCTATCTTTCCTAAATACTTGTGAATATATTGTAATAGAAACTTGTGAGGTTATGGTTAGACCAGTATTTGTAGCTCTTAAAGCTGAAGAATTTGACAAGACTGGTATGACATTGGTTGATGTTCATAAGACCTATGTTATTAGTGGTAACTATACTTCAGAAGAATGTAAGCAATTGGAATGGTTAAAGGATTACCATTGGGTTTGTGACGGAACACTTTCATACGCCCATCAACCATACGCATACATAGACAATTGGAAGAACATTGATGGTGGGTATAACTTTGATGTTGTCCTAGGCAATTGCTTCCTACACTACTTGGAGTTCATAATAAATTCAGAGGACTACAAGGATGATATGTATAGGATTGAGGAAACACAAGTCTTTGTGAACTTCCAACAACTTGAAATCCTATTGAACAACCTTATAACCGAAGGTGGTCTAATAGACTTCATTGAAAATCAAGACGGATATCAAGCCATAAGAGACCAAGCGGATGACCTAATAGTAAATCAAACCTATGAAGGTGAGGGCGAATGTGATGACATCATAACCGAAAGTGGTGATGTTGCGGTAAATGAAGATAGTATGACTTTTACCGAAGATGAATTTAATGATGCAATTGGTCTTTTGAATTACAAGTATGATAGATTCAAGTATAAGGGTGTAAATGAAGTAAGTGATTACTTTGATGTGAACACTAAATATGATAGCAAGTTCTATCATAATACAAAGCAAGGTTTCTATGTCAAGGCTGTGTATAATATAACTTGCTCAAAGGATAGCCTTGGAAAGGTATTGCATATAACAGGTGATACTTTTGATGAAACTGTAAATATCATAATACAACCACCCGTATCAATGATTACCCATAACATATCAGAAATAACCAATGGAAAGTATGGAAACACCGAATACAAATTGTTTGATGCAATCAATCTAAAGTATAGTATGAATGGTGTTGGTTTGTACACTTCATATAGTGACCTTGTTGTTAGGGATTGTCATAGCAAGAGTGTTGAAGTAGAAGAAGAAATTGTCAAGGATTCCTATGGCAACATTATGTACTATATGAACAATGAGGAAGACAAAGCCGAATTTATTGAAAGATATGGAAGTCTTGATAATGTCATTTTGAATGACAACTATATTAGAGATAAGGTTAAATTAAAGAGATTTGCAAAGTTCCAAACAGTTGAAAAGACAACCTATGGTACGGAATATGTGTTTACGGAATATCCATACGAATCAAAGTTCCTAAAAAAGAATGGAGCGGTCAATTATGACATCCAAGGAAATATTTTAGAAGCGGATGTATACAATTTCTATTTCTTGGGTCATACGGATGACATCAACGATATTCTTGTAATAGCAAGAACTAATGATGAACAAGAAGCACAAAAGCAACCACCATTTGGTTTCAATGATGGTGTTATCCTTGAAGATGGATATGAAGGCGGTGTGTTGAATTTCAATTATTCAATACCACTTGGATGGTTAAGGTTTGTGGAACACGATTTTGACTATAAGGTTAAAATTAGCAACAAGATAAATGGCGTTGAGATATACAATAGTGTAGAAGGCGATGAAAATACAAAGAATGCAACTGACAATGTTTTCAAGTATAGTGAATTGAGAAAACACGCAAAGGATAGAATGAGTCCTAGGGTTGACTTTAATGCTTGGGGTCGTTATTCTAATGATACCATTTACACAAACAAGACACCACAATATGCTGTTAGCGGACATTTCTTGACCATTGAGGAAACACCAAAGAGTGTAGAAGGATATGTTGGAAACAAGACGGATGGTATGTTAGTGTTTACTCAAAATCAAATGGATTTCACGGATAACACATTTACATACATTGATTACTATAATACAATAGAGGGTACAATAGAAACGGATAAAATAAAGGAGTTACAGTTTAGTGCAACCATAACTCCTTCTAATGATGTTTCTAACAACCTAGTGATAGAACTTGTCTAGGACTATGGAAGTTCATCATCTTCTGCGTTCAAGTCTTCATCGGTGGGCTTTTCTTCCTCACTTATGGTGTGACTGAACTTGTTCTTGATGTGTTCAATGAACTTTGGATTTTCGTTAAGTGCCTTACAGAAATCTTCCGTATAGGTGCTTTCTTCCTTCCATTGCTTTGTGATTTCACCAGTTTCGGTATCAACATCAATTTCGGTACGATAATAGTAACCTGGCTTTGACTTTTCAACAAGTCCAGCTTCAATGTATTCATCAAGCAAGCCATACCACTTGTCAATACCATTCTTGTTGGAAATACGATACTTCACCTTTTCAGATTCCATACCATTTCTACCCTTCTTGATGATTGCCGTACAAATCTTTCCACGGACATCACCAGCCTTATCCTTGTCCTTTGCGGAGGATGTAACTAGGATGATACCATCAGAAAGGAAGTATATACGCTTACCACCTGGGATTGTTCTACCACCATATAGGGATAGAGAATCATATACTTGGTTTACTACGAAAGTGGTGATACCACTTGCGGAGATGACATTGGCAAGTTCGTTCTTGAACTTTGCGGTAGCACCCATATCCACGGAGGAAGAACCTTCTTCTGCCTTTTCCATAACCTGCATAGAGACAAGACCACCCCAAGAGTCAAGAACACAGAATGTGTTTTCTCTTTCCTTGCGAGATTGACCTTCACTTGCGGTTGCGAAGATTGACTTGACATCAGAGATTAGTTTGGACTTGATAACGACAACACCTTCTGGATTCTTTTCGGTTGCAAACTTGATACCCATAGAAGCACCAAGGGCAATCATACCTGCGTTGAATGCGTTTTCCGTATCAACATAGATACATTCCATACCATTCTTGTATGCGTTAGCCAAAAGGTTAAGAGCCACAAGGGACTTACCTTCAGAGGAATCCGCACTCATTTGGGTGATAGAACCGATACGGATACCTCCGTCAATTCTACCGCTTGCAAGAATGTCAATGGATGGAATACCAGATGACAAGAACTTGTCATCTTCAAGTTCGGTGACAACCAATTCCTTAACGGCATTGGACTTCAAGAATTTTTTAAGCAAATTATTTGCCATATTTTTATTTCCTTTTAATTTAACATATTCTTTTAGGGTGAATATTTAATATCCCAAATAGTTTCTTATGATTGCAGTGAAATCTATAACCTCTGCACAATTAAATATAAAAAGTGAGAAACCGAAGTTTCCCACCAAATCCTATGTAGTTTGTTTCAATGATAGTATTGAATTCTTGCTAAATATCACTTTCCAAGAACTATCCTTGAATGTATAGAACCTATCAAACTTATATGTCATAAACAAGTTATCTTTATTGAAATTGTTCATATTTTTATACACTTTATCCATTAGTTCATTTAGTTCGGTTTCATTTATAGTTGTAGGGTCTTTTTTAAATAATTTACAGATTTCTTCTGTTGTCTTTGGTATGAATTGTTCAACTATATCTTTCGCTTTTAGTGTTGTATAATAGAAACTGATGTAGTTGAATGAAAAGTATTCATCGTTATTGACTACATTTATCAAATCGTAGTTTATGTTCAATTGAGTTTCTTCAACATTCAATTTGTCCATACCCTTAAAGTCATAATTTTCAAATTCAATGAAGGTATTGACTGTCTTGTTCTTTTTATTGTTGGTATTTGTTCTTTTAATAATATCATTATCATTATTTAGCAAATTGTAGTTGTAGTTATTAATATTTCTATAGAAACCTGTTACTATATCATAAGTCCGACCATCATCATCACGATAAATGTTTAGGTCAAAAATGTTAAGAAAGAATTTTCTTAATCTTGAACTATCTTCCATAATATTTGTGTTTAGATAATTATTTTCCAACATTGACATAAAATTGTTAGAAACACTATATACATCACCTTGTATTTTATCCATTGGTAGCAAATCATATTCAAATGGTGCTAAAGGTGCTCCGTGAGGTGTGAAGAACACATTCCTATTCAAAATCATAAGGAATAGTTTTACAAATTCTTCAACCAACATATCCATCAACATTTTTGCATCGGTATATATGCTAGTATCAATTCCTATAGGCATACCATTTGAATCATATTTAACTGGTATAGAGTTGAAAAATTCTCCCCAATCCCATCCTAGTCCATCATCAGTTTTAGAGAACACACGGTTAACCTTGTACATAAATTGCATCACATTTATTATGTTTGTAGCTATTAATGTAGATTCTCCACTTGTGAATCGTAAAAATGGTGACCATTGGGTTTTAATCCATTCTCTCAATCCTTGGCTATCGTTTCTATGGAAATCAAAGAACTTATACACATCAAAATCGGTATCTTCAAGTTCATCTGAAATCATATCATATAGTGAGGATGGTATATATGTGGAAAGATAGGAAATGTCTTGAAGGTAGTTGTCGTTCACCACTTCAACATTTTTCAAGTCATACCATTTTTGTTCATCATTTGTGGAATTTATTAGACATACTTTAATTTTTTCAGTCTTAAAACCATCAAATAATGCTTTGTAAATGTTATTATTTAAACCTTTTTCACATTTTACCATACAAAACCCTTTACAAATACTAAAAAATTTCTATATTATCTATTACAAAACATATAAAACCTAAACCAAAAAGGAAATTATGGCTAAAGAAGAAGGTGTAGTTGTTCTTGGTAAGGTACTTGAACAGCATAAGAATGAACAGTTTGATGTTGAATTGGAAAACGGACATATTGTCCGTGCAACCATCGCAGGTAAACTGCGTACCAAGTTCATTCGCATCCTACCAGATGATTGGGTTGATGTTGAGATTTCGCCATACGACCTCAATCGTGGAAGAATCCGCTTCCGTCATGGAGCAAAGCCTAGAAAGTAATTGCTTTTCCGTATATATTTATGGTATATGCGGAAAATCTTTGACATTATTTTGTTGGAATGCTTCAATATCACCATCTATGCATTCATAGCTTGGTGTTTTGATAGAATATTTGATTTTGAAAGTATGACCAACCCAATGTATTGGGTCGGTCTTTTGTTTTTGTCAGAAATAGATAAGGTGAAGAACGAATACGAAAAGAAGGAAGCAAACGAAAATGGAAAGGAATAAGGAAATAAAGTTGGCTTATGGACTTGCCAACAACTATTTTAAACAAATAAAGAACACATTTGCGGAGTTGCTTGAAAACTATTCCGTTGAGGAAATGGAAAACATAGCCGAACTGTTCAGTGATAGGCTTATTGAACTAATAACCCAAGACCATAGTATGATAGACAATGGAGCGGTAAATTGATTATAGACCTACCACAATCAATTATTAACGACATCCATCATTACGAAATGCTCAATAGACACAAGGTGAAGGCTTTTGAGATTACATTGGACTATATGCAGATAGCGGAAGAAATCATATCGTATTGGAAAATGGATACTGAAACACTAATGAAATTCAAGATAACAATCAATTTTTAAGGAAATTTATGGAATCTCTATTTACTACTCTTGGTGGAATTGGTGCTATTGCATTTGCAATTGTTTCTTTGCCACTTGTATATAACGCATTTAAGGAAAAGTCATCAAAGGCTATTTCAATAGGATACTTGGTGCTTTCGTATATAGGAAACATCTTTAGTTTCTCCTATGTGCTATACACCAACATATCAAATGGTGTGTATCAAGTTCCATTGTACTTCAATTATAGTTTTGCATTGATGTTTGTAATCGTATTGACAATTTTGAAGTTTAAATACAAGTATTGACTTTTTCAACATAATAATCTATATTTCATTTTATGAAAAAAGTTTTATTGACAGAAAGTGAATTTAGAAAAGTTTCTAGTGTTTTATATTCTAATTATGATTCTATCATTAAAGAAAGTTTTGCTTCTATGGATGAGGAATACACAAATTATAGGGAATATGGAATAGAAATACCTAAAATGTATCTTATTGAGGGTATCATTTATAATCCACAAAAGAAGACGGTTAGATATTCCAAATATACTGGAAAGGATGTAGATACAGAAAGTAATGAGATATTTGTTGATAAAAAAACAATAAAGGGAATTACTATATATTCAGTATTTAAGAGAAGTAGGGATACTGAATCTGATGGAAATCCTTTAATATATGCATTGAAGGGTGAAAGTGGATGGAAATTTCAAGATGAAAACAATAAGAATGAGTTTTTGTCAAGATTGGATACAAAAGTATCTATAATTAGTAAGAATTTTTTGGATAAAGACACAACAGTATTGACACCTTCATCTAGAAACCTAAACAAGTTGTTGGGGAACTTATTGAAAAAGAATTTAAACCATATAACATTGCTTGATGATGTTGTTAGAAAGATGACAATAGGTGAAGTATATAAGTATATATTGGAAGATGATTCTGAATTTAGAAAAAATTATAAAGACTTTAGACTTTCAAGGGCATATAAAGATTTTCTTGTATATTGCAAGAAGTCAATTGATGGTTACACGGAAGAAGTTGATATGATGGAAGAACCTTTCAAATTGCATTTCATAGATGATGCAACAATGAGAAGTTATATCACAAAAACATTAAAAGTGGAAACTAATGATGATTATTTTGATAAGTTAGACGGAAAAAATGTAATTATAATTGATGATACAGTATATTCAGGAAACTCCATAAGACAAATGATTAGAGAGATAAAGACTTGCTACAAACCAAAATCAATATCTGTATTGACTCTTTTTTCAAAATCAAACGCACCGCAAAGAATTAAATAATTTTTTATATTTCGTTATATGAACATTGAACTTATCTCAAGCTATAACGGATTTGAAAATAGTGTTTACGGCACTATATATAGAGTAAAGGAAGGGCTTCTAACAACTATCGGTAAAAGTCCAACCGAAAATACGAAGAAGAAGATTCTTGCAATGACGGATGAAGAAATCTATGATTGGTGTCTAGAACTTCTCCTTGCGGAACATTCTCTTTCAAAGCACATTGAAATTAGAATCATTGATGTGATGAACAAGGATGTTAGAAACCAAATTGTAAGACATACAAAGAGTTCCCCAAAGTACCTATGTCAATCTTCTAGACCAGATTGGAACAATGGTAAGCCAAGAGACCCAAATGAAAAGACAAAGAACATTATGGATTTCAATGCGGAGGCTTTCCTTGCTATGACCAGACAAAGACTATGTTTGCGAACCGAAGCAAACACAAGAAAATGGATGAATGAGGTCATCAAGACTATGCTTGAAAGTGGAAACCCAATTCTAAAGGCATTGGCAACGGCAGCAATCCCTAATTGCGTATATAGGGCTGGTTGCGGTGAAATCCCTAGCCTTACAAGTTGTAAGTATTTTGAAACAAAGGGTCAAGCAATGTGCTTTAGTGACCTTAAACTACTACCATTGAAGGATAGGTGCAAGAAGTATCACGGACTTATCTAAAATGAAAAGACCACCTTAAAGGTGGTCTTTTTTAATTGTTTTCCAACCATTGATTATATTGGAATGTGTACAATTTTTGTTTGATTTTTTTCAAATAGACATCATTCTTTTCGTAGTCAACGCCCTTGTTGAATTGTTTGTTGAAATTTGCCAATGTCTTCATTTTATTTCTTCGTTTTTCAACAATGTCAATCAAGTCGTTTGAAACCTTTACATTTTGAACCGCATAAGGACCTTCACAAATGATATCGGCATCAACTGGCATACCATCAAAATTGTTGATGTAGTTTTTCGTAATGTTGAATGAATGTAGCACCCTTGGAAAATTCTTTAAATTCTTCAACTTGTTGTATGAAATGGAAAAGTCATAAAAACAAGGTAGATTTTCATCCAATTCCTCAATTTCATTGTAATCACAATGTAATGAGGTTACATTAGATGGAAGTCCTTCAAGGCTCTTTAACTTATTGTGCATACAATAAAATTCATCACCAACGCTTTCAAGGTCTCCTACAAGACTTGTAAGTTCATTGTAATTACAATTGAATACGCCAACGATTTGCTTGGGGCAATCCTTGAGTGTATTGATTTCATTGTATGATGCGGAGAGATTACAATGAATTTTCTCTGGTGCATACATTAGGCTTGTAAGTTTATTGTGGTCACAATGTAGATTACCACCAATATCTTTAGGGCAATGCTTTAGGCTTGTCAAAAGGTTATTTGAGCAGTTGAAATTGTTTCTTACTTTTTTGACACAACCATTTAGTGATTTAAGTTTATTGTTTTCAAGATATACAGAATATCCAACGGACTTTGGAAATCCTTGTAGATTTTTAAGTTCATTGTTAGAACAATCAAAGTCACCATCAATGATACATTCACTCAATGATGTAAGATTAGACTTCAATGATTTTAGATAGTTTCCTTTTAGAATAAGGCTTCCGTGGATTCTAACAAAATCAATGTTAGGTAATTGAGTAAATTGGCTATATTGAAGGTTGACATCACCAAGGACAATCACTCTATGACCAGTATAGAGCATATAGTTGTCAATTGTGATTTCGTTGGCTAGATATAGACTAGAGTCATTCTTGTATTGCTCATATATTTCTTCTGGGCAAAACAACTTACAATCTCTTAAATCCTTGGGGGTAAGATAATCTTGAATATACATCCACATTTTTTCATCATCAATATCATCATTAATAATTGATGGTGAAAAATTGTATCTTTGAATTATACTACGGAAATCGTAGTCATATTTACACTTTAGAAAATCTACATACGAATTGCCCATATTCATTTCAGAATCCTCACAAAGTTGACCAAAAAGTTGAACAAAAAGCATTCTTTCATTGTATTTTTGTACATAGTTCATACTACGAATATAGTAAAATTATGTAATGGTGTCAATAGGGATACAAATATATATTTTAGTTATGAAGATAGCTGGGCTTGATTTAAGTATTAGTTCAAGCGGAATTGTCATAGAAGAATTGGACAATAACTTGGACATAGTTGATGTAAAGTGTTATGGTTTCACCCAAAGAAAGAAATATTCAATGGACAATATCATACTTTATGATACAAAGGACTTTTCACACAAGTACGCAAGATACTTGTTTGTTGTACAACACATATTGGAATGGTGCAAGGATGTTGACTATGTAGCCATTGAAGATTATGCCTATGGTGCTAGTGGAAGCATAGGTATGGTGTTTGACCTAGCGGAATTTGAAGGATTTGTAAAATTGAACCTTTTCAATGAAGGGAAAGCTATGAGGTTCTATCCTATCAACACAATTAAGAAGTTCTTCACAGGTTATGGTCTTTCAGACAAGATTTCAATGTATCAAGCATTTGTAAAGTATAAGTTTACAAAACCAGACATATCATATTTACCTATAGTTGACAATGGACACGGAGTAGCAACCACATCTGACATTGTTGATGCCTATGCCATATGTGAATTATTAAGACAAGAGTTGAGATTCAAGCAGAAAATGGATGATTTGAAGGCTTGTCCAAAGTTCTTGAATGAAATATTCACCAAAAAGACTGACAAGAACCCTTCATCGTATATGAAAATGGGATTTGTAAAGAAATAAGTATTGAAATTTCATTACTTTTTAACTATATTGCCTCCTTGTATAAGGAGGCTTTTTTATGGATATTGAAAAGCAAAAAGAACAAATTAAAAAGTATTTTGAAACACATAGCCACGCAGAAATTATGAAGGGTATGTATGGCAAAAGCGTTGAAAGAATGAAGTCCTTTGATGCTAGTCTTTGGAAGGATGCTATTGCCAATCAAGTGGATATTGGTGATGAAGACCTATACTACGCAGATGAAGATGAACCAGATAAAAAGTATCTACCACTATTTGATTCTTGGTCTTCACTTGTTGACCCAAAAATTCCTTGGCAAGAAGTTGAAGAAAGTATGTTTCCTACAGTCTTTGTTATCATTGAAGATAATGGTAAGAGAGTTGTATTTTCTATAATTATTGGTCAAGGTTCAATTTCTAGTATTTGTTCCATTGATAACTTTAAGGAATGGATGGAAGGATGCGAAAATAAGTATACCTTTGATGAATCCAAATTTATTACAGTTGATGAATTGGAAAAGGCTTTTAAGGAAACTATTGAAGAATATGAAGCAATGTTTAGAGACTAAATTTTATCTTCTTCGTAATAAGAATGGTAGACTATATCTATTTGAAAAATATCCACCATACCTTGATTTAGAAACTGGTACTTTTAGATGCAATCCAGAAACTGGAACTAATATAATAGGTGAATTACCTGATTATATTTTTCCAGAAGTTACATGGGAAACTGGTCTTAAAATTGTAGAACTTAAATTAAAGGAATGATTTATGGAGTATAATGGTTTTAAACTCATTGAAATGACCCCAGAGAAGTGGGATGGAAAGCCAATTGAAATGCTGGCGTGGAATTGTGAAAATGACACTCCAGTAAAAACACGAATAGTTGACTGGTATAAGAATGAACACGGACATATTATTTGGTGTGATGATTGGCGTGATAGTGTATGCAAATACTGGAACAATATTGCGGAAATTCCAGAGGAAGAAAGCGATAAACAAAAGAAAGAAATTGTACCAGAGTATTCATTAAATGATTGTATAAATTCATTAAAATATCATTTTAAATCAAAGAATGAAGACTCTACTGATGATGAGATTGTGTTTCCATCATTGAAAGAAAGTTATAAAAGTATCATCAAGTATCTTGATGAACTAAAGTCATTAAAAGAAGGTAGAGTTGAACCTACTCCGTTTGAAGATGTATTGCTTGCAAAAATTAAAGTATTAAACGCAGAAAACAAAGAGCTTGAAGACAAGATTAAGTCATTACGAACAGAGAGAGTCAAGATGGCAGATGAAGTATCAAGTGCCGTATGGAAAGAACTAATGGATAGGGCTGAAAACATTGACGGACCAGTTAATACAATAATGGCTGGATTTGGTTTCAATGATATTTCAGACCTAGTATTGAATAAAATTCTTGATTATCCGTATGAAAATAAGCAACCTAAAGAAGAAAAGCCAAATTGTGAAGTTGGTGAATGTCTTGGTAATTCTTGCTTGGGTGAAGATGCTTGTAATGAACCAATGATTAAGGAATAAGGTATGCAAGAAGATTTAAGTAATTTCTACAAAGAGCATAACATTGAGTATTCTTATGATGGCATAGGTAATTCTAGTTGGTCATATAAAGGTATTACTATTGCTTGGTATATTGATGTTGAACCTTATGTAACCGAAGTATTTTGTCATTGGTCGGTTGATAAGAGAAATAGATACCCAAGAATTGAACCAGTGAAGAAAACCAACAAGAAATACTATACTCCAGAAGGATTTAGTGGAAAACCTTGGATGGATTTTGAAGACTATAATGAAGATATTGAGAAATTCAAAAAAGCATTGCTAACATCTATAGAACTACTTGAACCACGGATTCAAATCCTAAAAGGCAAGATTACTATGGTCAATAAGAATCGTAGCAAGAAATTGTCCAATGAGGAATGTATAACCCGTTTGAGTTCTAGTGACTTTGATAGGGCGTTTTCAAAGGAACGAAATGAATGTAAAATCAAGTTGGATAATGGAAATGTCCTCCCTTGTAAAAAACTTGACAATAAATATGTCATCTATGATGGCAATGATATTCATTTGATACATATGAACACTACAAACAATAACTATATGCTATTGTCAAAGAATGATGTACAAGAACTTATCAAAGGAGTTAAATAATATGCCACTTATGCCACCATTTGCATCTATGCCACCTATTCCATATCCCAAAAGGTACGAAGAAGAACGGAAGGCTGCTTTGAAGGAAATCAAAGTTGTGAAGCCAGGTAAGCCTATGAAGTTTACTTGCAAGTATTGTCAATGTGAATATGAATGCCCAGTATTGGCTTGTGACCAAAAATATGTTGGCGGATATAAGATACATTGGTGGAGTTCAAAGAGAACACAAAAGTTAATTATTTTCCGTTGTGTTTGTCCAGAATGCAAGACAACAAATGAAATTGAGGTTAAACGATGAAAAAAGTGTATGATTATTCTGTTATTTTCTTCCAAGAAGATGGCTCTATTGAATATGAAACCGAAAAATATGGCTATGCGTTACTTTTTGATGAATCTTTTGATAAACCGAGCGGAAATGCAACAACATTCCTAGAAGAATATTATGGCTATCCAATTCAAAAGGCTAACATCGTAATTAAAGACGACAAATGCGTAAAGTGTAGATTTCATTTGGTCAATGCTTTCTTGTTCTATGACAAGAATGGTGACCACTATAATTTCTACTTTAAATCTCGTTGACAATTTTGTGATTTTTACTATATTGTATAGTATGCTTACCCAAGACCAAATAAATGAAAAGGTTAATGCCATAATTGCCATATTGGAGAAATATGACATTCCTTACAAGTCTTTGGATAATATGGATGGTTCAAGGAACGGAATCCGTATGGCACAAATGAACTATTTCTATCCAGTTGACGGAAATGGTGTGGAAAACAACGGAAACTATGTAAGATTTAGGTATTATTTTTATGATGGTTCTTATAACGATTATGAGTTAGAGGAACTTGATGATTTCATTGGTGAACTTGAGGAGGGTATCAATGGCGAAGAAGTATAAGATGGTTGTAATCAAGTACAAGAATACAAGGTCATCTTGTGAACAAATTGTTAATGACTTGTTGAAAACTTTTGGAGTTGAAGATGTGTGAATGTTGTGAACATCATAAGCCTATTCTTGAAAATGAAAATTCCGTACTTTTCATTTGTGATGGTAGTTTGATTCTTCAAGATAAGACCAAACCTAGTTTTGCTAGTGGCGAAATTAAACAATTGGTTGCTACAATTTGCTATGAATCCAAATGGATTAAGGTTAAATCTTGTCCAGTATGTGGTAAGGAGTTGAAGTAATGGGCATTTTTACTGATGAAGCATATTTCACCGATAGGAACGGAGATGCCATAGAAGTTGCTAAACTTGAATGGCTAAATAGATACCTATTGAACAAGATTCCAGTTGAAGGTGTCTTGAATGGCGTAAGAGCGGATGTGTTCTCCAATGAAACTTTGAGTGTTGATGAAGCACAAAAAGAAGAAGATGAATTGCGTAAGGAATACACAAGTCTTTTGCGTTCAGATGCTTCAGAAAATGTAGAGTTGCTTGATTGGTATCTATTTGAGTTAAAGAGTTGGCTAGGCTATTATGGCTATATAATCAACCGAAAGGACTATGCTACGGCTGAAATAGTGATGTACAAGTCCTCATTGACTAAAGAGGAAGAAAGGCAAAACTATTGCGACCCTAGACCATCTTTTAAACTAATAGCAACAATCTCCACACTAGGGGTGGAGAATGCTGGTACATTTAGGCTTATTCCTCCCACCAAGGAAATTGAAGAAAAGACTTTCAACATTGAAAGAAATTTCGGTGAAGTTAGAAGTTTCATATTTGAATTGGAAAAATTATGATTTATGAACATTTTGATGAAAAAGTGTATGACAAATTGTTGCGTTTGTTCCAAGAAAAGCATACATATCTCAATGAAATTTATATGAAGAATGCTAACCTTGGATATTCCATAAGTGATGCCGAAAGGTTCGTGAATAGGGTCTTTAGAAGGTTCATAGGTATGAACATTTGCATCATTGACAAGGAAATAACCGCTACGGTTCATAGATACAAGTGTTTGTATAATACCCAAAGCGTTAGTGAAACAACAACATTTATCAACAAGATAGAACCAAAATCGGTATATGCGGTTGATAGAGAAATCAATTTCTCCTATGATGATGCTTGGAAGGAATGTAGGAAGAAGTTTGTAACAATCACAGACATTTCCGCATATAACAAGATGTATGGAGGTGCATATATCCAAATGTCCGTAAGGGACTTGATAACCGACCGCACCGCAGCCTATATGTTGGACTACAATTTCTTTAGAAATGCCCAATATAGGGAAGTAAGTGATGAAGAAGTTATGATGCTCACTAACCTATTGAAGGATGATAGAGAAGATGAGAACTTTGAAGTAGTCAGATATATGGACTTTGAAGAAATGGTTGAAGCAAAACTTTGTAGAAAGAATTGTTCCGCAAAGAAAATTCCGTTTGATGACCCTAGGGCTAGGGTTAGGGCAATCATCAAGGCAAAGGACTATGATGAGGCTTATGTCAAGGCAACAAAGGAACTTGGTTGGAAATATCCACCCATTGAAATACATAGAGTATGACCTTTGTATTTTCTTTGATAAGTAGTATTTTTACAAGTTACCTATTTACACACGGCATTTGCCTTGCTATATTGGTATCTAAATTCAAAATAACCCTTAAACCCTTCTATTGATATGTCAAATGAATGTAATTGCCCTATTTGTCGTTTCTGTAGGAAAGAATTGTCCGTTAGTGAAATGGCTTGGTATCTTAAAGGCTCTATTGAAAAACAAGGAAAGTACCTTAAACTCATTAAGGAAGCTAAATCCCTTGAAGACCTAAAGGAATCCGTTAGGTTTGATGGGTATGACTATGATGGTGATTGTTTGCTGCTTGAAGACCTAAAATGCAATAAAGATAAAAATCCAAACAATTGGTGGGATTCCGCTATGGATAAACCACAAGACTTTGCATAACAAAAACCCTCCAATTTAGGAGGGTTTTTAATTTTTGTTGGTGTTAATCCAACCAAACCTTCATAAATGGTGAAGAAGGTTCACCACACCAAGTTAGAGCGGTTGCAGCACAAACATTGTGAATTGTTCGGTTTAAAATGTTGTTGGGGTCTTCCATACGCAAGTTGGATACCTTAACTTCGTAGTCTGGAACGATTTCGTTAGGTTCGTAAATGCGAAGTTCTTGGTTTTCATCCATCACCGAGATAAGTTCATTCAATATCAAGGGTTTTTTTGAAGGAAATTAATGTCTTCTTGATAATCCGTTATACATAATATAACAAACCTATTAAGGAGTTTATATTATGTTTGGTTATACAAAAAGACGGAACATTCGTATTTTTGATACAATGTATGCAAACAAGTTGAAAAAGCTAAAAAATGTTTTGCGTAAGGAATTTAGAATAGATGTAGTTGGTGTATTGCTTGCTGAAGAAAATGAGAACGATGGTTCTGCTAAATATACTTTGGATGGTATTGGTGCTGCTATGGGGCATTACTATATAGAAGTTGATATGTACGAAGGTAAGCATACTACAATTAAAATGAAGACTTCTGACGGTAAAGATTGTGCTAATTATGAGGGTAGTTCCTTTACAAGTGCATTGGATATGATGAAGGAATCCAAGATATCCGCAGCCAAGAAGTTGCTCCGTGAAAACGGCTTCTATGTGTTCAAGAAGGCAAAGAAGTTGAATGAAAATGAGATTGAAAACCCATTATATTCTCTTCTTGATGTGTATTCTAAAAATGGTTGTGATGTTGAAGATGCTATTGAAACCGATGGCTCTATTTATGTTGGTGATTATACTGTGACCTATAACGATAATCCAAATTATAGCTATGGTATAGGTTTTTATGCGGAAAATGATGAACTTGGTGAGAGGTATCTTGGTAAAAAAGTCAAAGATGTTCTATATAACCTTCCAATTGAATTTAAATCTTTGATTGGTTTAGATATAAGAGTTGCCCGTGAAAAAATGGGTCATTGGTGGAAATTGGAGTCTTCTAATGTTGATGATATATCAACCTATACATTTAGTAGAGTTCCTGCACGCAATGTTACTTTAACAACCAAATTAACAAGAGGCAATGGAAACATCGTTATAAAAGTATCTGGTCATATTTATTTTGATAAATTTAACTATACTGAAAACAATGAACTAGCGGAGTCTACCAAGTTGAATGAATCCACTATTGGTAAAACAGTAAAATAACAATAGAGTTCGCTATGGTTACTCCGTCCGTCTTGTCAAGGATTAATAAATGACAAAGAAAATGAATGAAGAACTTCAAAAGACAATAGCTTTGCTAGAATCTAACGGAATACATTTTTCAAGTCATTAACTAATAATTATAAAAAATAACAACAAAACCGACCTAAATGGTCGGTTTTCTTTTTGTCCGTTCAATTACGATTTGTTTGAACATAGCTAAATTAAAGAATGAATTTCAATTGACCGCAATCATATATCCTATAGATGTTTGACTTGTTGCATATTTCGTGTTCGGTAAGGTCATCTGAATAATTGTCCTTGGTCAATGGATTGACCTTCAACTTGTGCTTTTGTAGTTGAAGTCTATCAAATACTTTAGAACCATAGAAATACTTGTATCCAACTTTTGATATGGATACATATTGCCCATATACATTGTTAAAACTTGATGTGAACCTTCTATCGGCATAAGACACTACACATTCTATCCCTTGTGATTTCTTGAAATTAGAAACCAATTTCTTCATACCGCCAAGGATAGATATTCCGTGCTTTGAACAATAACGAAGCAACTCATATTCATTTGTATATCTAGACTTTCCAAAAGAACCTATGGCAACAAGTTCATCCTTATAGAATAGACCATACTTGTGCTTTGCTTGTACATATCCTTGCATATGGTTCTCATTCACAAATGACTTGTAGGTTTTGTTGTCAATTTCATTGATTGTACATTTCCTACCGAACAAGACATTGTTCTTTCCCATACAAGACTTGATTTTGTCTATCACTATGTCTTGCTTTTCGGTCACTTCGTAATCCCAAAAATGAAGGAGATGTATTCCCTTATTTTCACAAGCGGTTGTCTTGTCTATATGTCTATCCTTGTCTTCCTTGTGCCAAAACATACCATTGACCTCAATAGCCAACTTGAATTCTGGTATGTATATGTCCAATTCCTTGCCTTCAAGTATTGTCCTATCATTCTCCAAGATTTCACCATCATAGAAGTTATGGATTTCATTCAATAGGTATTTCTCAACTTTGCTTCCTATGTTTGATGTATAGCAATTTGGACATAGATGTTGATGGTTCGCTTGCCTTCTCTCTATAACCTCATTTCTCATTTCTACAAACACCAAGTCACAATCGTTGCAGCGGAATACATGAGAACTCAACCTATCGGCTCTACAATTGTTCTTCCAACTTGAAACATCGTGTATGTATGGTGGAGAATATCTACCATATTTCTTAATTCTTGTTTCCTTGCTTTTTTCCGTGTTTAGATAGAAGGGGTCTCCATACTTTTCCAACTTCGTGTTCCTAGACTTCTCAACCATCTCCTTTGTCATAAACGAGCCGTTGTTTTCTATCCTAGATTTCTTCATCCCTTCTGGATTGTTGTATGTCCTTGAACCATATTCCTTTTCGCAAGTGTCATAGCACTTTTCCCTTAATTCACCATTAGACCAATTATGCTCAACACCATACTTTTCTAGCATTGTATTCTTTTGGTTTTCAAGACCTCTCCGTATGCTTTCATCACATTCATACTTTCCATCATATAGGTTTAGTCTTGTTTCCTTTTCTTGTTTCTTTGAACACTTTGCATCACCGCAAGTCTTTTGGTATCCAACGGACATAGACAAGAACTTCAATTCCTTGCCACAAAACTTGCACTTGTGTTCCGTGTTTGGTTGAATGTATGTATCATAATAGGATTGTAATGTACAATCCTTATGCTTTTGTGTTATATGTATTGATAATGCCCTATAGGACTTGAAATCTTGCTTGCAAATGGCACATTCCATATATTCAAATATAAAATTAATGGCTCATTTCAACAAAGGCTACACCTGGGAATTCTCCACTTATTTGCTCCACAACCTTGTCATAATCTTCCTTGAATGAACCATACATACTATCTGCGTTCAATGTACCACCACCTGCTAGTTGCATATTGAATTTCCGTAGATTCATAGTCCATCTCATACCAGCCCAAGCAATAACAAGTCTTTGGAAGTCAATATCATTGAATAGGTTTATAGCCTTTTCTTTTTTATAGACTTTCATAAGGACATCGGTATGTTTTTTAGGAGTGGGCCAAACGGAAAGTTCTTTAGTGAGGTTATTATATCTAGATTGATAGAATTCACCGAAGTTGTTTTTGAATTCTTTTAGGTAAACAAGGCTTGCTTCCCAATTGCCTAGGATGTCTCCATAGCCCGTGTTATTGCCATAGCATTGACCAGTGAAGGTGAAGTTCATAGTTTGATGATATAGCATACTATGAGGTATAGTAAACATTTGGTTGATGTCACCGAGCCAAGAAGAAACTTCAAGGTCAATGACATCTTGAAGGTCTTGGCAAATCTTATAGTGTGTGCAACCTGGGAATAGAGTTAGCTTGATATAGTCAAGATAAGAGCCAGTTCCGTTGTAATACTTATGGCAGAATTTAACGGCTTGTATTATCACATTTGTGAGTTGTTCATCAGAAAGTTCAACGCAAATGACTGGACTACCAAGGCTAGTTAGAACGAAATGTTTCATTTCTTCAAGGTTTGTGATAGTGCCGAGAGGGGTAATCATATCCCTATTTGCACAATATGGGCTTTGTTTTGGTGTTTGCGTATATGTTTTTCTTTCTGGAGCTGGCATATCTTATATATAAAGAAAAAAGGATTCATAAAAAATGAAGAAGGTTTTATTGACTGAAAGTGAATACCGCAAAGTTTGTAGTGTTTTAAATGAACAAAGTGCAAAAGCATCAATGGAAGCAAATCCAACCGAAGAAGATGTTGAAATGTATGGCGAACTTCTTGATGTTAAAATACAAAAGGATAGACCAAGGATGCGTGGGATGAAGACTCATTATGTCATTTCATCATATTATGGTGATGAAGAACCAACGCAAATAATGGTTAGGAATGATGATTCTATGTATGTTTTTCCTAACGGTGGTGATATTCCCACTGTGAAGGATTTGTGGAATATAATCAAAGATTATAGTGATAATTATGTTGAAATAGAAAATTAAAACACAATTGTAATTAAAAAAAACAAAACTAAACCCACAATTTTGTGGGTTTTTTGCTATATTTGTGATATGAATTTCAAGAATGAATGTATAAAGGTAGCAAAAAAGTCTTTACAACAACAACACCACGGATGTGTCATAGTAAAGAATGGTAGAATCATATCTAGGGGTTGCAATATTGACTATGATAATGATTTCTTGAAGAAATTCAATCCATATAAGCATATCCACGCAGAGGCTTGTGCCGTTATGAGGGCTAATTATCCTTTGAAGCATTTGAAGGATTCAACTATGTATGTGTGTAGGGTTGGTCTTGACGGAAATCTTATGAATAGTAGACCTTGCCCAATGTGCCAGAAGATTATCAAGGCGTTCAATATAAAGAAGGTAAAGTATTCAAAGCAAGATGGCACTTGGGAGGAAGTTGACCCTAAAGACCTAAACGATGTGTTTGTTGAGGATTAAAGACATATATAATACAAAAGGGTTTTAAAAATGAAGAAGGTTCTACTCACAGAAAGTGAATACAATAAAGTTCAATGTGTTTTGAATGAATCCAAGAATGGTTTTGGATTTACTGAACAAGAAATTATTGCGTTGAGAAACCTATTGGGTGCAAAACTCAATATGGATATGAAGGATAGGACAAAGTTTGACTTTACCAAGTTCAACCATTATGTTGATGCCAAGAAGATTTCTGATAAGGAAATAATTGTTAGAATCAGCAATGAACATAAGGATAGAATGGGTAGAGGTAAAGATGCAATCATTATGATAATTGACTATACAATTCATAATGAAAACAAGGCAAAATCTTTGAGTGACACCATTGAATATGTGTTTAACATCATCAAGGGATACAAGTTGATTGGTGAAACAATAGAAGTCCTTGATGTATATTTAGACTAGAAAATTGAACAACAAAAAAGAAAAAGGCTCATTTAAATGAGCCTTTTTTCTTATTTAGAACTTGCCATCATTGGAATGTATGATATTTGACATTCGCCATTCTTGGCTATTGATATGTAAATATCATTTTCCATATAGCTAGTATCGTTATGCACATTAAGCCACTTTTCGTAGCATTTGTCGCATAATTCTTTAACATATAGTTGTAAGTGCCTTGGTTCAATGTTTTGCCTTTCTAGGTGTGTTTCTAGGCAAATACCGCCACGATAGTTGACCATATCGCATACATCAACAAAGTCAAAGTGAGAATATGCTTTGAATAGCTTTTCCATTACATTGGTACTCAACTTCAATCCATCATCACTAGGCAATATGTGTTCTTCCATTGGAGTATCCTTTATATCTTCCATTGGAGTATCCTTTATATCTTCCATTGGAGTAT
>JAKSLB010000024.1 GCA_024401435.1 Paludibacteraceae bacterium | reverse complement strand
ATTCATTTTTTTTGCAAAAAATTAAACACATAAAAAGTTTAGCGGACACCAATAAATTTTTATGAATCAGTTCTGTGGTCTCTCTCCATTTACCACAAACAAGATGATAAAAGTATGAGTATAAGCATACATTAATCTGATAGTCGATATATGGACAATAAATAAAAAACTCAATATACAAAAAGTATCTACTGATGACCATACAAATAGTGCCACAAGCAGGAAACCCAACAGCATTTAGCCTAGTAGGCTGCCCTTTCAGGACGTGGACAGATTTATATATGTACAAGGATTTCTACAACATTCAAAGAAAGACTTCGAACACGTCAAGGAGGAAGTTATAAAAAAAAACTGAGTAATAATGTTTTTTAAAGAACCTATCTCTAGTTTTTATACCATAGTTCTCTGTTTTTCGACGTATTATAATTTTATTTTTGCGTTTAGCTGACACCAATAAATTCTAACATTTTAAATATGGACATATAGAAATAGGATAAACCATAAAGAAAGAAAAAAGGTCATCGAGAAAGTTCGATGACCTTTTTAATCATATAAATTGATGAATTATTCTTGATTCAAAGTGAAACGTTTGAAAGAAGTACAAGTCATAGACTTAGAAGCAGAAGCTAAATATTGAGCAACTGTCATCTTAGGTTCTTTAACGAAAGCTTGATTTAACAATGTTTGCTCTTTATAAATCTTCTGGATACGTCCATTGACAATACCATCAATCATAGGTTGCTTCAAGTTAGCAAGAGCTTGAGCACCAACAGTTTCTTTAATTTCACGAGCTTTAGCAGCTTGTTCAGCAGTAATCCAACCTTTTTCCATGTTAGATTCGATATGAGCATCAGAATCAACATGAGAAGGATTGATACCAGCTTTAGACAAAGCGTTATCAACTTGTTTTTGAACCAACTCAGCTTTTGTTTTTTCAACTGCGATTTCGCGTTCTTTAGCGACATAATCAGCAGGAACGCCAGCCTCATCAACAGCGATTGGGTTCATAGCAGCAACTTGCATTGCGATATCCTTGTAAACTTGGTTATCGATACCAGCCTCATTGAAAGCTGAAACAGTAGCCAACATATTACCTGGATGAACATAAGCAACAGTAGCAGCGCCATTAACAAATTCATAAGCACCCAACTCCATTTTTTCGCCAGTTACACCTGAACGATCAGTGATTAATTGTTGAATTGTAGAATTACCAATCATCAAAGAGTTCAAATCCTCTAAAGATGCAGGTTTAACTTCCATTGCTTTATCCAAAATTTGTTTTGTCAATGCAATGAAATCTGCGTTTTTAGCAACGAAGTCAGTTTCACATTTCAAAGCGACGATTGCAGCGAAGTCACCATTAGCAGCAGCTAATACACAACCTTGAGCAGCATCACGATCACTTCTTTTAGCAGCAATTGCTTGACCTCTTTTGCGGATTAATTCGACTGCTTTATCGAAATTGCCTTCAGCTTCAGTAAGAGCTTTCTTGCAATCCATCATACCCGCACCAGTCATTGTACGCAATTTGCTAATATCAGCCATTGAAACAGCCATATCTCTTAAAATAATTTACGTTAATAATTAATCTTCAGTAGTATTGAACTTGCTAGCTACTTTAGCATTCAAAGCTTCACCATCCAAGTTGTTCTTAGATGTCTTCTTAGCAGCTCTCTTACGTTCTTTTTTCTCTACACCCTCAGCAGATTCAGATTCCTCTTTCTCAACTTTTCTTTCATCCAAACCTTCTTTGATAGCACCGCAAAGAGCGTTCAAGATAACTTCAACAGACTTTGTTGCATCATCGTTAGCAGGGATAATGAAATCTACATCATTAGGATTTGAGTTAGTATCAACGATACCATAAACTGGAATACCCAATCTTTTAGCCTCTTTTACAGCAATATTTTCCTTAGTTACATCAACTACGAAAAGAGCTGCAGGAGTTCTTGTCATATCAGCGATACTACCTAAGTTCTTTTCCAACTTAGCACGTTGACGAGAAATTTGAAGTTTTTCTCTCTTTGACAAGTTGTCAAATGTACCATCATTAGTCAACTTATCAATAGAAGCCATTTTCTTAACAGCCTTACGAATTGTAGGGAAGTTGGTCAACATACCGCCAGCCCAACGTTCTGTTACATATGGCATAGTAACTTCAGTAGCTTTATCAGCAACTACTTGTTTTGCTTGTTTCTTTGTTGCAACAAAAAGAATCTTTTTGCCCGATTTTGCAACTTGCTTCAAAGCAGCAGCAGCTTCATCTATTTTAACAACAGTCTTGTGAAGATCAATAATATGGATACCATTACGTTCCATGAAGATATAAGGAGCCATTGCTGGGTTCCACTTTCTTTTCAAGTGTCCGAAATGACAACCTGCTTCTAATAATTCATCAAAATTAGTTCTTGACATTTTTTAAAATTTTTAATCGTTTACATTCTTTTTACTAAATCAATTACCCAGTAGTTCAAACCAAGCTGAAGTCTGGATAATTTAGATACTAAACGTCTTCTTAAAGAGTCGATATAATACAATATATAACTCTTCCAAGTACTAACGTTTACTGAACTGGAATTTCTTTCTTGCTTTAGGACGACCTGGTTTCTTACGCTCAACCTCACGAGAATCACGAGTTAAGAAACCTTCGCTCTTCAATGAAGATTTATTTTCAGCGTCAACTTTAACAAGTGCACGTGCAATAGCTAATCTTAAAGCTTCAGCTTGACCAGTGAATCCACCGCCATCCAAATTTGCTTTTATATTAAACTTATCTGCTACACTAAGTTGATTCAACGGTTGTTTTACAACATATTGCAAAATTCCAGAAGGAAAGTAAGTAGCCAAATCCTTTCCGTTAATGGTAATTTCACCATTACCTTCGCTTAGGTATACGCGCGCAACTGCGGCTTTTCTTCTACCAATTGCATTAAATACTTCCATGTTCTTACTTAATTGAGTTTAAATCGAGTTTTTTTGGTTGTTGTGCCTCTTGTTTATGTTCACTTCCAGCATAAACATAAAGGTTTCCTAAAATTGCATTTCCAAGACGGTTTTTTGGCAACATACCTTTTACCACCTTTTTAATCAATCTTTCAGGACTCTTCTTCAACAAATCTTCTGGAGTATATTCTACTTGACCTCCAGGATAACCTGAGAACTTCAAATAAATACGATCTGTAGCTTTCTTTCCTGTGATCTTAACCTTATCAGCATTGATAATAACCACATTATCGCCACAATCAACATGAGGAGTAAAATTAGGCTTGTACTTACCTCTTAATAGTTTTGCAACCTTAGAACCTAAACGTCCCAATGGTTGATCCGTTGCATCAACAAGAACCCATTCCTTGGTCACTGTTGCAGCATTGGCTGAAATTGTTTTGTAACTTAAAGTATCCACTTTAAACGTTTTTTAATTAGTTAATTAATCTTTCACTTTGCTTTAGGCTTCGGGCAAGCCGTCCAGCGTTTGACTATTTTGGATAATAAATCGGGCGCAAAATTACTATTTATTTTTCAAAAAAAAAAATGTTTTTCATCTCTCTTTGTTAAATACTTTCGCAATCAACTTCCCGAAAATCGTTTTTTTTATGTAAGTTTGCATATTAACTCTGATATTAAATTATCATAGTCAAAAAAAATTATAATTGGACATAACAAAATGAAAATTATTGCAGTCGGTTGGAATTATGCAGAGCACAATAAAGAACTCAACCGCATCAACATCCCTGAACATCCCGTTATCTTTATGAAACCTGAAACAGCACTTCTTAAAGATAATAAACCTTTTTTCCTCCCTGATTTCTCCAATAGAATCGAATATGAAACCGAAATACTTATTCGAATTTCCAAAATGGGAAAAAATATCTCAGCTAAATTTGCTGATCGTTATTATGATGCAATCGGATTAGGCATTGACTTCACCGCCAGAGATCTGCAAAATGATTTTAAAGCGAAAGGTGTTCCTTGGGAAATCTGCAAAGGATTCGACAACTCCGCCCCTATCAGTAATTTCATTTCTAAAGAAAAATTTGACATCAATAACATTTCATTCTCGTTACAAATCAACGGGAAAGCTGTTCAAACTGGGAACACGAAAGATATGATTTTTAATGTCAATGCAATCATTGAATATATTAGTAAATTCTTTACATTGAAAACAGGTGATATAATTTTCACAGGGACTCCAGTTGGTGTGGGACCAGTAAAAATCGGAGATCATCTTGAAGGATTTATCGAAAATAATAAAATGTTAGATTTTGTCGTTTCTTAAAAAAATTTACGAATCCTAAAATATAATAAATAATGTTAGATTTCGTTTTTTTTAAAAAACAATATGAATTCTAAATATATAATAGGTATGAAAAGAACAATTTTATTTTATTTTATCCTTGTCATAGGACTTTTACAAACCTCACAAGCGTTTTCCTATGACTTTTCATCCCAATCTGTATTATCCTCTGGGAAATGGGCTAAGATTAGAGTGAAAGAAACGGGTATCTGCAAACTCACGTACGATCAAATAAAGCAGATGGGGTTTAAAAATCCTTCTGAAATTCGCATTTTCGGATATGGTGGTACAACACTTAGTGAAGACTTATCTAATCCTAAAACTGACGATTTAAACGAGCTACCCATCTATCAAGGCAGCAATTTCTTCCTTTTTTATGCGAAAGGTCCTAAAAACTGGTATTATAATACAACTCCCAACTCAGTTCCCGACTACAAATACTCTATTAATCCTTATTCCAATTATGGGTATTACTTTATAACTGATAACGTTGGTTCAAAAAAAAGGGTTTCAACTAAAAAAATTGAAATCCTAGAAGCCGACACTATCGCAGTTCGCAAATATCAAGACAAACAAATTCATAAAAAAGAAGAGTTTAACTATGTTGCTTCTGGAAAAGGTTGGTATGGAGACAAATTTTTCAACAACAACTCCATTTCCTATTCATTCAATTTCCCCAACATTGACACCACGGAATACGCTTATCTTTATGCCAACATTGCAACATCTTCAAATGTGAAATCTCATATCGATTACACTTTTAATTTTGGAGGAAAAACTGTTACTGACACAATTGAATATCCAATCTGTGCAAGTCATATCATCGCAAATGAACTTGTAAAATGGGCATCTGAAAAACCCTCTAATTCACAACTGTCTATCTCTGCAAAATTCAGAGGTTCAAACTCAGCAGATTTTGCTTCCATTGATCGTATTATCGCAACTGCTTACAGACCATTAGAAATGGGGAAAACAAACACCTTCTTTTTCCAAAACCCAAAATGCAACGACATTTTCACTAACTATCAGTTCATCATTGCCAACTGTCCTTCTTCCACTCAAATATGGGACATCAGTAATGCAGAGGAACCCATGCAAATTAAAACAGAAAAAATAAAAGATAGTTTAGTTTTTACAGATGTTTGTAAGTATTATTCTATTCCAAACGAATATGTAGCTATCAACATGGCTAATCCAACTACAATTAGTGCAGAATTTGTTGGTAATGTATCCAATCAAAACTTACACGCAGTAGAACCAGTCGATTTTGTAATCATCACTCATCCAAACTTTATAACGGGTGCAAATGAAATAGCAAAGATTCACGAAGAATACGACAATTTCTCAACCTATATTACGACACCAGAAAAAATATACAATGAATTTTCGTCAGGAACTCCAGACGCTACAGCATTTCGATGGTTTATGAAAAAACTATACCAACAAAACGGAGAAAAGCCATTCTATCTTCTTATTATTGGTGATGGATGTTATGATAACAGAGGTTTACTTGCCAGCAGCGGAACTACAATCAACAATTTCGTTGTCACCTATCAAAGCGGAAGTAATGTGGAAGAATCAGCCACTTATGTAACAGATGACTATTTTGCATTTCTTTCTGACATTTACAAAAATAATGGTAACGCGCAAATGAATATCGCAGTAGGACGTATTCCATGTAGCACGTCCACTGAACTTGACGGTGTGATAAAAAAAATCAGAAACCATGTTGAGAACAAGAACTACGGAAAATGGAAAAACAAAATTTTATTATTAGCAGATGATAATGAATCATCCAATGATTACCAAAAATTTTGCCGCTATTGTGATGTATTAGCCAACAAAGTTCATGTGTACAACAATGCTATGGAGGTTAAAAAGGTATACTTGGACTCATATACCAGGACAACTGGATCGAACGGTAGTCGTTATTATGAGGTAGAAGACATCATCAAAGAGGAGATTGACAATGGTGTTATGTTTTTTAACTATGTAGGGCATAGTAGTAAAATCGGATTTACCGCGGAACATGTATTTACGCAAAACCAAGCAGGTTCCATCTACAATGACAAATGCGGATTTTGGTTTACAGCCAGTTGCGAATTTTCTCAATTTGACGATTTAGATCATTCAGGAGGTGAAGACCTTCTACTCAATCCTAATGGAGGTGCTTTAGTCCTTATCAGTTCGGCACGTGTCGCCTACGACAACAAAAATGACAATTTAAATCAAGCAATATTCACCGAATTATTTTTAAGAGATTCTACCGGAATGCCCCGTAGAATTGGTGATGTTCTTAGATCAGCGAAGTGCAGTTTAAGCAATGATTCCAACAAATTATCATTTAACTTGTTAGGTGATCCTGCTCTACGTCTTTGTTATCCGAACAATAAAGTAATTACAGATTCTATTGTTGAAATAGGTAATTCATTGTCAGACACATTAAAGGCATTATCGAACATGGTAATTTACGGACATGTCGCTGACAATGACTCTGCTAACATAAATGACTTCAATGGAACTTTATATGTCACTTTATATGACAAAGAAGTATCATTATACACGAAAGCAAACATCTACACAGAAGAAGATGAAATTATCAAAAACAGGCATCAATATAAAGACCGACCTAACATATTATTCTCAGGACAAGTCGAAGTTGTCGATGGTGATTTTTCTTTCAGTTTAAAAGTTCCAAAAGATATCAATTACAACTACGGGACAGGTCGACTATCTTATTATGCCTATGACCAAGAAAATGATTATGAAGCGCAAGGTGCATATGAAGAATTCTTTATTGGTGGAAGCTGTAATAATGTAGATTATGAAAATGACGGACCAGCTGTCACGCTATATATGAATACAGAAAGTTTCGTATCAGGCGACAAAATTAATTCCTCTCCTATTTTCTACGCAAAACTTTCTGATGAAAGTGGCATCAATGCGTCAGGTTGTGGTATCGGACATGACATAACATTAACATTAAACGATTCCAAAACGCCAATTATTCTCAACAACTATTTCACTTATTCGAAAGATAGTTATAAAAATGGAACGGTTTCTTATCAATTGGCAAATTTGGAAAATGGCAGTTACACGCTCACCTTTAAAGCATGGGATTTGCTAAATAATTCCACAACAAAAAGCATTCAATTTGTTGTTGACAACGATATTGAAATAGGAATAGAAGATTTGGTTGTGTATCCAAATCCTGCAAAAGAAAGCATTACCTTAAAACTAACACACGATCAGCCTCAAACAATTCAATCTTTTCGCTTCTTACTTTTTGATATTAATGGAAGAATCGTTTACGAATCGGAGGAAATCGCATCCAAAAACGATGGTACGCTATTTTGGGAATGGGATTTAACGACACAATCTGGACGTAGAATTGATGCCGGTAGTTACATTGGAAGAGCAGAAATCAAGACCAATGGCAAAAAATATATAGGTAAATCCAAAAAAATTATTGTTTTACCACAATAAAAATTTGTATAATTAGTTTTAGATTTAGTAAATTTGCAATCGTTCTTGTATAAAAGCAAGAACAACATAAGAAAATAAATAAATAATGAAGAAGAATAAGATTAAAGCTATTTCATTAGCTGCGCTATTAACAGCAGGAATAACAACAGTATCCGCTGTAAATGTTCAAGATGATGGTGGAGCAACCTACAATCCATTACAAACAGCCATTCCTTCCCTCTCTATTGCTCCAGATGCCGTAGGTGGTGGTATGGGAGATGTCGGAGCAGCCACAGCGCCTGATTACAATTCACAACACTGGAATCCTGCAAAATATGCTTTATCTCAAAGTAGAGGTGGTGTAGCCTTATCGTATACACCTTGGTTAAGAAAAATTGTAGACGATATAGATTTAGTTTATTTAGCAGGTTACTACAAACCATCAGATCGTACAGCTATCGGAGCATCTTTCCGTTATTTCAATATGGGTAAGATCAATTTAACTGGAACGCCTGATGCAACAGGAGTTCCTCAAGATTTAGGTGTTGCACAACCCTATGAAATGGCATTTGACGCCAGCTTTTCCATGTTAATGTCTGAATATTGGTCTGCTGGTGTTGCTCTTCGTTTTATTTATTCTGACCTTTTCAATGGTATGAGTGATGAAGATCAATACTCAAAAGCAAAAGCTTTTGGTGCTGATATCGCTTTTGCCTACAGAAAGCCTGTTCAAATCAACGAACAAGAGTCAACTGTTGGTTTCGGTGTATCCATTACAAATATCGGTAATAAAGTATCATACGATAATGATGCATCACAACAATTTATTCCAACAAACTTCCGTATTGGTGGTAGCTTTGAATATGCATTTGACGAATTCAACCGTTTAGGATTAGCTGTTGATTTTAATAAGTTGTTAGTACCAACACCATATGGTTCAAGAGACAATTATGCATCGGACCAAGAATACAATGACGCAAAAGAGCGTTATGAAGAATGTAGTTCTATCGGTGGTATCTTTCGTTCTATAGGTGATGCTCCAGGTGGATTCAAAGAAGAGATGAAAGAGTTCAACTTTTCTGTCGGATTACAATATTCATACAACAGAAAATTTATGGTTCGCGGTGGTTACTATAACGAAAGTGCCGACAAAGGAAACAGAAAATACTTCTCTGTAGGTGCAGGCTTCCACTTAATGATTTTCGAATTAAATGCTGCATACTTGATTTCTATTGCACAAACAAACCCATTGGATAGAACACTTCGTTTCTCTCTTGGATTTGACTTAGGAGGAATCAAATCATTGTTCGGATCTGCTGATCCTGTTGAAGAAGAATAATCAAAACAATTTTCTAAAATAGTAATGATGGAGCTTCTTAGGTTGCTCCATCATTTTTTAATTTTAAAAAGATGAATTTTAGAGTAGGTCAAGGCTACGATGTCCATCAATTTGCAGAGAATAGAGAATTATGGATAGGTGGTATTCAAATTCCCTTCGAGAAAGGATTATTGGGTCATTCCGACGCTGACGTTTTGATTCACGCAATATGCGACGCTCTCTTAGGTGCTGCACACTTAAGGGATATCGGTTATCACTTCCCCGATAATGCATCCGAGTTCAAAAACATCGATAGTAAAATTCTTCTCAAAAAAACGATTAAACTAATTGGAGAAAAAGGTTACGTGGTTGGAAATATCGACTCTATTATTTGTGCACAACAACCTAAATTAAGTCCTTACATTGAACAAATGGAAAAATGTCTTGCTGATGTAATAGGCATAGACGTAGACCAAGTCAGTGTAAAAGCCACAACAACCGAAAAATTAGGTTTCGTAGGAAGAAAAGAAGGTATTGCTGCCTATGCGACAGTACTGATTGAAAAGAGAAACAAAAATATTTCATTCTGCATATAAACTATTTCATTCTATGCTTACAATGTTCATAAAAGGTCTGATAATTGGCGTTATCGTTTCAGCGCCAATCGGTCCTATAGGCATTTTAAGCATCCAAAGAACCCTTAACGGAGGACGAAGAAGAGGTATTGCAACAGCTCTTGGTGCATCTTGTTCCGATTTGTTATACGCATGTATCGCTGTTTTCAGTATGTCTATGGTGGTCAGTTTCATCGAAACACATCAATATATTCTTCAAATCATTGGTACTATCGCAGTGTTCTTCTTTGGACTTTACACGTTTATGGATGATCCGAGAAAGAAACTAACCAAAATGAAGCAAGATAGCAAAGACCTTAATACAGATTTCCTCACATCCTTTGGACTTACCTTTACCAATCCGCTTGTTATTGTACTATTTATGTTTTTATTTGCCAAATTCAACTATATCACAGAAGACATGACATTCTTCCGCAGTATTCTAAGTATTGTCTTCATTATGTTAGGAGCCGCCTTTTGGTGGTCTATACTCGTATACGTTGTCGATCTTTTCCGTGGAAAATTCAACGTCCGTGGCTTATATATAGTCAACAAAGTAACTGGAATCCTATTGATGATTATTGCTCCTATCAGTCTTATTTTCACTCTTATCGGCTAATGCCTACATATCAAACATTTTTATCTGTTTGTCCGTAAATCACTATTCTCTTTTTCTATAGATTTATTCATATTTTAAATCATTTCAGACATACGTTGAACGCAAAAATTTAGTACTTTTGTGCGTTCAAAAGTTTACTGAAAAGAGATGAAAAAAATAGTAACTATTCAAGACGTTTCCTGCGTAGGAAAGTGTTCATTAACTGTCGCACTTCCAATTATTTCCGCAATGGGTATAGAGACTGCAATTATTCCAACAGCCGTTTTATCCACACACACCATGTTCAACGGATTTACATTCCGTGATCTTACTTCCGATATAACTTCCATATGCGAACATTGGAAAAAAGAAAAATTTCAATTCGATGCTATTTATACCGGTTATTTAGGATCATTCGAACAACTAGATTTAATGAAAGCCCTAATTAAAGATTTTGGTGGCAAAAACACATTAACGATTGTTGACCCTTGCATGGCTGATAACGGGAAACTATATCCTGGTTTCACTCAAGAATTTGCATTTGCCATGAAAGATCTTTGTAGCAAAGCAGATGTTATTTTGCCGAATATGACAGAAGCCAGTTTTATGCTTGGTATTCCTTATAAAGCAAACGGATATGATTTACAATATATCAAAGATTTATTAAAACAATTAGCCAACACAGGTTCTAAAAAAGTCGTTCTAAAAGGAATCGAATTCTCAGAAGTTCAATCTGAAGTTGGTGATGTTAGAGGTCGCATTGGAATCGTCGCATACGACAAAGAATCAGATACATTCAGTTGGTACTTCCACGAAAAAATGAATCAATGTTTTCATGGTACTGGAGATATCTTTGCAAGCGTCTTTACAGGAGCAATGGTGAGAGGGAAAAATTTCAAAGAATCTTATTCTCTTGCTGCAAACTTTGTTGTAGAATCTATAAAAGCCACACTTTCACACGATGACCACAATATCTATGGTGTTGACTTCGAAACAGCCATTCCATATTTGATTAGTAATATGTGATTTACCCCCGATATAATACGACAAAAAAGAAGGAAGATTTACATCTTCCTTCTTTTTTTATATAAAATGTTTATTCATTTTTTGCATACAAACTTAAAGCTTCCATCACATTAGAATTATAATCTGACAACTTACGACTCTTCAATATTTTCTTTCTAAGACGATGTTCCAAATCAGGCAACAAATATTCCCAATAGGAACTTAATTTTTGAACTAATTGTAATTCTCCCCCACTCATCACATTAGAATAACCATCAGCCAAATCTGTAACAAATTTTTTCAACCGTTTGGATTTCTCTGCCGAAGGAACAACAGATTCATTAATGATTTCTTCAACTAAAAATGGATTTTGGAGAAGACCTCGACCAATCATCACGCCATCCAACTGAGGATATTTTGTGGTAATTTGTGCACAAGAATCCACATCAACTATATCACCATTAAAAACTAAAGGAACCTTACATTGTGAATAAAATTTTTCAAATGCATCATAATCCAATTCGCCCTTATACTGATCTTTCCCAAGACGAGCATGCATCGTTATTTGTTTCAAATTAGCGTCATTCAATAAAGGTAAAATCTGCAAACATTCATTTGCATCAGTCATACCCAACCTCATTTTCACAGAGAACTGACAATCTTTGTATTTGTTCATAGCCAATAAAACAGTTTCCACCTTATCTGGACATGATAAGATACCAGCTCCTTTTTGTTTTTTAGCTATCATAGGAAACGGACAACCAAAATTCATATCAATTCTTCGATATCCTTTTTCCATTAAGAAAGGCATCAGAAAATCTACTTCTTCCGCAGTATTAGCTATGATTTGAGGTATTAATTTATTCAAATCTGTCAAAAAGGTATTTCTTTCAGGCATAATATCTTTCTGATCATGCCATCTCAGTTCTCCCCTTTCCATTCGGCAAAAAGGCGTATAATAAGCATCAATACCATTAAAATGTTTTGCATGGATTTCTCTAAAGAGTGCATCCGTATAACCTTGCAAAGGAGCAAAATAGTATTTCATTTCAAATAATTTATACGATAAGACAAAATCATATTCACCCGACAAAAGTAATGAATATAAAAGTATGTGGAGTTTAAATTAATAAATATTTATTGTTATCAATCGTATTTCAAAAACAAAAGGATGTTCGTTATGAACATCCTGAACTCGCTGGTGTCAGCAACAAAAGGTGCGACCGACTATTATCAACTTTATAACTTTTCAATCTCACTTTTCGTTTCTGCTAATCTTAGTTTATTTCCTTTATTTTGCAATTGGTTCGAGAAATAGACTGTTGGATACTATATTCATGGAGAAACTGTAAATGGAGACGAGTAAAACACATTACCAGTATCACTTGTCGAAAATTTCAATCTATAAAAATTTTTCTCGAAATTCTCCAAATAAATCAATTTAAGACTTTCTAAATCGATTGAGATTCCTCTTGATTCATCTGAAGGAATAATCAAATATGCCACTGCTTTAGGAATTTTTCCAAGAACATCCTCTTTATAAACGACCCAAGAAGAATCTTTTAAAAATTCAAAAGAACAAGAACATGCTACTTCCTTTGATGTTGTATTTAATAGCGATATACTAATTGTATCATTTAATCTATATGTCTCTTTTATGTTAGAAATGCGAATACTGTCTGATGCAGTAACCATAAACAAATTTAAGTTACATGCCAAAACAACTAAAAATAATTTATTTATCAGTTTCTCCATAGGTACTACAATTTTTAATTCATATTTCACCATCACTTCTATATGGATTATTGTCATTCCTGTCATCTATTAAATTATCCCTCTACATCAGTCACCATAGAGGTGCGTCCCAAATAATCTGGGTGATAAAAGAAGTTTATTTTAACATAACCCATATCAGAATGATTTCCAATCAGAACTGATGTATTGATTTATCCACAAATATAAAACTATTTTTGGGAAATACGGAAAAGTGAAACGGGTAATATTTACATCGATATAATTGGTGGATTCTCGTAACACTACTTTAGAGCCATACAAAGGTAGCTTGTTCTACAAACAATAGTAAAAAAAAAAACGGTTCAGAGATTTTGTCGATAAACAATAACTCCGAACCGGTTTTTAACATCCTCAAGAAGTAACAAAATGTAAGTTACATATTAATTTTCACATTTTGATACACCCTTTTTGAATATATAAAATCAAAAAATCATTTATTATTCAATTGAGCATCAATCACTGAAATAGTAGTCATGTTGATAATGTCACGAACCGAAGCCTCAACATCCAAAACATGAACAGGTTTTTTAAGACCCATTTGAACAGGACCGACGCTTTCACACATACCCATACTCAACAACATTCTGTAAGCAATATTAGCAGAATTCAAATTAGGGAAAATCATTGCGTTAACATCCATTCCATCAATTGTACTGAATGGATATTTTTCATGACGCAATTTCTTATCCATAGCGAAATTAACCTGCATTTCACCATCTACCAAAATTTCTGGATGATTCGTATGAAGCAATTGAACAGCATCATGAACGACACAAGGATTTCCTGTTGAATCAGCACCAAAATTAGAGTATGATAACATTGCCATAACAGGATGTTCGTTGAACAACTTCACTGTTTGGTTGGTTAAAGATGCTATTTCAACCAAATCCTCAGATGAAGGAGAATCATTCATCAAAGTATCTGCCATATAGAATACACCCTTAGGAGTATTGATGATATTCAATGCTGCCAAATTATTGATACCGTCACGAAGACCAATAATATCAATAGCAGGCTTGATAGCTTCCATATACTTAGTATAAGAACCTGTAATCATCGCATCAGCCTCACCCATTTCAACCATCATTGCACCGAAATAGTTGCGATCATACATCTTCTCATTTGCCTCAGAATATGTATAACCCTTACGAGCCAACTTGTCAGAGATATATTTAGCATAGCGATTACGACGAGACTCTTCTCTATCATGACGAAGATTAATAATCTCTATACCTTCTATATCAATACCATTTTCTTTTGCAATTTTTGCGATTCTCTCTTCGTTACCCAAAAGAATAGGAATACAAATACCTTCTTTCTTTGCTGTAGAAGCAGCTTGTAATGTATTTGGTGTATTGGCTTCTGTATACACAACACGTTTAGGATTAGCCTTGGCTGCTTCTGTCAAAGAACCAATTAACGTATTATCCAATCCCATACGAGCACGTAATTCTGATCTATACTCATTCCAATTAGTGATGTTCTTACGAGCAACACCTGATTCCATTGCAGCCTTTGCAACTGCAGGAGCAACTGTTTCCAACAAACGTGGATCGAATGCTGTCGGAATGATATATTCTGGACCGAATTTCATCTTTTTATTGCCATATGCAATCGATACAGACTCAGGAACTGGTTGTTTTGCCAATTCTGCTAACGCACGAACTGCGGCCAACTTCATTTCTTCGTTGATAGCCTTTGCATGTGTATCCAAAGCTCCACGGAAGATATAAGGGAAACCTAACACATTGTTGATTTGGTTAGGATAATCAGAACGACCTGTACCAAAAATCAAATCAGGACGAGAAGCCTTTGCATCTTCATACGAGATTTCAGGAGTTGGATTAGCCAAAGCAAATACAATAGGATTTTTTGCCATTGAACGAACCATACCCTGACTTAAAACATTACCCTTAGATAGTCCTAAAAACACATCGGCATCCTTAACAGCCTCTGCTAAAGTTGTGATATCACGACTTGTTGCAAATGGTTTCTTACGATCGTTTAAGTCTGTTCTCTTTGTATTGATAACACCCTTAGAGTCACACATTACAATGTTCTCCAAACGCGCACCTAAAGCCATATATAATTTTGTACAAGAGTTGGCTGCTGCACCAGCACCATTGACAACGATTTTCACTTCGTCAATTTTCTTACCAACCAATTCCAATGCGTTAACCAAAGCAGCAGAAGAAATAATTGCTGTTCCATGTTGATCATCGTGCATCAAAGGAATATCCAACTCAGCTTTCAAGCGATCTTCTATCTCAAAACATTCAGGGGCTTTAATATCTTCCAAATTGATACCTCCGAATGTAGGAGCTATTGCTTTCACTGTTTCACAGAACTTATCAATGTTTTTCTCATTTACTTCAATATCGAAAACATCTACGTCTGCGAAAATCTTGAACAAGAGTCCCTTACCTTCCATTACTGGCTTTCCTGCTTCTGCACCTATATCACCAAGTCCCAAAACAGCAGTACCATTAGAAATTACAGCCACCAAGTTTCCTTTTGCTGTATAATCATACGCTTTTTGTTGGTCTTTTTGAATCTCCAAACAGGGTTCTGCCACACCTGGAGAATAAGCCAATGCTAAGTCTCTTTGCGTAGCCGTTGGCTTTGTTGGAACTACTTGAACCTTTCCTGGTCTTCCTTCTGCGTGATATCTCAACGCATCTGATTGTTTTTTCTCGTCACTCATATAATCAGAATTTTATGTTCTTCAACATATTTTATATTCGGCTGCAAATTTACAAATAAATTTTACAAATTCATAACACATTGTTACTATTTTATTTAGATAAAATATCATTTAGCGTAATATACTCGCAAAAATGAATCATTCCGTCTTGCATTTCTGTAATATCACGAATAAAAAATGTATATTTATTCGAACCAAACCACCAAACATGAATTTTCATTCGTTCTTTCACAAATGGATTGACCAATTCATTTCTAATTATTTCCACCCATTTTTGTCCAAAACGACAAAAAAAAATCGAATGGTATTCCTTGAAATACTATTCGACATAAAAAAAATTCTATTGTTTAAATCTATTTCATTCCAAACGAAAATTCCCGTCCAAAGTTTCCTAATTAATATTGTCGTTCTCCAAATATGGTCGTACCTAATCGAACCATCGTACTCCCCTCTTCGATAGCAATATGATAATCACCCGACATTCCCATAGACAACTCACGGAATTGAGGCATTACACTCTCTTTCATAGAATGGTAAAAAGCAGACAAGGAAGCAAATTCTCGTTTTATTTGGGATACGTCATCTGTAACAGAAGACATTCCCATAATTCCAACGACAGAAACATTTTTTAATACACCAAGTCTACCACTCTCCAACAATTCTTTTGCGGAGGAAAAGTCAAATCCATACTTTGTTTCTTCCTGAGCCACATGAATCTCAAGCAAGCAAGGAATCACTCTATCGCATTTCTGTGCTTGTGCGTTGATCACCTCCAATAATTTTTCAGTATCCACACTATGAATCAACGAGATAAACGGAACGATGTATTTCACCTTGTTAGATTGAAGATGACCAATAAAATGCCATTCAATATCACTCGGTAACTGTTCCTGTTTTCTCATCAACTCTTGAACATGACTTTCCGCGAACAAACGTTGTCCTGCTTCATAGGCTTCCATAATAGCTTCTGCAGGATGAAATTTGGAAACTGCCAACAAGCGAGTACTTGCTGGCAGTTCATTTTTTATTTCATTTATTCTTTGTGCAACAGACATTTCTATTTTTGTTATGAAAACAAACGAATCAACAGATTCCTGATTCTATATTAATTTTCAGGAACAACATAACGGAATATATCCATAATTGGAGTATCGGATATTGTCACAATCTCCGTATCGGATATTGTATCTTTCAAACCTTCTTTCAAGTTTTTCAATGCCTCCTCAAAATCGTCAGCATGAACTAAAATTGTACTATTATATCTTTTTTCTTTTGCACTCACTTCATCGATAGTAACAAAAGAGACCTTACACTTATACCATTTAGAAGCTTCAATATCTTCACCAATGATTTCACTGATTTTTGCCTTACGAATACCAGCAACTGCAAATTCGCCTGCATTGTAAAACGGAGCGACCTCTTCATTCAATCTTGCTTCTGCCTCTGAAAAAGACAAAGCATCTACCATATATGTATCGGTCATTTTCTTTTTCTTTCCTGTAGATTCTTCTACTTGGTCATGACTAACCTTACATTCAAAAAAATTCATAATAATATGTTTTTTAATTCTACTATTTTCGATTGATAAACATAGGACAAATTTACATCAAAAGAGTGAATCAACAAATCTCTATTTTGTTTTTTTATTAAAATGCTATTAATATCACATTACATACTTATCGACATAATTAAAAATCATAAACACTTGATGACCTTAAAAGGTAAGGTCTATAAAATACTATTTATTAATCTATAACAACAGAAACAATTGTTATTGAAAAAACCTTTCCAATAACAATTTCAACTTTTATCAATTATTTTGCATTTTCTATTATTGCGCTTTTTTAAGAAGAATGTGCAATTATTTTACACATAATCGACCTTTTTGTGTAAAAATTATTCTATCTTTGCACAAAATTCAAGTAATTGAGTAAATAATCTTAAAATAAAGAAATGGAAAATTGTTTCATCGAGCACTTCGAGAGATCCATCAAAGAGAATTGGGATCTAACCGCAATGACTAACTACATAACCAAACAAAATTACACGTACAAACAAGTCGGTGAAGAAATTGCTCGTTTACACATTTTATTCAAAGAATTAAATATTTCGCAACAAGATAAGATTGCCTTAGTTGGGCGTAACACACCCGAATGGGCGATTACTTTTTTAGCCACCATCACCTATGGGGCTGTAATTGTACCTATTTTACAAGATTTTCATCCAAATGATATTCAGCACATTGTCAACCATTCAGAATCAAAACTATTATTTCTGAGTGATAGTCAATGGGAAAATTTGACAGAAGAAAATCTACAAACCATCAGAGGTGTTTTCTCAATCACAGATTTTCGTTGCATTTATCAAGCGCCAGGCGAAAGTATTCAGATGACAATGAAACATTTGAATACAATTTTCGAAGAAAAATACCACAAAGGATTTACAAAAGACGATGTAACATATCCTGAAAAAGATGCACGAGAAATGGCCGTTTTGAATTACACCTCTGGCACCACAGGATTTAGCAAAGGTGTCATGCTTTCAGGTATTAATTTCTGTAGCATGATAGATTATTCAGTACAAACGAGTTTGGTCGGAAAAGGTTATAAAATCCTATCTTTCTTACCTTTAGCACACGCTTATGGTTGTGCATTTGATTTTATTGCTCAATTTGCTGGCGGTAGTCATATCACCTTCCTCACTCGACTTCCAAGTCCGAAAGTTCTACTAAAAGCCATGGAAGACGTAAAACCAGATACCATATTCACGGTTCCTCTTATCATTGAAAAAATATACAAAAACAACATTTTACCGATGATAAGTAAGACTTCCATCAAAGTAGCCACTAATATACCTATTATATCCAACAGAATATATGCGGAAATTCGCAACAAACTTATTAACGTGTTCGGCGGTGAATTCAAAAAATTGGTTATCGGAGGAGCTCCGTTCAATCGAGAAGTGGAAGATTTCCTTTTAAAAATCAACTTCCCTTTCACTGTAGGATATGGTATGACAGAATGTGCCCCACTCATCAGTGTTGACTGCGAATCATTCACACCTCATTCAGTAGGAAAACCCATTACCGATTGTGAAGTAAAAATAGACTCAGCAGACCCTTATAACACACCAGGAGAAATATTGGTGAAAGGAAAGAATGTAATGCTCGGTTATTACAAAAATGAAGAAGCAACAAAGAATGTCTTCACAGAAGATGGTTGGTTAAGAACAGGCGACATTGGTGTTATTGACAAAGAAAACAACATTTATATCAAAGGTCGTTCTAAAACCATGATCCTAACCTCTTCTGGTCAAAACGTATATCCCGAAGAGATTGAAGCTAAGATAAACAATCTTCCATTTGTATCTGAAAGTATCGTCATTCAAAGTGATGATAAAATAGTAGCACTTGTTTATCCAGACTTCGCAGCAATGGATGAAATGCGTATTGATCATAATGATTTAGAGGCGATTTTAGAAGAGCAAAGGAAAGGAATCAATCAGAATTTGGCTGCATACGAACAAATCAAGCAGTTCAAAATTCATCCAACAGAATTTGAGAAAACACCTAAAAAAAGTATAAAAAGATATTTATACGAAAAATAGGAGCAACGAAACAAAAAAAAATTAAATTTTCAATTCTTATAAAACTATCAATCAATCCCATAGTCAAAATTCGACAACATTTTGGCTATGGGCTATTTTGTTTTTTTCAAATAACATTTGTAATTTTGCAAGGTAATAAACAGAATTAACAAATGAGCCAACCAAACTATATAAAATATTTCGAAAAATCTTTCAAAGAAAATTGGGAACTTCCTGCCCTAACTGATTACGTGACAAAAGCGAGCTTTAGTTATGGTGGAGTTGCAGAACAAATAGCAAAGCTTCATATATTATTTTCAGAATTAAACATTCGAAAAGAAGACAAAATTGCCATTGTCGGAAACAACAACCACATATGGACCATTACATTTTTAGCAGTAGAAACATATGGTGCCATAGCCGTTCCTATTTTAAAAGATTTTCACCCAGATGATATTCAACATATCATCAATCACTCCGATTCTACCCTATTGTTTTTATCTGATAATATTTGGGAAAACATTGACGAATCCAAGTTGCCAAATATCAGAGGAATTTTCTCTATGACCGATTTCCGTTGTTTATACCAAGGACCAGGAGAAACAATCCAAAAAACAATGAAAATATTGGATGACAGATTCAAAGAGAAATACCCCAAAGGTTTTACCAAAGAAGATGTCGTATATGCAGAAAAAGACAATGAAGAATTGGTAATGATTAGTTACACTTCTGGAACAACTGGATTCAGCAAAGGTGTAATGCTTTCAGGAAAGAACTTCAGCGCTAATATATCGTTCGCGCTTAATTCCGACCAAGCTAAAAGAGGATTCAACATTCTTTCTATGTTGCCATTAGCTCATGCATATGGATTATTAGGAGAAATTTTAGCACAAGTCAGTGCTGGTTCTCACATTCATTTTCTGAATAGACTTCCATCACCGAAAATACTGATTAAGGCAATGGATGATGTCAGACCGAATTCAATTTTCTTAGTTCCATTGGTCCTGGAAAAAATATACAAGAATCAGATTCTTCCAAGCATCAATAAAACTTCAATGAAAGTAGCTTTGAACATACCAGGTCTGAACAATAAAATATACTCAGAAATTCGGAAGAAACTGATTGATACATTTGGAGGTCAATTTAAGGCACTCGTATTAGGAGGAGCTCCATTAAACGCAGAAACAGCAGCATTCCTAGATAAAATAAAATTCCCTTACGTGAGTGGATACGGAATGACTGAATGTGCGCCTCTAGTTGCTTTCTCATCTTTAGAAGAGTATGTATCTGGATCTGCAGGTAAATTACTACCTTGTCTAGAAGTAAAAGTTTTGTCTGACGATCCTTATAAAATTCCAGGAGAACTCCTAATCAAAGGAGATTGCGTCATGATGGGATATTATAAAAATCCAGAGGCGACAGCTGCTGCATTAGACAAAGACGGATGGCTTCATACTGGCGATATGGGAATTATCGATGAAAAGAAAAATATTTTCATCAAAGGAAGATGTAAAAATATGCTATTAGGACCTTCTGGACAAAACATATATCCAGAAGCTATAGAAGCAAAATTATCCAATATGCCTTTCGTTTCTGAATGTATTGTCACTCAAAAAGACAACAAACTTGTTGCTTTGGTATATCCTGATTATGCTGCAATGGATGAAAGTCACATTGAAAAAGAACAATTAGATGTTGTGATGGAACAAAATAGAGTCAACATCAACAAAGAACTCGCTGCATACGAAGCCATCACAAAAATCATAATTCATAATAGTGAATTTGAGAAAACACCTAAAAAGAGTATAAAACGTTACTTGTACGAAAATTTAGCATAATTTCGTACAATTTTTTCATTTACAGCAAACGCAAATTGTAATTATATACATATTACTGAACGCTCTAAATAGTTTTTTTTGAAATTTTATGTTTTTTTTCACATACAAGTAAAAAAAAATGCAAAAATAAAGTGACAATTGAAAAAATAACTTTAATTTTGTGGCGTTCAAAAAAAAGAAGAAACGTTGTTTAATTTATTTATAAAAAAAAATGAAAAAAGTAGTTTTATTTTTCGCTGTTGCAGCTTTTGCATTTGCATCTTGCAACCAAACTCAAAATCAAGCAGTAGAAGCTGTTGACTCTGCTGCTGCTGTTGACTCAGTAGTTGCAACTGTTATCGATTCTACTGTTGCTACAGTTGATTCAGCTGCTGCTACAGTTGATTCAGTTGTTGCTAACATTGAAGAAGCTGTTGAAGCTGCAAAAGAAGTTGCTGAAGAAGTTAAATAATCCAGCGAATTCGAAAATAAAAAAGGTCATTCAAAAGATGACCTTTTTTATTTTTATAACGAATTAAATTTCAACCACATATACATTACTACAACAGCTAAAAATCACTTATATCACTACGCAGGTGAAAACTATCTAATAATTTCACATATAAACAATGTCTAATTTATATGACATACAATACAAAGAATAACGAAAATTCACGATCTTTTTTATCCATTGTTTATGCCATAATAATATCTTTGGCATATATTTTTTTGTACAAATATAATATATTTGCTGATGATGAGGATTGTCATGATAAATGGGCTAGATTAGGAACAGCTATATTATTTTTAGGTTCTTTAGCTGTTATTCCTTTGTTATCAATCATTGCTAAAATTATTTTTTTCAGAAGTAGAAAATGGGCATTTGTTTGGGTTACGATATTTAGTTGGATAGTATTTTTTTTAGTCTATTCTCTAGTTATGAAATTTATTTTTTTTCATCTTTGTTGGCGTTACCTCCTTTATGGCATTTTTTTGATAAAAGGGGGTTGTTGATTTGTGCAATCATTTGCATTATATCATGTGTTTTATGTGTGAATTTTTTTAAAGGTTACTTATTGGTTTCTAATCTTTGGTTTATCTGTTTGTTTTTTGTCTTTTATGCATATGCACTGTTTAGCGACATATATATAAACAAGCACAAGCTCGAAGAACAGGAAGAGCGTTAGTCACCTCACAAGATTATCTATATCCACACAACCTTCATAGGCTCTTCTCTAATTTATTGAATTCTAACTATTAGACAAATGATTTACATCTAACTAATTACGCCCCAATTCTTTTTATTTTTCACTAACTCCTGTATTTTCAAATTGATTAGACGATTCTTTTCCTCCACTAAATTTGGATCCTCCTCTAGTACCTTCTTCGCAACATCTCTCGAAAACTGAATAATCTGTCCATCTGTTGCCAAATTCGCAATTTTCAAATTTAATGCTATTCCACTTTGTTGTGTTCCTTCAATATCTCCAGGCCCTCTCATTTTTAAATCCACTTCCGATATTTCAAAACCATCATTGGTACGCACCATAACATCCATTCTCTGACGACTTTCTTTCGATAATTTCACTGACGTCATCAACACACAATAGGACTGATCAGCACCACGTCCCACACGTCCTCGTAACTGATGCAATTGAGACAAACCAAAACGCTCTGCACTTTCAATCATCATCACCGATGCATTGGGAACATTCACTCCCACTTCAATCACTGTCGTTGCAACTAACACATTTAACATGCCAGATACAAATTTTTGCATCACTTCATCTTTTTCTGCAGGCTTCATCTTTCCATGAACCATTCCTATATGATATTCTGGCTCAGGAAAAACATTTTGCAATTTAGCATATCCTGATTCCAAATTTTCATAATCCGATTTCTCTGACTCTTGGATCATCGGATATACAATATAGACTTGACGTCCTTTTGCAATCTCGGTCTTCATGAAATCATAAAGATCTGCACGTTTTGTATCATATCGATGAACTGTACGAATCGGTTTTCTACCTGGAGGTAATTGATCAATAACAGAAACATCCAAATCACCATACAACGTCATAGCCAACGTTCTCGGAATAGGAGTTGCAGTCATAACCAACACATGAGGTGGTTGATTGTTTTTTGCCCATAATTTGGCTCTCTGTGCCACTCCAAAGCGATGCTGTTCATCAATCACTGCCACACCTAAATTTTTAAAGACAACGGCATCTTCTATCAATGCATGTGTGCCTATCAAAATCTGGATTTCGCCCTCTGACAACAAAGATAATATCCGCTCCCTATCTTTCTTCTTCGTGGATCCCGTTAACAATTCTATTGATATTCCTAATGGACTCAACATCGAAGATAAAGATTCATAATGTTGTGTCGCCAAAATCTCCGTAGGTGCCATCATACAGGCTTGATAATGGTTATCTAATGCCATCAACATAGTCATCAAAGCAACTAATGTCTTACCACTACCTACATCCCCCTGCAGTAAACGATTCATCTGTTTACCACTACCTACATCAGAACGAATTTCTCGTAAAACTCTTTTCTGTGCACCTGTCAAATCAAACGGTAGATGTTCTTTATAAAATGTATTAAAATAATACCCTATCTGTTCAAATAGTAATCCCTTGAAATGTTGTGAACGCATTTTTGAGCTCCTCAACATATCAATCTGTATATAGAATAATTCCTCAAATTTCAATCGAAACTGTGCTAAACGAAGAGTATCCAAGTCTTTCGGGAAATGAATATTTAACAATGCATCATGCAATGACATCAAATGATGCTCTTGAATCAAATAATCAGGTAAAACCTCATCAATTCTATTATTCCCCAATGACTGAATAATCTCTAATTCCAATTTCTGGACAGATTTGGAATTAAGAAAACTACTCTTCATTTTTTCACTTGTATTATACAAACCTTGTAGACCTCCCAAAGAAAGTTTTGTTTTCGCTTCTGCTATCGTTTCCATTTCAGGATGAACGAGACTCACCTTACCTGCAAAAAATGAAGGTTTACCAAAAGCCACGAATTCATGACCTTCCTTATAAGCCTCCATCACATATTTTGTTCCTTTAAACCAAAGTAGTTCCATAGCAGAGACCCCATCAGAAAATATTGCAGTGACCCTCTGTTTATGTCCCGTACCTACCAATGTCATCTTCAGTATTCTTCCTCGTATTTGTACATAGGATGAAGTCTCATTCAATTCTGATATCGCATAAAATTTACTTCTGTCAATGTATCGATATGGGAAATAATAAAGCATATCCTGATACGTAGACACCTGAATTTCTTTTTTCAGCAAATCTGCGCGTTTAGGACCCACGCCATGTAAATATGTTATGTCTTTTTCAGAAAGATTCATCCAACTAAAACTGAAGCTATTTTCAAATCATACGTAGTTGTTATTTTGATATTTTCTCGATTGCCTTTTACTAATGAGACATCGAAACCTGCTGCCTCTACAACAGACGCATCATCTGTAAAGGTGTCACGATAATCTAAATTATAGGATTGACGTAAGACTTTATAAGTAAATGTTTGTGGTGTCTGTACTAATTTATAAGCATTTCTATCACGCGCTTGACTCTTTGAGCCTATCACTTCACGTAAAGAATCAACAGAATCAATCACAGGAATAACGGCACCTAATTGAGAAGCTTTTTCAAATGTTTCAGCAATCGTCTCAACAGAAACGAAAGGACGAACGCCATCATGAACTGCCACCAAATCATTCTCAGAACAAGCAATCGACAAAAGACCATTTTTGACCGAATGATACCTTGTAGCGCCACCAACAACCAGCAAATGAGGAGTTTTAAACTTATATTCCTCACAAAGTTTTTTCCAGTAATCAAAATGATCTTGTGGTAAAACTAAGACAATTTGGATATGAGAATCATATTCGAAAAAGCGATCAATGGTTCTCATCAAAATCGGTTTTCCACTTATCGGAAGAAACTGCTTCGGTATTTCGCCCCCCATACGCAATCCTTTTCCTCCTGCTACCACTATAACAAACTTATTCATATCTTCGTCTTTTAGGTGGGTTCTAAAAAGTCTTGAAAAGTTTATAATTGTTTATAAACACGAAAGGCGGTTAAAAAGCCGCCTTTCATATTTATCTAATCGTTAGAATCAAAATGCATTAATGATTCCACAGAAGTCTTCAACTTTCAAAGAAGCACCACCGATTAAACCACCATCAATATCTGGTTTTGCGAACAATTCAGGTGCGTTTGAAGCTTTACAAGATCCACCATAAAGAATAGAAGTGTTATCAGCTACTTCTTTACCATATTTGTCAGCAACACAAGAACGGATGTATGCGTGGATTTCCTCTGCTTGATCTGCAGTAGCAGTCTTACCTGTACCGATTGCCCAAATTGGTTCGTAAGCGATAGTGATCTTAGCGAAATCTTCAGCAGACAAATTGAATACAGAACCTTCCAATTCAGCTTTAACAACAGCATTTTGCTTGTTAGCTTCACGTTCTGCCAAACTTTCTCCGATACAGAAGATAACTTTCAAACCATTCTTCAAAGCTAAAAGAACTTTCTCTTTCAAGATTTCTGGAGTCTCGTGGTAATATTCACGACGTTCTGAGTGACCCAAGATTACATATTCTGCACCAGTTGATTTAACCATAGCTGCAGAAACTTCACCTGTGAATGCACCTGATTCTTTATCAGCGCAGTTCTCTGCAGAAACAGCGATAACTTTAGTATCAATAGCTGCAGCAACACTTGCCAAGTGAATAAATGGAGTTCCGATGATAACATCGCAATTTAATTTTTTACCTTTCAAAGCAGCATCCAAGCCCTTTGCTAACTCAAGACCTTCTTGAAGAGTCTTGTTCATTTTCCAGTTTCCTGCTACAATATTCTTTCTCATTGTACTTGAAATTTAAATAATTTATAATCAGTTTATATTTTTCTAATTATTATTCTTTCCTTTTTTTAACTTATCAACCATCAATGCTATTACCTTATCAATAGCAAATACGCCAACAAGGACACCTAAAAACAATAGTGTTGATAAGAAGACGACACGTCGATCATTAGGCTGTTGTATTTGTCCCCTCGGAGAATTCTCCAATGGTTCCGTAAATGTCGGCATGTTTTTATCACTCCATTTATTAATAACAACGCCATTCTTAATCAATACAAGACCAGGATTTGAACGAACAATAGTCTTCAAAGTAATCTCATCCGTATTCACAAATGGATATTCAACGCCACCCATTTCAACCTTATATTCTTGCATTTCTTTCGTATTCAAACCTGTAGCTGTCAAGCAATAAAATTTATAATCATTTTGCAGGCAATAATCATATATCGCTTTGATTACTTTTCTTTTGTTTGTAGAAGCTTTTTCTACACGATAAGATACCAACAAGAATGTATATCCAGGATTAGCAAGAACTTCTTCTGTAATATCTCCATCATCTGGATGCTCCATTGTAAAATCATGAATAGGTGGTTCATAGCCTTTTTCTTTCAATTCATTTTTTGAATCCACATATTTCCATGCTGGATCATCTTTTGGATAATTTTGCAATGTAAATTCTTGTGCAACACCATCCTTCTCATAAATCAACATGGTTTCATATTTATCAGACAAAGAGTCAAAAATTCTTTGTGCATAATCCTCAGTATCCTTTTCTTCTTCAGTCAAGTAATTATCAATCATATCCAATACGACAGATTCTTTCAAATGAAATTGAGGTTGACAAATGGCTTCAACACAAGCCTCTTTTGTAAGCGTGCCATCCGACAATTTGGTCAATTGTTCTGATACATACTGAATATCCTCATCAGATCCCGGCATTTTCATGGCTTCTATCAAATTAGTACCATTCTTATATGGACGGAAATCTATGATTGGTAAATTTATGTAACAATACAAGGAAATTAAAATTGAAAAACCACCGGCACAGATAGCAATAATCCACTCCGTACGTTGAGTGAACAACTTAGGACTGAACTTATGCCAAAGAAAAATTAAAACTGCTAAAGCAGAGAATAAAACATTTTTCCAAAACGTTTGCCAATTAGTCAATATCAATGCATCACCAAAACAACCACAATCAGAAACAGGATTTGCTATGGCAATCCACAACGTCAATGGAGTCATAAACGCCATCAACAATATAGTCAGAATGGAAGTCTGTTTTAAATTAGCGCCTAAAAGAAGACACACACCTAATAGGAATTCAAATGCAGCCAATAGAATACCAGCCACTAAAGCTACAGACGCCAAACCCTCCAAGCCCATGGCTGTTAAATAATCCTGAATTTTATAATTAGAGCCTAAAGGATCAACCGCTTTTGCATATCCAGAAAAAACAAAAACAATACCCAAGAAAACTCTTGCTATAACGACTGCTATTTTCTTAACCTTATCACTTATAATCATAAACTATTTTATTTTAACACTTACAAATATACTAAATATTACAATACGAATTATTGATTATACATATCCTTATTGTAAAAAGCTAAAACTTCCTGAATTGCATCATATGCAAGTTTCGCAGGAGAATCTGGATTTATATCCATCGCATTTTGATACGAATTTAAAGCATCTTCCCAATTTTCTTGTCTACGATATGCATTTCCTAATAAAAAATAGGCTTCATCAGAAGAAGGATGGGCGGAAACATATTCTTTAAAATCTTCGATTAGTTTGTCAGTGACACCCTCATATAATCTTTCTTTCAAATCGGATAATTCCATATTATTTCTGCAATTTTACACGATAATGGCAACGAACCTTTCCCTTAGCCATATTAGATAATTTTGACTTATTCATCTGACGACGAATCGGAGATATGTGATCAATGAACACATGCCCTTGCAAATGATCATACTCATGCTGTACCACACGTGCTTGAAAATGCTCATACACATCCTCACAAAGTTCGAAATTCTCATTCAAATATTTTATACGAATCTTAGATGGTCTTTTTACTGTTTCTGAAATACCAGGTAAACTTAAACAACCTTCACTATAAGATTCTAAGTCATCACTTTCTTCTATTATTTGAGGATTAATAAACGCCTTCTTAAATCCCTTGCATTCAGGAAAATCCTCTGCCAATGCATCTGCATCTATAACAAACAAGCGAATAGACAATCCGATCTGCGGAGCTGCAAGACCTATACCATCCGCATTATACATCGTGTCAAACATATCTTCAATTAATTTAGATAATTCCGGATAAGAACGATCTATTTCAACTGTCTCCTGTCTTAATACAGGACTTCCATAAACAACTATTGGATATATCATTATCAAAAATTTAAATTATTTTTCGATTCCATATAAGATTGTAAAATGATTGTCGCACTCATTTCATCCACTAAAGCTTTGTTCTGTCGATCTTTTTTCTTTAATCCGCCCTCCAACATCGCACGATGTGCAATCACCGATGTAAATCGCTCATCATACATTTCAACAGGAATCGTTGGGAAACGTTTCTTCAAACCAGCTACAAATGGTTTAATATATTTCATGGATTCAGACTCTTCGTTTTGCATCGTTTTAGGTAAACCAACAATAAATTTTTCTACTGTTTCCTTAGCTGTATATTCTGTTAAAAACTCATACACATCCCCACTCGCAACAGTCTTCAATCCGTTGGCGACAATCTTTAACGGATCAGTAACAGCAATACCCACCCGCTTTCGACCATAATCAATGGCTAACAATCTTCCCATATCTTTTGCAAAGATAGGGAAAAAACACCTTTATCAAAAATAACTTTCTAACAAAAAATCAAGGTGGATAGGCAACAAAAGACTATCTTTGCATCAAATTTCAAAATTCGATAAAAATGCCGTTAAATATACCTATTGATTTACCAGCCATCAAGGCATTAGAAAAAGAAAATATCTTTGTAAAAGATAGCAATTCAGCCTCTCACCAAGACATTAGACCGCTGAAAATCATCATTCTTAACCTAATGCCACTGAAAATCACAACCGAAACTGACTTAGTACGTCTACTTTCTAATTCTCCTCTTCAAATCGAATTGGAATTTATGAAAATTAAAAGTCACACGTCTAAGAATACACCTATAGAACACATGAAAATGTTCTACAAAGACTTCGAACTTTTGAAAGAAAATCGCTATGACGGCATGATTATCACAGGAGCCCCTCTAGAAAACATGGAGTACGAAGAGGTTTCTTATTGGAACGAAATAACCGAAATATTCGAATGGAGTAAAACTCACGTACAATCCACCATCTACATCTGTTGGGCTGCCCAAGCTGGCTTATACTATCATTACAACATTCCGAAATACAAACTAGACAAAAAAATGTTTGGAATTTTCAAACATGTGGTTCTAGATCCTAAAAACCCTATTTTCAGAGGTTTTGACGATGAATTTTTCGTTCCTCACAGTCGCCATACAGAAGTTAGAAAAGAAGATATTCTTAAAAATTCTTCCTTAAAACTACTATCTGAATCTCCCGACGCTGGTGTTTATATTGTCCAAGCAAAAAAAGGAAGAGAAATTTACGTAATGGGGCACTCTGAATATGCTCCAAACACATTGAGAGACGAATATTTCCGTGACAAAGAAAAGGGATTAGAGATAGATATTCCTAAAAACTATTTTCAAGACGATGATCCTGAGAAGAAGCCTATTGTCCGTTGGAGAAGCCATGCCAATCTACTATTTGTCAATTGGTTAAATTACTTCGTCTATCAAAGCACTCCATTTGATATCAACAAAATCAAATAAATCTTCTCATGCGATTGATTGAACTTCTATCTCCTGCGAAAACTATCGAGCATGGTATTGAAGCCATCAATCACGGTGCTGATGCTGTTTATATCGGAGCTCCTCAATTTAGTGCCAGAGCGAACGCCTCCAATAGCATCGAAGATATTGAAAAACTAATCACCTACGCTCACAAATTCTACGCTAAAATATATGTTGCCCTAAACACCATCCTAACGGATGAAGAATTAGAACAAACCCAAAAGACGATTCACCAACTTTATAATATAGGAACTGATGCCCTTATTATTCAAGACATGGGTTTCACTCAACTTAATTTACCTCCTATTCCTCTTCACGCAAGTACACAAATGGATAACCGAAGTGTGGAAAAAGTTCAGTTCCTTGAACATGCGGGATTCGAACAGGTCGTTTTAGCTCGAGAACTGGGCATTGATAAAATCAAAGAAATTCACGAACATACGAATGTTAAACTGGAAGGGTTTGTCCATGGTGCCCTCTGTGTATGTTATAGCGGTCAATGTTACCTCAGTCAAAGTCTTTGCGGAAGGAGTGCCAACAGAGGTGTTTGTGCACAAATGTGTCGACTCCCCTACTCGCTAAAAGACCGAACTGGTAAAATTCTTGCTAAGGATAAATACCTATTATCATTAAAAGATTTCAATCTATCCTCTCATTTAAAAGAATTGATAGACGCAGGTATTAGTTCATTAAAAATTGAAGGTAGATTAAAAGATATCAACTATGTAAAAAATGTCACTGCCTACTATCGCCAACAACTTGACAATCTACTAGAAGGTAACGATCAATATCACCAAGCAAGTTCTGGAAAATGTACTTTTTTCTTCCTTCCTAACATTGAAAAAAGCTTTCATAGAGGCTCAACAAATTATTTCTTACACGGAAGAAACAAAAACATTTTTTCTTTTAACACACCCAAATCCTTTGGTGAAGAGATTGGGAAAGTCATAAAATGCGATTCACATACGATTACCATACAAACCACAAAAGAACTAAATAACGGAGATGGATTCTGCTTTTTAAATACAGACGAACAGTTTTGCGGATTTAAAGCAAATAGAGCTGATGGATATCAAATCACACCAGCAGAACGAATTGCCATAAAACCAGGAACTATCCTATTCCGCAATTTTGATCAGAAATTCGAATCTCTCTTATCTAAAAAATCCGCAGAACGAAAAATCAGGGCAACTATTCTTGTTGAAGAAAAAGACAACGGATTCCTTTTCTCCATCACAGACGAAGATGGGAAAACATCGCAAAAAGAATTGATTTGCATTAAAGAGATTGCTAATAATCCAGAAAAACAATTAGATAATATTGTACGCACATTAAAGAAAAGTGGAGATACCGACTTTCTTATAGAGGATGTGAAGATTAACACAAAAAATGTCTACTTTTTCCAAACATCAACGTTAGCGGAAGTCAGACGACAATTGATTTCACAAATAGAAAAAGAAAGAGAAAACAGTAGAATTAGAAACACAATCGAACGAAAAGAGACAAACCATTCATATGTACAAGACCAATTAGACTACAGAGGGAATGTGCATAATCAAAAGGCTCGTTTATTTTATCAAAAACATAACGTAAATAAGATTGATGATTCATTTGAAATAAAAGAACCTAAAGATGCAGAATTAATGAGATGTAAACATTGCATTAAATATGCATTAGGATTCTGTCCAAAAGAAACAAAAGAAAAACTTAATGAACCTCTCTATTTAGTAAGTAATACGAATAAAGAAATTCAATTGTTTTTCGATTGTAAAAATTGTGAAATGGTATTAAAAAAAGGGCAATAAAATATTTTCTATTTTTTTGAAAAAATTATGGGAATATATTTGTCAGTTTAAAATTTAACTCTAATTTTGTAATATGGTTGTGAAACCCCTTTCAATATAAGATTTTATGGTTTTCTAGAAAGCAAGTCTTACATTTGTAGGGCTTGTTTTTTTATTATTAATTATCTAGGAAACATAGACTTACTATAACTTTCATAATTTTTTATATTATATGTCTCAGGTCCACATAGACATAAAATATTCATTAAAAGTTTTTTGTTTTTGCTTCTTTTTACCCAATTGTAATGTTATTCGTAACGTCATCAACCATAAGCGAATTAGGGAAGAAGATAAAAAGAAAAGCTATATCAAGGACTGACATAGCTTTTAGAACCACTGTAATAAAAAAATAATGATACAATATTACAGATTCAAAAAGATTTTACTTTACAGCAATAAGGTCGACTTCAATTAAAGCATTTTTAGGAAGAGAAGCAACTGCCACACACGAACGTGCAGGTGCATCTTCTTTAAAAGACTCTGCATAGATGGAATTAACGACCGAGAAGTCATCCATATTTTTCAAATAAACAGTAGTCTTAACTACGTTATCAAAAGTTAGACCTGAAGCTTCTAATAAACTTTTCAAATTCGACATAACCTGTCTCGTTTGAAGTTCGATAGAAGAATCAACCATCATACCTGTTTCTGGATTAATAGCAATTTGACCAGAAGCATACAAAGTATCATTTACCATTACCGCTTGACTATAAGGACCAACGGCTTTAGGGGCATTATCTGTTGTAATAATTTTTTTCATATTTATCTAGCATTTTGTTTATATTATTTTCGACACCAGGTTGGAAATAGTAGCGAAGCAATTTAGGAATCCCATAGAATAAAAAAAGAGAGAAACCAAAAGATTTCTCTCTTTAATTGTAAGTATCATTTGATTAATAATTATTAGCTCTTTGGAAAGCTGTATAATTAATTTTCAAAGCGTAAGCCTTTCTTAAAGCTTGTTTCACGTCAGTAACGACACCCATTTTAGTATCTTTATCAACTTTTAAAGAAACAATCATAAAAGGTTGATCTTCCTCTTTCATTGCAGCACGTTTAGTAGCAATGTAAGACTCTACCTCAGCAGGACTTTGTGCAAAAGCATCATCCAATTGGATACGAGATTCAACACCGAAGTTTTTTTGCTCATTTTTCTTTGGGATACCAATATAGACATATTTTACCAAAGATTTTTTCTCCAATTTGGTTAATTCAGTTGCTTCTGGCATCTTTTGGTCAATTCTTAAAGTGACCTCCTTCATAGAAGTTGTTGTCATAAAGAAGAACAACAACATGAAGATGATGTCAGGCAAAGATGAGGTACTAATTGCAGGCAATTTCTTGCCACCGTCTTTTCTAAATTTTGCCATTATTGAGCTCCTCCTTGATTTTGTTGACCATAATTCTTAGGTTCTGCCTCTGAGATACGCTGAGGATAATATATTTGAATTGCTTTTTGTTTAGCAGTATCCAATTCAGCGTAAGAAACACCTTGGAATTTTTCTCTCGATAGTTCATCACGAAGTTCAGAATAAGCAGCCACTAATTCATTTTGAACATCAATGTATGCTTGATATGAAGTACCACGGTCATTTTGTAATGAAATAACGTGATCTTTCGTGATATTTTGCGTACCCATGAAAGGAATATTTTCCGGTTTTTTCTCCGGTAAATTTTCACTATTATTAGGATTAGCGATAAACTCTTTAGCTCTTTCTTTCAATTTGGTAACAGGAATCACATCACCATTAACCATTAGCAAGTCATTACTATTAATAAGGATTTGCATAATGTTACGTTGTTTGATATCCACCTGAGTCGAATCCTGAGCTTCTTCTACAGGAGCAGGCAACTTACGAGCCAAACCCTTATCTGTAGCCATAGAAGTGGTTACGAGGAAGAATATCAACAACAAGAAAGAAATGTCAGCCATTGAGCTAGCGTTAATTTCCTGTACTTCTCTTTTCTTTTTAGCCATAATTACTTATTAGAATTTTTTAGCCAAAGAACCGAATAATGTAGCAATTGTTGCTATTGCAGCTAAGACAATAGAAGAAACAATACACATATTAGTTACACGGTAAACCCATGGCTCTTGAGAACCTTCGTATCCAATAATATTCATTTGTGTTGTATCGGCACCAAAATAAGTTGATAACAACACAATAGCTAATACAGCAACAGCAATTACTGGAACAATTACAGATTTTACATCATAGAGAACTTTTGAAACAAAAGTCATTAATGCAAATCCTAAAGTAGCTACAGCTGCAATAACAATCAAGATATAAGCCCAATTGATTAACATAGAAGTGTAAACTGGAGCATCAAGAGTTCCTGCTGTTGTTGAACATGATTCTGTGTCACCTATGTAAAAAAATGCACAAACTACTACAGTAATTGCCATCAGTGCATATAATACAAACGATGAAATTTTGCTATCTTTCATAATCAAATAAATTAAGATTGATTATTCAATTGTTTGTTGGTTGTTAAAAGTAGTAACCGTCTCACTGTTAGATGCATTATTTTTCTCATTGTATGCAACAACAATGTCTAACAATGAAATTGAAGAATCTTCCATTTCAGTTGTCATTGCCTCAATACGAGTCAAAATAAAGTTCAAGAACAATTGAAGGATCATAGCTACGATCAAACCAAATACTGTTGTCAACAAAGCGACTTTAATACCACCGGCAACAACTGTAGCAGAAATATCACCTACTTGTTGAATCTTATCGAATGCTTGGATCATACCGATTACAGTACCCATAAATCCTAACATTGGAGCCAAAGCGATACACAAAGAAATCCATGTTACATTCTTTTCCAAACCACCCATTTGAACACCTCCGTAAGACTCTACTGTTTTCTCAACAACATCTGGACCATCTTCAATTCTAGATAGACCTTGATACATGATAGAAGCAATAGGACCTCTTGTGTTACGACATAATTCCATAGCACCTTCTACGTCTTTCTCGTTCAATTTCTCTTCAATTGATTCCAACAACTTCTTTGAGTTTGTTGATGATAAGCTCAAATAAACAATACGTTCAATACAAAGTGCCAAGCCTAAAATCAAACACAATGCAACGAATGACATAAAGAATGCATCACCCTCGATGAATTTGATTTTCAAAGCCTTGAACATACTAGTTTCACCATCATCTGTTGTTGCTGGTGCTGCAGCTGCTGGCGCTGCGGCTGCTGGTGCTGCTGGAGCTGCAGCTGCTGGCTCTGCTTGCTCTGATGAAGCTGATTCATCAACTGCTTCTGTAGTGTTCTCGTCACTGCTTAATTCGTCTTGAGCCAAAACATTTGAAGTCAAGCCAAATGTCATAGCTCCAAAAATTGCTAATGTTGCAAAAATTTTCTTCATTTTTTTAGTTATTAATTATTACTGATATTAATTATTAATCAATTTTAGCGCGGAGAGAACGAGATTCGAACTCGTGATACACTTTGGGCGTATACACGCTTTCCAGGCGTGCCTCTTCAACCACTCGAGCATCTCTCCTTCCGACCGATTTAACGACCTTTTTTATATAGTACACACTAGTACTCAAAAACGGGCGCAAATTACAAAAAAAATCGTTATTAAAGAACGCTTTTTTAAAATAATTTTAAACAGACTACAAAAACATCTTAGCCCATTTATCAAATCGGGCTAATGTTTCTTCTCCATATTTTTCCAACTTGCTTCTCGCTTGTTTTACATTTCGTTCTTCTCCTAAATGCGTTTTGGAATAGAACTTATCTGCAAAACATATCACTTGTTCCTCTAAACTTACTGGTAACATCTCTCTATGAGGTACAGGCAAATTTTGTGCTATAATATATGTCAACGACAAGCCTGTCCCCGTGTGTCGTTCACATACTAACGCATGTTCTGGATATCCTTCTGCTTTCAACATATCACTTCCCAGATATCCATGACATATATATGGATACTTCCCATTACATTGTAAATCTGGCGCATTTGTCATACATATTCCTATGTCATGCAACATTGCTGCCTCTTCTATAAATTGTAAATTTAAATTTAAATCAGAACGTCGTTTTGCTATTCGTAATGCCATATCCGTAACATCCAATGAATGACTCATCAAAATTTTATATGCTTCTGACGACGGATTATAGTATTTTTCAATAATCTCTACTGGATTCATTCTTTCTTATTTGTTAATTACACAAAGGTAATTAGATTTTCACGAAATAACAACAGCAATAAGAAAAATCACTATTTTTGCCTAAAATTTTTTATTATGATTTTAATCGATACTCACTCTCATATTTACGAAGACGACTTCTCTGATGATAGAGACGCTGTCATTTCTCGTCTTCTCTCAAACAATGTAAAAAAAGTTCTACTTCCTAATATAGACACTGAGAGTTTAAATAAAATGTTGTCTCTTGAAAGTCAAGACACTACCCTTTTTTCTTCCATGATTGGTCTTCATCCAACTAGCGTCAAAGAGGATTTCAATAGTCAACTTCAAACACTGTTCGATTCGACTTCGCACCACAATTATTGCGCAATTGGAGAAATAGGACTTGACTTCTACTGGGATAGAACCTTCGAAAAAGAACAAATCATCGCATTCGAAAAGCAAGTAGACTGGGCCATCCAAATGAATCTTCCGCTCGCACTTCATGTCAGAAAAGCCCTTCCTGAGACAATCGCTTGTCTGAAAAAATTTGACAAGTCTAAACTTCACGGCGTCTTCCATAGTTTCTCCGGTTCATATGAAATGTCACAGGAAATTGCAAGATTAGGTGATTTTTACTACGGAATCAATGGAGTCGTAACTTTCAAAAATGCGGGTGTGGCTGAAGTCGTACAAAAACTGCCTCTCGAAAGAATCCTTTTGGAAACAGACTGTCCTTACCTAACTCCTGTCCCCTACAGAGGGAAAAGAAACGAAACCAGTTACATTTTATACGTGGCTGAAAAAATTGCGTCTGTCAAAGACCTTCCACTTGAAGAGATAGCCAACCAAACCACACAAAATGCTAAAACTTTATTCAACATTACGACCATCAAAGAATAATATTTTAGTTATCGTAGCAATGTAAAATGCCCAACAAAAGGATTCCGTTCATCAACTTTTAATACCCACCAATAATCTGTTGATGGCTGTGGGACACCATTGTACAATCCATCCCACTGGATTGACCTATTTTCAAATACAGCTAACACTTTACCAAACCGATCATATATGGAGCATACCCATTCCGAACACTCTTTTTCATCCAAGTCTAACCTCCAATTGTCATCTATTCCATCTCCATTAGGAGTAAAAAATGCAGGTGCTTTTATCTTGAATTCATCGCATACTTCTGTCTCTTCTGCAATATTCTTTAAATTCAGACATGAATCTATACGCAAATTCAACAGATACGATTGTGTATCACATGCAGAGAACAAATCCACTTTATATTGATTACCTTTTTGCAAATAAATATAATCTACCGACTCCAACATTTCTTCATTTTCATACCAAATTATTTTCTGCGCATTAGTATGCAACAATTCACTTCTTTCCACGTAAGAATGGTCACAAAATGTTTTCTCATCAGTATGAAACCAAATAGGATATGACATTCGAATCATAACTTTTTCATCTACCAAACACCCTGTTTCTGTAAATCCATACAAATAATACTCGGTATCCTTCAATGGCGAAACCATCGTATTGGACACATTCCATTTTAAAGATGCTCCTTCTGTTGCTACCAACGCTTGCAAATCCAATGTGTCACCTTGACATATATAATACTCATTTTGAATTACCTGCGTTGCTATTTCAATAGAAAAAAGAAAATCAATTCCCTCCAAATCTCCCTTAATCAAACAATTTCCTTTAGGCACAAATGCTAAAGTGGGATTCATTAATTCTCCATTGTAAAATCGAAAACTATTCGTCTTCTCTATCTGATACTCATACGGATAAACAACCCAAAACGAATCTAACGACTCAATATGCACAGCATAAGACTCTTTTTTCTCAAAATCCACTCCCTTTAACTTGATATAAACCGTATCATTATAACAATTCATTTTCATATGAACCTCTGTTGCATTCTGCTCATATTGATTGGAACATTGATGAGACTGGCAGTTTTCCTTTTGCAACAAAATAGAGGATGGTGACAAATATGCACCATAAAAAATTCTAGGATTTGGAGAACAATTTTTCACATCCATATTCATAGACGTACGTACCGTATCATTTCCACATCCTATATAATTTAATTCAATATTGTATACAAGAGAATCCACATCTACACGTGTCCAATCGAATGCATATGTTTGTGAATAGTTATATTTTTTCTGGGTATCATTTTTCCGCTTTATTTCTGACAAATCAATACTTTCAGTGGTATAAAAGGAAAGGGAAACAATTGAATCCATAGACGAGACATAAAAAACTGCTTGTTTGTCTTCTGGAAAGCATTCATATTGAATCATCGGCGGGCTCTTTTTACATCTCGACACATCCAATGTGTCTTGAATAAAAATCGTATCGCCTGTAGTTGTTGTGCAACTCAATATCACTTCATATTTCATGTTTTGCTTCTCATCTTCAGGCCAACACAGCGTAGCACATCCCCGATAAGGAAACTTATACGTCTCTAAATTATATTCTGTTGTGTTTTTATAAACAGGAACGAACTCTTCGCTTCCAGACAAACTTCTAAACGTCACATTCAAAACAGGCTGATCTGCTCCCATATAAATCACGCCATTTCCAGCTGTACAAGAATAGGAAATAGCATAAGTGGGTCGTGATTTCCCCGTACAAAAAAGTTTCAAATCATGGATTTCCTTCATAGATACTTCTGTATGGCAAACAGATTCTTCTACTGTAGTACTGACCGTATACTGATTTTCATAACTCTCTCCAATAGAATGTTGGCACAAGGTAAAAGTATCCTCATCACGCCATTCTATTGATGTTGGCAAATCGTAAAATCGTTCTTGCAAATCATCTCCATAAAACAATTTCACGATGGAAGGTTTTACATAATCACACAAAAGCAATGAATCTCCACAGATATTCACTTCATCTGGCGGCATATTAACAGACAACCTAAAACGTGTCGGATCTATCACATCAAAAGAATATTCTTCATAGACAACTTCCGGACATTCCTCATTTGATCCAACAAGGAGAAATTTCATTTCCTCAATACCATTCGGAATCTTTCCCACTTCAGACAAATCCATATACTCTACTCCACTCTTCTCCTCTTGCCAATAGATTTTATCACAATTCTGAGCCGTATATTGCACAGAAGGCAATAAGGTTCCTGCACATACTTGTAACGGAACAGAAGAAACCTGTACAAATGGTTTACTTCTAATTTTAACAGTGACCGGCTTCCTATAAATTTCACCTTGACGTTCCTGTTTTGTATACAACAGATAACAGATTGTATCCTGACGAGGAATAATGTAAGGCGTTTCAATTTGTTCCCATCCTATCAAATGACAATTCACAGGCACTTCCACCTGATTTTCCAAAAACAATTGTGCGGGAAAACTATCCCCACTACAAATGGAAACACTATCATAATGAAGAATGATATCTTCTGAAAACATAAAATGTCCTACTGCGGTAAACAACACAAGACAAAGTAATCGGGCAGACACAAAGCGACAGATTACAAACAAAGTATATTTCATTATTATAACAATTAGAATTTTTCAAAAAACAAAACAAACAGACGGGGAAAAAGCAGAAAAAATGTAGGAATTTAATAACAATCCCCCTACATTTTTCCCGTTTTGTTCAACTCTGCAATAATAAGGCGAGCCGTCTTTTCTGAAACAGGTTCACTCCCCAGCATATCTATCAACTGATCATAGCCATTCAACACCTGTTCACGATATTCTTTTTGCAACAAACGATTGATCTCCTTTTTTAGATTCTCAACGGTAAACTCTTCAATGACCAATTCTTCCACCAATCGTTTATTTGCAATCAAATTAACCAACGAAATATTATCGACACGAATAAACAATTCCAAAAAGCGATGGAACAACCATCCTCCAGACATTTTGTAAACAACCACTTGCGGAACTCTCAACAATGCGGTTTCCAATGTAGCCGTACCCGACGTCACAACAGCCATATCTGCCTGTTGTAACAATTCATACGTTTCATCAAAAACGATATGAGCAGAACCTTCTTTCAGATAATTGTCATACAATGATTTTTCAATAGAAGGAGCTCCTGCTATTACAAGCTGATAATCAGGATATGCAGAAGCAGCCTCTAACATCATTGGCAAACAACTCTTTATCTCTTGCACACGGCTTCCCGACAAAAGAGCTATAATTGGACGATCAGGCAAGTGATTTCTCTGTAAGAATTCTTGTCGAGATTCATTTTTATGACAACGATTAGATACAGCATCTACACACGGATTACCCACATAATCAACCTTATATCCACGTTTATCAAACCATTCCACTTCAAAAGGAAGGATAGAGTAAACTTTGTCCACATATTTTTTTATCGATTTGATTCGATATTCTTTCCATGCCCATAACTTAGGGGAAATATAATAGTAGACAGGCACATTTGGCAAATTCTCTTTGACAAACTGAGCCATTTTCAAATTGAAACTTGGGTAATCAACTAAAATCAAAGCATCAGGACGATAATCCAGAATGGACTGCTTACAATCCTTGATGTTTTGAAGTACTGTTTTGGCATGCAAAAGAACAGGGACAATACCCATAAAAGCCATATCACGATAGTGTCGAATCTGTTTCCCTCCTTGAGCCGCCATTAAATCTCCGCCCAAGAAACAAAAATCAGCATTTTCATCTTGCTTTTTCAAAGCAGCCATCAAATTGGATGCATGAAGATCACCCGAAGCTTCACCCGCTATAATAAAATACTTCATAAATTATATAACAATCAAAACCATAGATAGTAAAACAGAGACAATCAAACCCTTAGCAGATTGCCAACGTTCTGTTTTATAGAAAAAGAAAAAGACAAACATAGATGGGAATAAAGATGCTATCATATAATTGGGAAAATTAGAAGAATGATACACTTTTATAAGACTCTCCTCTAAATTTCCAAAAGAGAATGCACGACCTGCTAAAAGAGACATTACAATTAATGTCATCAAAACAGACAAAAACAAACCGAGAAAAAAATTATCAAACGATTTCTTCTCGATTTGATCCATACCAAATTGATCTGAGTTATCTAATATTTCCATATAAGTTTTTTAAATCATTTAAACATTCATAATTAGTCATATCTACTTTCGAAGGGACTATAGAACCGAAATGATGATTCAATGCCCATTCATCCGTGTCTTCCGACTGAGGTTCTCTATTATCAAAATAGCCACCTAAAAGGTAAGACTTATCTCCATATTCAGAAATTTTTTGATCATATTCCTCACTCCAACGAGCATCTGACTGACGACATACTTTCATGCCTTCTAATTGTCCCATAGGAAAATTCACATTCAAGTAAGTAGCATAAGGTAACGGATGATTCAACATAGTTAAAATAATCTTCTTTATTGCAGGCAAAATGAAAGAAAAATCCGCATCTTCATTATGATCACACAAAGAAAGAGCCACAGAAGAAACATTGTTGATACAACCTTCCATTGCAGCACCAACTGTCGCAGAATAAACAGCATTCACAGAAGAATTTGAGCCATGGTTAATTCCAGAAATAAGCAGGTCAGGCTTGTTTTCTTTAAACAAAGCGAAAAAAGCTAATTTCACACAATCTACTGGTGTTCCTGAACTAGAATAGACGATGAATCCATCTTCCTCATGCAACTTGTTTAAATGCATCGTTTCCGCATGAGTTATAGCTCTAGACATACCCGAGCGCACCCTATCAGGAGCGACGACAACAACATTTCCGAATTCGCGTGCCACTTTAATCAGTTCACAAATTCCTTTAGAGTAAACACTATCATCGTTTGTAATCAATATGGTAGGACGATTTGGTTTTTCCATAATCTTAAATCTTATATTACGAATACAAAAGTAAGAAATAGGTAGATAAAAAGAAAAAGGCAGAACAAAAAAATGGCGATTTTTCAAAAGAAAATCGCCATTATAGTGAGTGCTTACAAAGATTAAGCGTTTTTAACTTTATCAACAACAGCTTTGAAAGCTTCTGGTTGATTCATAGCCAAATCTGCTAAAACCTTACGGTTCATTTCTACACCTGACTTATGAATTGCGCCCATTAATTGAGAATAAGACATACCCTCTAAACGAGCTGCAGCGTTAATACGTTGAATCCACAATGCACGGAAATTACGTTTTTTATTTCTACGATCACGGAAAGCATACAAAAGACCCTTCTCCCAAGTGTTTTTTGCAACTGTCCAAACATTTTTTCTAGCACCATAGTAACCTCTGGTGAGTTTCAAAATTCTCTTTCTCTTTGCTCTTGAAGCAACGTGATTTACTGATCTAGGCATTTTCTTTAATTTTTGTGACCGTTAGCGTCTCAATTGAATGAGAACTTCAAGCTAAACAATCGATTAATAATAAATTTTTTAACGAAGACAAAGCAATTCTTTTACACTCTTCACATTTGCAGAAGCAACAATACCATCGTGAGTTAACGCTAGTTTTTGTTTTTTAGTCTTCTTTGTCAAAATGTGACGTTTATAAGCATGCTTTCTCTTAATTTTTCCTGATCCGGTAAGGGCAAACCTCTTTTTGGCACCGGAATTAGTTTTAACTTTTGACATTTTAATTTTAATTTAATTATATGAATAAAATCATTTCTTCTTTTTAGGAGATAATTGAATAATCATTCTCTTACCCTCCAACAAAGGCAACTGATCAACCTTTGCATACTCTTCCAAATCATTTGCGAAACGAAGTAACAACACCTCTCCTTGTTCCTTAAACAAAATGGATCTTCCTTTAAAGAATACATAAGCCTTCAACTTGGCTCCTTCTTGTAAAAATCCAATGGCATGTTTCAATTTGAAATCGTAATCATGCTCATCTGTTTGAGGTCCGAAACGAATCTCTTTTACAACAACCTTAGCCTGTTTTGCCTTATTCTCCTTTTCTTTCTTCTTTAATTGATATAAGAATTTCTGATAATCAGCAATCCTACATACGGGAGGAACCGCATTCGGAGAAATCTCTATTAAATCCATCTCTTGCTCATCTGCAATGCGCAAAGCTTCTTCTATAGGATATACTCCTTGTTCTACATTTTCACCAACCAAACGTACTTCTTTCTCACGAATACGCTCATTGATACGATGTGCCTCTTTTGTGTTAGTACTCCCATTTCCCTCTGGTTTCTTAACGAATGGTCTTGTTGCGATAATTAAATCCTCCTAATTAAATTAGACTTTTTTTTATTTATATTCATAGAAATAACATTTCCATGAAAGCGACTGCAAAAATAGAATATTTCACGAAAAGAAAAAAATTTCTAACAAGATATTTATCACCTTTCACATTTCTTTTTTTATAGCATACCATCTGGCTTATTGACAAATAGTTTCTCCTTTTATTGTTATCCATTTCAAATATTGTTATTAAATTTGCCATTGAAACCATAAAATTATATTCATGAAACGTAAAGTCTTATTATCACTCCTTGCGTTGGGTTTGTTTTTTAACTCAAACGCAAAAATCCAGATCAAATCCGCTAATGGATGGTTAGAATCCAGCTATATAGAGTGGTCTAACGATCCTCAATTCGACAACTATCATGTATATTGCCGATCTACAAACGAATCCTATTCAAAGTTAGATGATGAACTAATTCGAAACTACGGTTCTTACGGAAGAGCCGATGCCATAGGATTGGCGGAAGGAAACTATCAATTTAAAATTGTTCCCGTCAAAAACAAAACTGAAATTCCTGAAGAATCAACAGAATCTGAATGGATTACGGTAAAACCACACGACCGAAGTGGCTTCGCTTTCAAAGGAACCTCCACCCCTGGAGCATACCAATCAAACGGAACACTTAAAAAGAATGCTGTCATTCTTTACATTACTGATTCCAACAAAGACAACATTTCTTGCAACATCACCACCTCATCAAAAGGTGCAACCACCTCGTGTAAAGGTATCATAGAAATTCTCAAAGCAATAAAGAAAGGTTACGAAACCCGACCTTTCTCTATTCGTATCCTCGGAAAGATAACCAACTCAGGAAGTATCAGCAGTGATTCTGAATTTAAAGGTGATCTCATTATCGATTTAGGGAAAAGTCTTTCCTGCCCGATAACCATCGAGGGCATTGGCAATGACGCAACTGCCTTCGGTTGGGGAATACGTCTCAAAAATGCAAATTACTGTGAAGTGAGGAATTTAGGCTTCCTTTATTGTAATAGCGACGAAGGAGACAATGTTGGTCTTCAACAAGACAACAACTATATCTGGGTTCATCACAACGATATGTTCTATGGACAACCAGGAAGCGACAAAGACCAAGTCAAAGGGGATGGTGCTCTCGATTGCAAAAAATCAAATTATGTGACATTCTCATACAACCACTTTTGGGACAATGGGAAATGCAACTTGTTAGGATTGAGCGAAGGAATTTTTAGTTATCAGGCTAACGCTCTTTACATCACTTATCATCACAACTGGTACGACCACTCGGACAGTCGACATCCTCGATGCAGATACTACAATGCTCACGTATACAACAATTACTATGATGGTAATTCAAAATATGGAGCTGGATCTACATTAGGTAGTTCTGTCTTTATGCAGAACAACTACTTCCGCAACTGCAAATATCCAATGCTAACCTCTATGCAAGGAAGCGACCTTTACGCAAGTGGTTCGCAAAGAAACAAAGACAACGCCACCTTCTCAAGCGAGGACGGAGGTGTCATCAAAGCATGCGGAAACATAATGACAGGAAACTATTATTTCATTCCTTACGGAGCTGTCAATATCTACACTGCAGGCAATTCTGAAAGCGCAAGTATTCGCGGAATCAACACATCAAAAGACTATGATGCATATGTTGTAACCGACCCTTCTATCACTATTTCTCAAGGAATTACAAGTTACCAAGGCAGTCATTATTACAGCAATTTTGACACCAACAAATCTGTCATGCCTTCCACAAAAGTAGACAATACGGAGGATGTACCTTCCATTATCCAAGGAGAATACGGAGCAGGACGGTTGCAACACGGAGACTTTCAATGGACCTTCTCTGAAAGTGATGATGACAACCACGATGTGGACAATAAATTATCATCTGCCATTGCAAACTATACAAACAAGATGGTGGATCTATATACAGAACCTTCTAACTCCGCAGAAGAGAATCGAGAAGATATGGGAGGAAACGATGAGGAACAAAATCCAAAGGAAGAGGACAATACTAACATTGAAACAAATGGATCAATGATTTGTCACTTCACAGGAAGAGTACCTTCCAATACTTCGTTTTATCAATTCAGTTCTTGCAATTATTCAAACAGTAAAGGTACAGCAACAGTGAATGGAACCATCTACACCGATTGTTTAAAAATGGAGTCTGCAACAGAGTTCTCATTCACCTCTTCTAACACAGGTACGCTAACCATTGTTTTTGCCTCAGGAGAAACACCAAGTTTGAAGATAGATGGAATCGACATCACGAATATGGACAATGCAAAGATTACAGACAACGTACTAACCATCAGTAACTTAAAAGCAGGCAAACATTCTATTACAAAGGTAAACTCCGTCAATGTATTCTACATTGTTCTTTCATACAATGAATCGACCAACTTGCTACTACTCCACTCCACAGACCAATTAGAGGGACCTTTCTATAATCTTTTCGGTCAACCCGTTCATCGTGACGCATTACAAAGCGGTAGAGTTTACATTTCCGATGGAAAAAGATTTATCATTCGATAGATAAAGAATTATTACTGTCCGCTAAACTTAAAAAGACATACAAAAATAGTCCGCAATGCCAGTAAATACGGTGTTGCGGATTCTTTTTTGAAAACCAAGCCCCCCTAATCAAACAACGAGAGCTGAATAGGAGTCTCTTTTCTCGCAGACGCCCTGAAAGGGCAGTTTTCCCACAGCCTAAGGTAACACCTTAGGTGAAGATACCGATGATGGACATTTCGCCCTGAAGGGGCAAATGCACTTTGCTGTATGATTCTTTTGCTCTTTCAGGGCGTATTGTAACAATCGTTCATTTACCTAGGGCGTCGCCCTAGGCTA
>JAKSLB010000023.1 GCA_024401435.1 Paludibacteraceae bacterium | reverse complement strand
GGATGAGGAGACAGGCATGTACTACTATGGAGCAAGATACTTGGATCCGATGGATATAAGATGGATTGGTGTGGATCCAATGTGGGAAGACCATATAGGAATTTCTCCATATAATTATTGCCTAAACAATCCAATAAAAATGGTTGATCCAAATGGAATGTGGGAACAAGATGCTGATGGGAATTGGGTGGCGCAAAAAGGTGACAATGCTTACACGTTGGCAAAGTCGATGAATATAAATCCTTCCGATGCCATTGCATTGATGAAGGAGCAAGGATTTGGCTTTTCAGAAGGAGATAAAAAGGTCTTTCTTAAAGTAGGAGATATTGTTAAATCGGACAGAAATATTGTTTCTTTTTTTGATTTTAGTTCAGATGATTTCTTGGCTGGATTGGCATGGTATCCTCAAGATGAAGGACTTCAAAATGCGTCTTTGATTCCATTTTTAGATCCTATTTTTGATAAGTTGACAGAATGGGGGGCATCAGCTCTACAATATTTTGGAATTAGTAAGGAGTCTTCTTATACATGTGCAGCTCTTGGATTAATGTTCATTACGGGAAAAACTGGACCAAAGGTGGGTAAAACACCTAAAGTTCATGGTAATTCTTTATCAAGCTCAAGACCAACGTGGGGATATAAACTTTACGAAAAGGAATCTGGCAAATTTTTGAAAAATGGAATTACCTCAAAAGTTAATCCCGAAAGACGTTATACAAAGTCTTTCATGAACAACAAAGAAATGAAAAAAATTGGACCATTCCCCAATCGTCGTCAAACTTATGAATGGGAATATGAACAAAATTGTATACAAAGAGGTCCCTTAAATCGAAATATGCATTAAATAGTAAAAATAAATAGTTTCATTTTGTCTATATAAAAATGGTATTATTAATTTTAATATTCGGATGAGATAAATACTAAAACGATTTTATGAAAAAAAAAGAAAAAACAGAAGAATTAATTCAATTAGCAGAGTCTGGGGATGCAATAGCTCAACGAAGACTTGCAGACTGTTATTATGATGGCATTGGAGTAGAAATGGATTATGAATGTGCGTATGAATGGTATAATAAATTATCCACTCAAGATGATTCGGAGATACAAAGACGCATTGGGGTTTACTATTACCATAAGAAAGATTTTAAATCTGCTTTTAATATGTGGAAGAAGTCAGCAGAACAAGGTAATACAGCAGCACAACGTAATTTGGGAAATTGTTACTATAATGGTGAAGGTGTAGTGCAAAATTTTCACAAAGCAGTCGAATATTATATAAAAGCAGCAGAGAAGGGTGATGTTGTTGCTCAATATAATTTAGCGAATAGCTATATGAATGGAGAAGGTGTTTCACAAAGTTTTCCTAAGGCATTGGAATGGTTAAAGAAAGCAGCCGATCAAGGACTTGTTGAAGCACAATTTAACATGGGCATTATCTATATGAAAGGTGAATATGTACAAAAAAACTATGATACAGCTGCTGAATGGTATAAAAAGGCTGCTAATCAAGGAGATCCTGAAGCAAAGAAGATCCTTAAACATTTGATTAAAAGTGGACTTGTGTATAATGATAAAATTTCAAATTGAATGTTTGTTTATGTCATAAAAAAACATTATAATGGATTTCAAAGGCTTTTGATTGTGTGTCGACGTGTGCAAAGTTAGCAATTATAAACAAATATATATAAGTCAAAATGAAGCCATGGAGAAACGTTACAAACAATTAAATGCGAAAAACAATCTTCTCCGAGAGGATGACTATGTGGATGGCAAATCATTCTGTTGCAGCAAACAAATTGATGGAATGTACAATGATTTATCATCAGACGGAGAGTCAAATCCGCAGAAGGAGCAGAATATTTATTTCTATCATCCCGATCATTTGGGAAGTACAAATGTGGTAACAGATTACGATGGCCGCGCCTCGCGGGTTATCTCCTACATCCCTTACGGCGAAATCTTCGTGGAACAGCAGTCCGGTGGTTGGCAGTCACCTTATCTTTTCAACGCAAAGGAACTCGATTCCGAAACCGGTCTCTACTACTATGGTGCCCGCTATCTCGACCCATCAGAGGCCATGTGGCTGAGCGTCGATCCGCTGTTTGAGAAGTATGTGGGAATGTCGCCTTATGGGTATTGTGCGGGGAATCCGGTGAGGTTGGTGGATTCAACGGGAGAATGTACTAAAGTAGCTCAAAATGAAGATCGAACCTATACTGTCATTGGAGGTGATTTAAATGATAAAGATAGACATATTTATGTGTGTTCTAAGGACAAAGATGGATTTTACACTATAAAAGGATCGTCAATAGGAATTTCATTAACAACAACCTCGTTTTGGGATGCAGACCACGATGATTGGGCTAAAGGAACCATAATTAATCCAGATGATAAAAGTGGAATAAATTATATACAAAAGCAAAGGATGGAAAAGATCAGAATGGTTTTTACAATGAAATAGAATCTTACAAAAATCCTACAATAGAATGAAAAAAATATTTCTTTTTGTCGTTGTCTTTATTTCGTATTTGATTCTTTCTATTCCAATAAATAGTTATGTGGAAAGAGCATGGCTATGTTGCCCTAGAGATTTTGGCATTGGGTTACCGATGTTTAAATATTGGATTTATCTGAATGGTGACATTCAACACGGGAGTTACCCTACGTGTTTAATTGTCAATGTGATTATTGTAATGATTATTACACTGATCATAGATTTTACAAGAAAAAAAATCAAGTGAAATTCATCTAATCAATAAAGGTCTCTACTACTACGGTGCTCGCTATCTTGACCCCACTTCTGCTGCGTGGCTGAGCGTCGATCCGCTGTGGGAGAAGTATGTGGGGATGCGTCCGTATGGGTGTTTGCGTTTGAAAGTGATTAAAATTCTTAATATCCAATAGCATGACATCAAGGTGAAGATTTCCTAACATTGTTTGTGGTGAACAAAAAATAAACCAAAGGGCTGATTCCATCAAGAAATCAGCCTTATTTTTATTCGACATTTTTTAACGGATAGTAATAATTATTTTTATACTTTTGCATGGAAATATGAATGTTATGAAAAAAATTGGTTTCATTTTTTGCTTGATAAGTGTTTTCTTTTTATGGTTGGGTACGACTTCTTGTACTCAAAAATCATTAAACTATTATAATCTCCGTGGGGAAGTGCACGGGACATATTATTCCATCACCTATGGAGCCTATACTAATTGTGTGAATACAGAGTCTTTGGATTCTGTTTTTCATACATTTGATATGTCTTTGTCAACGTTCGTTCCTTCTTCTGTTATTTCACGTGTGAATACGAATGATACAACAGTCGTATTGGATAGTTTTTTTGTGAAAGTGTTTGAAAAGGGACAATATGTTTCACAACAAACCAATGGTGCGTTTGATATGACGGTAGCTCCTTTGGTGAATTGTTGGGGATTTGGATTTAAGAAGAGTGAAAATGTAACGCCGGAGTTGATTGATTCTTTGAAACAATGTATTGGTTACCAAAAGGTGAAAATTGTAGAAGGAAGGGTTGTAAAAGAGAATCCCAATATTATGTTAGATGCTGCAGCAATAGCGAAAGGTTATTCTTGTGATGTCGTGGCTGGTTATTTAAAATCACTTGGTATATCTAATTACATGGTTGAAATAGGAGGGGAGATAGTTACTTTAGGTATGAATTCGAAAGGAACCGATTGGAATATTGGAATTACTCTACCAACAGATACAAATTCCATTGATCGACCAGATGTACAAACCGTTGTCTCTCTAACGGATTGTGGTTTGGCAACTTCAGGTAATTATCGACAATTTTATTATAAAGATGGAAAACGCTATTCGCACACTATAAATCCTGCCACTGGTTATCCCGTAGAACATAATTTGTTAAGTTCTTCAGTTGTCGCATCTGATTGTATGACAGCCGACGCATTTGCAACCGCATTTATGGTCATGGGCTTGGATAGTGCTTTCGCATATGCTTCTGCTCATAGTGATATGGCCGCTTATTTTATCTATTCGGATGAAAATAATCAGTTACAGGTCAAATACACAGAATCGTTTGAAAAATATTTAAAAGGGACTTCTTCCCCTAAAAAATAAAAAACCATAAAATTATTGATAAATCAATTTTTATTCGCTCAGTAAAAAAATGATTGAAATTTTTTCATTTGAAACGAATTTTGATTATTTTTGCAATCAGTTAACTGAACGCAACTAAAATAGAAATAAAAAATTTAAGTAGTATGTTTGAAAAAGAGGGTTATGAATATGTAAATTTATGCGAGGAAAACATAAATTCGTATTGGACTAAATGGAATGAGGAAGGATTATTAAATCCAGAAAAGGGCTTTGTCGTAGATATGCAAAAATCAAAAAGAGGTTGGAAAACACTTTCAATTATTTGTGGCGTATCTTTATCCTTAATTGCAATAACAATTGGGTTGAAGCTAAATGTTATTTTCCCTTTTATTTTTGGTTTCATTTTTTGTTTGTCTTTATATGTCTTGTTGAAAGATATATATTATTCGACAGCAACATTGTGTGTGACAAAAAATTCCTTTGTCTTTGATTGTCACGGAAAGCACAAAGAAATTGATTTTAATGAAGTTTCTTGCTTTAAGGAGAAGAAAGGTAACGTTTATGATCGATATGTTATCTATTCTAACAAGAAAGGAAGAGTGTGGTTTACTCATAATGTGGAAGCTGCATCTTATTTACTTCCTTTCTTAAAATCATCTTTCCCTAATAAGTGATTTTTTCTTCATTATTTTTTATCTTTGCTAAGTGAAGAGATTTATTAAAGGGAATTTATTAAAGTCCCCTAAAATCTTTTCGGAATGTTTATTGTGAATTTTTTTTTCACAACAGAAGAAATGAAAGATAAAAAAAGAAGAATGAAGTTACGATTCTTTATATTATTATTACTTCTCTTTCCCTATTGCTGTGGATGGACGCAAGGTTCTTATGATAATATAAAGAATGAGAAACAATTGTCATCCTATTATAGTTTTTATACAGTACAAGACGGATTAGCTCAAAACACTGTGATGGATATGATAAAAGAGAAAAATGGATTTCTCTGGATCGTATCAAAAAATGGGCTAAGTCGTTTTGACGGCTATGATTTTAAAAATTTCAAGGCAAGTTCAAAAGAATTACAAAGAAGTGTGAGTAACCAATTCTTGTCCATGAAGCGAGATGCTTGTGGATGCTTTTGGATACTTAACGATATTGGTCAGGTTCTTCGTTTTGATCCGACTACAGAATCATTTTCTCTATATCCATCTGCTGATGAGAATAGGGGAGATGATTATTTTTCTACTGGTCGGATGTTGCAACTCAACGACAATGAGATTTGGTTATTAGGTACTAATGCGGCAGGTGCTATACGCCTGACAATTGACACTCTTTCTTCTGTTCAAATGGATCGTTTCTGTTTTGGTGATTCATCTGTGAATAGTGAAGATGTACGCTCTGTTTTCTTGGGTCAAAATGATAAACGTTGGTTGTTAACCAATAAAGGTTTGTTTTCGTTGCAAGGTAGAGATACGGTTTTAACATCCTTTCCTATCAATGGAACTAATCCATCTGTCTATTCTATGATAGAAAGTCCAAATGAACTGATTGTGTCATCGGTGGCAGGTGTTGTCTACAAATATGAGAAGACAAAACGACGCATGGTTGAGGTGAAGTTGCCTACACAACAACCAATTGTGTCTCTCTATTTGATGAATGATTCTTATTGCTGTGCTTTAACGCAACAGAATCAAATGTTCGTTTTCCGTCTTTTGGATAATGCGGTAATTTTTTCGAAAGAATTTGACAGTTCCTTTGAAAAATGTTGGAAAGATCTTCAAGGTGATTTATTATTTACTGTAAAAAACGAAACAAATGTTTATGTCTTAGATCACAATACATTCTCTATACATAAAAGTTTCTTGAATGATTACGATGAACAGGTATCCATTACTGACACGATGGGGGTTATATGGTCAGCAAAGGAAAATTCAGGTGTCATAAAGACTGTTTTTTTTAATGAGTCTTTTCAACATGTGGCTGCTGATTTTAATCGTTTTAATCGAAAACAATTGGATGTGACAGCTCTTTGGGAAGATGATATGAAGCGATTATGGGTTGCTTCCAAGGATGGTTCATTGAGTTTGTTTGATGTGAATTCCAATCGAATCGGTTATGTGAATAGTAATGGAGAAATACAAAACTCTCCATCCAAGTTTGCACTTGTTTCTTTCTTGTATCAAGATCGTAAAGGAAAAATTTGGGTCGCTACAGACCGTTCTTTATTATGTTTGACAAAGCAGTCTGATTCCAAATATCAGGTGGCTAAATGTGAATCTGTTTCCGATGAGTTTTCGCCTTTGTCATATGAGATTAGTGATTTGTTGGAAGATTCAAAAGGTCATTTGTGGTTAGCTACACGTAATGGGGGGTTGCATCTTTTGCAATCAGATGAAAAAGGATATCGCTTCATTCATAAAGAAAACTTATTGAAAAACACTTATCCTCCGACCGTGGATCAATCTCACGCTTTGATGGAAGATTCTCAAGGGAATATCTGGTTGGGTTCTAGTGAGGGATTGACAATTTTCTCCTCTGATTTTGATTCACCTGAGAACATTCGTTTCTTCTTTTATAATACAGAAAATACCAATTTGACGAATAGTTGTATTTACGATATTTATCAAGATCAAAAAGGGAATATCTGGATGGCTTCTTATGGAGGTGGTTTATTCCGCCTGTCGAATGAATTTGTCTTGTTTCAAACGCCAGAATTCATTTCATACAATAGACAAAATAGAATGTTCCCTTCCGATTTGTTACTTGAAATACAAGAAGATCAACAGAATAATTTATGGGTGTTATCGGAAGAGTCTATTGTTAAGTTTGATGAACAAAACAACTCTTTTGAATCATTTGGTCAGTTCAGAGGATTTCGAACGGATCGTTTTTCGGGTCATAGTTTGATTCGTCGATATTCTGGTGATTTGGTAGCAGGAACAGATGATGGTTTTTATTCATTCAAACCATCAGAAATCACAACAACGGAATATGCTCCTTCTATCGTGTTTACCAGATTTTTGTTGTTTAATAAAGAACAGGATATTCATCAAGAAAATTCACCAATTCATCAAGATGTGAGTGCCTTGTCTGAGATAACTTTGGAACATAATCAATCGGTGTTTTCTATTGGTTATGCTGCATTGGATTATCGTTTCCCTGAACATATTCAGTATGCATATAAGTTGGAGCCATTTGAAACAGAATGGAACTATGTAGGGACACAGCGATTAGCTACTTATACAAACTTACCTAAAGGTGAGTATCGCTTTTTAGTAAAATCAACCAATAGTGAAGGTACGTGGTATGATAATGAAAGAGAAATTAAGATTCATGTTCTTCCTTCTTTTTGGGAAAGTGGTTGGGCTTATTGTTTGTATGCCTTACTTTTGGTTTTCTTGTTAGCTGTAGCAGCTATTGTTTATCGTTTGCGAACGAAGATGAAGATGGAACAGGAAATTTCAGATTCTAAGTTGCAATTTTTTACAGATATCTCTCATGAATTACGAACACCGCTTACGTTGATCAATGCTCCATTAGAAAATGTGTTGGAAAATGGTTCTATCAATGAAGAGGATAGAAAACAGTTGGAGGTGGTTCATACCAATGCAAGTCGTATGTTGAGAATGATGAATCAAATATTGGATTTTCGTAAGATACAGAGCAATAAGATGCGATTGAAGGTGGAGAAGACGAATTTTGGTCAATTTGTCTCTTCTTGTAGTGCTAATTTTCTTCGATTGGCTGAAAATAGAAACATTCAGTTCAAAATTGATGATGAGACCAATGGAGCAACTTATTGGGTGGATAAAGACAAAGTGGATACTATTATGTTTAATCTGTTGTCTAATGCATTTAAATTCACACCAGAAGGAAAGAAAGTCACTGTTAAGATTGAAGTGAAAGAAGGTAAAGGGGTAATTGTGGTTTCTGATGAAGGTTGTGGTATGCCTAAAGATAAACTGTCAATTATTTTTGATCGTTATACTACATTACAAGACTATTCTTTAACAAAGCAAAGTGGTACAGGGATAGGACTCTCTTTGGTGAAAGAAATTGTTGATATGCATAGAGCTACCATTCAAGTTGAAAGTGAGGAGAATAAAGGTTCTGTCTTTACAATTGCCTTTTTGCCTGGAATTGAACATTTTGATAATACTACAGATATCATAGTTAAAGAAGAACCAGAAGAAAACAATGGAGAGGAAGAATCATCTGTGACGATGGCATCAACAAAAGAGTCTATGACATTGTTGATTGTTGAGGACAATGATCAGATGCGAGAGTTCTTGAGAAGTGTTCTACAGAAACGGTTTACGGTGATTGAAGCTGCAAATGGAAAATTAGGTTATGAAGCTGCTATGAGGGAGTTGCCTAATTTTATCATTACAGATATTATGATGCCTGAGATGGATGGAATTGAGATGACAAAAATGATTCGCGAAAACGAACAAACGTCTCATATTCCTATTGTTTTGTTGACCGCTAAAACCGATTTACAGAGCAAAATTGATTGTATGAACATCGGTGCAAACGATTATATTACGAAACCATTCAATATGCCATATTTGGAAGCTCGAATCAATAATATTTTAGAAGAAAGAAGAAGATGGCAGGAGAAATATAGAGAATCGTTGATCCAAAGTGGAATGTCCAATAAAACGGTAGAGATTAATCAAGAGGATGAAAATGAGGATATTCAATCGGATATTGAAGGTGAACCATTAAATGTTAAAGATGATGAATTGATGCGTCAGTTTATTGAGGTGATAGAGTCGAATATGGACAATGTGTCATTTACCGTAGAAGATGCACAAGATGCGTTGAAGGTGAGTCGTTGGCATTTGTTATCGAAAGTGAAATCGTTAGTGGGACAGACCCCAATGGAGTTCATTCGAGAAACACGATTGACTCGTGCTGCAAAATTAATTGAAGAGGGGAACTATACAATGACGCAAATAACATATATGATTGGTATGTCAGATTCTCGTTATTTTAGTCGTTGTTTCAAACAAAAGTATGGAATGACCCCAACAGAATACAAAGAATCAAAAGAAAATAATTTAAAACAATAGTGGATTTCTATAAATTGCTTTGTAGTGGTTTTGAAGATTTATAATCCTTATTTAAAAATTAAAAAAAATCGGGGATTTTATAAAAGACCCAATAGATTATTGAATATTTTGTTTCGATTTTGTCTCCTTTTTTCATAAGTTTGCAATATACGTCATATTTATACGTGTTCTTGACAATGTATCTTGTTGAGAATGATTGTACTAAAAGGTGAATTTGAAAAGTTTGTGTGCCAACTTAGTATTTTGATTTGTTTAATCCTGGATTTTTAATAGGATTATTGAAATTGTTCAGAATCTATTTATTGGTGTGTTATATTTTAATAAAAAAAAGGTAAGTATGTCAGAAAAAGAAAATCAATCAGCGCTGTTTTCTTTGATTCGTGATTTTACAGCAAAAAAAATATCGCAGATTCCAGAAAATGAACGAGACTCATACCTTAAACAATGGGATGAAATACAAGAAAATTTAGAAAAATCACTCCATACGAAAAGAGTGTCATATCCATTGACATCGAGTCAGATGGGTATATATTTCTCTTACATTAAAAATCCCACATCTTTAATTTACAATTGTCCTTTTGGAGCAAAAATAAAAAGGGGTGATATTGATGTTGAGCGTATGATAAATGCTTTTGATCAAGTCTTGGCAAATCATGCAGTGTTTTTTTCTCATATAGAAGATGTGAATGGCGTTCCTTCTATGGTACCTTTTGAAGGAGCGACTAAAACTGTTTATAAAAAAATAGCTAAAGAGGATGCAGAAAAAGAGATCAAAGCCTTTTTGAAACCTTTTGATTTGAAGAAGGATGTTCTTGCTCGAGTAACTATTTTGGACGATGTTGAAAGCATTTATATCTTATTCGATTCCCATCATATTGTATTTGACGGCACATCAGATGTTATTTTCAATAATGAAGTGACGATGGCTTATAACGGTGAACATTTACCACAAGAGAAAGTCTCTCTATTTGATGTTTCATTGTTAGAAGAGCAATTGACAAATACGTATGAATATCAGCAGGCAGAACAATTCTATACATCTGTTTTTGATGATTTTAACTATGACAATGATTTTGCAACGAATAATTTACTATTGAAAGAACCCCAGGCAGGTATAAAAAAATTTTTAATGAATGGAAAGTTCTCTCATGAAAACATTGCAAAATTCACTAAGAGCAACGGAATTACAGCTAATACTTTATTTTTGTCTGCTTTTGAGTATACCCTGGCAATATTTAATGGTTCTAATAAGGCATTGGTTTGTATGGCAGAAAGTGGTCGTCATAACATTGAAACCATAGATACCATGGGTATGTTGGTAAAGACCATTGCCATTGCTTCTGATTTTACTTCACAAAACAATGTGACGCAATATTTGTTGGATAAGCATAAACAGTTGCGTGAATTGATAGCAAATGATTTTTATCCATTTCCGACACTTGCTTCTAAGTATGGATTTGCAAATGACTTTATGTTTGTTTACCAACCAGGACATTTCTTTTCCGTTCAATTAGGTGATGTTATGGTGAAGTTTGAACAACTCTATGTGGAAGAGTCTGTCTCTAAAATATCTATGGAAGTTTTCAAAGAAGTAGAAGGTTATTTGTTTAGAGTTGTTTATAGAAAAGATTTGTATAATGATGATTTGGTAGAGAGCTTCTTACAAACTTATTTTCAGGTCCTTTCTGAAATGATGTGTAAGGATAATTTTAATGATTTCATTCTACTTCCAACAGAACAGCAAAAGCAATTGGATATCTATAATGAGACAGAAGAAGAATATGAAATGACTGATTTCGTCACATTGTTCAGACGCCAAGTGGCTAAAAATGAAAACAAATTGGCAGTTTCATTCAATGATAAAAAAATAACGTATAAAGAATTAGATGAAATCTCTGAATCTATTGCTTCTTACATTCATAATTTAGGTGTTGGTAAAAATGATGTGGTTTCGGTTATGATTCCGCGTTGCGAATATATGGCAGTTGCCACGATTGGTGTTTTGAAATCAGGTGCAGGTTATCAACCTTTGGATACAAGTTATCCCAAAGAACGATTGTCTTTTATGGTGAAAGATGCTTCTGCAAAGTTGCTGATTACGAATCATCAATACGAATCATCTATTGAGGATTATAAAGGACCGGTTTTATATATAGAGGATATTCCAAATCTTCCGAAAGCTAAGAACATCTTATCAAGTCCGGCTCCTGATAGTTTGTATGTTTTATTATACACGTCTGGAACTACAGGTGTTCCGAAAGGAGTTATGATAGAACATCGAAATGTCGTCGCTTTATATAATAGTCATAAAACAATTTATTCCCTAACTGATAATTCACGTATTGCTTCTTATCCAAGTTACGGATTTGATGCTTTTGTGATGGATTTTATTGGAGCTTTCCTTTCAGGAGGAACCTTATATATTGTTCCGGAAGAGATCCGATTGGATATTTTAGCTTTGGATAAATTTTATATTGACAATGATATCACCCATGGCTTTATGACCACTCAAGTTGGACGACAATTTGTTGAATTGACCAAATGTAAAACACTTCGTAGTTTCATGGTGGGTGGAGAAGCATTGGTTCCAGTTGATATGTCTGATAAAAACTTAAAGTTGGTTAATGGTTACGGACCATCTGAATCAATCGCCTATATTAGTTCTTTTGTTGTGGATCAAATGTACGATAGAGTTCCTATCGGAAGTGCTAATAAAAACATTAAGTTATATGTTGTAGATAAGAATCTTCAACGATTGCCAATAGGAGTTCCAGGCGAATTGCTGATTTCGGGTCATCAAGTTGGTAGAGGATACTTAAACCGTCCTGAAAAAACAATTGAAACATTTATTCCTAATCCGTTTACAAGACAAAAAGGATACGAGAGAGCGTATCGAACAGGAGATGTTGTTCGTATGCTACCGAATGGAATGCTTGATTATATTGGACGTAATGATGGTCAGGTGAAGGTTCGTGGCTTCAGAATTGAGTTGACTGAAGTTGAAAGCGTTATTCGTTCTTATGAACAGATTAAAGACGTTACAGTTCAAGCTTTTGAAGAAAAGAGTGGAGGAAAATTCATTGCTGCGTTTGTTGTTTCAGACACTACAGTTGATGTGTCTGCATTGAACGATTTTATCTTGTCACAAAAGCCATCGTATATGGTACCTGCCGTTACAATGCAAATAGAGAGCATTCCATTGAATGTGAATGGTAAGGTGGATAAGAAAAAACTTCCTAAACCAGAAAAGAAAATCGAAAATATTGTACTCCCTCAAAATGATATGCAACAAGCTATTTTTGAGAAAGTTGCAGATGTTATTGGTATCTCTAATTTTGGTATTAATACAGATATCTTTTATGCGGGACTTACCTCTATAGGAAGTGTCAAATTAAATGTATTGCTTTCGGAAGCTTTCAATGTGGTGATTCAAATTCGAGATCTGAAAGAGAATAATACCGTTGAAAAGTTGGAGCAATTTATACTTGCTAATAGTCAAACCGAAGAATTAGAACAACTCGAAGATTATCCATTGTCTAAAACTCAAGAAGGAATCTTTGTTGAATGTATGTCTCATCCTAATATGACAATATACAACATTCCTGTGTTACTTCAATTGAGTACGAGTTTGAATGTGGATGAACTGAAGAATGCAATTGTAAAAGCTGTTGCTGCTCATTCTTATATCAATACACGTTTGTTCTATAACGCAGAAGGTGAAATTCGACAAAAACGTGTGACGGATTCTTTTGATGTTCATGACATTGAAGTTGTCACTGCTGATTCAATAGCATCAGTAAAAGATAAACTGATTGTTCCATACAATATAGAAGGCGATCGTTTGTTCCGAATAAAAATCATTCAAGCGAAGGAATTGTATCTATTCGTTGATATGCATCATATCATCAGTGATGGTACTTCAATGAATCTGTTTTTTGATTCTATTTCAAAAGCTTATATGGGGCAGATTGTAGAGAATGAAATCTTTACAGGATATGAGGTCGCTTTGCAAGAGGAGAAAAATCGAAAAACAGAAGTTTTGTCAAAAGCTCGTAAATACTACAATGATCTTTTGTCTGGATTAGATTTTGATTTCTTACCTAACTCTGATTTGTACAAGACAAGCAAACAAGACAGTGGTTCGTTTACTCTACAAAGTAAGTTAGAAGTGACCCAGTCGGTTCTCCATTATGTAAAAGAAAATAATATGTCAGTTAATGGCTTATTATGTGCTGCGTTTGGTTTCATCTTGTCTAAATACAATAATACAGATTATTCTGTGTTCTCAACCGTTTATAACGGACGTATGGATTCTCGTGTAAGTAATACAGTTTCAATGTTGGTGAAAACATTGCCAGTATTATGTGAAATGTCAGAATGTTCACCACGAGAGTTGATTTCAAAAGTATCAGATCAATTGATGAATAGTATGGCGAATGACATCTATTCATTTGCAGAAATCAGTAGAGAAATAGGAGTGCAAGCCGATGTGATGTTTATCTATCAAGGTGATAATTTCATGTTTGATACATTCTGTGGCTATCCAACGGAATTGATATCTTTACCTTCATCTGATGAAAAAGCTCCAATTGTACTTCAAGTGGCATTAAAGGATGGACTATTTGTTTATCAAGCAGATTATGACAAGACTAAATTTAGTGAAGAATTGATATTGGGCATGGTTAAGTCTTTTGATAAGGCATTGCTTGAGTTTGTTGAAAAGCCATCTCTCAAAGATATTCTTATTCTTGATAATGATGAAAAAAACAGATTGAACCAGTTCAATCAAACAGCATATGAGTATGATTCGACACAAACAGTGACAGACTTGTTCGAAGAAGCGGTGAAAGATCATCCAGAGAACATTGCAATAGTTTATCAAGACAAGGAATATACCTATCGAGATTTGGATGTGATGAGTAATAAGATTGCATCTTATATCCATAAATTAGGTATTGGAAAGGATGATTTTGTATCGATTATCGTACCCCGTAATGAATATATGACGATTTCAGCCATGGGTGTTGTGAGATCTGGTGCAGCCTATCAACCATTGGATCCAACCTATCCGAAGGATCGACTTAATTTCATGGTAAAAGATTGTGGTGCAAAACTATTAATTGCAGATAGAAATTTACGACCTCTTTTGGATGAATATGAAGGTACAGTTTTGTATGTTGATGAAATAGAATCATTACCAGAAACGGCTAAAATAGAAGTTGATATTACGCCGAATAATGCTTTAGTCATTATTTATACATCAGGAACGACAGGTACTCCTAAGGGATGTGTCCTTGAACATCGTAATATTGTGGCTTTCTTCCATACACATTCAAAGATTAATAATATTACCCAACAATCTCGAATTGCCACGTATGCAAGTTATGGATTTGATGGTGGTGTGATGGATGTGTTTACGGCTTGTATGGCAGGTGCATCTTTGTATGTCATTCCAGATGATATACGTATGGATTTAATGAAATTGGATGAGTTCTATAATAAACATGCTATCACATTTGGATTTATGACCACTCAAGTGGGTCGTATGTTTGCAAGTTCGACGACCAGTAAAACGTTGACTCATTTCTTAGTAGGAGGTGAAAAGTTAGTTCCTTTCAATCCCCCAACAAATTTTACTTTTGTTAATGGTTATGGACCAAGTGAAACAATGGCATATGTTACACATTCTGTGGTGAAAGATGATAGTCAACTTTTACCGATTGGCTGTGCAAATCCTAATGTGAAATTATATGTGACAGATAAATATGGTCATTTGTTACCAATTGGTGCATGTGGAGAATTGTGTATTGCAACGCCGCAAGTTGCCAGAGGGTATCTGAATAGACCGGAAAAGACGCAGGAGGTATTTGTTGCCAATCCGTTTTCACACGAGGTGGGATACGAACGAATGTATAAGACGGGTGATGTTGTTCGATTATTACCTGATGGTAATTATGATTTCATTGGTCGTCGGGATGGACAAGTGAAAGTCCGTGGTTTCAGAATTGAGTTGACGGAAGTGGAATGTGTTATTAGGGATTATGAAGGAATCAAAAATGCCACAGTTCAAGCATATGATAGTCCAACAGGCGGAAAGTTTGTTGCTGCGTTTATCGTTGCCGATAATCAAATAGATATTGAAGATTTGAAGTCGTTCATAGGAACAAAGAAACCACCATATATGATTCCTGCTGTTATTATGCAGATAGATCAAATTCCGTTGAATGTGAATGGTAAGGTGGATAAACGGAAATTGCCAAAACCTGAGTTGCAATCAACGAAAGTGGGTGAAGAACCTAAGACTGAGATGGAAGCAAAATTATGTTCTATATATCAGTCTGTTTTGGGCATTGACAAAGTATATGCAGATGACGATTTCTTTGCAATAGGAGGAACATCCATATCCGCTGTTCAGTTGATTGTTAAGTGTAACAATGCACAAATAGATATCGTATATAAGAATTTGTTTGAAAATTCGACGCCTCAAAAATTAGCAGCGTTTGTTTCTAAAGGTTCCAAGTCGGATGATATCTTTGCACCATCAGGAGAGTCTAAGAAACAATATGATTATTCATGTTTGGATTATAATGTTGTTTCTAATTTGCCAAATATAAAGAATGAAGGTGTAGGAGATGTGGTATTGACAGGTGTGACTGGATTTTTAGGTAGTCATATATTCAAAGAGTTGATAGATACGACAACAGGTAAGGTAATTTGTTTAGTAAGAAGCAAAGATGGATTGCCGGCAGAAACACGTATGGAGATGATGATGGTTTATTATTTTGAGGATTGGTACGAAAAGGTCGATAAAAATCGTGTGGCTGTTGTGAATTGTGATATTTCCGATAAAGATCTTGTGGATAAATTGTCAACTTATCAGTTTGATACTATTATTAATTGTGCAGCGAATGTGAAGCATTTTGATAAAAATGAATCTCTGTTGAATGATAATTTCTCTGGAGTGGAGAATTTGATTGAATTATCGCAAAAACAGAATGCTCGTTTTGTCCAGATGTCATCGTTAAGTGTTAGTGGTGAATCAGTTAATGGAAATGTTCCTTCTGATATCATTTTCAGAGAGAATAATTTGAATATTGGTCAGTCGCTTGAAAACAAATACATTTATTCAAAGTATTTGGCAGAACAAGCTATTATTGATGCAACATCAAGAGGAAAATTAAGAGGTAAAATTATTCGTTTGGGTAATTTGATGCCACGAGAGACCGATGGAGAGTTTCAGATTAATTCCTATAGTAATGGATTCTTAAAACAATTCCTTGGATATGAAAAATTAGGCTGCTATCCTGTTGATATGATGGATGCAGGAATAGAATACTCTCCAATTGACTGCGTAGCTAAGGCTGTTGTTATGTTGTCTGGTACACCAGATAGCTTTACCGTCTTCCATGCTAAAAACTGTCACGAAATTCATTATGGCTATTTCATCAATGAGATGATTAAGCGTGGTATTAAAATAGATATCGTTGAGCAATCAGAGTTCGAAAAACGATTCGAGAAGGTTTTGAAACAAGATAATCAAGATTTGTCAGCCTTTACCGGCTTTATCGCTTATCTCAACAAATCCAAAGAGTCACCAACAGATTTGATGAAATATACAGGTGATGGTGAAAAATACGAGATGCGTGTCCGTATCACGTCAGATACAGCTTATACAATCAAGGCATTGTATCGACTTGGCTTTGCTTGGCCATTGATTAGTAAGGATTATTTACGAAAGATGTTGGATAAGTTGATTGAATTATGTTTCTTTGACAGATAAATTTCAATGAAAAATATCGCAACATACTTTTACAAAAGTTTTTATGTTTTATGATAAAATAGTAAGAATTATGAATACAGAAATAATTAATAATGAAACGGTTTTAACGGTTATTCCAGAAGGACATTTAGATTCTACAACAGCTGATGATTTTAATGCAATAATTGAGAATAATTTAGAAGGCGTTACTCAGTTGATAATGGATTTTAGCAAAGTGGATTACGTTTCATCCAAGGGTATACGCATAATTTTGATGTATAACCAAAAAATGAAAAGTTGTGGAAGGATGGTGATGAAGAACTTAAATCCGGCAGTATATGAAGTTTTTCGTCTGTCTGGTTTGTTAGATGTTTTGGAAATAATAAAAGATGATAAATAACATAGAGAAAACATTATATGAAGAGAACGAACTTAATGCGAATAAGTTCGTTTCTTTTGCATTGTTAGGTGTTGGCATTGTTCAATTGTTATTTTTCCTTTTGGTAAAGGGATTTGACTATATGAACTATGACATCTTTGATTGTGTTTTTCCTGTTTTGTTGGTATTTAGTATCATTCCAGCATGTGTCACATTGTATAAAAAAAATGTGTTGCAGAAAACCAAGTATGCTTTGGCGTTTAATTTTTTGATTATCACTGCATTCTTGGATTTGTGCTTTTCTTATTATGTTGTGTTGATGATTCTTTGTCCCTTGTTTTTAAGCGCGAGATATTGTGATAAATTTTTTACAATCTGGGTTTCGATAACATTGCTTGTTTCTTTGTTTTTATCATCATCTTTAGGATACTATTTAGAGAATCATGTAGAAGTGTTTTATAAGTTGCATTGTGTCGGTTTGAATTTTTGGCATTATGAAAGTTATTGGCTCTATTTGAAATCTCATTTTGTTGTTAAGATGATATCGTATTTGTTGTTCGTTTTTTTAGCTGTTGAAAATACAAAAAACAGTTTAAAGATAATGAATAAACAAGTGGAGGAAACACAAAAAATCATGATGGCAAAATCAGAATTAACGATGGCTGCGGAAATTCAGCGACAAAGTTTTCCTGATGTGTCCAAACTAAATCTAAACAAACATATTGATTTGTTTTCTTTGATTATTCCAGCCAAAGAAACCGCAGGGGATTTTTATGACGTTTTTTGGATGGGACCAGATAAGTTAGCATTTCTCGTGGCAGATGTTTCCGATAAAGGGCTCCCTGCTGCAATGTTTATGATGTCTACTAAAAATACCATTCATTCGATTTGTCTATCCCATTCGGATTTGGGTGAAATTCTAACATTAACCAATTCTCTTATTTCGAAAGACAATGTGGATTGTATGTTCGTGACGGTGTGGATGGCTATTTATGATGTGAAAACAGGTTGCGGATCTTATGTGAATGCAGGTCACAATCCACCAGTGTTGATTGATAAAAATAAAAATATGTCATTCGTGGAATGTGAACCCCAACCATTTTTGGGGTTGCCAGGTGTTGTGTACACCTCTCATTTCTTTCATTTGTTTCAGAATGAAACGTTGGTTCTTTATACGGATGGCGTTACAGATTCAGAAAATAAAAATGGAGAACGTTTTGGAACCAATGGTTTGTTGAAATCTGTATCTGGTTCGTTTGATTCTGCTAAAATGTTGTGCGAAAATGTGAGAAATAACGTGTCGTCTTTTTCTAATGGCGTTGATCAGTTTGATGATATAACGATTATGACCATCAAAAGAAATGAAGTATTGACATATTTATTTGTTGATGAAATGGAGGTTGAAGCCACTTCTGCCAATGTGGGAAAAGTACTTGATTGGCTTGATGAACAAGTGAAAAAATCATGTTTGGATGATAAGGATAAAATGTTGGTGATGACTGCAATAGATGATGTATTGTCTAATATTGTGGAACATGCCTATCCAGATGGTGAAAAAGGCTTATTCTCTGTAAAAACGGTATTTTCAGATTTATATGTTCGAATTATGTTTGAAGACCATGGCATTGCGTTCAATCCATTGACAATGGAAGATCCTGATTTGAATAATCATGAAAGAATAGGAGGTTTGGGAATATACCTTGTGAAAAATATTATGGATGAAGTCTATTACGAGCGGTTCAATGATATAAATAGATTGATAATTGTTAAAAAATGTAAGGAGTCATGAATTGGCATTTGATGAATATTCATGATTTGACACCCGTTATGATTGAAACTGTTTCGATTCAATTTCCGAATCGTTACGCAAATGCTATGAAATATAAGCAGGAAAATGACCGTCTAAGAAGTTTGACTGCCACTTATTTGTTGAAACAAACATTTCCCATGTTGAAAGAGTCAGATATATTATTTAATGGTTATGGTAAGCCTTTTTTTAAGGATGGACCGTCGTTCAATCTTTCACATAGTGGAGATCTGTGTGTGATTGCACAAGATGAATTTGAAATAGGAATTGATGTTGAAATAATGGATGAAAAGAACTTACAAGTTTGCAATCATGTTTTTGCAGAAGATGAACTTGTATGGATGCAAGAAGAACCATTGACACGTTTTCATATTCTATGGACTCAAAAAGAAGCTTTGGTAAAAGCAGTAGGAAAGGGAATGAATATTTCGTTGAATACTTTTTCTGTTATGCCATTTCAGTACCAAAAGTGTCTCGAATATGATCATAAATTATGGCAATGCGAAACCATTCGTGTTGATTCTTACGTTATTAGTATTGTTAAAAATCACATTTAAATTTTGAATATGTTATTATTGAAATTATTTTAAAAAAAATAAGAATACGTTCACTAAATAACACTATCTTTGCGTTAAAATTTAAGATTACTTAGAATGAATATTTACGATTTTTTATCCTTTGGAGGTTTCATGTTGATAATCTCCTTTATGTTGGCTTTAGATTTAGGCGTTTTCCATAAGGATGACCATGTTGTAACTTTTAAAGAGTCTATGATGTGGACTTGTATTTGGGTAGCTGTTGCAGCTATTTTTGGTGGATTAATTTACTTCTTTGGAGAGTATATTCATGGTGTAGATTCTTTAGAAGAATTAATGACTATAAACGCTAAACATGGACATGGCTTGAAAATAGATCCATTAATTGGATTAGAAGAAAATTTGCAGCACTATCGTAGCGCATTAACTTTGGAATATTTCACTGGTTATGTGATTGAAGAGGCTCTTTCCATTGATAACATATTCGTTATGATTATGATATTTATGAGTTTCGGAATTGAACAAAAATATTATCATAGAGTATTGTTCTGGGGTATTATAGGAGCCATTGTGTTACGTTTCACATTTATCTTCTTGAGTGCAGCGTTGATTCAAAGATTCGCATGGGTCTTGGCTGTGTTTGGCGGTATATTGGTGATATCAGGAGGAAAAATGCTTTTTGCAAAAGATGAAGATGAAAAAATAGATCCGGATAATCACCCTGTTGTTCGTTTTGCATCTAAGCATTTTAGATTGTTAAAAGGGTGGACAGGTCATGATTTCTTTGTTAAAAAAGATGGTAAAAGATACATAACGACTTTGTTCTTGGTCTTATTGGTAATTGAATTCTCTGATATTTTATTTGCTGTGGATTCTATTCCAGCCATCTTTTCTGTGACACAAGATCCTTACATTGTTTTCTTCTCTAATATTTTTGCTATCATGGGACTTCGATCATTATTCTTTATGTTGAGTAATGTGATGAATATGTTCTGTCGTTTGAAAACAGGTTTGGGATTCTTGTTAGCCTTCATTGGTGTTAAGATGTTATTGCATACTTTTTGCGAAATAGAAATAAGTACTCCAGTATCATTATTAGTCATATTGGGTATTATTGCTTTGAGTATTTTAGCTTCGATTCTATTCCCTAAAAAGAAGGAAATCGCATAAGAATAAGATAACTTTTTAATCGTATTTATTCGGTTTATAATGTTAGTAAAGGATAGAGATTTTAAAGAGTTTGTCTCTGCTGATGAAATTCAGACGATTGTAAAACGATTGGCAGCTAAGGTGGATTCCGATTTTGAAGGTAAAAATCCATATTATTTAGTAATGATGAATGGTGCCTTTATCTTTGCTGCTGATTTCGTTAGATATCTGAATCATTCCATCACTCTTGGTTGTGTCAAGTATACTTCCTATGAAGGAATGCATTCTACAGGTAGTATTACTCCTGTTCTTCCGATTCCTACTAACGTGAAAGATCGAAATGTTGTTCTGTTAGAAGATATGGTGGATACGGGTCAAACGATGGAGTTCTTTTTAAAGGAAATTGCCAAATTTCAGCCTAAGTCAGTCACTGTCGTAAGTCTTTTCAGTAAACCAGACGTTTTGAATAATCGTGTGAAAATTGATTATTTAGGAATGAGTTTGCCTAATAAATTTGTCGTTGGTTATGGCTTAGATTATGATGGCTGTGGTCGTAACTTCCCTGCATTGTATTATACAGAGTAATTTTTATTTAAGTATACATCAAAAAAAGAGGCTTTGTCATCATGACAAAGTCTCTTTTTCGTTTTATTTATCTTTTATTTAGAAACTTCTGCATAACCGATAACTTGTCCGGAGACAATACTGTCATTCCAAATGAAATCGTTACCAGTATTAATCACTTTACAACAGAAAATATTTGTAAATTTCCCAGCTTTGCGAATATCGCCTAAAAATGTAGCAGCGGTATTGTCTTGATAATGTTCTCTTCCGTAACGTGATGGAATACCAATATAAGCCGTGTCTTTAATGACTGTCGCATAATCAATATATTGAAGAGCTGCGGCGTTTTGTATGAATTTTCGAGCCTCCATTTCGTTCGTTTCAGAATCGTTTTGTGAAACCACTTCTGCTTTACTACTTTTGTCTTTAACGGTTAAGTGAGAGCAAGAACAGAAAAATACTAAAATCAATGATATTAAGAATGCTTTTTTCATTATTAAATGGTATTAAGAATTTTTATGTGAAAAAAATCTTGTCGTTAATAGAGTAATTCTAAAAAAAATCCTTACAAAGATAGTGATTATCTAAAATATTAGTAACTTCGTACGCTGATTTTTATGAAGAGTTTATTGAAATATAGTAAGATTTTATTCATCCTTGTGGGAATTTTATTCTGTTTTCATGTTTATGAAAACAAAGAGAGTTCTCGGAACGATGAAAATGTTTGTTTACAAAAAGCAACCTCTTCATCCGATGTCTTTCAGTTAGATGCCGTTCATTTCTATTCAACAGATTTTGTCCAACCTACACAAATTTCTGTTCCTTCCATAGAAAGGAATAATACATCCAGAGTTCATTTTTCATATAGATTTTTTTGTAGATTTATAGTTAAGCAAAGCGTATTCGTAAAGCTCCATCATTGTTCTTACTTGCAGATGGTCTTTCGTTCGCATTTGAAAGTAATAGGTTATTATATCTACCAACTGTGTAAAATTATCATTTGAAAATTTTTTATTTAGACTCTTATGCTTTAAGAGCGTTTTATACACATTCAATAAACCACCATTTCTTTTTAGGGATTAGTAGATGTTGTTTATTTGAATGAGGGGATTCTCTAAAAAATTCTTTTTGGACAGTTTTGAAAATTTTATTTTTTCGATTAGATCGAAGAAATAGAATCGTGATTATGCTTGAGTAAAACAGCAAAATGACGCCAAAATTTAAAAGTGTACAAAAGATTTGAGAATACTCGTTTTATAATATTAATAATAGAGGAGTTTTCAATGTCTCCTTGAAATGATACAATAAATAAATTTTTAAATGAATAATAATATGGAAAATAATAATGTTGTTACAATTGAAGATATTATCGTAAATGATTCTGAAAGAGTAGAAAGAAAGAAAAAGGCACCTATAGTTGGTATTGTTTTATTTGTTGTTGGTGCTGCTTTGATAGGACTTGCTACCATAGATGCTATTCCAGCAGGAATGACTTCGATGTGTGTCTTTTCAATTGGCTTGGTTTTGTTTATTACAGGTCTTGTGAAGGCTTGTTCAACCAATTATATTTATTTCGATAAACAATCGCAGACTCAATTGGTGAAATATGATTTGTATTTTGATAATTCAGAACTTAGCAAGTTGGAAAACAATTACAAATCAAGAAATTTTAAAGCAATAGGGGGAATGAAACAAGGCGATCAATCAGGAACTGTTCTTCATTTGTATGGTACTAAAGAAGGTAATTTGTTTTATTCTATGTTAATGAAATTTGTTCCTTACCAATATGTGCCAGTTTGTGATATGGTAAAACATACAGAAGAGACTGAAATCTCTTCGATTATTGAAATGATAAATATGTATACTAATAATAAAAAATAATCGCATAGCGTAGTTATATGTTAGTTTTGATGGTCGTTTTGTTCCTTTTAGGTTATACAGCTATAGCTTTGGAACATCAAATAAAAATTAATAAGGCTGCAACTGCATTAGTTTTGTGTAGTTTTTTGTGGACTATTTATATTATTGCATCTCCTGCAATTCTTTCTTCTTCGTCTGAGTTTTCTGAATATCTTCATTCGATGGTGGATAATGGATTGTCTATGAAAGAGAATGTGTTTAATTATGTTACCAGTGTTCAAATTATTGAACATGTAGGTGATGTGGCTGAAATCCTTTTCTTTTTGATGGGCGCAATGACGATAGTTGAATTGATAGATGTCCATGGTGGTTTTTCTATTATTACTGATAGAATCAAAGTAAAGGATAAACGAAAATTGATGTGGACAATTGCGTTGATTACCTTTTTTATGTCTGCCATTTTGGATAATTTGACCACAACTATTGTGATGTTGATGATGCTTCGAAAATTAATAAGAAGACAAGAAGATCGTTGGTTGTTTGCTGGCCTTATTGTTATTGCTGCCAATAGTGGTGGAGCTTTCTCTCCAATTGGTGATGTTACCACTATCATGTTATGGGTTAAGGGAAATGTTTCTGCAGAGATGATTATACCATCGTTGATTTTACCATCTATTATTTCCGTTGTCATACCATTAATTTTTGCATCCAGAATGATACGTATGGAACATGAAGAAGATGGTGTACCTACAGAACTTGACACGAAGACTCCTATTAATCCAACATTGGCTTATGTTACTAAAACAGAACAAAAGATTATATTTTTCCTTGGCGTTGGTAGTTTGATCTTTGTTCCAATTTTTAAGACAATCACTCATTTGCCACCATTTATTGGTGTATTATTAGGATTGAGTATATTGTGGTTGTATACAGAGTTGATGTATCATCGTAAGAAAGATATGCCTTCTGAGTCAAAAGCGACGATTTCATTTGTCTTGACTCGTATCGATATGACAACTATTTTGTTCTTCTTGGGTATATTAATGGCTGTTGCTGCTTTACAATGTGCTGGAATCCTTACTGATTTGTCACAGTCATTGGATACAATCTTTAATAAGAATGTATATGCGATTAATATAATTATTGGATTCTTATCATCTGTAGTTGATAATGTTCCTTTGGTGGCAGGTGCTATGGGTATGTATGATTTGGCTGCGACAGGAGCATTTGCCCCTGATGGTGTATTCTGGTTGTTCTTAGCTTATTGCGCTGGCGTTGGTGGTAGTATATTGATTGTAGGTTCTGCTGCAGGTGTTGTCGCTATGGGATTAGAGAAAATCACATTTGGATGGTACTTAAAACGTATTTCTTGGTTGGCCTTGTTAGGATATCTATCTGGTGCAATCGTTTTCATTCTATTCCATCTATAATGATTTGATTGAATAATACGAAAGAGGCTTTTGTCAATTGGACAAAAGCCTCTTTCTTTGTTTGCATATTCGAATATTATTCTTTTCTAATAACACCTAATGATTTATAGGTTTCGATGAGTGCTGATTGATCGTCGGTGATAATTAGTAACTTGTCACCAACCATGAGTGTTGTTTTACCTGTTGGTACAAAATATTTATCGTTACGTTTAATCATTACGACTAATGTTTTATCCGGCAAACTTAGATTCATTAGTTTGTTACCATTAGTTAAAGCTGATTCTGTAATTGTTATTTCTGAGGTGACAGATTTAATCTCGTCAGAGAAATCAATGTCAAATTCTTCTAATGCATTTAGTTGATGATTTTGTTCGTCTAATTTTAGTAGTTTGGCAACGAATGGAAGTGTAGTTCCTTGTAATAATAAAGAAACTAATGTACAGAAGAAAACTATATTGAAAATGAAACGTGCATTGGGTACGTCAGCAGCCAAGGTCATAATGGCAAAAATAATAGGAACAGCGCCACGTAATCCACACCATGATATATATGTTTTGTCTTTAAATTTCATTTCCCTAAATGGAAGTAAACTGATAAAAACACTCAATGGTCTTGATATGAAAATCATTAAAATGCTGATGATTAATCCAGGGATGATAATGGGTATTAGTTCGTGTGGATTTACTAATAAACCGAGAGTGAGAAATAATAATAGTTGACACAACCATGTCAATCCATCCATAAAATTAACAGATGACCTTTTGTGAACAAATGATGAATTACCAATGACTAATCCTCCTATATAAACCGCTAGATATCCATTCCCTTTGATGAAATAGGTAAACGAAAAAATAAAGATGGAAAATGTGAAGACTAAAATAGGGTAGAGTGATGAGTTGTCAATGTTAATCTTATTGATAATCCATAAAGAAATTTTTCCTAACAAAAAACCTGCTAAAATACCGACACATATTTGAACTATCAATATGATAATAGCACTACCGAAGTTGGGTGTGGTGTCTAGTTTTATGAATTCTATCAGTGTGATTACAAGAACGTATGCCATAGGATCATTACTACCACTCTCTAATTCAAGCATTGGTTTTAAATTGTTCTTTAAATGCAATCCTTTCGATCGTAAAATTGAAAATACGGATGCAGAGTCTGTAGAAGACATTGTCGCTGCTAATAACAAGCATGTTAAAATGGATGTCTCAACACCTATAATATGAGATTTACTTAATAAATAAACCAAAAAACCTGTAATAATGGATGTTAATAGGACTCCTAATGTAGCTAATAATACACCTTGCTTAATAATGGGTTTGATATCATTGATTCGTGTGTCCAATCCTCCGGAAAATAGTATTACACAGAGAGAAACGGTTCCTATTGTTTGCGCTGTGGATATGTCATCGAATTGAATACCGAGTCCATCACTACCACCTATCATTCCAACGATTAAGAAAATTAATAAAGCAGGTGTACCTAATCGAGAACTGATTTTACCCGCTGCCATACTAAAAAGAAGTAAAATCGAAAGGATAAGAAGAATCGTTTCTATTTGCATAAAATCATTTTAATTGGTTATTTTACAAAGATAGATATTTCATTGTTTTAATGAAATTTATGCAATAAAAAATGTTGAAAAATTGTGTTTTATATCATCTATAAGGGTATTAAAAAAAGCGATTCAAAAAATGAATCGCTTTATATTGCATATTAAGAATAATAGTTGTGTGTTTTAGGGGGGCAATAAAATTCCCAATGTTTAAAAATTACAAATTATACTAATCCCTTTTAGATGATTTCTAAGTCTTTTTCTTCAATCCAACCAACATTACCATCTGCAATTTGGATTTCAACCCATCCGTTCAGCTTGCTTTTAACTCTTACTTTAGTGCCTTCATGAAGAAGGAATAGGTCAGTTCCTCCTTTATCGGGTGATCCTTTTCCTGTTACGGAAGGAGCGAAAATGATAGCAGTATCGTGGGTTTCAAGAATGTGTTTCTGTTTGCTTGCATAGTTAATGGATACGATGCAAATTAATAAACAGAAAATACTTGTATAAAAGGCAATTTTCTTGTAAACAGAACTTTTCCCAAAGAAATATAAATAGACGCCTCCTAATAATAGTAAAAAACAAATAATTGAAATTACTGCCCATCCATTGCTGCTGAACATGTTTTGAATGGATTTGTTCCATTCTGTAAAGATGAAGTTATCGAGATTTTCAATTTTATCCTTCGTTTGTAATTTAGCCATTTCCAAATTGAAAAGGATATCTTCGTTATTGGGATCTAATTTCAAAGCTCTTTCGTAATTTAAGATAGCAGGAGCAATTTCACCTTGCTTATATTTCGCATTTCCAAGATTATAATAGAGTGCAGCAGACACACCTTCTTCTTCAAGAATCATTTGATAAAGACTATCTGCAGCTTTATAATTCTCTTGAGTGTATAAGTTGTTTGCTTCGGAGATTCTAAAAGATTCTGCCGAATAAGAAAAAATGGAAAATAGTAATAATAATGTTACTAAAATATTTCGTTTCATATCATTATTTTTTTATTTGTTCTTCTAATAGACCGATTAAGTCAACAGTTTTGTTGTATAAGTCATCCATATATTCATGACTTTCAGAAGGTGCAAAACGAGCAAATTCGCATGTTTGCAAGATATCCATGAAATTCTTAATCGTTTGAGGAGCAACATTATGGTCTGTAAGTTTCATTTCAATGTTGTCTTTATCCAATTCTGACATTGGAATGTTCAATTTGTCACTAGTGTAACCCAATAAAGCTTTGGACACTTCTTCGTAGAACAACTCTTTCTCGTTGGCTTGTAAATGAATATTAGCTTGCTTTAATCGCTTAGTAGCTTGTTTGTTAGCACGCTTGTTCTTCACAAGAACTAAATTGGAATTTTCCTTCAATTGCTTTCTATAAAGAATAAATAGAGTGATAAACAAACATAATGGAATGATAAACCATAAGTAGTAAGCCGTAGAACCAAAGAATGGTGTTGTTTTAGCTTTTAGACTTTTATCCTTCGTGTTGATAAAATGGATATCTTGTCCTAAATATTTTACATTTTCTTTAGATGAGAAGTTGGAACCTACAATGGTAGTTTCCTCATTTCCTTTTTCTCCTTTTTCAACGTGAAGTGTATATGCTTCTGTTTTTAGCGTGTTATATTTTTTTGTCTTAGGGTCGAAGTAAGAAAAAGTAACCGAAGGAATTTCATAGGTTCCTGCATAACGAGGAATCGTCAAATATTCGATGGTCTTAGATCCACTAACAACATTACCAGAAGTGTTAACTTTGGTATCTACAGTTGGATCATAAATCTCAAAGTCATTCGGGAATTTTATTTCTGGGTTCTTTATGTATTTTATGTTACCAGTACCAGAGATTTTAATTTTCACATTAACAGGATCATTCGATTTTACTTCAGTAGAATTGATGGATGATTCTATTTTATATGAACCAACAGCACCATTAAAGTCTGCAGGCCTATTCTCTTGAGGTAAAGCCATAACTTCAATCTTTGAACCATTGATGATAATATTTTTCTTTACGTTTTGTGTCGTACTAAAGAAATCGTCCATATCCCAAAAACTACGTCTTCTATTTGATCTTCTTTGAATTTGGGCTATGATGGTCATTTTCCCGTTTTCAATGTTTATTGTTCCTGCTCTTTGAGGGAAAAGAATAGACTTTTTGATAATATAAACATAATAACGATCTCCATTGTATGTTTCAATACCTGCGTTTCTGTCCTTGTCATCAATGTTGATTTCTTGAGCAATGAAACCATTATATTCAGGAAGTTTTACTTCATCAAATCCTGTTACATTGCCTTTATGATAAAGTTTAACGGTGGCTACCAATTGTTCACCTTCGTAAACTTTCTTTTTGGAATATTCAACAACACAGAAAATGTCTTTGTCGGAAAGACCGACATCTTCATTTCTGACTTGATTATTACCGCCAACATTGCTTGAATTTTGTTGAGATGATGCAGCTTTGGAATCAACCTTAATGGTTAGTGCGTTTGACATAATGGTTTTCCCATTGTGTGTGAAACGTGCGGGTGAAATTGTAAAGGTTCCTTCTCTTTTGGGTGTCAACACGTAAGTGTACGTCGTGTTTTCTGTTTTTGTCATGTTACCATTGACGATACTGATTTGACTCGCTTGAGAAGTTGATGGTCCCATCAAGACATCAAAATCAGTTAATTCAGGTATTTGAAGGTCGCTTGGTTTTGCATTTCTAATGTGAAATTCCAGTCTAAATTGCTGACCCATACCTACAACATTCGGTGCAGTTGCTTTAATATTGACGTCATCCTCTGCTAAAACATTAAAACATGCAATAGTGAGCGATAAAAGTATTAATACTATTTTCTTCATCTTTAGTTCTTTTCAAAATCTTTGCAAAATTACATATAATCAACGTACAAATAAAACTGTATGATTGGAAAATTACCAGTCTTTTTCAATTGTACTACGAGAATCTTGCTTTTCAGCTTTTCTCTTTTTGATATTGTCTTTTTCATCCTCTTCCAATGCCTTTAATATTTTTTCGGCATTGTCTTTAGACATTTGATCAGATTGCTCTTGTTCTTGCTTTTGCTCCTGCTGCTGTTGCTGCTGATCTTGTTGCTGATCTTTTTTGTCGTCTTTTTTATCTTGGTTTTGATTGTTTTGATTGTCTTGATTAGGTGGTGTCATAGTAGATAATATTTCCATCACCTTTGCTTGGTAATTTTGAGCCATAGCGAGATTGAAACGAGTACTGTCGTTTTTAGGATTGTTGCGTAAGGCTTCTTTGTAATTTTTGATGGGAGAACCTATTTTCTTTGCATTCTCTTGTAAAGAGTTATAGAATTGTTGCTTCACATCATTTACATTTCTACCTTGTGCTTCGGCTTCCTTTATCATCTCATTTGTCATAAGGATAGAATCAAGAGGAGTTACTTGTTTCATACCTGCATTTCCTTTGTTATGAAAAATGCTTGACACAAGATTTTTAGACTCTTCTGGAGCATTGATCTTAAATGTAGATCTGGCTGCATCTTCGTATGATTTATCGGCAGCATCATATTGACCTTTTCTGTAACTTGCGTTGGCATTATTGTATAAGGCACCTGTGTTTGTGGAATCTTTTGTCGTCGCACCTACATATTCGATAACAGATTTGTCATATTCCTCATCATCGAAATAATCGTTTCCTTTGCTAATATAATCATCGGGTTGATGAAATGATAAGGATTCTTTATTGGATAATAATAGAATTAGTAGGACAAGAATGATAGTTGCCGCAATGCTAATTATGATGATCTCTTTTTTATTCATATTGCATTAATCAAATAATTTAAAACCTTTGAATAAGCCGTTTTTACGTTCTAAAATAATAGTCTCAATTATAAGAAGAACTAAAACAATCCAAACGATTGGAGGAAATTGTTCTTCATATTCTGAGTATTGCTTTGAATCGACATCGCCTTTGGAAATTTTTTCTAATTCCTTTTGCATAGCTGTGATGGCATCATTTGTATTGTCTGCATGAATGTAAATACCATTTCCAGCCATTGCTATCCTTTGACACATTGATTCATCTAATTTTGTGATGACTGTATTTCCATTTTTATCTTTCTTCATACCAGAGGAACCTTCCATAGGAATAGGAGAGCCTTGGGGATTACCAATACCTATAACGTTTATTTGAATCCCTTTAGCAGCCATTTCTTTTGCTATTTTTTCAGCATCATCTTCGTGGTTTTCACCATCTGTGATGATGATAACAGCTTGACCTTTCGTGTTTTCTTCTTCTTCAGAAAAAGATCGTGATGCTAATTCTAACGCAGCACCGATAGCAGTACCTTGTTGACGAATTATACCTGGTTGAATAGAAGAAATAAACATCTTAGCTGCTTGGTAGTCTGTCGTAATGGGTAATTGCGTGAAGGGTTGTCCCGCAAAGATGATGACTCCAAACTTGTCGTTATTGAGTTCATCTAGTAATTTGTATAACATTTGTTTCGACTTTTCCAATCGGTTCGGACGAATATCCTGTGCCATCATTGAATTGGAAATGTCTAATGCAATCATTACCTCCAATCCTTTTTTCTTTACAGTTTCAAGCTTTGAACCAAATTGTGGTCTTGCAATAACGAATATTACACCAGTTATGGCTAACAATAGAATACCAAATTTTAAATTTTGTTTGATTTTAGATTCTCCGGGCATTAAATTTTTCAAAAGTGTAATGTCTCCGAATTTTTTCAAAGCATTTTTCCTTTGTATCCTTGTATATGTGTACCAACCTACTAATATCGGAATTATAATTAGTAGATATAAATATTGTGGATTTGCAAATCTAAATAGCATAATAATCTCCTTTCTACATTTATGGAATATGACGTAATACAGTATTCCTTAAAATCACTTCGATAAGAAGTAAAAGTAATGCTCCTAAAGCATATGGTAAGAACTCTTCTTGCTTCTTGGAATATTCAGTTACCTGTAATTTCGTCTTTTCCAGTTGATCAATTTCAGCATATATAGCTTTCAAAGATTTGTTATCAGTGGCACGGAAATATTGACCATTCGTTTTGTCTGAAATGGCCTGTAATGTTTTTTCATCAATATCCACTTTTATATTTTGTCTTTGAATGCCAAAAACTGTTCTCACAGGGTAGGGCGCTAACCCTTTCGTTCCTACACCAATTGTGTAGACTCTAATATTAAAAGCTTTTGCTAAATCTGCAGCTGTTAACGGATCAATCTCTCCTCGGTTGTTTGATCCATCGGTTAAGAGTATGATCACTTTTGATTTCGCCTGACTGTCTTTGATTCTATTGACAGCATTCGCTAATCCCATACCAATTGCAGTTCCATCTTCCGTAATCATATCGTCTGTTATGTTGTTCATCAGACTAATTAAAGATGGTTTGTCTGTTGTTAGTGGACTTAAAGTGAAACTCTCTCCTGCAAATACAACAATACCAATGTTGTCGTTGGGACGAGAACCAATGAATTCTGCACCCACTTTTTTGGCAGCTTCCATACGATTCGGCTTTAAATCCTCTGCAATCATACTACCTGAGATATCCATGGCCATAACAATGTCTATTCCTTCTATATCTTTATTAGACCATGAATTGGAAGATTGTGGACGAGCAAGAACTATGATAAGTAACGCAATCGCACCTAAACGAAGAGCAAATGGAAGATGTAATAAGTAATACTTATAACTTTTTTCTACACCTTCAAACGCTTTTGTAGTAGAGATTTGTAAATTGGCAGTTGTGCGTTTCCTTCTATAAATATACCATGCTGCTAATGGAATTAGCGTTAGTAATAAATATAAATATTTAGGATGTGCAAATTCTATGATCTTATTCACATCAGATGAATTGTCAGAAGGGAATAAAACACTCTTTAGACTTGCAAATACATCTGAATCTAATAGTATTTTACAGATAACGGCAATAACTGCTAATACAAATATCGAGATACTAATGTATATCAGTTTTGAATTTTTGTCTTTCATTTGAGTTTATTCTTTAATTCATCATCAATTTCTATGGTAAATTCCGTATCTTTTTCTTCAACTACAGGAGGAATATAGATGGTTTCATTGATAATACGATAAGCATTAAAAATACTTAGTTCGTTTTCTTCTAATGTTGGTTCTTGCTTTGCAAATTTAACCATATCAGAGGTGGAAAATATTTGTTCCATATTATCAACGACAGGAGATGCGTCATTGTTTCGCTTCAAGGATTCTATTATTTCTGAGGATGTCATTTCCATTGCTGCAATATTGAATCGTTTTTCAAAATATTGACGCAATGTGTCTGTTATACTCGTATAATATTGCTTTGTTTGTCCTTGTTTCCAAACTTTCTCCTCTTTGATTACATCAAGTTCTTCAAGTGCAATTTCATGAGGTAATCTAGAATCTATTTCTTTTATATCATTGTCTGTTGTCTCTTTGATTCGTTTGAAATATTGATATATGGTATAACCAATAAATCCTAAACCAGCTAAGATAACAAAGATTGATAAATAGAGAAAAATCCTTTTCCAGTTTATTCCAGGTTCATAATTGTCTTCAATATCCGTGATTTGTGAATGTACAAAATCTGCTTCTATCGTGTTGACATTAAGAAATAGTTTCTCGGTTTCATAAATTTTCACCTTTGCTTCAAATTTAAATGCTGGAATTGTATAACTTCCAGAATCAAATGATGTGATGATTATATCTTGAGATATTTTAATATCACCATTGTCACCTTTGGTTGTATCTAATTTTGAAACATGAATAATTTCAATGCCGGGAACGAGTGTGTCATTAAAAAAATTAGGGAATATTATGCTCGCACTTTGTGGTTGAGTGATTTCGAAATGAATGCAACTTTGTTCTCCAATTTTTATTTCTTTGGGTGTAAGTGTTGCATTAACATCTATGGCTTCACTCATGGCAGAGAAACCTAGTATGGTAAAAATAAAAAGAAATACAGATCGTTTTATTGATTTCATGATAAATTTATTTTATCTCAAATCCTTTGCTTGAATAATTTCATAAGAGCTTTTACATAATCTTCGTCTGTGGCAATAGTGGTGAAATCGACACCACTTTGATTGAAATATTGTTTCAATTCGTTTTGCCTATTGTCCCAGTATTGATGGTAACTATTGCGTAACTTCTTGTCAGATGTGTCAATCCACATATCATTACCAGTTTCTGCATCTTTTACTTTTAATAAACCAACAGCTGGAAGTTCCATTTCTCTGCGATCGTAAATTTGTAATGCTACCATATCATGTTTTCGATTGGCGATTGTTAATGATTTCGAAAAATCATTGCTAATAAAATCGGAAATGATAAAAGCTGTACATCTTTTCTTAATCGCATTGGTCATGTATTGCAAAGCTCCTTGTATATCCGTTTTTTTACTTTGTGGCTCAAACCCTAATAATTCACGGATAATATAAAGTACGTGCTTTTTACCTTTTTGAGGAGGTATGAACTTTTCTATTTGGTCGGTGAAGAATATAACACCAATCTTATCATTGTTTTGAATGGCAGAGAATGCGATTGTCGCAGCTAATTCTGTCATCATATCTCTTTTGATTTGATTGACGGTTCCAAATTCACCACTACCAGAAACATCCACTAATAACATCATTGTCATTTCACGTTCCTCTTCAAACACCTTTATATATGGTTTGTTGAATCGGGCTGTTACATTCCAATCAATGTTTCTGACATCATCACCATATTGATATTCTCGTACTTCAGAGAAGGTCATACCTCGACCTTTAAAGGCGGTGTGGTACTCTCCTGCAAATATATTACGAGAGAGCCCCTTCGTCTTTATCTCTATTTTACGTACTTTCTTTAATATTTCGTTTGTATCTTTCATCGCTTTTAATATTTATAGGAATCAGTCCTGAAAGAATAAACGATTAAGGTACTTCAACAGTGTTTAATATAGTGTTGACAATATCTTCTGATGTCATATTGTTTGCTTCTGCTTCGTAACTTAATCCAATACGATGACGAAGTACGTCCATAGAAATTGCACGAACATCTTCTGGAATAACATAACCTCTACGTTTGATAAATGCGTATGCACGTGATGCTAATGCTAAGTTGATAGATGCACGTGGAGATCCACCAAAAGAAATCATTTCTTTTAAATCCGATAATTTGTATGAATCAGGGAAACGTGTGGCATTGACAATGTCAACAATGTATCTCTCGATTTTTTCATCCAAATACACTTCTTGAACAACCTTTCTTGCTGCTACTATATCTTCTGGCTTCAAAATAGGTTGAATCTCTGTCTTTTCCTTTTTGATGTTTTGACGAATGATTAATTTTTCCTCTTCTGGTTTCGGATAGGTAATGTGCACTTTCAACATAAATCGGTCTACTTGTGCCTCTGGTAATGGATATGTACCTTCTTGCTCGATTGGGTTTTGTGTTGCCAATACTAAGAAAGGTTTTGGTAACTGGAATGTCTCTTCTCCAATTGTTACTTGTCTCTCTTGCATTGCTTCTAGTAGTGCACTCTGTACTTTAGCTGGTGCACGGTTGATCTCATCTGCAAGTACTAAATTGGCAAATATAGGACCCTTCTTTATGTTAAACTCCTCTGATTTCTGACTATAAATCATCGTTCCAACAACGTCTGCTGGCAACAAATCAGGAGTAAACTGAATACGACTGTATTTTGCATCTATCAATTCACCCAAAGTTTTTATTGCTAACGTCTTTGCCAAACCTGGTACACCCTCTAATAATACGTGTCCGTCTGCTAATAGTCCGATTAACAATGATTCAACCAAATGCTTTTGTCCGACAATGGTTTTGTCCATTCCCATCATAAGCATGTCAACGAAAGAACTTTGCTTTTCAATCTTCTCGTTCAATGTTCTAATATCAATCTGGTCCATTTTACAAAAAATATTTATTTGTTTATTTTTCTTATTCTTTAATTTGAAAACTATGCTTCTTGCTTAATATTGTTTGACTATTTGCTCTATTAACAATATTTAATCACAATGAGTTCATTTTAACCTTTATTTCATTTTGAAGCTAAATTATTTACTTCTTCTGCCAATTTTTTGAATGTTGACGATTTTGTGTTTAAATATTTAGCATCCAGATCTGGAATCTTTAATGTCATACCTGTCTTGACAGCTCCTGGTTTTGATAATACATCTGTATTGAAGAAATAGATATATCCCCAGAATATAAATTCTCCATCAAAATTGTTTCTTGAAATTTGTGCTAATCGACTACCTTCTTTTACAACATAATCTTCTCTTACTTTGATTGTTGATGGGAAGTCTAAATCAGGATACTTGCTATTCATATAATCAACTAAAGTTTGATCAAATGAATGTGTTTCAATATTTGAATCTTCACTTGCTGTGTTTCCTTCTGTGTCGGAAGTTGCTGCTGTATTTCTACACATATCTGGATTTTCGAAACAATCAGGTTCTTCTACTGCCTCTGTTTCGAAAAGATCATCTTCATTTGTCGCTTCTTTGACAGGTGCTTTAGTCGAATCTTGGGTTACGGGTGCATTGGGAACCGTATCGACTACAGTGTTTTGTTTGTTGAAAGAATTGTCCAATATGTTATTGTCCATTGCATATCTTATTCCAAACAAAAGAGCTAATATAATTATTAAACCAAGGAATAACCATGGTATCCATTTCTTGTTCTTGGATATTTCTTCTTTGCTCTTCTTTTCTTTCTTCTCTTCCTTGTTTTCTGTAACCTCGTTTTTAACGTCTTTCTCATCTTCTGATGATGTCGCTGGTGCACTGTTAGAAGTGCCTTCTGCATTTTCAGCACTTACAGGTTCTGCTGGTTGAGATGATTCTTCTGTAGAAGTAAGTTCAACTTCATTCGACTCTTTTTTTACTTCTGATTCTGTAACATTGTCGATAGAAGAGACTTGCTCTGAAACGACTTCTGTATTTGTCGTTGTATTGTCAACTGTTGTATTTGTCTCGTTATTGTCATTTGGTGTAATAACGGATGTTGACACATTTCCGGATGGTTCTGATGATGGTTCAGATGCCATTCCAGTCGAAACTGATGTTTCTTCAGGTGTTATCTCAGATGTTGTTTCAGGTGTTGACGTTGTCGTGTCTTCTGAAACAATTGCTTTTTGTAAATTCGATGACACTTCGCTTTGAGAAGTTGCCGTGTTTTCAATGTCATTTGTATTTGTAGGATTCTCGTTATTGATTTGAGTTCCTTCAATGTCATTGCTTGATAAATTATTGTCAGTCATATTAGATGGGTTAGAATTGTTGATATAAGTATTATTCTGTGTGTTTTCTTGGCTGACTGTGTTGCTTATTCCATAACTTGAACCAACGTTTTCTGTCGGAGTTTCAACAGTGTTGATGGCGCTTTCTATTATTGGAGCGGAAATGGTTGTTTGCGATGTTTCTTGTGAATCTATTACTGCCTCTTCCAATTCCTCATCCTCTTCTTCGTCAGAATAAGAATCAACAGGACCATCATCTTTTAAAACATACGTCTCTAAATGTGCATATGGTTTGTTGATTTCTTCTTTGAGATTTTTTTCGGGAGTGAACGAGACCTTTTTGTGAGCAGGAATAATCATTTCATTACCATTTTGAACATTGACACTTTTACGTTCTTCTATGGCAACAATTTTGAATGTTCCAAGATTGGGGATTTTTGCAATTCCGTCTTTTTCAAGAGCTTCTTCTACTATTTCAAAAAGTACACGTAAGAAGTTTTCAGAAAGCTTTTTTGTTACTCCTGATTCTTCTGCAATTTGTCCTAAAATGTCCTGTAAACTTTTTTTCTCGTTCATAACTTTTAATTGTTGAATTTGTCTTTGAGAATGGCACTAACTTTAAAAGCTAATGATTGTTTGGGGGGAGAGAGTAATCTCTGTTTGGTAGTTGGATTGATAGAAATTCTCTCTTTCTTTCTTCTTGCTTCAAATATTCCGAATCCTGGAATAGATACAGAATTGCCGTTTAACATCTCGTCTTTTAGACAATTTGCAAAAGAAGCAAATAAAACATCTGCAGTTTCAGCATCAATCTGTAGACGTTTGCGAATTTCCGATGTTATTTCTTTTGTGTTCAATGTATATGAGTTTTATAAATTTGCTACGAATTTAGCAAAAAAATCAGAAAAAAACAAAAACAATATTCTATGGGTTTTAATGTGTCAAAAAAGCCTATTATTCTTCATAATATTCTTGTGGCTCATTGTTCCTAGAGCTTGAATTCCATTCCAAGTATTCTTTTTCTTGTTTCTTTTCTGTTACGAAAACATCACAACTGGTTGTTTTGTTTTCTGATGTGGCATAAATGGTAGCTTTACCTGTGGCTTTTGCAATGATTTCTCCGTCTGATGATACTGTTGCTATGTTATCATTGGATGAAGACCAATTGATATTTTTGCTTGTTGCATCTTCTGGATAAATAGAAGCTGACAATTTCTCTTTTTCGCCAATAACAAGATCAAGTTTAACTTTATCTAATGTTATATTTTCGATTTTTATGGAATAACTCTCCACTACAAATTCACTATTACCTCTCCATGGAAGAGAATGAAAATATTCTTTGTAATGTACATCTATTTGTCTGCCTCCCATTGTCATTAGTTTCTCTGCAGTCTCTGCATCTTCAATTGAGAAAATAAATTCGTTCGATTGTATGGAACCTGCGTTGGGTGAACTCTTAAATCCACTTTGAATCATTTTCCCCTCGTAGGTCTTGAAAATATATCCTTTCTTGACGACATAATTTAGTTCTCCGCTTTTTACACCTTCTCCAAAAACATAATAATATCTAAATCCGAAGAATGCACCTCCTCCAATTAATAGGAGAAGAAATATTAGAATAAATAATTTGATTTTCATTTTTTTATGGAATATTAATGTTTTATTAATTTATAACTTACAGATTTGCCGTCAGCTGTAATACGAAGTGTGTAAAATCCTGTAGGATAGTTGTCTGTGTTGACAACAAATGATATTTGATTAGAAAGGTCATATGAATGAATTAATTGACCATCAATAGTGTAAATTTCAGCCTTCGCATTTTCAGTATATGCATGTTCTATCATATCAATGATAAAATAGTCGTTGAATAGTGTAGGATAGACTGAATAGGAACGTTCAGATAATATTGGTGCCGTATAGGATAAATCCACAGGGTCTTTTTCTGCAACCAAACTAGCTATGGCAGCTACAAATGGTGCGTTATAGTCACAGCCTCCTTCAGTTTCTGTGTAACTATCACCTCCTTCGACCACGTTTTTGAAAACTCCTGTGTCTGAAGGTCCGCCAATAACTCCTCCACTTGCAAACATGAAATCACACTTGTTTTTTGTGTCTGTTGGTGGATTGTCGTTTCTTCCCATGGCATTACGATGATGAATTCGATATGTCATGTCACCTTTGAATCCATGTAAGAATGTATGGTTGAATTCGTTATTTCCTAAAACATAGTCAATAATCCTATTGATGTAATTTTTGACTTCGTTCATGTTGTGCTCTGACGTAATTACTTCATCATCTACTAATTTTTTGTATAAAGCAGCTGATACAGCACCACCCAATGCTAATTTGTTGGTTCCCCATCTACTTGCATAGTAAGGGAATCCATTTGAATTGGATTGAGCTGTTAGAAGATGTAAATTGAATACGTTCTTTTCAAGATGGTTGATGTAAGTTCCTCCTTGTCCATTGTTGGCTGTTGGATCATCTTTTACAATGTAATAGTATGAGAAATCTGACATGGTATCCCACGCTAATGGTGAATTGGATTCCCATTTCCCATTTAGATAATTTAAGGCATCTGTTTTGTATTGTGTATCTCCTGTTAATCTATATAACAAGATTGCTGCAAGTGATAACTCATCTGTCCATTCCGAATTTGGACTGCCATAAAATTCTGGAATGGCAGCATGCTCCGATTTATTTCTTTTGGCGAACTCATATGCTTTTAATGCGTATGTCTTACACAATTCTTTATATTCTGCATCAGGATATTTCATTGCCATTAGAGCTAAAGCAGATGCATAATTGGCGGCTTGTGGTCCTCCTTTATTGCTTGCGGTCCATACGGGACGAGGATCTCCTCCTTCGTTTACAGGACGCTCTGATTGCTTGGAAGATGTCATCCAAACTCTATGGTCATCGGATGATCCTACATAGTAGACAAATGTGTTATTGTCAGGAAAACATTTGATGAAATAGTCTGTCGCATATTTTGCTTCATCTAATACATCAGGAATCTTGTTCGGTGCACCATATTCGGCATCGTAATTGTCTTGAAATGCTTCTGGCCAAATATCATATGCTATTAGCAACGAAACTGCTGCATATCCCATTGTTGTTCCAACTTTGATGTGGTCTCCACAGTCATGCCATCCTCCTGTTAAATCATAATTGCCATTACCTCCACCATTAACGGAACCTTTACCATCTTGTATGTGGCAATATTTCTTGGTGAGTTCGGGATTGTTGACTAACATCCAATTATGACTGTCACCGCAACGCTGACCTCCAAAAAATTTTAATCCCATATTGATGGCTTCTCTGTAATCAGCATTACTAAAAGCTGAATTATATGAAGAAAAATTATAAGCATTTGCAGAAAAACTCATCGTGATGAGCAATAATGGTATTATTTTTTTTAACATAAGCTGTGATTTTTGTTTAACTGCAAATTTAATTCTTTTATTGCTAACAAACTAATTTTTTTGTTTCTTCTGTTTTGCTATCTTTGTATGTCGATAGATAATCATTTGATGATATGTTTTATGTGAATCGTGAGTGATATGAAAATGAAATTGAATAAAATGAAATTGAGTGTGATGATTTCAATTTTAGGATTGTTCGGTATCAGTTGTTCTTCTTTTCGTTGTGAGTATGGTGGGGTAGAGGATGTGGAATGGGAAGAACGAGATACGAATGACTATGATGATTCTGATTCAAATGATGAAAACAAATCGGATGACGATTCCCAAAGAAATCATACAGGGGATAACAAACGTCGATGATTATTTGTTTTTTTCACCGATGATTCGATGAAGATGACAAAATGCCACTTCATTTGTCTCCTCATTCCTAAGATGTAGACCATTCCCTTCACAATGATTGAAAAATTCACAGCCTTTGCAAATCCCTGTTTTTGTCCATGAACGATCTCTCATAATTTGGTATTTGTTTTGCCATACATCTGCAAAGTTATCTTTGTAAATGTTGCCTTGTATAAATCGACTTCTTAGATCGGGACAGGCAGATATGCTTCCATCCACTAAAATTGAGCCTACATTGATACCTGCTCGGCAGAAAAAAAAGTTGTCACGTACGCGTGTTTCATAATCACCTAAATATCCTTCACAACCATAACTTGCCTTGATTTTACCTTCTTTTCTTGTCTCCTCAATAAAATCAAAAACAGCTTTGAATTTTTCGTCAGACAATTGTAAATCCTGATTCTTCGCTGCTCTTCCTATCGGGAAAATCGTGAATATTCTCCATTCTTTTACTCCTAAATCAATTAATAGTTGTTTGATTTGCGGTAATTCTTCAAAGTTCCTGTTGTTTACACAAGTCACAACATCAAATCGCAGGTCTGTTTGAGGTAGCATTTTAATTGCATTGATGGCTCGATCGAATGATTGGTCGTTCTGACGAAGCCAATTGTGCGACTCTTTGAGTCCATCAAGACTGATGGTACATGCTCTCATACCAGCATGAAGAAGAGAGGTGAGTCGTTCCTGCGTTAATAGATAACCATTGCTGACAATTCCCCATGGAAAACCTAATTTGTATAGCTCAATACCTGCTTGTTCTATGTCTTTGCGAACAAGAACTTCACCTCCTGTAAATACAATCATGGTATGATGAGGATCTACAATTGGAATGATCTGTTTCACTGCTTGAATGAAGTCTTCAACGGGCATGTCTTTAATGTCTGATGATTGACGACAATCACTTCCGCAATGAAGACAACTGAGTGTGCATCGTAAGGTACATTCCCAAAAGAGATACGTTAGTTGGTGGTCTTTTGCAGCATTGTGACGATATATGTCGAATAATTTTTGTGCTAATTTTTTCTTTATGGAAATTTTTGTTGGATCTTCCATGTGCGTTTTCTTCCTTCTCGTTTGATTTTTTAATGCTTTAAAAAGCTGATTTTCTAAAAACCATCACAAAGCAACTTGTGAAAATTTTCTATGTGACATCTTATTTTTTTGAGTCATTCTTTTCTTTCTTATCTTGTGCTTCTGCCTTTTTTTTGTCAGATGATTTTGTCGTTGCCTTTGTTGTGTCTAATGTCTCAAAATTTGATTTTGGCACACCATACATACACGAAAAATCACCAGCTTTTCCTATCTTTATGGTTGATTCACTTTTTGTACAAGAAGTGCTTTTCTCATGTTTATGACATGCATAAGATGAACTGGAATATCCGATTATTCCAATGATGACTAGTAATATTTTATTAATCAAATTTCTCATACTTGTTTTTTTATTTTTTTATCGGGGGATTTATAAGAACCCTTTACAAATATGTTTATTTTTTTATAAACCGCATCTTTTCCTCATGTTTTCTTTTATATTGGCTGCATATAGCCAAGTATCGGCAAAATGAAGGTTGCCTAAAGGAAATGGTTCTTTTATCTTTTCATTGTAACAAATGGCTGGATTCACATCTTTACAGATTAGTATGTGATCTTGAATCTGTACACTCGTAAATTCAGGGGTTACTTTGTATCCTTGAATGGTTTTATCATATCGAATAATACCTTTATGCAATTTAGAGGGAGCTAAAGTTCCATCTGTTTTCCAATTTAATGGGTTAATGCAGACAACGGAATTAGACAATAATGGTGATTTTGATTGAACTGAAGTTGCTGAATTATAGGAAATAATCACCCCTTTGTCTAGTTCGCCAGTGGCAGGTTTTAGACGATTCGGAAATTTGTCTAATTCTTTTTGTGTTATCTCGTAGCCCATTAAGTAGGCAGCAATCATCTGATTGAATTGCTTGTCTGTCATACCATATTTTAAAAGTTCAAGCAACATTTGAGAACCTTGGCTATGACTCAGTAAAATAAATGGACGACCATTGTTGAATTCTCGCATATAATATTGAAATGCACGTCTGATGTCAGATACGGATAATTTAGATCTTTCGGTTCTTTCTGTTTTACTCATTTCAAAGACTTTAGTAGTCATTTGCCTGTAATAGGGAGCATAAAAATTAAATTCGTTATCAGCATATACAACTTTGTTGTAAGACTGATTTTTCCGTGCTGCATTACGTACTTCTGCACGTTTGATATCTGTGTAGGATGGAATGTTTCCTTTGTTACTTAATGGCTCTGAATTAATGGTAGGGTAGACATAAAAAATATCAACAGGTTTACCTGTGTTTTGAGTGGCATATTCGAACCAATATTTTTCGTTTGAATATTTAGGAGTCATAATTTGATTAATTTTATTTTAGGCTAAGTTCCATACAAAATTAATAAATTATTTTAATACTCGTGTTGATGTTTATGAAAGGATAGAATATTTGTTCTCTTTTTGATATGATATAATCAATATGGAATGTGAATTGACTTTGATATGATTTCCATCAATATGTTAAGGGGATTTCTATAAATTGCTTTGTAGTGATTTTGAAGGTTTTGTCAGACAGATTGATGATTTGAGCGAAGGAGCAGTGCGGGCACTGTGACTGAGTGAAAATCAGCAAGATGGCGACAAAAGTTCAAAAGCACACAAAAGATTAAAGAATAACCTCTATTTAAAAATATTTAATAATCGGGGAATTTATAGAAGTCCCCTTAATACAAGACTGAGTATGAAGGAAAGAAATTCAATTTAAAAGAGAACCCCGAAAGCTAGAAAAAACTTTCGGGGTTCCTTTCGTATGGAAAAAACTTATTTATCCTAAGAATGCGATCAAAATGCCAGCAGCAACGGCAGAACCGATTACACCTGCTACATTTGATGACATACAATAGTTGAGCACGTGATTTCTTGGATCATATTTTAATGCAATCTCATTTGCTACACGTGATGCCATAGGAACGGCACTCAAACCAGTTGCACCAACCAATGGATTGATCTTCTTCTTTGAGAAGAGATTCATGATTTTTACCAACATGATACCACCGAAGATTGAGAATCCGAATGCACAGAAACCACCAGCAACAATACCAATGGTAGTCCAGTTTAAGAAGGCATCTACTGTCATAGTAGCACCAACAGACAAACCTAAGAATATAGTTGCCGTGTTCATAATACCATTAGAAGCAGTTTGGAACAAACGTGATGTGTTGTTTCCAATTTCTTTGATTAAGTTACCAAACATTAGCATACCAACCAAAGAGACTGCATCTGGTACGATGATTGCTACAATGATTGTAACAGCGATAGGGAAGATAATCTTCAATGCACGCATGTTCTTAAACTCTTGTTTGTTAGGATATAACTTATCTTGCTCTTTCATATTGATCTTTAATTCCTTTTCACTACATGTCAACTTAACGACTAAAGGTATGATGACAGGAACTAATGCCATGTAAGAATAAGCTGCAATAGCGATAGGACCTAACATGTGAGGAGCTAATTTCAATGTGGTGAATATTGCTGTTGGTCCGTCAGCACCACCGATGATGGCTAATGAACCAGCCTCTTGCATAGTAAAGAATTGACTTGCTACCAAAAGAACTGCAAAAATACCAAACTGTGCACCTGCACCGAAGATGGCTAATTTCAAGTTACGCAACATTGGACCAAAGTCTGTCAAGGCACCCACACCCATAAAGATGATTGGAGGAAGCAAACCTGATTTAATTAATGCGTAATAGATATAGTTCATAATACCGAATTCATGAGCAATATCATGTAAAGGCATTGCCCAGATGTCGTAAACTTTAATGTTTTCAAGTAGAGCAGGATCTCGAAGAATCTCATTTCCTTTCACCATAGGATCGTAGAAAAGTTGTCCTACTTGTACGAGACCGTCTGCGATATCTGGAACACCACCTATCAATGTGATAGTTTGATATCCGTCGCCAAGACCATTTCTCAATGCTTCATTGGATATTCTGAAGATTTCACCAACACCATTTACAGCCAACACACCCATTTCTCCACCAGGGAAGTTGGCGATTAAAACGCCAAATGCAATGGGGACCAACAACAATGGTTCAAACTGCTTTTTTATACCCAAATAGAGCAAGAAAAGGCCCAAAAGAATCATTATAAGGTATGACGGATTGTACATTAAATTGTCAATCGCCGTCATTTGTAATATTTTACCGAATATGTTTGATACTTCCATGATGTCGAATTATTTAATTTTCATTAAAACATCGTCTTCTGATACGGAAGATCCACTTGTGAAACAGATTTGAGTGATAACACCATCAGCTTCAGCAGCAATAGCATTGAATGTCTTCATAGCTTCAACATAGCAAACCACTTGTCCTTTCTTTACTGTATCACCCACTTTTACTGCAGGGTCACCTGAGTTCTTAACAAGGTAGAACTTACCTTCCAATGGAGATAACAAATCGTTTCCTTCTCCTGGAGCTGCTGCAGCTGTAGGGGCAGAAGGTGCAGAAGCTGTATTGCCATCGTTTGCGCCAATAGTGACATTGTATTTAACACCATTAACATCAATAGTGACAGTTTGAGGTAATTTAGCACCACCATTGCCAGCAGCTTTCTTGGCTTTTCTTTCTTCAAGATCTGCTAAGAAGTCAGCTTTTGCTTTTCCTGATTTATATGCACGATATTGTTGTGGATGCATTGCTAATTCAAACAATTCTTCATCGTCTTGACCGAAATCCCATCCTTCTTTTTTCATCTCTTCACGGAATGTGTCAAGAGCATCTGGATAGTTGCTTTGTGGATTTTCTGTGTGGAATTCACGACCTTGTTCTTTCGCTTTTGCAATCAATTCAGGTGCTAAAGGTCCAGGCAAGTTTCCTGATTTTCCTAACATCATATCCCAAATATCATCGGCAATCATTGACCAACGTTCTTTGCCTTTTTCCATTTGCATTACGTTCATCAATGCCATGTTCTTAACATATTGTGAGAATGGTGTAACCAAACATGGATAACCCATCATAGGCCATACATATTTAACTTCATCGAATAACTTGATAAGAAGTTCGTCTTGACTCATCTTAGGCTTACCATTCTTCTCTTTCCATTTGTTGATAGAATCAAGGTTCGTTTCCAAATCTGTCATCAAAGATCCCATCATACCTCCAGGAAGACCAGGACCAATCAAAAGAGAGTTCATCATACGGTTACGACCAGGAATGTAGTATCCTAAGAAGTCATCCATCATCTCTTGGATGAGTGAACGAGCTTCCATGTAAGCACTCATGTTAATCTCTTTAACCTTGAATCCTGCATCCTTCAACATGGCTTGAACAGCTATGATATCTGCGTGACCAGTTCCCCAAGATAGAGGTTCCATACCAACATCAACGTAATCACAACCAGCTTTACATACTTCTAATATGGAAGCCATGTTGAAACCAGGTCCTGCGTGACTATGATATTGAATAGTAATATCCTTGATGGCTTTGATGTTCTTGGTCAATTCTCCTAAAAATGCAGGACGACCAATACCAGCCATATCTTTCAAACAAATTTCATCACAACCAGCTTCGATTAATTCTTTAGCTATGTTTGTATAATACTCTACTGTGTGAATAGGAGAGTATGTGATGCAAAGACTACATTGAGAAATCATACCAGCATCATGTGCATATTGAATAGATGGTATGATATTACGTGTGTCGTTTAATCCACAGAATGTACGTGTAATATCTGTTCCTTGTTTTTTCTTAACTTGATAGAAAAGCTTACGTACATCTGCAGGAACTGGACTCATACGAAGTCCATTTAATGCACGATCCAACATGTGCGTTTGAATTCCAGCTTCATGGAATGGTTTTGTCCATTCGCGAACTGCTTTGTTTGGATTTTCTCCATAGAGAAGGTTTACTTGTTCAAAACCACCTCCGTTTGTTTCTACTCTGTCAAAGCATCCCATCTTAATGATGGCAGGTGCTACTTTCAACAATTGGTCAACTCGTGGTACATATTTACCAGCGGCTTGCCACATGTCTCTGAAAACGAGACTGAATTTTACTTCTTTAGCCATTTTTTATGTATGATTATTTTTTATATTCTTTCAATTTTTATTGCTTTAGACTTCCCGTCTGTTAATTTGCTGATTGCCATGTTAATAGCTGTTGCTACGTTTGGATCAATTGCTGTACTTGCGGTATTTGCTGTTGCTGAAGTTTTCTCAATTTCCTCTTCGGGAGCATACTTGTTGATGAGTGAAATTAAAATTTTTCCAAAATAAATAATAAGAATTAACACCGAGAACACAGTGGCTAATCCAATTCCCATAAGTAATAGGGCGAAAATCAAATTTTTCATACGTTATAATTACCTTATAAATATATTTTTAAATTCAAACTCCCAAATTTAAATAAAATTTTCTTAACATACGAAAATTAATAGTGAAAAATGGCTTTCTCATAGTTTAAATATGACATTCTTATTCTTAAATATTTTAATATGATAAATTTTTAGGAGTGAATTGAGCCCTTGATTTAGTGGAAAATTACTAATTTTGTCTCTAAGTTTATTGTTGTAATTTAGATTTTTTATAGAATGAAAAAATTGTATTATTTTATGATTGCAGTAATGTCAGTGTGCATTTCTGCTATGTGTGTGTCTAGTTGCTCTGATGATGATACAGAGACGCCTTCATCCAAAAACACATTACGAGTAACTCATATGTTTGATGTTATCAATGTGGGTGAAAAAAGTTCAGCAGAACTCAATTTTGAGAATGCTTTGAAAAACGCAGAAACAGAATTGAATGATGTTGTTTATACTACATCTCCAGTTGCCATTGATAAAATTAAGACAATTGTATGGAAACACATTAATAAATTAGATAATGAGACACGTTACCAAATAAAAAATTTAAAACAAATTGTGTCTTTCGAGTGCCGTGTTGATGGTAAAAAAATTGATGATGTTGTCTATGAATTTAATACTTACGAAATTGAAGCAGAAACTCCTGTTTATACTTTGAAAATCACAGGTGTGAGTGATGAGTTGTTAGGCGCTGAATATTTTGAGAATGAATCAGAAGAATCCTCTGCTAAATTGTTGTTGGCGATTATTAAAACTGATTTGGTGGGCAAATCATTTGATGTTGAAGATGGTTCCTATACAACATTTATTGGCGCTCAAATTGCTCAACTTGCAAAAAAGAATAACATTGATATCCAATTTATGTCGTCTAAATATAATATGGGTTACCAATTTGATTTTATCTATAACGATAAAGAATCAACTAAATGGCCTATTCTTTTTAATTACATAAAGTAATTATTAGAAGTTTATAATTTATCAAAGCTCAACGTGAAAGTTGAGCTTTTTTTTTATTTTTGTGATGTCGAAAAAAAATTTTTTATATGAAAAAGCTTTTTTTATTCTTAACTCTATTTTTTTCTTGTGAAATGTTTATGTTTTCACAAGGCATGGAAAGTGATTACTTGT
>JAKSLB010000022.1 GCA_024401435.1 Paludibacteraceae bacterium | reverse complement strand
TTGGCTCGGTATTAGCAGTTAAGCCTTCACCGAATTTGAAGCGTTCTACATTGACTGTTTCCAATCAAGCACTCATAATTGCTATTAAAGACCGTCGCTCTAACCAACTGAGCTAGTTCCCAATATAGCACCACTGAAAATCAATTAACAACCATTTTAAAAAGGTAATAGGCGGTGCAGGATTTGAACCTGCGACCCTCTGTTTAGCTTACCACTATAGTTTTCACTACCAATTTTCGTTGTTTGTAGTCTGGACTATACCTTAACCATATCATTTCTGATTTAGGTTCGCTCCGTCTAGTCTCTACACCTTCAAGATATTATGTATGCCTTGATAATCATTGTATCAATTCTATTGTAGTAATTATATTGTTTAGCATACATGTATATTTTCTACTACAATGGTTCATCTTGCTTGGCTCGGTATTAGCATTTTAAAGCCTTCACCGACTTTGAAGCGTTCTACATTGATTGTTTCCAATCAAGCACTCCTATAAGTTAAAGACAGATGCTCTATCCAACTGAGCTAACCGCCCTAAAACTTTCATTGATTGTCATTAAAAACTTTCCCCTATTTTCTATCTCTCTCACATCCAATCACCAACAACGGAGTGAACGAAACGACTTTAAGAAATAAGGGGATAAAGATTTATCGTTACATTCACAAATAGCAACTTTCAATTATGAAAGAAATAAAAAAGCCAAATTGTCAATTAGCACATATCTATCTAGTAGTATGTCTTTGGTTGTCAAACTAAAAATTGTTTAGCAACACCATTCACATAGGAAAATATAAAAATTTCAAAGAACTTTGTAAAGGCATAGTCTAGAAAAAAATGAATTTTTTTAATGTATGTTCAATTCTTTTTCCGTAATAACCTTGAAATCGTAATTGTACCTCTTGCACCAATTTCTAGCATAAGTCCATTTTTCGTGGTTTCTTTGAATGACATCATTCTTTTCCTTCCACTTCATTAGGTTCTTTTGTGTTTTCTTCTTTGGTGCATCTGGTAGAATCAATCTTCCGTGTTCATCAAGTCTTTCGGCTTGACTTTGTGGTTTGACCTCAATAATATATCTCTTTATAGTGTTATCCTTTTCACGGACAATCATTATGAAGTCGGTAAAGTAATGGTGGTCTTTTCCGTCAAGCGGTGAGTAGTAAGGGATTCTAATAGTTTCACTACCCCACCGCAATATGTTCTTGTTCAAGTCACAAAAGTTCATAAACTTTTTTTCCCACGAACTTCTATAAGTAGGTGGCTTTGGGTCTATGATGTAATACATAGGTTCTACATTAGGTGGTCTTTCCCCATTAAAGTTATAGCATTTTTCCTTATGTTCAGGAATGAATATGCCTTGTGAATATTCTTTTGCGAAAACAGACATTTAAAGTAGTTCCACCTTACAATCTTGTGTATTGAATTCAATGTACATATTATAGGCAATATCATCTTCAATCTTTTCAAAGACAACTTCAATGTTATATGAATAAACCTTCAACATTTTAGAAATCAATTGAACAATCTTCTTCTTGATTACAAATAGTCTTTTATTGTAGGTTTCAACAACGCCTTCAATCTTAACATTACCGCTTGATTCAAGATAATCCATAGATAGAGAAGTCACACCAGCATAGTCCAATAGTAGATTTCTAATTGCTTGCTTTAATGAGTTTACCGAAACACTTTCAGAAATGATATGACTTTCGTGTATTGGTAAGGAATGCTTCAATACCATATTTTTACCTGTGAATGTCAACTTATACATACCATTCACCTTTGACAAATAACCTTCATCAATCAAGCATTCAATGGCATATTGTAGCATACCGCCATTCAACATTGTAAAGTTTTCTTTAATTTCTTGGATTGTAGCCTTACCACCAAGTTCATTGATTGCTTCTAGCAACTTAAACCATTTTGTATACTTGTTATCTTCAATAGGATTCATTGTTAAACTCCGTTTATGTTATGTATCTTCTGGAAGGGGTTCGTTTGATTCAACTTTTCCGTATTTGGATTCCCACTTTTCACGAAATTCGGCAGCACCGCCACTAGCAATCCAATCAAGCAAGAACTTATCCGTTGGGTCGGCATTGATTTCTTCGCCACGAAACCATTTTATGTCTTGCATATACTTTATTTGGTCTGCCATAAACTTCTTTTTTCTAATTTCGCTATATGGGACAAACCACCCTTCAACTTTATTCTCCATAAAAACACCTCACAATTTATATATTTAGAATATGGCTTTGCAATAATCTCATTGAAGCCTTTAAAATCAAAAATAGGAAAACATATGAAAATTCCACAAACAAAATGTACAATAAAATTCTACTATGCGGTAGAAAAACAACAAGGATTCAAGATGGCTATAACATTCGCTATCTTGAAGAATGAAGACGGAAGCACTTGGAGATTGCCAAATGTATATTCTTGCAATCTTGAAACCGAGGCATTCAACAAGGCTGAAAGCCGTAAGGAAGTCATACTAAAGAACATCCTTACACTCAACAAGTTCTTCAACGCAAACAACTATAGCCATATTTATGAAGGTGAAGGCTACAAATATGTCCTAGACTATCTTCTACACTTGTTGAATGTTTCCTTCAAGAAAAAGAAATCAAGCCATTCAAACACAAGAACTCCAAATGTATGGTGGTTTGACTTTTCACACAACAAGAAGCGGAGACAAGAACTCAACAAAAGACAGATTGCATACAAGCAATTCAAGGAAATGCCTTCATTGAGTGATTACAAGAAGCTAAATGTAGTTGTTGAGAAACCCTTGAACATTGTAAGCAATCCCATTGAAAACATCAACGAAAATCCATACAAGGAAGAAATTCTATTCAAGATTTTCAAGATGGAGGAAGAATTGAAGATGTTGAAGGAGTTGGTCAACAATGGACAAGATACTTGATGTCATTCTTCCTGTATTATGTGTCATAACCACCGCCATATTCATAGCATTGAAACTATTTAATGTCATAGATTGGTCTTGGGTGTGGATAATTAGCCCTATATGGATTTTTGTTGCATTTGTATATATTGTGATTATTTTTTGTATGATTTTTAGTGCTATCAAATCTTTAAAGAAATAGCAAAAAAGAAAACCCTTGGAAATTTCCAAGGGTTTTTTGATTAGAATTTGAAATTTATTGAACCTTTTTCTTTGTTCTCTTTACCTTTGTAACCTTTTGTGGAGCGGTGGGTTGTTCAACTTGTTGTTCCACATTTGGTTCTTGTGGTTCTTCCTGTGGTTGAGCATATCCAACTGGTGTATTGTTTGTTTGAGTTGGGTTGTATGTTTGTGCCATAGGGTTATTTTGCATAGGATTGATTGGTGCGTTATTTGGTGTTGAATTTGGATGATAATTTGATTCAAAACCAATCAAGTCAGACATAAGGTCATCACTCAATTCTTCATTGGAATTGTTGTAGTCTTGTTGTTGTGCATATTGTGGTTGTGGAACTTGTTGTGGTTCTTGGCTCACTTGGTTAACTGTACTAACACTTGATTCCGTATCGCAAAGGGAAGCCATAAGAGCGTCCTCATCACTTACCTCTTGTTCTTCCTCAACTTCTTCCTCAACTTGTGGTTGTGGTTTAACCGCATTGAAAGGCATAACTTTCTTCTTCATTGGCTGTGGTTGTTGTTCAACAACTTCTTCTTGTTCAACCTTTGGAGTTTCAATGGGTTCTTCCTTGGCAACAACTTCTTCCTTTTCAACCTTTTCTTCTGGATTAACACCAGTAGAGAAATATGTTGACAAGTCCTTCTTCATTAGTGCTTCTAGTCTCTTTAGACCAGTGCTACCATATTGGCAGAAAATGACATCAATGTACTTCTTTAGTTCATTCTTGGATTTTTCAATTTCCTTCATAATCTTGTCATTTTCAGACTCAACTTCTTCAACTTGTGGTTGTTGAAGGACTACAACCTGTGGTTGTTGTACTTGTTGCTTTGTTTCTTCTTCTTCAAGGAATTTTTCATCCATTCTATCATTGAAGCGTTGCATTCTTCTTTCTTGGATATCCCTATATCTAGTTCTAGGGAGTTCGTATTCATCATCATCTTCTTCTTCAAAACGATGACTGATTCTACGGCTTTCTCCGTGTCTAGTTTCATTGCGTCTAGAGGGTCTAGTATAGACAACTTCTTCCTCATTTTCATCATCGCAAACGCAATCTTCAATTGGTTCACCACATTCTGGGCAAACTTCAATGTGTTCTTCAACCATTTGAGGGTTTTCTTTAGCCATTTTTTCTTGTTCTTTCTTTCTCAAATAGGCTTTAAAGTCAAATTCTAAATCATTGTTCATATAATAACAAACCTTTTTTCTTTATATATGTTGCTACTCCATTAAATATATATAATGTATAATAAACTTTTAAAAGGAATAAATACAATGATTGTACTAAATGAAGCAAAGCCCCTAACCAATAAGGCAACTGGTAGAAAGTCCTCAGCAATTGATGACACCAATACCACCGTTCTTACCCCTTCTGAACTACTTGAAAAGGCTCAAGCATATATTGATGCCCTAGACCAGCAGTCCACCGAATATTCCAAGATTAAGGAAGAAGTTGAATCTCTAATGCACATGGTTGAAGCTGCAACTGGTGAAAAGTTCACTTCTAACCTAAAGTCCACCCTAAAGAAGATGGAACTCCGTAGAAAGGCTGATGCCGAAAAGAAGGATTACGATAGCCAGATTAAGGAACGCATTCCTACCGATGCCGTTAAGGAACTCCTTGAAAAAGTCGGTATGGCAAAGCAGAATGTTGCTCTAGTCCTTGATGAAACTGTTGAAGCAAGTGATAAGCTATATGCCATCATTTCTGAAGTTTCCTCTCCTGCCGAAATCGGTGCTCTTATCAAGAAGCGTAAGTTCCCTGCCGAAGATGTTTTCCGTATCATTGCAAAGTCCATCAAGGAAGGCAATATGAACATTGAAGCATTCAAGGAACTTGTAACTCTTTGCCAAGATTCCCTACCAGCTCTCTTGGATGAAATGGATGACCTCCGTGACACCACTACCCTAAAGAAGAACAATGGTCTTTATACCAAGGATGGTGATGGTTACAAGGTTGCTTATAAGGAATCCTTCACTTGGAAGAAGTTCCGCAAGCCAATGAACGAAGGCGTTGGTTCTTTCTTCAAGGGTATATTCTCCAAGATTAAGAACTTTGTGAACAAGTTCCTTGGTCTAAATGATTCCGTTGAAGAACAGATTGAAGACCTCAAGACTGTTAACGCAATCCTTGATGATTATGTCTAATTGTTAAAATTTATTAACAAAAAAGAAACCCTCCCATTTGGGAGGGTTTTTGTTTTTTAAAAATGCGGATTGATTACTTTGCACCAAGAGTTAGTGCTAGAACCATACCGAATTGAGAACCAACAAGAATCATCATAATAATCATAGTTACGAAAATCATCTTGTAGTTCTTCTTGATGTCCTTCGCATTTTCGGTTACAATGGTCTTGATGTTTTCAAGGTCAATTCCGTTTGCTTGTGCGGTAGCCAAGCAAGTAGCGAAGTTATCATTGCAATTGTTGAAATTGTCATCCATAGACTTCTTAATGGTTTCAAGGTTCATTTCCTTGACATCACCGAGAAGATAATTGATAGTTTCTTGTTCAGTCAACTTCTTTGCCTTTGTAGCCTTCTTTGCCTTTGGCTTTTCGGTAGTTTCAACAACCTTTTCAACAACATTTTCTGTATTCTTATTTTTAGCTGCCATTATGCACCTTCCTTATCATCGTTCAATTCAATTTCAAAATTAACGGGAATCATCTTTGGCTTCTTGTTTGCGTTCTTTGGATTGCTCAAATCCAATTCTTCTTCCCTAGTAGCCTTTAGGTAAGGAATCACAAATCGTTCATCTTTACCATCATATTCCTTATGCATTGTAAATGCGTATTCAGTGATATATTCATCCTTCTTGGTTCGCTTTGCACTCATAGAGATGGAATCAAGGTCGGCTTCAAAGGTTTCCGCATCAAAGATTACATTGAGGTGAATACCATAGTCATCAACTGGGATGTTCATCTTATTCCAATTATCGCTTTCCATAAGTGCTGGAATATTGGAATCATATTCACGGAAATCCTTTAGTAGTCTACGCAACTGACCATTTTCCTTGGTCTTGATTACAATCTTGCTAAAGATGATGTTTTCCTTATTGTAAGTATCGTACTTTTCTAGTGTACCTTGGAATGTAATTTTCATTTTTTATTCCTCTTGATTTTTAAAATATATAATCTTTTAAACAGCTATCTTGATTAGCACATTGTTGAAATTATCCATTCTATCAAATAGGTGCATAAGTTTCTCATCATTCAAGAACTTGTACATATTTCTAATGTCATACTTTTCAAGTGTGTATTGCTCATATTTCTTTACAATATCACTTTGAACCTTTTGTGGAATGGAGTCAAATGCTATAAGAGTATAGTTTCTATCATATGCCGATTGAAGGTCATTTTCCTTTAACCATTCTTCAAGACCATTATCAACAATCTTCGCAGCGGTCTTTACACCGACACGGAACTTCAATGGTGGAACGCCATCATTCTTATCACCCACAATGACCTTTTCAATTAAGTATCTCTTGGGGTCAGTAACAGTAATGAACTCCTTCTTCATAGGATGCCATTGCTTGTAATTGGGATATTTTAGCAATTGATAGAAATCCCTATCCGTAGAAATTACAATGATTTCATCCCTATTTGGTGAAAGTTCCTTTACAAGTACGCCAATGACATCATCCGCTTCGGCACTTGCTTCCTTTACAAACTTAATATTCGTGAAGCAAGTCTTTATGTCCTCAACGAACTGGTTGCATACTAGGAAGAATTGATTCCAATCCAACTTGGTTTCATCCCTATCCTTACGGCAAGCCTTATATTCTTGGAAATAGTCATATCTCCAACAATTACCGCCCTCTTGTGCAACAATGACCTCATCTGGAGAAAATCTTTCAAGTTCCTTCAAGAACGAAATTATAAATGTAGTCTTGAATTCCTTGAATTCCTTTTCATATGGCTTTGGGTCTGTAGACCACAAGCAACGCATAATCATATTGTTCAAATCAATAATCAACGATTTCATATAGAAAATCCTTTTGTTACATTCAGTATAAAGAAATCTCAATAACAAATATAAAAATAAAAAGGATTAAAACATATATGAAGTAGTTCATATATAAAGTATATGTTTGACATAAACAATACATCAGACTTCAAGACCCTTGATACCATAAATGCGTCAATTCCGTATTATGACATTGACCTTTATGGCAATAAGGTTGAGGTTCTTGGTTTTGATGCCTTGGATGCTGCAATTGAAAACCTTTTATTGACCGAACCATTTGAAAGATACTTTGAACCAAACTTTTATTCACCAGTGTATGAAATTTTGTTCAAGCAATTCAATAACATTGATGAAATAGTTGACAAGATATATGACAAGATTGAAATGTATGTTCCTGTTAGCATAGATAGAAGTTCTTCAAATGTAAAGAAACTAGATGCGTATTCTATATCATTTCAAATAGTATATACGATTTCTGAATACAATAGACCCCACACATTCAATAGAGTGGTTGGAAAATAATATATTTAGTCTTATGGAAATGAACCTAAATGATGTTTATAGGGCTTTTGAACCTGAGTTACAAAAACTTGCTCTAAAAGACCAATTGGTTAACAACGGAAAAAAGCGTTGGAATGGTATCGTAATGAATAACCTAGACCCTTCCCAATTAGGAAGATGTCAAATAATGATATATGGTTATTATGATAACATAACTAACACAATAGACCTTCCTTGGGCTATTCCAGAAACAACATACCTTGGTTCTACAGTAGGTCAAATAATAGTACCTGAAAAGTATTCCATCGTTAGAGGATACTTTGACAACGATGATGAAATGAAACCTGTGTATTATGGTATGGTATCAAACATCGTTACGCAACCAAACGCATCCAACGCAATAGCTACCGCTGCCGTATATAAGGCTTCGGCTACCGCAGGTCTTGTAAATGCGGCTGGTTCTTCACTATTGCCAAAGAACTTCCTAAAGTATACAGATTTCAACATTGACTATCCATATACTATGGTATTGTTCTCAACGGATAAAGGTGATGTACTTACTTTCAATAGAAAGACTGGCGTTATGAAATTCTCACATAGCAATGGTACAACTTTCACAATTTCTTCACTAGGTGATATCAAATTGGATAACACTTTGACGGGTAAAGGAAAAATGAACATTACCATTGCTGGTGATTGTAGCATAACCACATTAAAAAGTGTTAGCATTACCGCATTAAAGGACATATCCATCAATTCAACTGCTGGAAATGTATATCTTGGTAGAAACGGAAAAGCTGGTCAATTAGTTGCTACATTGCAAGTATGTCCAGTAACGGGTGTTCCATTGAATGGTTTGAATACAAATGTCCGTGCCTAAAACAATAAAGCATAAAGATTTCTTGGAGTGCGTTTATATCAAATGCACTCTATATTTACATAGGTCTTTCTTTTACCTTAAAATCAACGATAGCAATACTAGGATATTTGAACCCTTTGTATCTTTGGGATTTGTAAAGTCTGACCCAGAAAGGATATTATTGTACAAGACCTCATTGAAAGAGGATTTACAAGAAATTATGCAAAAGGCTGAAGACTATGACAATTTTTGTGAAATGAATGACGCATTGAGCAAGAAAATAGACTTGATGAAAATAGCCGAAAAGAAGAAGAACACATTATCAAAGACATTGAAAATAAATCCAATCATACATAGGTTGAAGGAGAACCATCCAGACTTTCAAATGTCAAAAATGAATAGTACATATATCATAACGATAGGCGAACATAAGTTCATATATGATGCAAGCAATATGGCTGATGTAATGGCACATTACAAGTCAAACGATTCAACACCTGAATTGATATTTGTAAAAGAAGACCTTGACTTGGAAAAATATCTTAAATAATGAAAAACCCTTGGATTTCTCCAAGGGTTTCTTAATACCTAGACGGAATTATTAGAATTCCAAGTCAAGAGACTTTAGGAAATCTTGATTGGAACTTACCTTTTCGCTAGAAGCGGTAGGTGCTACGCTAGGAGCGGGAGCACTTGGAGCGGTCTGTGCGGAAGGAACAGGCGTAGAAGCAGAACCATTGAGGGAACTCAATCTAATGTCCTTGTTGAACTTCATTGCGTAGTTCTTGATGATAAATTCTTCGGTCATAGTATTGTCGGCAGTCTTCTTCAATTCACCGAGAGTAAGGTTATTAGCCCTAATTTCATCTGCGGTAAGAGCCTTCTGGTTCTTATCGTGGATTGGACGGACGGTAGAATCAAAGTAACTAGAATCCACATTAGCAAAACCACCATTAACACCCTTCTTACGGATGTAAACGAAATCCTTACCATTGATAGGGTCAAGAACATTTACACCATTCTTGGTTTCGTTGGTGATAGGGTCAACAGTTTCCTTGTTTTCATTGCAAATCATATCATAGATTTGATTGCCAATAAGGAAACGGAAGAACTTGCCTTCGGTATCGGGCTGACTTTCATTGCGGACAATGTAAACGATAGTCCAATACTTTTCCTGTGCTCTTGCAAGAGCCTTTGCTCTATATGCGGTTCTTTGTTCGGTGGAATTACCACCATACAACTTCCATACTTCTTGGTTATACTTGCAGATAGGGCATTCCTTACCTTCAACACCACGAAGACAATCATAACCCATCACAACACCATTTTCACGAACCCAGTGGGTTGCGTTCTTGATGTAGGGGTAGGAATCAGAAGAGGGAACGAAACGCATCACCACAGTGCATTCTGGGGCGGGCTTAAATTCATTCTCAACCGCAAATGACTTCTTTTCGCCACTACGATTCTTCTTGTTCATATCTTCCTTGAGCTGGGCGGTAATTGCACCCATATCAAAACCAAATTCATTTGCCATAATGTGCCTCCTTCGGCTTAATTTAATCGGCTAAAAAATACAAAGATTATTCCCTTACTTGATTGCAAGTCCAATGACCTTTGCATACTATGAAGCAATCAACTGTCTTTAGCAGTTGATTTTCCCAGCGTGGCAAGTGAAAAAATCACTTGCTATGACTGATTCCTTTAATCCTTCAAAGATTTTTAAACCTTTGCTATCAGTTTCCAAGGCTATGGGTTTTTTAAGGCGAACCCTTCCCTACCTTCCGTAGGTACTACATACTCAAGATATGCTTTTGAAAACCTTTATATTAAATAAACATAAAAAGTATGATTGAAAAAGTGTACCAAAATAATTAAAATTTTTTCATATATAATATATGATAAGAATTAGACATAAAATTAAGAATCCAAAGCCTAAAAAAGAAGCCTCATTTGAAACGAAGGAATTCCGTATAGACTACGATACCGATTTGAGCCTAATCAAGCCTATTGAAGTCCGTGAAGAAGAATTTTCCATAGATGATGATGAAGAAGAATCTAAACCTGTAAATGTTGTTGAAGAACCTCTACAAGTAGTTGAAGAATATGTAGAACCCATCACCGACACACAAGAGGTCGTAGAAGAAACTTCGGTTGATGAAATTGAAGAAACCCCAAAGAAAAAGAGAGTTAGTTTAAGAGACAAACTCAATGTCAACGCTTAATGAAAAATATCCTTGGCTTTGCTCAACAATGAATAGGGCTGATTATTGTCCACCATCCAATGTATCTTTGGGTGATGGCAATTTCACCGATTTGGTTGATGACTTGACAACAGGTATGCAAAATATGTCCTCATTCAAGTGGACATATTATGTAATGTCAAAAGATGTCATAAGGGATAAGATTCTTGGTGAAGACCAACTACAATACATAGAAAGGGCGTTCTATATGACTGGCTATATGGAACAAATGCCTACTATGGTCAAGTCATACCAAATGCAAGGTATATGGAATCAAGATATATTACAGGTATTTGTTCCAAAGACATTCCAATATTTCTCAACATACGGAACATCAACAAGAAATGTACCAGAAACCTATGATTTTCTTAAAGAACCTAGGATTGGTGACTTGATGTACCTTGAAAAGAACGGAATTTTCTATGAAATAATTGATGTCAAGTATTATACGGAAGCATTCAATCTTAAATCACATTCATATACCCTTACTTTAAGGGTTTGGAAGGATACAAAGGCTACAATACTAGACAATGACACAATTCCAAAGGATGACCCTATATTTGCCGTAACTACATATCCATTGGAAAGTGATAAGAACTTTGATGACCCATTGAAACTAAATGACAATTTCCGTAGACTTTCTACAAGTGGAAATGTTAATGAATTTGACTATGTTTCTAGAAAAGTTAAAGGAAATAATATATAACTTATGAAAGACTACAAAGAATTTAACATTTTAGCTAAAGAAACAATTATGAATGAATTGAAAGGTTCTATTGCTGAAGACCTATTTGATTTATCAACTCTACATGTTGGTTTCGGTGACGATGGTGCTTATGGTATCAATGAATATTGTGAATTCATTGTCAATGTTGATATGAAAAATGAAATCGCAATTGAAATCGTAAAGAAACTACATTACTATGAAGATGATTATACTATAAATGTTGACATATACAAAACAAATGTCATTTTCTCCATTTCAATATATGAGGATGCTAATGATGTAAACAACTACATTGTTGAGGATTCTATGAAATGGTTTACGAATGTATTGAAAGAACAAATTGAAAAATTCTAAAAGAAAAAGTCCGTGAAATTCACGGACTTTCTTTTTTTATACAACCTTGTTGATTGTGTATTTATTGATTGGGAAAGCGGTAATCCTATTCTTCCACTTTTCAAACATCACATTTCGTAGTTCATTAATCTCTGGTCTCATACCACCATAGGAATAGTGGTGACCATCAATATGGGTAGTTGCAATGTCCCAACGATGTGCCATAGCCTCAAGGCAATAGTCAACATCATAGAAATGGTAGTTCTTGATATTTTCATCAAACTTGACTTCCTTCAAGCACTTCTTTCTAATGAACATACAACAACCATCAACGGAAGCAAGACCTAGATGTTCACCAGCCCAATCACTCATTTCATAAGTTTCAAATGGTTCAACTGGCTTCTTGTCATCATCTAGTTTAACCTGTTTAATATAACCAGCACCATTCACTTCACGGAAAGGGACCCACCAATGGAAACTCTTTTCAATGTTATAAGTGCCAATCATACCAACAACACCGACATTCTTTGGGAATAGTGATAGCTTCTTCTCAATGACATCAAATGGTGTGTTTATTACCATATCATCATGACGGAAACAAACAAATTCATCTTCATTTTCATCAAGATTGATTTGGGAGATTGCATAGTTATATTTCTTTGTCATACTATCACCACAATCATTGTCAACATAGATAATGTTTGGATTGCCGATTTCTATGCCGTTAACCATTTTTGATTGAGGTTTCTTAATAACTGGAATAACTTCTAGCATACCTTAACATACCCCCTAACATCTAGAGAATAGCCATATGCATCCTTGATAGCCTTACTTACTTCCCTTTCAATTGTTGAAATGAAAACTTCATCGGTATTCTTGAAATAATCCAACTTGAAATTCAAGAATGCTATTTGTCTTTGTACTTGGTCTTCCACAGTATCAATTTTATATCCCATAAAATCATATTTCTTGGTTCTCTTGATGTGTTCCAATACAAACAATGCTATGGTCTTTAACTTTTCCCTATCATCAGCCATCTTGTTACAAGTCTTTGATATCCACGATATTTGAATTTGTAATTTCTTATTCATATACCCTCCATTAAACAATATCAAAGTTGTTGTTCATATTGTCCATAGCCGTTAAATACTTGTTGATGTTTTCATCAGATTCAAGCCAAAGACCAGATTGGTTAATATAGTTATATTGCCATCTACGGATTTCATTGAACTTGTCCTTCTTGCACAAGGGCCAAAATACCTTGTCAATATCCTCAACAGTAGCGGTATGCTTTACCTTACATTCATTGTTGATTTCTTCATATGGTGAGAAGTTGTTGCCTTCAAACACTGTACCTAGAAGAACAGTACCGACAGCACAAGATTCATAGAAACGCAATGCACTCTTACTCATATTGAAATGATTGCATACAAGAGGTGCAATCTGAAAATCCGCATATTCCTGCATAACGAAACGAGGATAACTATGGGAATTGTGCCAAGGAATGAACTTAATCTTATCCTTGATTTCTTCAAAGAAGAATGGTAGAGCACCCATAACTACAAAATTAATCTTGTCTTCCTTAACATTCTTAATAACCCAATCGCACCAAGCATTGTCCCAGTCACCCTTCTTACCTTCAATACCAGGGAATCCGTTAGGTTCTTGTGGGGAAGGTTCTCTCTTTGGAACTGGATTGATATAATGGGTAGGAGAACCGCTATAAAGGACGGTGGGCTTATCCAAGTCATTGCTAATATCACCACGGATAGGGAAATTCCAAAGGAAACGAGGCACATTGTTCTTGATTGTAACTGCCGTACCGATATTGAACTTCTTCTGCATAACCATTCTCAAATAGTCGGTAGAACATACAATACTATCAAACATAGGAACAATCTTATGGATTAGTTCTTCGGTATGCTTTTCGGCTTCCTCATTTCTATGGAGTGTTGAAGGGTTGTAATCAGGTACACCATCAATGTACTTGTCATCAAGACCACAATTGAAGAATAGGTCATCTAGCTCAAATACCAACTTATAGCCATACTTGGTCTGCAATGACTTATATCTAGACACAACTTCTAGGTGCATATCAGAAACTGGCTTTTGAAACCAAATGCACTTTGCGTGTGCCAATAATTGAGGGTCAAATGTGATACAAGGGAGTATTACAAATGACAAACCATTATTCAAGCCGTTCATATATTCCGCAAAGTATCTAATTCTAACATGTGAACAACCACTATTGTCACACACATAAACTAGGACTAGATTTTTGCCATCATCGTTATTAACTTTCAACATATTTTTCCTAAAAAGAAGTTGAGAAAACCTACAATAGATTTCCTCATTTCCATAGACAACTTTGTATCTATGGACTTACCATTCTTCGGTTGGTTCGTGTCCTTCAAAAACACTATTACCTTTATTCCTATAGGAAAATATATAATATTTCATTTTGTAAATGAATTTTTACATTCTTGTTGAAAATTTCTTGATATATTTTGTGCCTACCTCTTGACAAACATTATATAATTTTATATCTTTGTAAAAAAAGAGGTGATACAATGGAAGTAAAAATCAACATCAACAATGTAGCAAAAATCAATCATTGTCAAACTTGCGGTGCTTATATGTATGATAGCGAAATTGCCACTCTTCATCCTACGATTGAGGTTAAAACCGAATTGGAAAATGGTCTTTGCCATGAAACCATTATTTCTTTTGAACTTCAATTGAGATTTACCGCATCAATTGAAGACATCAAGAATGGTAAAAAGGACTTGGAAATCAAGATGTCCAAAGATTCCAATAAGTTAAGATGCTATACCGACTTAATTGATGTCAATGGAAAAAACACTACACTTGATGACTTGATTTTGGATGCAGAAGCATACGCAAAGTTGTACTTCCGTAAACTTGCGGAAGGTTGTAATATCATTGAACGCCACTATGATGCCTATACATTCAAGTACATTGTTCCCAAGGACTATGTACTAAAGGAAAATGAAACTCTGGTAGATTAAATGAAGAAGCCACCTATTGGTGGTTTCCTTCATACATAATCTATGAAGAAAGTTTTATTGACCGAAAATGAATACCTCAAGGTTTGTGAAATCCTAGGAGAATCCATGAACAAGCAACAATTGATTAGAAAGGTTTACAAGGCATTAGACCCTTACCTTTCCAAGATACATAGAGATGATGATTGGAACACTATCCTTGTAATCAAGAACAAGCTACAAGAAACCTTTGAAGATTGCCAAGTTGACATTTGGTGTGACAATGGTGGGTATCGTAGCAATCGTGATAATACCGCCCATTGGAAGGAATATAATTTCAACATTTACAATGGGGAAAAGACAATCCTATCTGGTATCCTAAATTGCCACGCAGCAGGTACGATGGATGATATGTTCTCTCGGTACGATATAACAATTCATTTCAATTAAAAAAGGCGGTCATTTAGACCGCCCTTTTATGTCCATAAACTAGCAACTTTGCGATATTCGCTTTTAGTCAATAGAACCTTCTTCATGAAGCAATCAACTGTTAAAGACAGTTGATTTTTCCCAGCGTGGCAAGTGTTAGAACCACTTGCTATGACTGATTCCTTTAATCCTTCAAAGGCTTTAAACCTTTGCTATCAGTTTCCGAGGCTATGGGTTTTTTTAGGCGAACCCTTCCCTACTTCCGTAGGTACTGCATACTTAAAATATACTTTTGAAAACCTTTATATTAAATATATATATATAAATTTTAGCGGTAGAAATTCATACCAACCACTAAATATGGTTTATTTTTTCTTTCCACAACAATTATAAAAAACCTCTTGATATATTATATATCATTTCTTACAAGCAAGTTTGATTTCCTTTCTAACCAATTCAAGTGAAGATTCAATGACCTTATCCATATCGTAATACTTGTATTCACCAAGTCTACCACCGAACACTATATTGGTTTCCTTGTCGGCAAGTTCCTTATATCTTGCATATAGAGCACCATTGACATCATCATTTACTGGATAGTATGGTTCATCACCCTTCTTCCATTCTTGGCTATATTCCTTGCTTATGATGGTCTTTGGACTATCATTAACAATGTCAAACCACTTATGTTCAATGATTCTTGTATATGGTTCATCCTTTGAAGTATAGTTGACTACGGCATTACCTTGATAGTTGGGAACATCCAAGGTTTCAGTTTCAAATCTTACCGACCTATATTGTAGTTCACCAAAGCAATAGTCATAGTATGCATCAATGGCACCCGTATAAATGACCTTGTTTGCAAGACCATTCCAATGTTCCCTATCTTCTAGATAATCAACACCAAGTTTTACATCAACGCCCTTAATCATATTTTCAATGATTGCGGTATATCCGTTTACTGGGATTCCTTGATACTTTGCGTTGAAATAGTTGTTATCAAATGTAAATCTTACAGGTAATCTTTTTATTATGAATGAAGGCAAGTCCTTACATTCCCTACCCCATTGCTTTTCTGTATATTCCTTGATTAGCTTTTCATAGACATCCCTACCGACCAATGAAATTGCTTGTTCTTCAAGGTTTCTAGGCTCACTTGTGATTTCCTTTCTCTGTTCCTCAATCTTCGCCATAGCCTCTTGTGGAGTATTCACACCCCACATCTTGTTAAAGGTGTACATATTGAATGGAAGTGAGTACAATTCACCCTTGTAATTGGCTATTGGTGAATTAGTGAACCTATTCATTTCACCAAATTGGTTTACATATTCCCAAGTGCTCTTGTTGTTTGTATGGAAAATATGTGCCCCATACTTATGAACCTTTATTCCGTCAACATCCTCGGTGTATACATTTCCACCTATATGGTTTCTCTTGTCAATAATCAAGACCTTCTTGCCAATGCTACGCATCTCATTTGCAAACACCGCACCGAAAAGTCCGCATCCTACTATTAAATAATCATATTGTTTCATATCTCTATGAATATATATATATACTAAATGAAAAAGCCACCATAAAGGTGGCTTTCATTCATACACACTTGATGTCCTTGATTTTCAATGGGTCGTATTTCTTTAGCACATTGTTGTCCATTTTTAGCATAACTCCAAGCATATCAACAACTTGAAGTGTGCCTACATCACCATCAATGCAAACCCTTTCTTGGGGTTTGAATACATTGCATATCATTTCGGCTTGCTTTTCGCTATGGATTTCTGAAATCTTATTCTTTATGTGTTCAACTACCTTTGGATTTTCAAACCAACTCATCATATAAGTTTGTCCATCAAATGAGAAATCTAGCTTTTCATTATATGCACTTAATATGACATAACTACCACAAGCAACATATATGGATGTGTTTGAGCTATTCATCCTACTTATAATGAACCTAAAATCTTGGCAATATTCATAGATTTCTTGGAAAATGTACACCAACTTCTGCTTGAAGAACAACTGCTTCTTTCTAGCCCTTTCTTGTTGAACATAGTAAGTTACATCATTCATAAGCTACTCCAAGCAAACAATGTTAAGAACAAAATGAGTATAGGTATAGTGGTCAACACGATACAACATCCTATTTCCCCATTGGTCATAGTGATATACTGGGTCACTTCGCTTTTCGCTAAAGTCAATTGTACGCATTACATCAAAACCATTAGGGCAAACTTCCAATGAATATTGTGTAGCCAATTGCATACAAGTACCTTCCGCAACACCTCTACCACAAGGAGCATCAACTTGATGTCTATCCATACCCATATAGGCATCACTAAAACGGCTTGTAGGATTGAAATAACAACCAGTAAACACCATCATCAACAATGTAAGTAAAAGTATCTTCATTTGTTAACCTCTATGACAAATATACAAAATTATATAAGGCTTGTCAATAGGTATTATGAAAAAAACTTTAGGTTATTGTCTAATTACGCCCTTTTGAACCAAGTAACGGATATATGAATAAAGATGTTTACAAACTGTTGGTATGTTTTTGGTATTTCTTTCTTGATTTGGTGTCTTGTTCCATCTTGAAGGTTTTCCATAAAGGTTCTTGTTTGCATATAATTGATATGAAGTATAATATTGGAAAGCCTTGCAAGAGCATTTAACTTCACAAGGTGATTTTATTGTATAAGGTTCTTCTTGTGTCTTTCTATGCATTTGTACGGATACGGAATATGACTTACCGCCCTTTTCGCTTTCAACTTGTGCGGTACATATCATAGAAAGACCTTGGTTCTTTTCTTTAGAATAGCCAACGGCTAGGTCTGTAAATGAATGCTTGAACAACTTCTTAAAGTCATTAATCATATTGCTCAAAGTCACCTTTTCAGTCAATAATGACTTTGACCTTTCATAAAAATCCTTGAATGTAAATCTTCTCATATCTTATATATCAAAAAATCACCCCCATAGGAGGTGATTTTTTAACTTACTTGAACATTGTAAACTTTACTTTACAATTCTGTTCTTGAGTTCCTTCTTTGCTTCGTTAATCTTGACACGAATCTTGGATTCAATAACAGACATAATTCTTTCATCTAGTTCCCATAGTCTTTGGTGAGCAACCTTTGAGATGATAGAGTTGGACTTGGAGTTTAGCAAACGACCAGCCTTCATATTTAGGTTGTATGCTTCAGACTTGGTTTCATCGCTTTCATCTTCTGGGGATTGAACAATGCTATCACCTTCACCTTCACCTTCGCTAGAGCCTTCGGTAGATTCACCTTCGGTAGAGCCTTCGCTAGAACCTTCGGTAGATTCACCTTCGCTAGAACCTTCACTAGAACCTTCGGTAGAGCCTTCGGTGGATTCACCTTCGCTAGAACCTTCGGTGGGTTCAGACATTTCTTCGGTGGTTTGTTCGGCAGGTGCTTCTTCTTGAGCCTTTTGGTCAACCAAGGTTTGAATTTGGGAGGCTAGGGCTGCAATAGCATCCTTGATGGAGGAAATCTCGGTCTTGACATCTTCGCCTTCGGTCTTTTCTTCGGCATCGGTGTTCTTCAATTCTTCGGTATTTTCCTCTGGTTGTTCCTCAACTGGGGATTGGGTAATATCATCACCTTCTTCAACGGTGGTGTTAACCAATTCTTCGGCATCGGTAGTTTCTTCGGGTGCTTCATAAGACTGAACAATGGATTCAGTATTTTCCGCACTTGGGGTAGTTTCTGGGGAATTATCAAGGAAACCTTCATTTAGTTTCTTCATCTTCCACTGCTTAAATTCTTTATCAATGTTTTTCATAAGTCTTATAAACCTTTTCTCTTATAACTTATATATATTTTACATTTTTTCATTTAGGATTTTATTTAAATTTTTGAGAATAACTAGCATTTTTTTAAACAAAAACCACGGATTTTTAATGTCCGTGGTTAATTTTTAATGATATGTACTATGTGGAATCGGTTTTTCGGCATGTATAACGCCTAAATATATAGGAGAAACAATACCTTTCAAATTATATGCAATATCTAGGACACCTTGAATTGTTTTATTATTAATAGTCTTTTTTGATTCCAAAACATTTATGGCATAATCTAGAAGGTCTATCCATTCACTTGGTACTTCATTCAAGTCATATTCCAAGACACAATCATCAAAGTTATATACAAATGTTGTGACTATATTGATATCATCCATAGGTATATTATTAAAAATACGGCTATCTTCATTTTTTATTCCTAGTTTAAGTTCCTTGATGTACCTACTAAAATCATCTAAACTTCCATATATATCCATAAGTTTATCAAAAATAGCTTTATTTTTGAATCCAAACATTTGTTTAACTTCAGTTGAAGAATTTTCATTTGGTCCGATAGTTGTCATATATTTAAACCCATCATCTAAAAGACATTCCTTTGGTATGTCTTTCCCTAGAATTTCTGGAACATATACATTTGGAATAGCATATCCGTCATGCTTCTCAAAATAGTGTTCAATCGCACGACTTGCCTCAACATAAAACCATTTATCAAAATTGGCAATATCATCCTTTATTATTTCTTGAACACATTCTCTATAATCATTCACATTAATATTGCCAGCATATCCAATACCACGATAACCCTCCTCTCCTGGTCTTTGTCTATATAAAGCACAAGCACCAATGATGGAATTACCATATTCATCATTAGTCCACACAATCTTGACCAACTTACAAGTCCTTATATCCCTCTTGTTTCGTAGACTTTTAAAACCACCAATTGGTTCATATGCCAATTGGCATATATCCCATATAGCATTCTCCAAGTTAATGATTTGTTGTTTATCAAACAAGTATACCAACTTCATAGTTGAATCTCCACATTTCATCGGTGTAAAATATACATTTTTTAACTTATTGTGTCAAACGACACAAATTGCATTGATTATATATTTCTTTAAAGGTTTTTAATGTACCACAATGATACATTACAATATATAAGATATGAAAATTACATTCACAGAAGACGGAAAGAAGGCTATTGTTGACCAAAAACTTGAAATGGGATTAAATTTCCTAGGATTTCTACCAACTATAAATGGTGTAGAGGTGCATAGGAACAATGAAGTCAAGCAAAACGGATATGAATTGGTCAATGCAAATGAAAATGGAGAAGTAACACAAGATTCTCTATATGAAATTGTATATATGCCCTCCCACAACTATACGGAAGATGAAACCGAAGAGGGTACAACATATACAAGTTGGCATAAAGGTATACTAAAATTAAGACTAGACAACAATACATTCCCTAACATTGAGATTGACTATGGTATAACAGTAAATAAGATTGTTGTATATGGATATAGACTTGATGATAGCCAATATGTAAAGAACAAAGACCAAGATTCCTTGACATTCCTTGATTTTAGAACCATTGTACCCTTCATTGAGGTTGAATTTGATAACAATGATGAAACTACACTATACAATGAAGTCATTGATGGTTGTGTCCGTGAAATAGTAATAAACCTATCAATGTCTGACAAGGACAACGAAAATCTAGTTAGTGATGACATTCCAAATCAATTTAGAGCATTTGAACTTGTTGATGATGGTCTTGGCTCTAACAAAGGTATGGTGATAAAAGATAATTCCGTCAATGTTGAAGGTGTTCCAGGTCTTGGTGAATTTGACCATATAAATGGTAGAGAAGGTGTTATCGCAACAATTTCAAAGGTAGTTGTTGCGGAAGATATAAAGACAAACAATGTCACCTATGGTTTCCAAAGTCCAGCAAGACTTCACTTGAACTCAAAGAAGAAGGACAATGACTATACTAGACAAATGCTACTATCCCAAAGTTATACCGATGAAAGGAACACATACACCTATTGGGATGGTGTTGCTATGTCATATCGCAATGATGATAGTGAAATTGACAATAAGGGCATACTTGAAATTGAACCAGTCGGTATAGATACTTGTAGCATTGTAGTGAATAGTAGAGGCAATGACATAAATACTAATTCATTCCTTGTACATTCAAACAACAACAAGGGTTCTCTTGTACAAGCAATCCATTCAAATGACAATGAAACCACTAGAGGTGTATTCATTGAATCTGATAATAACATACATTGGAATGACAAGTCTGATTCAAACATATTCATAAACACAAACTTTACACATTCAATTGATGGTGATAAGGGACCAAACCTATTTAGCAACAATACATTGATTGACTCCCACCTAATTGATAACAACGCAACGACATATGACAACACTTTCATTCATTTGAAGGGTATCTATGACAATGGGGCACATAAAAACCAAATTCTAGAATCATTCTTTGACAATGTGGTTGTCGGTGGAAGAGCCAATTCGTTCAAAAAGGTTCAGTCAAGCATATTGATAGGTTCTAGTGATATGTACTTGAAGAACCTTGACAATACTATTGTTATAGGTACTTATTCAACCAATGAAATCGGTACTTCAAATATGTTTTTGAACGGTCTTAAAAACTCCGTTATTGTTGGTGAAATGAACACAAGAATAGCAGACAATGATGGTGATATAGATGACAATGTTTACTCATTTGGTGGTAAGTTGTCACTTGAAACTTGGAATCCAAAAAGAGATAAAACTAGAAGTACATATCTATCATTCTTCGGTGGCTTGAACAATAGTGTTGAAAACGATGCCGATTATAGTGAAGACCTCTCTTCATATGCAGGTGAAAAGGTGCAACTAAAGAAGATTTATTCCATCTTCGGTACTGGTGAATACTTTAGTGATACTAAAATAAATAGAAGAAACGGACTCCGTATAGTTTCCGTTGAACAAGGAATAGCTGAATCAGATGAATATGCTTCATTAGCACATGGCGTTGAACTCATATCCTTGAATAGTAAAGATGATAGTGAAATAGTAAGGTCAGTAATCCTCACCTCTGAAGGTATCATCCTTAATGATGTAATTAATAGTGTACAATATCATAAAAGTTGGTATGAGATATTGATGAACAAGTAAATTGACCTACTTTTTTATATTTAAATGGTGTGTGCTTCGGTACACACCATTTTGATATGGACTAGATATGGCTTTTGATTTCAAGTTTGACATAGTTATCGCAACGCAAGGTGATAGGTATAAGATGTTCACGGAATATTGTATGCCTTCCCTATTGACTGCCATCATAAACATCAATGATTTCATAAATAGGATAGTCATCATTCCTAACAATTTAAACGGAAGGAATATAAAGGACTATGAACACCTTAAAATCTATAATCACAAGATTGAAATCATTGAAGGGGATTCCAAGTATAGGCTAATGAACAAGTACATACCATATTGCAATAAATATGGCTATGACAACTATACTATGCACTTGGATGATGATAGAAAATACACAGAACAAAAGTTCTATGACTTCATCAAGGCGTTCGGTTTCTTCCAAAACAAGCCGATATTCCTAGATTCATATAGAATGTTGAAACGAAATCACTTGGGAATCATAGTGATTCCTTATCATCCAGTGTTCTTTGGGATAACGGAGGTAAGTGGTATATTCTGTCCTAATTGTTGTATGTGGTTAGCACCACCGAAATATCTAAAGAACTCAAAACTACTAGACCTTGAATGGCAAAAGAAGAACAACCTTGATGATGATGAACTCATAATCCTATATGAGAATTATGAAAATAGTAAAATCAATGTTGAGGAAGGAAAGGAACAACCTATAAGTAGTATGGTATTCCTACCGACTAGAGTAATCAACGATTCTATGGAAAATGACTTGATGCTTGAAGAAGGAAAATGGATTACCTACAATGAAAATAGGAGCAACAAGTTGTATGAGAATGAAAAGATTTTCAATGATATAATCAACAAGGTTACGGACAACATCTATATTAGAAACACCACCGCAATCGTTGAGGATTGGAATCAAGTACAACTTGTAATGTTCAAGACATTCCTAGAGAACTCCTACAAGTGCAAGATAGATTTCATATACGCAGGTTCTGTTAATACAAGTGTACTTGAAAAGATAATAAACAAGAATTGGTTCTTGATTGATTTCTAAAAGAAAACCCACCAATGAATGGTGGGTTCTTTTTCTATTCCTTGATGCCCTTGTCTATCACAAGACCCATAAGGTCAATAGGTTCGCCATCATAGATGATTTCATCAATGGTCAAACCATTAAGGATTTCATCACGGATATGTCCCTTGTCCTTACCCTTGGACTTGTAGAAAAAGTTTTGGAACTTCTTCAATTCACTTTGGGTTGCCTTTACAATCTTCTTCAATTCCTTCTTTGTTGTAACATCCTTCAAGGAATCCATAGTCAATTCAGGTCTACCCGCAACAAGACCATTGATAAGAAGGACATTCAAGAGATTGTTCTTGTTCTCTCTTTCAATTTCCTTTTCCATACCCATCTTGTAGATGCGGTTGTTCACCTTTGAAAGATGATAGGCTTCATATTCCACATCAAACTTAACTTGGTTGTTAGATTGATATGTCTTTAGACTTTTCATTTCTGGCTTGTCAATGCTTCTACTTGCGGTAAACATACCGCCACTTACGCAAAGATGGTAGAAATGGCACATTTCGTGGATGGTAATGGCTACCTCACCCCAATCTGGGAATGTGATAGTGTTTGTCTTGATGTCAAAAAGACTCTTGTCAAAACAAACAATGTTCACATACTTCATTTCGGTATAAAAGCCACCAGTACCGATGGACTTCAAGTCCTTGAAGATGATTCGGTGGAACATTTGGTTCAAAAGGTCATTAATGAACTTGTTGAAGAATGCCTTGATTCCTTCAACATTGTGATTTTCATTTCTCTTGTCCGTAGGGAATACGAACTTCAAGTCCTTAATGCGTTCCGTATCTAGGGAATAGTTATCAATTTCCATTGTAATACCTCATTACATATTATCGGCAATGTTAGCCAAAGTCATCAAGAAGCAAAAGACCTTCAAGAAAGGAAGTGCGAGAGCAACACCGATTACACCTTCAACAAGATGGTCAATGCCATTCTTCTTACCAAAGTTGTCAATCTTGGTGATGATGGTTTCAATTACATTCTTCATATCGTACTCCTTTGTTGTTTTGTCATACACAATATATAAAATTATATAAGGGTTGTCAATGGTCTGGTATGAAAAAAGTTGATTTTTAATTAAATTGGCTTAAACAATATTTACGCCTACCACATCCAGCTACTGGTTCAATTTCTACACAAATATCATCACCTTTACAATATGTAGAACCATATATAGTTTTTTTATTCCTACCTGTATCAATATAGGACCAATCATTATAATCACGATATGTACCACATGACAAATAGTATGAAGCTGTTTTATATGAACCACTTGTATTATTAAACACAATCTCTGGTGAACTATAAGAACTATGTGCTGGTAATATATCCACAACCTCTAACTTACAATTTGAGTTGTCAATAGAATTATTTTCTATTGAATTATTTTCTTGTACGCTATCTGAAACATATGTTGGATAAGAAACTTCCGCACAACCAAAAAGAACCAAGCTAAAAATAGCAATAAATAGCGTTTTCATAATTACCACCTAAAAGACCAACCGATGCTCTTATAACTTAAATACTTATCTCCATAGACATATTTGAAATAAATTGAATTATGTTCTCCCTCAATAGCGAATTTATTTCCAATCATACCTTTAATGTTAACATAACCATCATCAAAATCATTATCTATTAAAGGAAGCATTAGATAGCCAGTATAAGAAAGGAAATTAAACAATTTCACATAAACACCACCACCAATGGTCAACGCACCATAATCGTCATTATTTTCACCCTCATAATAATAAGATGTAGTTTGCTTTTCAACTTCCCATTCATCATAAATTAATGTTGCATTGGCATTAAAACCAATCTGAAAACCATTTACTAGTTCGGCAACAAAATTATATCCTAATGTTATACCAAAACCGATACCAGTGGAAGTTTCATAATACTTACTATAACCATAACTAGCACCCATATCCAAATCAAAATAAAGATGACTTTTATTCTTCACAAAAGAAAAATCAATACCCTTTGAACCATAATTACTTGATTTTAGATAACAACCACCACTATATTCAAAATATCCCTCACCACACTTATCTTCTACTTTTTCGGTTTCATTGGAAGCATTTTCTTCAACGGCTTCATTGGAAACATCTTCTTCGTTGTTATTTTTGGTATAAGAAACGCAAGTCTTTGTGTCATAATCAAAGTATACTACTTCTTTTTCATCAATAGCGTCTCTACATTTTAAATAACAATCACCTTCGTATTCAAAATATGAATCATCACAAGTCCAACTTGTGTGGTCAGTATCATTCCAAGTAGAGTAAAGAGGTTTAGTTCTCTCATAACATGCATTATCACTTGAATCATAATATTGAGTATTTGAACAATTCTTCATTAATTCGCAAGAACCATGCACATCAACATAACCGCTATCACATTCCCAATATTTTAGATTTAGTTTGTGACTATTAGAGGGAATTTCAACACATTCACTTACATCATACTTATAAACTACCTCATTTTCATTACACAATTTAACACATTCATGTTCATCAGCATTTTCAACATATCCACTATTGCAAGTATATCCATATTTTTTATTTCTAGTGGCGTTGCTTGGCAAAGTCACACAAATAGAATCGTAATACTCTCCATCTTCACAATAAAATTCATTTACACAAGAACCATTATACCACTTCATACCTTTTTTAGAATTGCATTTATATTCAAGTAATGAATCTGAATTTAGACAATAATAATCTTTCTCCCAACTTCCTTTAGATGGTTCATATCCATCGTTGCAATGTAAACCAACGCTTTCATAAGTATGTCTTTCATTATCTACTTTTGGATAAAGAGTTAATCTAGTGATATTCTTTAACATCTTAATGCCAAAATATGAAGTTGTTACATTCGTATAAGAAGTTTCTTCTGCTTTAGTTCTATGAAAATCACCTATCCAAGTATTTCCGTCATACGCACTAACAACGGCACTATCCATATGAGGACAATGACTATAAGACATCTTAAATGTCGTTTCAGAATCATCAACTAAATTTTCTTCGCCAAAAACAGTAATGACAACTTCACATTTTGTTTTTTTAACAAAATATCCAGTTTCTTCACCAGACCACGCAGAATACTTAACTTTATAATCATATACCGCTTTCATCTGCCACTTTCCAGACCAAGCATCGGTTTTACCATTATACTTTAATGTGTTTATTGCAAACACACAATTGACAAGAACCAAGATGATAATAAAAATTTTTTTCATACTTGAAACTCCATATAACATTTACTTTGTTATACACAATATATAAAATTATATAAGGGTTGTCAATGGTATGGTATGAAAAAAGATGATTTTTTTAAATGAAAGCAAAAGAAAAGAACGCAAGTAATGATATAATTTATACAATCTTTTGTATTTGAAATCATCTTTCAAGAACGGATATATTGAATACAATATCATCACCAAAATGCTAATGAATAGAAATATGTCCTTTTTCATCGGTCATTGTGTCCAAAGTTATGGTTCAACATTTCATCCATAGGTTTGTAGAGAATTTCTAACGCATTGTTGATGACCACCCATATATAATAGCCATCCTTACTGATTTCAACGGAATATCCAGCATCCGTAAACCTTTTACTCATATATTCATTAAATTCTGGATTTGAAATTGAAATGATGATATGTCCAAAATGATTCTTATGTTTTTCAAAGTATTCAATCATCCTATCGCATTCTTTGCTATACACTTCATCAATGAATTGCTCAACGAATTCTGGACTAATTTTTTCATCATTGGAAACACTTCCAAGACCATTGAAGAAATACTTATGATAGATTCCCTTGACACAATTCTTGAATGTATCCCAAAAATCATCAGTCATTTCTATGAATCCAAGTTGACCATCAAAATGTGGATTGAAGATGTCAACCGCCCTTAAAATCTTTCTCCTATAATCATCACAAATAATCAAAGGTCTTGGAAGATTTTCACTTGAAATAACTTTTGATAGTTTGAATTCAATTGCCCATTCTGGATTAAATTGACTTGAACTCAAGCAACCAGAAAAAATCAAGCCCTCTCCATTTGCATCAATAACTCTAGAGGCAAGTCCATTAATGTGTCTAAATACATCAATGACTTCATTCTTCATTTCTTCATATGTTTTTGTTGAATTTTCCATACATTCTCCTATAATGAGATTATATTGTTTTTAACAATATAAATAAAGTATATGCAACTACACAAGAAACTTAATCAAAAGGATAAGCACAAGATTCGTAGTACAAAGGAATGGCAACGGCTAAAGGATAAATTGAGAGATGAACACAAGGTTGATTTTCTTTCACACAAGCCACTTGAAGAAAACTTCAATTGCCACCACATTGACTTAAACCCCAAGAACTATGCCGACCTTTCATTTGAAAAGTTTCTTCCGTTGAATAGGAACTCACACGAAGTAGTGCATTGGATATTTGACCGATATCGTGAAGACCCTAATGTTCTTGATAGATTGAAAGAGGTCATAGAGTTGATGATGTTGTATTGGAATCAATATAAAGAACAGTTGAGTATTGATGACTCCAAGAATCAACAGAAAAAGTCTTCATTCGGTAAGTCAAAGGCAAAGAACACATAAGTGTCTTTACTTGGTTTTCAACCAATGTCGGTCTAATATTGTGGTCAATCGCAACACTATATGTCTTGTTTAGTTCACTTGGATTCTTCCTTACAGTTACATTGTTGACATCTCCAACAATACCTTGGAAGAAGAAGAATTTAAGGTTCTTCTCAAATGTGAGTTCTTCCTTGAACTTGTACATTGTTATACCACCTAGTTTCGGTTTAACCAATCATTTTCCGCATTGCAAAAGATTGCGAAAATTACCACAATCATTATAATCCAAGGAATCCAAAATACATACTTTACATTTTGGCTTATCTTGAACCTTTCCACGGCTTCATTTATATGTACCCCTACGATGAACCTTGAATCATTCAACCTATGATTGTAAATGTTGCTATATAGAGTACCTTGGTATAGGTCTCCTACGACATAGTATTGATGTCTTTTGTGAAATCCAGCACTCTTTGTTGCTACATAACTTTGGTGTGGCAATGGAAACCAACTAGTTGGTATCTTTTCCTCACAAAAAGAAACCCACATACTTTCCTTGGAAATTGAATTAACATAATCCCAAGTCCAATATTCTTCTTCGTGGCAACATTCCTTTGGATGTTCACTAGTACCGCATTCCTCACACACCTCTTTGTAGTGCTTTGTATATTCCTCTAGAACCCTTTCAACGGATATTCCACCATAACCATCAATGTCAACCCTATCAACAGATTTAAGAGAACCATAGGTCAATGTATGACCATAATTTGTCTTCAATGCGTATGAGAACTCATCGTGGTTGTTGTCAATCTTTACTGCCGTTTCATACTTGATGTTGGTATCATTAACATAGTCAATGATTTTACCGCTTATCCACAACCCAATCAAAATAAAAATAACGGAAAAGAATATGGCAACAAGGATTTCCCTTGTAGTCCATTCACTTCCGTTATGATTGTAGTAATTGCTATACATTACTTGTTTCTATTGAAAAGATTCTGGGGTGCATCAATAGGGGCATCGTACTTTAGGTATTCATACTTTTCCTCAACATACCCCATCATACCCAAGAAAATGCTTGTGGGAAACTTCTTGATATACCGCTGATATTCCTTCAATGTAGAATTGTAATGGTCACGGACACTTGCAATCTTGTTCTCCGTCATCGCAATCTCTGTCATTAAACGATTATAGTTATTTTGGGATTGAAGCTGTGGATATGCTTCACGGATAGCTCCAATCATCGTATTAACATCGTTTGCACTCATAGACTTCCCTCGTTCGGCAACAACCGCACGGAGGGTTTCACTTTCGTGCTTGTCATATTCCTTCACACAATCAACAAGGTTGTACAGAAGGTCTACCCTTCGCTTCTGTTGGACATCAATTGAACTCCAACTTTCCTTCAACTGTTCACCAAGACCTACCGCCTTGTTGTATGAACTTGCAGGCAAGCCGATTGCCAAAAGAACCAAGGCAACGATTACACAAGTAACAATGATAAAGTTTTTCATTTTTGTTTTCCTTTTTTAGTGGTTATGCTTAACCTCTTTCTTCATCCCAACCATGACCGACATCCCAATGACAATCATAGACAAATGTTGTCTTGTCTTTAGGCAAATCAAACTCATTCAATATGGCTTCCTTTGCATTTGGATAATTATCAATCCAATGACCATGCATAACACGGAATGTACCATCTTCCAAACCGAAAACCCTACCCCTTGGAATCTGTGTATAGTCCGTAATCATACTATATTCCCTAGGTAGTTTACCCTTCCGCTTCAAATATGTCCAATAGTTTTGATGAATCCATTTTCCCATATTTGCACGCTGATTGAAAAACTCTGTGGCTTCAAAAGGGGCTTCAGAATAGTATCGGTAATCAACACCAAAACAACCATAGGTTGGTGAATACCAAAAAATTCCAACCTTCGGCTCTTCAACATCCTCATTCAAATGCTTTGACATCAAGTCCATAAAACCTGTAACCATCTCATCTTCACGGAGATTAAACTTTAAATCCATATCATTTTTCCTTTTTTTAGTGGTTATGCTTGACCATATAGTTGTACACACCATCCTCCGCTTTGGACAATGTTTTGAAACTATTAGCATTTGAAATTCTGTTTGTCAACATACCATTGGAATCAAGCCATTGATTTGAAATCTTCACATAGTATGCTTCGCAATCCATGATGATTTTATAATTGTAATTCCTTACCATAATTCTTTCTCCTTTCAATATAAATATAGCAAATTATATAAGACTTGTCAAGATTTAAATTTTGACAAATTCAATATTTATCTCTTTGCCTTCTCTGACAATGGAAACCCTCTTGTCCTTTACTGTATCATCAATCAACATATTCACACTATCAACAACTTCTCCACATTCCACAAGTTGAAGGATGTATCTCTCAAATGCCGTTTCCTTGTTGATGAATGTCGTGAAGTCCTCATCCTCAATCTTGAATCCGTATGACTTGCCTAGGACATCCTTCACCTTTTCCATCGTTATGACATCTTTAACCTTTACACCCAAGGAATCCTCAATGAGACCACGGAGATGCTTGTTGAATGTTTCCACATCGTTATCGTTAAAGATAGCCCAAGAGAATATATTGATACATTCACAAGAACCCAACATATCCTTCACCTTGCGTATGTTGTCAAACATTGGAATCATTGAATCCCAATCCTCTATCAATGTATTCTCAAGGTCTATGAAGCAATCAACTGCTAAAGAAAGTTGATTTTCCCAGCGTGGCTATGTGATTTGCTATCACAAGCTATGACTGGTTCCTGCTCAACAGGCTTAAACGATTTATCGTTTTCCGTGCTTCCCACGGTATTTCTACATTTTAAAATTTTAAGACCTTCTTGAAGTATGTTAATAGCAGCATTGTTGTCCCTATCTAAAAGTGTATTACAGTTAGGACAAATCCATTCCCTTTTTGCTAATGTGAGTGTTGTATTCTTATAACCACAACAATGACAAAGTTTAGAACTTGGATAGAATGTATTTATCCTAATATAAGTTCTATTCATTTCTTTAGATTTATATTCAATCATATTACAGAAACTAGAGAAACTAGCATCTTGGATAGATTTTGCTAATTTATGATTTTTTAACATACCTCTAACATTTAAGTCTTCGCTCACGATAACTTGGTTTTCGTTAACGATTTTACGAGACCATTTATGTTGAAAATCTTTTCTTTGGCTCTTTATTTTCTCATGTACTAAAGCAACTTTAAGTTTTTGTTTCTTATAGTTTTGTGAACCTTCAGTACAATGAGAAAGTTTTATCTGTTCTTTTGCTAATTTTATTTGTGAAGTTCTAAAATACTTTGGATTTTCAATAACTTGACCTGAGTCAAAAATACAGAAATCTTTTAATCCCAAATCAAACCCACAAGAATAAAATTTAGGTTCAATGTATTCTTTTTCAGATAATTCACAGCAAATACTAGCAAAATACTTATTAGTTGGTGTTTTCTTAATTGTTATATTGTAGATATGAACTTTAGTCCAATCAACATCTTTGTAGTTCTTGAATTTAACATTTCCTAATTTAGGAACTTTAATATGTTGATAGTCTTCAATTCTTATGTCACCAATGCCTTTTTTACTATAAGTACAAGCAATTCTAAAAGAATCCTTCTGCCCTTTCTTGTGGAACTTTGGATATTTTGCTTTCTGCTTTGAATTTTTCTTTAGTGAATTAAAGAAATTGTTGTATGCTTGTAGACAATCCATATAAGAGTTAGCTAATGCTTGACTTGGGACTTTAGTTAAGAACTTCCATTCTTCTTTGAAACTTTTCAAATTAGGATTAAAGTTAAATTTATAGTCTTCCCAAAGTTCTTTCTTCAAGGCAAGAATATGATTATATACGAACCTAGAACAACCTAGAGTCCTATCTATTAGAACTCTTTGTTCTTTACTTGGATATAATCGTATTTCTAATCCTTTCTTCATACAAACAAAAATCCTATTAGTAGGACTGGTACTAATAGGATGAAGCTATTTCTAGCTTTTAAATTCTTATTTCCTATTATCAGATTCCAGTCCAATCCAATAATCTATATATTATTTATATTTTAAGTTATGAAAAACTTTAATTTTAGCGGAAATTCATATCAACCACTAAAGATGGTTGATTTTTCTTTCCGCAATATTTATAAAATTATATAACAAGTGTCAAGTAATTAAAAAGCCTTAACTTTCTATATCGTTCGTTTAACATATCACCTTTTATGTTTTCTATGTAATTTTTACTACAATCAAAATTACCACCTACATACTTTGGTGCTCCTTCTAGACTTCTCAACTCATTATAACTACATTCAAAATTTCCACCTACTTTTTCTGGACACCCTTCTAGATTTGTCAAATTGTTGTTAGAACACCAAAAATCACCACCTACATACTTTGGTGCATAATTTAAAATTGTCAACTTATTACAATTACACCAAAAAGAATCATGTATCACATTTGGACAACCTTCTAAACTTCTCAACTCATTAAAACCACAATTAAATTCACCACCTACATCCTTCGGTGCTCCTTCTAGACTTTCCAACTTATTGGTAGCACAATCAAAATTCACACATACTTTTTTTGGACACCCTTCTAGACTTGTTAATTCATTATGATGGCAATAAAAAGAACCGCCTACGAATTTAGGTGCTCCTTTTAGACTTGTCAAATTATTATAACAACAATAAAAATTTCCTCTTACAAATTTAAGTGCCCCCTCTAGACTTGTCAAATTATTATTATCGCAACAAAATCCGCTACCGACTTCTTGTGGGCAACCTTTTAAATTTGTCAATACATTATAACTACAATAAAATGCCCCACCTACTTTTTCTGGACATCCTTCTAGAACTATCAACTTATTTCGTTTACAACTAAAATCACCACCAACTTCCTTTGGTGCTCCCTTTAGATTTGTCAACATATTGACATCGCAATGAAATGAACCACCTACTTTTTGTGGTGCTCCGTATAGACTTGTAAAGTTATTCCAAGAACAATCAAAATCACCATCAACATTAACAAAATTAATATTGATTCTATCCAAATACATACCACTTATATCAACATCACCTTTAACAGATATTGTCTTCCCTATGTAGTCTTTATAATTTTCTTTATCTATACAATCTACTATAATCACATCAATATCCTTCACATTGCGTATTCTATCAATGTCTATGAAAGTAATACTACATATCCTTAATCTTTTTCAACATCTTATATCTTCTATTCACCATTTCAATTTCAATAACCTTATCCTTCCTATATGTTAAGCAATAAAGCCCAGATTTAACATAGCTAGGAACATACTCCAATGTCATTAGATTGTTCCTATCACAAACAAAGCAACCATCAACAATGTCTGGACAATGTTTAAGATTTCTCAAAAGATTTCTATTGCAAATGAAATCATTTACCTTTCTTGGACAACCTTCAAGTGTACGAAGTCTATTGTTGTTGCACATTAAATCAGACCCTACACTTGTTGGAGAACCCACCAAGGATTGAAGCAAGTTGTATGAACAAACAAACGCACCACCTACCGTCCTTGGAGAATGCTTTAAACTTCTCAACTTGTTATTACTACAAGAAAAATGACTACCTACACTTATAGGACAATTTCTCAATGAAGTCAATTCATTGTGGGAACAACTAAAAGTACCACCGACATTTAGGAAAATAACACCTATATGTTTCAATCCCATAAATGATATGTCTACACTACCTTCAACATTGACCTTCTTGCCTATGTATTGTCGGTAATTGCTCTTGTCAATCCTTTTAACATTGTATATGGCATCATCTCTTGACATCTATTCCACCTTTATACCAAATGGCGTTCCGTCAAGAAAAGTATAATCATTAAAGGCTTTCTCTAATCTAATCCATACCTGACCCAATAAAATCTCTTGGTGGTCAAGACTACTATCATTGAGAGTTCCAGTAATCTGTGTCATCATATCATAATCCTTTTGTTTTAGCCACATACCTGAAAATACTGGATGTTGCATTCCACCATAGTTTTCATCAAGTCGTTTCTTAATATCTTCATACATTTCTTCAATGTTCTTATATGGTCTATAAGTCGGTTCTTTATTTTCTGACTTGATACGATATTCATAGTTAAGCCAATCCCAACTAGGATTATCAATAACATCACCCCAATTATCTTCTCCAAGTATCATTTTACATTCTATTGGCTCTCCTTTAGTGTAAGCCTTCATCACTTCAATCATTTTTTCAGTAGTCATATTATTTCTCCAAAGATAGCATTCTAATAAGCAACTCATTACTAATATCGGCACATACTTTATTGATAGTCTTAATTCTTTCTACGCCTTTGTCAGGAGAATCATTATAACAACGAGTAACAAACTCAACTTCATTTCCATTTTCATCGTAGAAAGTCACATTATTTGGCTCAATGATATTACCACTTTTCATATAAATGTTAACACTATTAGCATCGTCATTTACAGTAACATATTCAATGTCTTCAATGCGAATATGCGTTAAGTCACTATTCACTCTAACAAACTTGTTGTACAAGGATGACTTATCAATCTGCTTTGATGGAATTTCTGGCTTAACACGGTATTTAAAGTTATGCCAATTCCAACTAGGAGCATCATCACTCCAATGACCAAAAATAAATAGAGGTTTACTTTGAATCTGCTTACCTTCAGTGTAAGCCTCCATAACTTTTATTTGTTCTTCAATAGTCATTTCTTTTCCCTATTTGATATGTAATTCACCATTCCTACACATTTTGAGTAACTTGTCTTTGTCAATACTTAATATGTCATACAACTTGTAAATCCTTTCTCCGTTCTTCAACACACCAAGCATTCTATTACGCTTGTAATTTATCTCACTTTTTATGTTTTTCTTCATATTTACTCCTAATCATCCTAACCTTGCGAATCCTTTCCTTATACAAATACAACTCATGCAAGTCAACATTGTTTGAATCAATGTACAATTGACCACCTATGTCAGATGTAGCACCCTCCAATGTTTCAAGTTTGTTGTATGCTATGCTATAAAATCCACCGACCCTACTAGGAGAACCCTTCAATGTTCTCAACATATTATGAGAACAATCAAAGTATCCATTTATTACTTTAGGTATGTTATGCAATTCTTGAATATGGTTGTGTGATATGTTGTAGTAACCGCCAATCTCCATAGGCACATCACCAAGACTTGTCAACTCATTGCAACTACAATCAAACCCACCGCCTACATACTCTGGACATCCATATAGACTTGTCAACTCATTATTGTCACAATGGAAATCACCCTCAACCTTCAATACACGGAACGGCAACTCCTTCAATTTCAAGTGAGAAAGATATACATCACCCATAACCACATCTATGGTCTTGCCTATAAATGCCTTGTAGTTAATCCCATTTATGTTATCTCTCACAACTATCATAACAAAACCTTGAAATACTCATCGTAATCAGTATCTTTCTTAAATGCCTTGACCTTAACCATACGCATTGTAAAAAGATTTATAACAGTTTCATTGAAACTATTCCCAAAATAGCTAAATATACCACCCACATACTCTGGATGATATTCCAATGTCTTTATAGAATTGTAACTACATATAAAATCCCCTCGCACATATATCGGTGAATGACTTAAATCCTTCAAACAATTACTGGAACATACGAAATCTCCACCGACATACCTAGGACTCCATTCCAATGTAGTCAATCTATTGTTGTATACATTGAAGTCACGACCAACAACATTGAACTTGATTGGTAATACATCAATGTCTATATTGGATAAAAATACATTCTTACGAACATTTAGGGTCTTGCCCAAATATTCCTTGTAATTACTCCTATCCAATCGGTCTATCGTTATGATTTCTTCATCCATTTTTATATAATTTAACAAAAAGTTATAGGTTTGTCAACTACAACTTTCATATTTCTCTCAATCATCAATCTTATACTATCAACAATTTATCAACATCATATACACCATATTATACACATATACAATTCTTTAAATCATACGATTTGTGTCACATAATGACATATAATTCGTTAATTCATAATATTTGTATGAATTTATAACAATTGCATATACACATATTATACATCGTTTCATATCATAATATTTGCATTTACACATATTATTTCTTATCTGATAGTTATCTTCTATGATTTACATAAAAGTGTCAATGCATTACACCATTTTCAAAAAGTGCCAAATTAGATGTGATATTTACGCTCTAGGAGTCCGCATCTATCCTTCCGTTAAGAGAAACCATCATCCTAATTTGGCACTTTTCTAGTATTTTTGTACTTTATTCAATCATATAATCATTGATGTATAATACATTCCAATGTGTACTATTCATATTTGAACAGAAACACATATTCTAGCCATTTTCATACATCAAGGGTATACTTACATACCCTTATACAAATAAACACTAGAATGTGCCTTTATGAGCCTAATTTCAAATATTACATTACATACATCATATGATTTGTTTTTTTTTCATATCAATTGATTCAATCATAACATACTGTTCGTTATTGTCTATGTACTATTGATTACTCTTTGTAACATATACTTTTACTTTTCAAAAAAGTGCCAAATTAGATTAGAGTTTTAAACTTTAGTTCCGCACATATTCCCTTCCGTTAAGAGAAACCATCATTCTAATTTGGCACTTTTCTATACTTTATTGTTCTTTTCCATATAAAACACATATATGTACTCACATATTATATTCTTATATGATTTTGTATATGATATGATTTGTATATCATAGGCTATTCATACACTAACACATACTTTAATCAACTTTTCAAAAAGTGCCAAATTAGATTAGAGTTTTAAACTTTAGTTCCGTCCATAATCCCTTCCGTTAAGAGAAACCATCATCCTAATTTGGCACTTTTCTACACTTTTGGCACTTTAATGGGGGAAAATACATAAGATATGACTAAAGAAGAATTCCAGAATATCAAGACCTTAAATAATGACAATCTATTTGATGTGTTGAGCAATGTGTTCCTAAAGACGGAAAAGCCAAATGAGTTGCTTGGTTCTACCGATTATCAATTATATGGTGAAGAAGGTGATGTGAACTCAAATGAACCATCAATCTTTTATAGGGAGAATGGTAAGGAACGAAAGTTGACCGCAAGTGAGGTTGACAAGTTGCGTGAGGAAGGTAAGATATTCGTAGCTGACAAGGAAGGTAAGAAAACAAATGCGATAGAGAACCCTTTGGATTTGAGTAGTGATGAGATGAAGGGTAAGAAGTTCTTTTATAGGAAGAACAAGACTTGGGATTCTTCAATGGTCAAAGATGGAAAGACTACGGATGCATTCAAAAAGGTTGTAGAGAGTAAGGAAATAGCCAAGTTGAAGGAATTTTTTGATGGTACGGACATAGAAATGCAGAAATACTTTAACGATGATGTAATGGATGACAAGTCAATGAAGTATTTGCGTTCATTGTCAAATATGACTGGCGGTGCTACCTTGGATGAAAAGGAGGATTATTTCTATTCCTTGGGTCAAAAGTATGCAAAGGAGATGTTGGCACGGAATTATGCCCTATATAGGGCAAATAGCAACAATCCATTGACAAAGAAGGGAAATGTCAAGTACGATGCCAAGGATAAGGTATTGAACAAGGAAATGCTTGAGAATGCGGTAAAGTCTTCTAGGGGTGATTCAAACAAGGATTATTTCAAGAAGGGTACTAACATAGACAAGATTATTGAGCTTGCTATTGAGGATTTGAAGGCACAAGGCAACAATCCACCAGAGGATGCGAAGATTAGATTGAACAATTCCTTTGTGAATGGACAAGAGAATACCTTTGAGGAAGAACGGAAGAAGGAAGTCCAAGACAAGACAGTTAGCGGTGGCAAGAGACAAGGCTATCTATATGGAATAAGTGAGATGATGAAGGATGGTGCTAATGCGGTTGCGGATTGGCTTGACAAAGAACCTTGGAACTTGTTCAATTGTGCCTTCAAGGTTATGGCGAAGATTTACAAGTCTGGAGCACTCCAAAAGATTGCTTCTGGTGCAAAGACGGTAAAGGATTGGGTTTCCAATGAATACAAGTCCATTATGGCTGATAGCAAGAAGGGTCTTGAAGAAGATGAACCTGTTGAAGAAAAGGTCAAGAGGGATGGTGCTAAAAAGACCTTGGATGACCTATTCACCAAGTTGGATAACATCAAGGAAGCGACATTTGTGACGGATTTTGTCAATTCATTGCTTATGGAAGCCGATGGTGAACAACCACAAGAGGAAAAGCCAAAGGTCAACAAGGATGACATAAAGAAACAAATCAAACAGGTATTTGAAAATGAATACAATGCTTTCTTGAACACATTCAATGATATGTTCAATGACTTGAATGTTGATGAATATGGTAAGATTTGTGAGAATACCATAGATGATGAGCATAAGTTGAAACTATCAACAAGAAAGAAAAGTTCACTATTCAATGCTCTAATTGTTGAAGGTGTGTTGAACAAGGAAGAAGCCGACAACGCAGAAAAGGCTGTGAATGATAGACAAGAGAAGATTGATAGTGGTGATGTGGTTGAGAACACAATATCCAATGCACTTATGGATTTCTACAAGTCATCGTTGAATGAAGCGGAAGAAGAAAAGAAGAATGAGGGCGGTGTGTCAGATGAATACAAGGCTTGGTACAAGAAGAACTTTGTTGAAAACACCAAACCCATAATGATGTTCAAGCCAAATGGTGATGTTGCAAAGAACATAGAGGGTCTATGCAACAAGTATGGTGTAAATAAGGGAAATAGTCTTAATTCTTTGATGAATGTATGCGATTATTTCACTTCTATGTGGAAAAAATGTGCGGATAAGGGCATAGAAATAGAAACAAAGGTTGAAGTTACCGACAAGATTAACGCATTTGCTAATTTCAAGAATGACAATGGTTTCAAAAATGATTACTATGATGCGTTCTTGACTAAATTGAATGACTTCAAGGAACATAACGGTACAAATCCTATGCCAGATTATGGAGAAGGCTTCATATTTGCAAGACTATCAAGTGATAAAGTGCCAAATATGTTGTTAGGACATATAGACCCAAGCATAAACGATGTCTTGAAGGTATTGAAGGACAAATTGAAATAAAAGAAAAACCGACCATTTAGGTCGGTTTTCTTATTCTACAATGTCTGGTTTGGGATTAATCATAATGGTATAAAACTTATCAAAGGCTTCCCAACACAACTCATTGATGTTTAACGACATCTTGTTTTCATCACCTATATCACTTTCCTTGTTGGTGTCTATTATTCCACAACCGCAATCCTCCGTTATTGTATAGCAATAGTATGTGGAAGAAAACCTATATTTAGCGAAAGCCTTCCAACCATCACCATTCCAATCCTCAATTCCATTATAGCTTTCAAATTCTTTTTGTGCTACGGAACTTGAAGGCATACAATCGTGGCAAATTATCACACCTCCCTTTTTAAGCAATTTCAATGAATTTAGTATATCACGATATACTTGGTGTGCTTCGTGTAATCCGTCAATAAATACGCAATCAAATTGCTTGCCACATACCTTGAAGAACTCATCAGAAGTCATCTTGAAATCAACCGAAACGCCTTCTGGAGGGTACGGGTCAACGCAAATTTTTTCCTTGCAAACTATCTTGTCAAAGTTCTCTCTATGCCTTGTACCTATTTCAAGATAAGAGGTTAGATTGTATTTTTCAATGAATTTGTTGATGATTTCGTACCGATACATTTTTTCACTTTCCGTAATAAGAAAAATATATATAAGATATGGAAAATGCCTCCCTCGCTGCTTTGATAACATCCTTAATTGCATTGATTGGTGCAATCACTACTTGGGTCAAATCACAAACGGATAAGACCAAGATAGAGACCGCCCGTAAGAATACCGCACACCAAAGAGATGAACGATTTGACAACCAAGATGTTGAAATTATTAATCTAAAGAATGAAAACAAACACTTGACAGAGGAAGTCAATGAAATGCAAATGGATATGAAGGAATTCAAGAAGGATGTTAGTGATGAAATCAAGGAAGTCAAGACCGAATTGAGCACCGAGATTAAGAACCTAGCGGAAAGGCAGAATATGTCTTACGAAAGGATTTACAATGAACTTCAATCCAATATCAAGACACAAAACGAAGTTAGTATGAGAATTTCAAACCAAATTGCTGAACTAAAGGGTGAAATAAAGGGTGCAGCATTGGAAAGGCAAAGCCAACAAACGAAATAAGTAGATTTTGCAAAAAAGAGGAAAACGGCAAGACATTGGGTCTTGCCGTTCTTTTATTATCCAAAATACTAGGTGTATGGGAAAAAAATTTGACCTTGGAGGTAATCATTTGGTCATACATCCAAGGTCTATTCGCATTTTGAATATGGTAAATATATTAAATTCTACCAACCACCAAACACATCATCATCAAAATTGTTGTTGTTCTTTGTGTAGTTTGTTGGATTTGTAGGAGAAATCTTTGAAACTGGGGTATCAAATTCCTTCTTGTTTTCTTCAATGTCATCATTTATTGAGAATATGTCAGATGTTGAATCAACATAACCTGTTTCGGCTTCAACATTGAATGTTTCAGAAAGGGAAGTGAATTCCTCAATCGGCATATCACTATCACCTGTGCCGAAAAGGTTGACATCTTCGTGGTTGTTTCTCCAAATCTTCAATATGAACTCATAGGTCATTGGTTCGGCTAGGAATGTTGAGTTTGGAGAGAATGTCTTCACATTTATGATTTCGTAATACTTGTCGCACCATTCAAGGTACATTATATCACCAATCTTTGGATAATACACATCAAATGATATGGCGGTCTTGTCATAGTTGTACCTTGAAGCCTCTTGGAAATGTTCAACAGTTGCTTGTAGATGTATTAGTTCCTCATAGTCAATGCCTTGGATTTCATAGTTCTTTTGCATTGTGGGGGTGTTTTCCATATACACGGATAGTCTAAACCTTCTTTCAATGTTATGTAATTGGTCTTCGCCAAGTATTTCATCCCTATGCGTAGAAATCATCTTGCAATAGTAGTCAACCTCATATCCAAAGTTGTTGAACGCTTCTGAAGTCAATGAACTCATAAGTGCAGCTTCCGCTGCATAGCAAGGGTTGTTGGTGTCAAAGAACCTTGGTTTGTTCCAGTCATAGTCTTTTACGGAACATCCATTGCCAAACATCCTATTGAATTCATTTTGAAGGTAGCTCATACCTTATGTATGAAAAAAGAACCACCTTGGACAAGTGGTTCTAGGTTCAACGGTGGGTGTTTTGGTTAGGTGTTTTTAAGTCTTTTGTTTCATCTTTTTGTTTTTAATGAAAGCACCAAGTAATCATTAGGTCATACTTGGTTTGTTGAACCTATGACAAAAATATAAAAAGTAGGAAAAAATGTCAATAGTCTTTATATATTTTAACCTATTGCTTTATTCGCTACGAAGTATGTGAAAACCTTACCTGATAATGTTTTAGGCATTAGAAATGCATACAAAAAATTACCGAAAAATCTTGGTGAAAGACACACAAAAAAGTTGCCAATAGCATAATAAAAACCTAAATTTTAACCAATGTTTCAAGAGAAGGAACGATGCAAACAGAAAGAATAGAATGTACATCAGACATAAGCAAACAAATGTTGGCAAGTTATGAATCCATATACAAGTGGTTCTACAAGAACGGATTATATAGTTCAATCATAATCTATGCCAAGTTGGATAAGGATTTGACATATCCAATAGACAAGAAGAAATATAGGGCAAGGGATATACTATTTTTCGGTTCTTGTATCAAGTTGTTCTTCAAGGATAGGCAAGCATTCAAGAACAACAACATCAATCTACAATACATTTACGGATATATGTATACGGCATTTGAATATGCCATCCGTAACTACAAGATTTCACTAATCAACCAATGCAAGTTTGAATCATACGCAGCTATGCATTGGAGACATACAAGCATACAAAATGCTATGTTGGAAAAGACTTGGATACCAGTGCAAGTGAAACTTGGAAACTATGAACAAGTTGAAGAATTGGACATTCACGGAGTAAGTCTAGACAAACCTGTTGATGATGAAAAGTCTGGGGATGGCAATAGGACAATAGGTGAATGTATCGGTGATATGGGTAGTATGGAGTATAGTGAGGAAATTGAGACCATAGAACTCCTAAACCAATTTATGAAGACCTTAAAGACAAGTGAGCAGTTGCTTTTCCGTAAAATGATGAAGAATGCCAATGAGGGCATACAAAATACAAAGAAAACCACCGAAAACACCGCATTTAACAAGATTAAGGTCAATATCTACAATAAATTCTTGATTTTTAGGGAAAAGCAATCACAAAAGGATTGTGGTGGCTTTATACCTAGGTACAAAAATACATACGCATGAAGCAATCAACTGCTAAAGACAGTTGATTTTCCAGCGTGGCAAGTGGTAAAACCACTTGCTATGACTGGTTCCTGCTCAAGATTACTTTTGTAACCAGTATCAACAGGCTTTAGTGATTTATCACTTCCCGTGCTTATTCCCACGGTATTTCTACATTTTAAAATTTTAAGACCTTCTTGAAGTATGTTCAAAGCTGCATTATTGTCTCTATCTAAATATGTATGGCAATTAGGACAAGTCCATTCTCTATCTGCTAATTTGAGTGTAGTATTTTTGTAACCACAACAATGACATAACTTACTACTTGGATAGAATGTGCTTATCTTTATGTAAGTTCTATTCATTTCTTTAGATTTGTATTCAATCATATCACAGAAACTAGAGAAACTAGCATCAGCTATACTTTTAGCCAATTTATGATTTTTTAACATACCTCTAACATTTAAGTCTTCGCTTATAATGACTTGGTTTTCGTTCACTATTTGCCTTGACCATTTATGCTGAAAGTCTTTTCTTTGATTCTTTATCTTTTCGTGTATTAAAGCTACTTTTAACTTTTGTTTCTTGTAATTAGAAGAACCTTTTGTACAATGATTTAATTTTCTTTGTTCTTTTGCTAACTTTATTTGTGAAGTTCTAAAATACTTTGGATTTTCAATAACTTGACCTGAGTCAAAAATACAGAAATCTTTTAATCCCAAATCAAACCCACAAGAATAAAATTTAGGTTCAATGTATTCTTTTTCAGATAATTCACAGCAAATACTAGCAAAATACTTATCAGTTGGTGTTTTCTTGATAGTAATATTGTAGATATGAACTTGAGACCAATCAACATCTTTGTAGTTCTTGAATTTAACATTTCCAAGTTTAGGAACTTTAATGTGTTCTTTATCTTCAATTCTTATGTCACCAATGCCTTTTTTACTATAAGTACAAGCAATTCTAAATGAATCCTTTTGTCCTTTCTTATGAAATTTAGGATATTTTATGTCTTGCTTTGTCTTTTTCTTTATGGAATTAAAGAAATTGTTGTATGCTTGTAAACAGTCCATATAAGAGTTAGCTAGTGCTTGACTTGGAACTTTAGTTAAGAACTTCCATTCTTCTTTAAAGGATTTTAGATTAGGATTGAATGATGACTTATAATCTTCCCACAATTCTTTTTTCAAGGCTAGAATATGATTATATACGAACCTAGAACAACCTAAAGTTCTATCTATTAGAACTCTTTGTTCCTTGCTTGGGTATAATCGTATTTCTAATCCTTTCTTCATACAAACAAAATATCCTATTAGTAGGGCAAGTACCAATAGGATATAGCCATTTCTAGCTTTAAAAAAACTTATTTCCTATCATTAGAATCTTGCCCATTCCAATAATCTATATATTATTTATATTTTAAGTTATGGAAAATTTTAATTTTAGCGGAAATTTATATCAACCATCTTTTAGTGGTTGATTTTTCTTTCCACTATTGTCATAAATAATATATAAGGTATATAGGTTGATGCTCCCTTGAACGGGTAAACCATCCTAAACTTGGTTTAAGACCACAATTCCGTGGTAAAAGTTCAAAAAAAATCTTTATAAAGGTAATACGATGATTGTACTAAAGACTCATAATGAAAAGGTTATTAAGGAATCCAAGGAAGAACTAAACAAGAAGCTACTCCGTGAAGATGCCGAAACCGAAGAAACTATTGAAACCGTTGAAGAACCTACCGAAGGTGATACCGAAGGTGCTACCGAAGGTGAAGGTGAAGCAACTAGAATGGATGTTCTAAAGTCCGTTGTTGACTACTTCTCCGCTGCAATTGAAACCGCAGAAGAAGAAGACATTGAAGTTGACCTTGATGAACTAGTTGAAAATGTTTCTAGTGAATATGAAATTGACCAAGAAATTGTTTCCGCACTTGTTGAAGGTCTCTACACTTTCCTCTTTGATGAAGGCGAAGGTGAAGATGAACTTGAAAACACCGAAGATGGTGATGAAGCCATTGAAGGTGAAGAAGGCGAAGAAGCATAATATCTTCCATTTCTAAAAAATTTCTATAGAAATGCCTTGTGGGTTTTCCACAAGGCATTTTTCATATACATAATATATGGCAAAAAAGAATGAAGTCTATAAGATATACCATCTCAATTTAAAGGAACGCACATTCAAGGTAGGTGAAACCGAAAAGGATGAATACTATTTCTGTGATGTGTTTTTAAGTGCTATAACGGATTGTGACCCATTTTCTGATTATGGGACATTCTATTATACATTGGTGGATATGTTCAATATCAGTGATTATAATGAATATTATTCAAATACCATAGTAAACAAGATTTTCTCTTTCTTGCCAGGTGCTTATAGCTATGAATCAAAGTACAATAGGGTCATACAAGATATGATGATTCTTGTGTTCTTGTTGGCTTATATAAAGAAGTTTGAAAGACAACCTAAATATGAGGAAATGAATTGCATAGCAGGAAACAATTGTGGTTTTTCTGAAAATATTTGTACATTCAATGGTAGGTTGAAAGAGTTCATAAATAACAATCCAGAGGATTACAAGGATGATTACGCAAAGTATGGAATAAAGTACAATGACCTTAAAAATAATACCCTATGTGCTTTGAATAATGAAAACAACATCTACAATTATTGTCCTAGTGATTTCAATGCTTGGATTGAATATTTCATTACCAAGTACAATCTAGGTATGTACTTTACATATGAGGAATATGAGGTCAATGAAACATATAATATGAATGGTTATGAATGTAGGTTTGTTATAGAACCATACATCAAAAATAACTACCAATTTAGCTTATGTAACGACCCTACGGAAAATGAAAATAATTATTGTACTGGTCTTGGTTTGGGTGGTCTTACAGGTGGCGAACCGATTTACAATAAAAAAATCAATAATAAATATGACTTGTTGAAATTGGCATTTAATAAGGATGGTGGAAATCTATATACAAATTATCTAGATGATTTGTTTATTTATCCAACATATCAAAATGCAGCAGTTTTTTCTGATACGGAATTGTTGAAGAAGTATAGATATCAATTTGCAAAATTTATTTGGGCTTTGGTTGCTAGAGAACTTCATAAGGCTGTTGTGAATGATAGTTACATAGCCATATGTGGCGAATGCTATCATAAAGGTAATATATCTCTTGGTAGCACATATAATGATGACATTGTACCAGACAATTATTGGTTCATATTGAGGGATGATGTGTTTAAAAGGTTTGATAAACATATGTTCCCAAATAAAAATGAAAACCTTGATAGTAATACTATAATTGAACCCACCGAAGGACAATTGTTGCTTAATAGTGAAGATTACATAAGTGAAGCAAGTGATAAGTTGGAAAGGAAGTTTGATGAACTTCTTGAAAATGACTTGAAGAATGCCAAAAAGGACGGTGATGGTCAATGCAACTATGTAAAAAAGACTTGTGTGTATGAAGATGAAAAAAGTATTACAAACAATTGCTATGGTTATTTCGTAGGTAGTGAAACTATAAAGGATTTATCATATTACGGATATTCTTCATATCAAACATACAATGCAATTCCACCATTGAGTGGACAACACGGAATGTTATGCAATTGGAACAAGACATTTAGACCAATTGACACATTGATATACAATGGTCAAGGCTATGAGAGGAATACGAAGGACAAGGATGGCAATAGTTATCCGCAAGCTAGTTCCTATGCACTAATGTATGGTGGTTCATATACAAGTACAAATAGTTTCTATGACTATTACAACACAGTAAATAACACAACCCAAGAAACGGCATTTTGTAGTGGAAAAGGTCATCTTGATATGACATATGTAAGTAGGGCAATGCCAAAGTATTTCAAGAATTTCAATTCATTGACAATCACATTGCCAAGCAATTTCAAGTCATTTACGGAGGGATATATCCGTTGTCAAGTATATACAACTGTTCACGGATTTAATAGTAATGGATTGTTGAAGGCTTTCTATAATGACAAGTTGGTGTATCAAAAGATTTATTACAACACATATAATGTGTCATACGGCCCTAGCTATACCGATTTCAACATATACTTTGACTTCTATATGGAAGCACCTATAAAGAATACGGATACTATAAAGTTAACATTCAATGGTGTTGACTTGCAAGTGGATGGTAGGGTATTTGTTGAGTTTTGTCAACAAAAGCCTTAAATCTTTGGTGGTCTAGGGATAATCTCAACATATATTTCAATGTCCTTGATGTTTTCCTTTTTAGACCAATCCTTGTTCCATTCACCTATAGCACAGTTAACACCAGAACCGACTGTAAATTCTACTATGTTTGTAATCTTATGATTGAAGATGGCTACACCATTCAAGAATTCTATTGAATATGCTATATGGTCTTTTTTCATACTATAAGATTTTATACCACTTTCATCCGTATGTTCTACTGTTATTTCACCATTCACTCTTATTTGAGTGCCCATTTGTTTTACATTTGGAATAATTTCATGTAATGATTCTTGACTATTCCAATATTCTTCTGTCAATTCTATCCTACCCCAAATTCTTAAATCAACATATGAACTACCTTCTGGCATTTCAATGGTAATTAGGTAATAGTCATCACCGCTAGTTGTAGTTTGATATGTCATATTATTCTTTGTGTATTTCTTTACATATGATATTGCATTTGTGTATGTACTCAATTGATTGATTACATCATTTTTGTTTTCAAGACCATATACTACACCACACAATGAAGCCGTTTGTGAACCGCCACCTATGTTATATGTATTTACACCTACATTATCTTCATATACGGATTGTGTCTTAATCAACCCATCATTAAGTTCAAGACCAAAGATTTGCTTGCTTATTGTTTCCGCATTTACCTTGTTGACTGAAACTATTGTATCTGGTATGTTTTTCTCACCGAACGCACTAAAATAAATCATTATTGTTCTCCAGTGTAGTAGGTTAAGACATTATTATCAGGCTTGAAGTATATATCGCACTCTATGTTTTCAACTATATATGTTGGATTGTTGTGACTATATGCGGATGCTATTTGAATGTTTGAACCAGTGTTCGCCATATCTATGAATGGTAAGTCGTTCGTAGCGGTGACATAGTTCCAAATAGTTTCATCATTTTCACCTTTTGCACTTATATAACAACCAGTCAATTTCAATAGATATACGAAACCTATATTGCAAGGCTTGGCTGTCCAAGTATGTAGTTCCTTGTGACTACCATCGTTATCCGTCCAAGAGCTATATGCGGAAAATGTAATCGGCTTGTTTTCCAAGGCGAAGTCAATATGTAATGATGGTAAAGAATATTCACTTTGTGTTATGGTTATACCACTTTGAACAACTATAGGTATTTCTTCAATGGCTGACATTGGTGTATGTGATACACCACCTTCTGCATAAGAATAATTACCCATATCCATTTTAAGGCATAGGTCAAAATACAAAGGTATTGTTTGGTTCATTGTTGTTTCTACGAACACATCGTTTCTTATGTTTCTATTTGCATCCAATGCACTAACTGTTTTATATTCATCAGATTCATTAGAGTTGTATAAGAACACATCACCATAGTAATGGAATGTGCAATCCTCTGGAATAACTTCAATTGATACATGAGCAGTACCATCTACCATTGGTATTTCATTTACGACATCTTCAAACTCTTGACAATATGATGCTGATAGTCTATCACAACATCCTTTTATTCCACGATTTACCCAATAGTCAAAGAAGAATCTTCCTTCTGGAGTTCCAGCTCCATTATATTCATTAGGATATTGAGGTCTAGCTAATGAAGTATTTACACAACCATCTTGTCTATTAACACCATTCATTCTTGTGATTACTGTTGTAGGACTAAACAAAAGTGCTTCTTTATTGTTTCCAGTTAGACTTAATGTCCTAGAATACCATGCGTTTCTTGAATAGATGCTTATCTTGTTATATGTATGTGGGTCATATATGCAATTTACTGCCGATATGTATTCATTGTCATTATAGCAATTTGTAGAGGAATTATAGCATACATGTGAATAGGATGAGAACTTTTGACCGAATGGTTCGTTATTTACATATAGTATGTCATTCTTTGTTTCTAGGTCATAAGCCTTTTCAATATCAACATATTTTAGTGTGCTTGTGTCAATAGAAAAGTCATCATTGGCACTAGCGGATAAATCCGTTATATATGGGATGTATATGGAATCTTCATTTAGGGTATTGTTAAGATACTTGTCGTTTTCCAACAATGCCGTGAGATAATAGTTTATATCTTCACTAATAAGATTTAACTTGTTCCATCTATTTGGAACATAAGTTTTTTCTTGACCCCAAGATGAAAAGTATAATTCCTTCATATATTATCTATTATATTCGGCTACTTTGTCAACCCAAGATGATTTCATAAAGTCTGAAAGTTTCTTTTCCTTCTCAACACCATCAACGATATACTTTACCAATCTATTATTTACAAAAGAAACAACACCCCTATCTGGACAACAATTCTTTTCAGATGATGTATAGATATGCATACCCACCTTTGGAAAGAAACCATATTTAGCCATATAATTTGCACACATTGGACACATATTAACTACCTACTTCTACCTCTATATGAATTGTAAGCATTTACTGGGTTATATCCTTGCATTTTACTACCTTGTTCCTTTTCTCTTTGGTATCTTTCATAAGCAGCCTTTGAATTCTTACCCCAA
>JAKSLB010000021.1 GCA_024401435.1 Paludibacteraceae bacterium | reverse complement strand
TCGATTATGTCAGAAGAAATACTAAACAAATACAGGCTAACCAGCATGGAAGAACCAACAGATGAGATGTTGGCTCAGATTATGCATGAGGTTGCCGTGGAGGCGAAGGAAAGCACAGAAAAAGCGCGCAAGAAATATTTTGACGATTTAAGGAAAAACATTGAAGAATCCCCAAAATATGCATGAAGATATACATAAGCCAGTCCTAATCGTTATTGCGGGACCTAATGGTTCTGGCAAAACATCCATCACGTCGAAAATTTTAAAACATGAGTGGATGGAGGACGCTTTGTATATAAACCCAGACATCATAGCGCAGGAGATCTTTGGCGACTGGAATTCTACAGAAGCAGTATTCAAATCTATTCAGTATTGCGAGAACTTAAGAGAAAAGTGTTTGGCGGAAAAGAAAAGCCTTATATTCGAAACTGTTTTGTCCAGACATGATAAAGTTGAGTATATAAAGAGAGCTATTGAAAATGGATTTTTCGTAAGACTTTTTTTTGTATGCACAACCTCGCCTAATATCAATGCCTCAAGAATTGTAGACCGGGTGATGAAGGGAGGTCATGACGTTCCTATTCCTAAAATCATCTCCAGATATTATCAATCCATCCGAAATTGCCAAGAGTTATCTTCTGTTGTAAACCGGGCCTATTTCTACGACAACTCCATTGACAATGAAGACGCAAAATTGCTCTTCCGTCTTTCGGAAGGCAGGTTGGCGAAGCAATATACAGACCAGATTCCGGAATGGGCAAGTATAATTTTAAACTTGATTTAGATTAAGAGACAGAAACTATACTCTGCCGCATCCGCTTGTGTGCGGCTTTTTTTGTTGAAGTACGTCTACGATTTGCAAATTGAAACTTAAACTTTCGATTTGCAAATTTTGTTATATTTTACTGTGAATCTGATATTTATTTTGTACTTTTGCAAAAAGCAAGCTACAACATGAAGTATATTTCAAGAAATATCATAGAATTTGTCAAGACGAACTTGTCTATTTTCCCGGCAGTTGCGATCTTAGGATCAAGGCAGTGTGGAAAAAGTACGTTGGTAAAGATGATGCAGAAGGAAGACTCTAACATCTTGTATTTAGACCTTCAAAACAGAGATGACTTAGCGAAATTAAACGAGCCTTCTCTTTTCTTCCAATACAACGCAAACAAGACCATCTGTCTGGACGAGGTGCAACTGCGTCCAGATATCTTCGCTGTGCTTAGAAGCGAGATTGACAGAGACAGACGTCGTGGCAGATTCATTTTGTTGGGTTCGGCCTCCAGAAATTTAATCCAACACACCTCCGAGTCGTTGGCTGGGCGCGTCGGGCTAATCTCTCTGACTCCCTTTTTGGTTGATGAAGTGGATAAGACAGAAGATTTCTCATTGCAAGATTATTGGTTCAGAGGCGGATACCCAGACAGCTTCATGGCGGCTGATGATAATAGCAGTTGCTTGTGGAGGGAAAACTTTATCCGCACATATATTGAAAGAGACATTCCTCAGTTGGGATTCCAAATTGCCGCCCCACAATTGATGAGATTACTAACCATGACAGCATACGAACAAGGACAATTGCTCAACTCATCCAAACTTGCCTCTTCCATGGGATTGAGCCCAACAACCATTCGCCACTACTTGGACATTATGGAACAAACATATATTATCCGTTCCTTGCCCCCCTATTTTAAGAACACAAAAAAAAGGTTGGTGAAATCTCCTAAGATTTATGTCAGAGATAGCGGTCTGCTGCATCAAATCTTGCGAATAAAGTCGTTCAATGATTTGCTAAGCAATCCTGTGTTAGGTAATTCATGGGAAGGAATGGTGGTCGAGAATGTATGTTCCGTGGCAAGAAATGCGCAATGCTTCTTTTATCGTAGCGCTACGGGAGAGGAAATGGATCTCGTACTACAATATTCGAACCGACTCGTTGCCATAGAATGTAAATCCTCTACGGCTCCCTCTGTGACGGAAGGATTCTGGAAGTCGATATCTTTTTTAGAGCCGACGGACATCTATGTCGTAGCCCCTGTCGAGTCCTCTTATCCATTCGCAGAAAACGTGACGGTTTGCAATTTGAATGAAATCGTTGACATTGTATCTCGTATAGATGGTTAGCGTGGAGATTGCTCAAATACACATGAAATCCGCATCCACTCGGGCGCGGCTTTTTTGTTGCATGGGCATTTGGAAAAATGGGTGTGATGTGATATTTTTGCAGTATGAACAAAAATATAGTAAATATCATTGTTAATTATCTAAGAACCCAACCTGTCGAAAAGGCATGGATTTTTGGATCCTATTCTCGTGGTGAAGAACGAGAGGACAGTGATGTGGATATATTGGTAACATTCAAAAAAGGAGAACGAATAGGTTTGAAATATGCCTTGATGATTTGTGAACTGGAAGATCTTTTGAAAAAAAAGGTTGATATGGTTGTAGAGGGGACGTTGCTTCCGTTTGCTCAAAAAAGTGCGGAACAAGATAAAACGCTGATATATGAGAGAGGAGTGTAGAGATAAAGGCAGATTGGAACACATGTTACAATCCATAGCAAAAGTATATGAATATACAGAAGGAATAGATTATGAAGCCTTCTCGACAGATTCTTTGCGACTGCACGCCACTATGTACAATGTACAAATCATAGGTGAGGCTGTGTGCAAGTTGACTGATGAATTCAAAAATTCTCATTCTGCTACAAATTGGCGTGTTATTGAAAAAATGAGGCATATTTTGGTGCACGATTACTACCAAATTGACACGATGATTCTTTGGGAAGTTGTAAAAATGGATTTGCCGGAGTTGCAAAGCCAGTTGAAAGAATATATTGCAGAGTTGCAATGAAATAATAAATCAGTACTCATGTAAGTTTTGTCGCATCCGTTTTGGGTGCGGCTTTTTTGTTGCATGGGCATTTGGGAAAATGGGTGTGATGTGATATTTTTGCAGAAAAGAAGGTCGTCAAACTTTATGTTTTTATCTTGTTTTGTTAAAACAATAAAATTGCACAATGGAATCGAATAATGGGAAATATAGAAACAAATACAGAATACCATCAACCCGATTGCAGAATTGGGATTATGGATGGAATGCCATCTATTTCGTAACCATCTGCACAAAAGACAGAATACATTATTTTGGTGAAATCGATGATGGTAAAATAAAATTATCGCCCATCGGTGCTGTCGCCGATGTTTTATGGCACGAATTAAAAAATCATTTTGACAATATTGAATTGGATGCATTTGTGGTTATGCCGAATCACATACATGGTATTATTGCAATCAATAACGGGGACATTGGAAACAATGGAAATGTCGGAAACGTCGGAAACGTCGGAAACGTCGGTAGAGACAACGCATGCGTTGTCTCTACATCATGCGACCCCACCACATCATGCGACCCCACCACAACATGCCAATCCGCCGTATCATGCACACAACAAATGCCACAATCATACCAAACCATCGGGCAAAAACGGTTTCAACATCAGGGATCGAAAACATTGTCATCTATTGTTGGGTCATACAAATCTGCAGTTTCAAGGCATGTTCACCGATTGGGTTATGAATTTTCTTGGCAACCAAGGTTCTACGACAATATTATTCGGAACAGCGTTACAATGAATAAAATACAAAATTACATACGCAACAATCCTAACAATTGGAACGAGGATAAATTTTACCTATTATGACAGAATCAGTAATATTTTCAAAAACATGAAATATGACCAATGTCGACAAAAACAATGCTAACTTGTGTTCTTTCATTACATTCACATTCAATACAAAGCTTTTGCCACATCCACAATTTATATAAATTTGCAGAAAAAAAATCAAATCGGTTATTCGTGGAATCAATATCAAATTTTATAGATACGCTTTCTGGTTATGTGTGGGGTTGGCCCATGATAGCGTTGTTATTAGGTACTCATATTTTTTTAACAATAAAGTTAAAATTCCCTCAAAGAAAGATTCTAACAGCATTACGGTTAAGCCTCAAAAAAGATGATGGAAGCACGGGCGACGTAAGTCAGTTTGGCGCATTAGCCACCTCGTTGGCAGCCACCATCGGTACGGGAAATATCATTGGCGTGGCGACAGCCGTCTCGTTAGGTGGTCCAGGAGCAGTGTTCTGGTGCTTCCTGACAGGCATATTCGGCATTGCCACCAAATACGGGGAGGGCTTGCTCGCTATGAAATACAGAGTGAAGACAGAGAACGGAGAAATTCTTGGTGGACCGATGTATGCTTTGGAGAAAGGGTTGGGAATGAAGAAATTAGCCATTCTTTTCTGCGTTTTCACCAGTTTGGCCGCTTTCGGGATCGGCAATGCAGTGCAGTCGAAAGCTATAAGTGACAACATAACGCAATATTGCACATTCATCGACCCGTCGACCTGCCGCATGATCATAGGATTCATCATCGCGGGGTTAGTCACTATAGTCATATTCGGTGGTGTGAAGAAAATCACGAAAATCTGTTCGTGTTTAGTTCCCATCATGGCTCTGTTTTATGTATTAGGATGCATTTATATTCTTCTCGTGAATCACAGTTATCTGTGGGAAGCCTTGTGCTGGATTTGCAGTGATGCTTTTTCGTTTAAAGCGGGTGTTGGAGGAGCTGCAGGGGTGGCAATCATGACGACAATGCGCTACGGTATCGCAAGGGGCTTGTTCTCGAACGAAGCAGGATTGGGTTCGGCACCTATTATTGCGGCGGCTGCGAAGAGTAAAAATCCTGTCAGACAAGCGTTAGTTTTATCTTCTGGTGTTTTTTGGGATAGTGTGGTTATCTGCACGTTAACTGGATTGGTAATCGTCTCTAGTATTTTGGCATACGATTCTATTGATATCAAATCGACAGGAGTATTGACGCAACTTGCGTTTGGAAAGATCCCTTATGTGGGTATGCCTATTTTAACGATAGGAATCGTCACTTTCGCATTTTCAACCATCTTAGGATGGTGCTATTGTGGAGAAAAATCTGTAGAATATTTAGGTGGGAAACGAATGATAAGACCCTATCGGATTGTATGGATATTTGTTTCTTTTATAGGTAGCACCTTGGGATTGTCTCTTGTTTGGAATATATCAGACATTATGAATGCCTTTATGGCTATACCAAATTTGATTTCTGTTCTTCTCCTTTCCAAGGTGATTGTGAAAGACACAAAACACTATTTATGGGATGGAAATTTGGAGGAAGAAGAAATGAATGAATTTGACGTAAGAAAAAAATCATTTCTGGGTGATATTTAAAAAAATTTATTAAATTTGCGAGGATAGTTCGGTTTGAATGAAGATCGATATATTTGAAAATATTAATAATTAAAATAAAATCAATAAATTAAGTAAGCATGGCAAACTTAGATTTAACAAAGTACGGTATTACTGGTTCTACAGTAATTGCGCACAATCCTTCTTATGAGGAGCTTTACAAAGCAGAAATCGACAAATCTCTTGAAGGTTATGAAAAAGGCCAAGAAACAGAACTTGGTGCGGTAAACGTAATGACAGGTATCTACACTGGACGTTCTCCTAAGGACAAATATATCGTGATGGACAAAAATTCAAAGGACACTGTATGGTGGACTTCTGAAGAGTACAAGAACGATAACCACCCAATGAGCGAGGAAGTTTGGGCAAAGGTTAAGGAAATCGCTAAGAAAGAACTTTGCAACAAAAATCTTTATGTAGTAGATGCTTTCTGTGGTGCAAACAAGGCTACTCGTTTGGCTGTTCGTTTCATCGTTGAAGTTGCATGGCAAGCTCACTTCGTAAAGAACATGTTCATTCAACCAACTGCTGAAGAATTGGCTAACTTCGAGCCTAACTTCGTTATCTATAACGCTTCTAAGGCTAAAGTTGAGAACTATAAAGAATTAGGTTTGAATTCTGAGACTTGCGTTGCTTTCAACGTAACTTCCCGTGAACAAGTTATCATCAACACTTGGTATGGTGGTGAAATGAAGAAAGGTATGTTCTCTATGCAGAACTACTATTTGCCATTGAAGGGTATTGCTTCTATGCACTGCTCTGCAAACTGTGATATGCAAGGACAAAACACTGCTATCTTCTTCGGTTTGTCAGGTACTGGTAAGACTACATTATCAACAGATCCTAAACGTAAGTTGATCGGTGACGATGAACACGGATGGGACGATGAAGGTGTATTCAACTTGGAAGGTGGTTGCTATGCTAAGGTGATCGGTTTGAGCAAAGAACATGAACCAGATATCTATGGTGCTATCAAACGTAATGCATTGTTGGAAAATGTAACTGTTGATGCTAATGGTAAGATTGATTTCAATGATAAGAGCGTAACAGAAAATACTCGTGTATCTTATCCAATCAACCATATCAAGAACATTCAACCAGGATCTTCTGCTCCAGCTGCTAAGAACGTTATCTTCTTGTCTGCTGATGCATTCGGTGTATTGCCTCCTGTATCAATCTTGACTCCAGAACAATGTCAATACTACTTCTTGAGCGGATTTACTGCTAAGTTGGCTGGTACTGAACGTGGTATCACAGAACCTACTCCAACATTCTCGGCTTGCTTCGGTCAAGCATTCTTGGAGTTGCACCCAACTAAATATGCAGAGGAATTGGTTAAGAAAATGCAAAAGTCAGGTGCTAAGGCTTACTTAGTAAACACTGGATGGAATGGAACAGGAAAACGTATCTCTATTCCTGATACTCGTGGTATCATCGATGCTATCTTGAGTGGCGAAATCTTGAAGGCTCCTACAAAGAAGATCCCTATGTTCGACTTTGAAGTTCCTACTTCATTGCCAGGTGTTAACCCAGCTATCTTGGATCCTCGTGATACTTATGCTAACGTTGCTGATTGGGAAACTAAAGCTAAAGATTTGGCTTCTCGCTTCCAAAAGAACTTCGTTAAGTATACTGGTAACGCTGCAGGTAAAGCTTTGGTTGCTGCTGGTCCTCAATTATAATTTGATTATAAATTATTATTATATGAAGTGTGCATGCGAAAAACATGCACACTTTTTTTTGCTTTTAAGAGTCGAAAAAGTCTAAACTGTTATAGTTTTAGGGGTCTCAATAGTCACTTTTGTGTCTTTCGTCGATAAAAAGGTGTCCTTTTTCGATACGGTTATGTTTTATAGAAATACATTTTTATATTTGACACATAACATTAAAACATATATGTGTATGAAAAAAGTTTTTATTATTCTAACAGCTTCTTTATTTGGAGTGTTGTTTGCTACATCTTGTTGCAATTGTGATAAGGAAAATGGCAAATGTCATAGTAATGAACAAATGGAAGATTGCAATGGTCCAAGACATCATAAACACGATGGTCATGGTCCTGAGGGATTTAAACCAGAAGGTTGCCCGTTTGCTGCTGAAAATGAATGTCCAGCAGAAATAAAAGAGCAATTTGAAAAATGGATGAAATTTGATAGTCTTTCTGTAGAGGAACAAAAGGCATTATTGAAAGAAAAGAAAGCAGAAATCGATAAGAGAGAAGCGGAAATTGCTGCTAAGAAGGCTGAAATGGAACAAAAGTGGGCGAATTTTGACAGTCTTTCTGTTGAAGAACAGAAACAATTGATTGACATAAAAATGGGTCCTAAAATGTGTCCAAAACAGTTCCCAAACAAACATCATGGAGATAAAAAACCTCATCATCACGGACATCATGGTGACAAAGGAGATTTTAATAAATAACGATATTAAGCGAAATTTAGAACTAATTTATATATAAAGAGTGTTTCTAAAAATACATTGTTATAATGGGAATAATCTATTTTAAAGAAAACGCAAAAGATAGATGAATTTATAGAAATACTCATAGACAACAACTTCTTTTTTTTGATAACTGCCACTTGAAATTACTTTTTCAGTGGCAGTTTTTTGTTGTATGAAGAAATAAAACTAATCGGAAAGAATATTTTGTTATTAAGGGAATTTATAAGAGTCCATATATAGTTGGAAATAAAAAAGTTTTATCTTTGTATAATTTTTGGAAAAAATAAAAACATAGATAAAAATGCAAAACGAACTGGAATATATCTCGTTGAAAGATATAAAGTCCATTTTATTTGATGGAAAAAAGATTGCTTTTACATCCAATATCAAGGATCGTGTAAGTAAAAGTTACGAGTTTTTAGCAGAATTCTCGAAAGAACGTGTGATTTATGGAATCAATACCGGTTTTGGTCCGATGGCTCAGTATAGGGTTAGTGATGATGAACGAATTCAATTGCAATATAATATTATAAGAAGTCACTCTGCTGGTGCAGGTAATCCATTGCCAAATATCTATGTAAAGGCTGCAATGATTGCACGTATTGGTACATTCATTCAGGGAGAATCCGGTGTTCATCCTGAGTTGGTTGAACTTTTGGCTAATTTTATCAATCATGATATATATCCATTTATTCCTGAGCATGGTAGTGTGGGATCAAGTGGAGATTTAGTTCAGTTGGCTCATATGGCACTTACCCTTATCGGAGAGGGAATGGTTAATTACGAAGGTAAGTTCCAACCTGCAGCAGATGTTTTGAAGAAATTAGGTTTGAAACCAATGGATATTCATGTTCGTGAAGGGTTATCAGTAACGAATGGAACATCATTTATGACAGGAATTGGTTTGATTAATCTATTTGATGCGCAACAACTATTGCAATGGGCTGTGATAGCTTCTGTTATGGTGAATGAAATTGCCTCTTCGTATGATGATTTAATGAATGAAAAATTGAATGCTGTACGTCGTCAACCGGGTCAAAGCGAAATAGCTAAGATGATGAGAGAATGGTGTGCGGGTAGTAAGTGTTTGTTGAATCGTGAAAAGGCATTATATGATGGTGGTCATCAAAATGAGTCTGTATTCAAACATAAAGTTCAACCATATTACTCATTACGTTGTATTCCACAAATTTTAGGTCCCGTATTGGAAACTTTGCAAAACACCGCTAGGGTGTTGGAAAATGAGGTGAATTCAGCGACCGACAATCCGATTGTGGATGTTGATACAAAGACCGTTTATCATGGTGGTAATTTCCATGGTGATTATGTTTCATTTGAAATGGATAAGTTGAAGATTGCGATTACGAAATTGACAATGTTGATGGAGCGTCAGATGAATTATTTGTATCATGACAGAATTAATGAAATCTTACCTCCTTTTGTCAATATGGGTGTATTAGGTTTGAATTATGGTATGCAAGCATGTCAATTTACAGCTACATCAACCACAGCAGAATGTCAGACACTTTCTAACTCTATGTATGTTCATTCAATTCCAAACAACAACGATAATCAAGATGTTGTAAGTATGGGAACCAACTCAGCATTATTGGCTAAGAGAGTTGTGGATAATGCATATCAAGTTATGGCTATTCATTTTATGTCTATTGTACAAGGTGTAGATTGTTTGAATTCAGCTGATAAGTTGGCACCTAAGACTAAAGCTATTTATGATGAGATAAGAGCATTCTTCCCTAAGTTTGTTGAAGATACTACTAAATACGAAGATATTGCTCGTATGCAAGAATATTTGAGAAATAAGAGATTCTAGGATTTTATAATTTATCTGAAAGGTGTTGGCAGTAGATGTCAGCACCTTTTTTTATGAAGGTGGTCGATTTTTTTTGGGAGTTGGTCGATACAGTTTCGGCGTAACTCCTTGTAAATGTCATAGAAAGGGAAATCGGTTTTGTAATAAAGAAAAAAACACCTATCTTTACAATCTCATTTAGTGATGAAAATATATAAGATATTATAAAAAGTAAGCCAATGAAAGTAGCTTTAGTTACAGGCGCATCCAGAGGAATTGGTCGTGCATGCGCAGTGAAACTTGCCGAAATGGGTTATTACGTTATTATCAATTTTCAATCTAATGAAGCAGAGGCTTTGAATACATTGAAAATGGTACGTGAGAAGAACTCAGACGGAGAGATAATGAAATTTGATGTAGCCAATCCTTCAGAAGTTGAAAAATCGATTGCTGATTGGCAAGAGGCTCATGAAGGTGAATATATTGAATGCTTGGTGAATAATGCTGGCGTTCGTCGTGATAACCTTTTGTTATGGATGACAAATGAAGACTGGTCCAAAGTGTTGGATACAAGTTTGAATGGTTTCATGTATACGACTCGTTCGGTATTGAAACCTATGTTGACAAAAAAACATGGCCGTATTGTTAATATGGTTTCTTTGTCTGGTCAAAAGGGTTTACCAGGACAAACCAACTATTCTGCAGCTAAAGGTGCAGTGATGGCTGCAACAAAAGCCTTGGCACAGGAGGTAGCTCGTAAGGGTGTTACCGTTAATGCTGTTGCTCCAGGATTTGTTCGTACCGATATGACTCATGATTTGGATGAGGCAACATTAAAGACTCAAATCCCAATGAATCGTTTCGGTGAACCAGAAGAGATTGCTGCTACTGTCGGATTCTTAGTTTCTGATGCAGCTTCTTATATTACGGGTCAAACAATCGCTGTTAATGGTGGTTTGTATACTTAATTAGTACGTAAAATAGGATTGAATAATCGTAGAGACGTACTTTGGTGCGTCTCTACAATGTTTAATAATTAAATATGAAGATTATGAAGAAAGTATTGATCTTGATTGCTTTAGCAATTGCTTCTATGTCTTTTTCATTACAAGCAGCTAATCCAGTTTCTGATGTAGCAGACTTGAAAGCTAAGATGCAAAAAGCTGCTGCGAATGTAACATCAATTCAAAGTGATTTTACACAGGAGAAATATGTCTCTGCTATGGGTAGCAGTATGAAGTCATCAGGTAAATTCTATTATCAAAAAGAGAATAAAGTAAAATTGGAATATTTGGTACCTTTCAAACAAAATTTAGTTATGAATGGTAACAAATTAATGATGGAGATGAATGGTAAGAAGAACATTATGGATGCTTCTGCTAATCCTATGGCTGGTGAATTGAAAAAGGTCATCTCAGCTTGCATGAGTGGTGATATTGCTAATATGGGCGACAATTACAAATTGGAGTTTTTCCTTGATGGTAGCAATTATTTGGTTAAAATCACTCCCAAAACAGCTGATATCCAAAAATTTGCACAACAGGTTGACCTCTATCTTGATGCAAAGGATTTCTCTGTTGTAAAAATGAAAATGATTGAACCTATTAAAAAGGGACAATCAAAAAATGATTATACGGAATACACTTTTTCTAATAAAAAAATGAATGAGAAGGTGTCTGATTCTATCTTTGTAATAAAATAATACAGATGCGTAAATACATAATATTCTCTGTATTAATGTTTTTAGTGGCAGGTTGCACCCCTAAGTTATTTAGAGACTTACAGATGCGTCCTGCTACTTCTGTAAAAATACATAGAGGAAATTTAATGCCTGCATTTGATCGATTGGAGACAGCCAAATATTATACGGCGCAAATCGATTTCAAAGAGAATTCAATGTCGGGTATTCTTGCATTGACAAAAGAATCTGAAGGTCAGTTTCGAATGGTGATGATGACAACTTTCGGTATTACATTGTTCGATTTCTCTATTTCCAGAGACAGCTTTATAGTCAATAGTTGTATGGAACAAATGAACAAAAAGGTTGTGTTGAATATTTTAGAAAAAGATTTCAGAAGTATCTTTATGCTGAATGTTCCAGAACAATTCTCTGCACGTTATTACAAGAACCCACAAAAGCCCAATTGGATTGGGTATGGTGTGAATGCAGATGATGGTGAATGTGATTATCTCATTTATCCTCGTGAGACAGGTTTCGTTCGCAATATTCAAAATGGTGGCTCTATCAAGCGAATGAATGCAGTTTTTGATGAACAAGTTGTTACAATTCATCATCCAAAATTAAAATTAAAACTCGTCTTAACTGAAATGCAACAATAATTTGATCGTTGAAAGATGATACAGACAGGAATGTTTCAAAATTGATTGAAACATTCCTGTCTTTTTATGAAACAAACGAACGAATTATGTAAAATGCACTAAAAATTATGTAATCTGCTCGAAAACTCCCCTTCCAAAATCTCCCCAACTATTATTTTTGCAACAGAAAACGATAAAATTTTGTATCTGAATACAAGATACTATTATGAAAAGGGAGACGTGTCAAATAAGATACGTTGAACTTATATAGAAGATAAAAATAATTGGTAAAGGGAAAGTTAAAAGTTGAGACGATTATAAAAACTTTGTTTTCTAGATAAACAATATTTAAAATTTTATATTGAAGGGGGAGGTCGAATGCTGTAAAGGATTCGACCTTTTTATTTAAGGTAACTTCTATAAATTCCCGATTTTAAAAATTTTTAAATGAGAATTAATGAATTCGAATGATGAAAAAAGCGAATGGAAAAAATGTAAAAAAATCCAAAAGGAGTTTTAATTTAACTTAAAATGGTGAAAATAATCGATAAAAAGGGATTTTTTGACATAAAATCACAACGATTTGCAATAAAATTCATAGTTAAATCATGTAAATTATTATTATTTTTGTAATGTAAACATAGATGAAAAATTATTGAGTGGTAAGTTTGGTTGTAAGTGATAATTGAAAATCGGTGAATAAGAGTTAATTTTCAGTTGAAAGTCTTTTCGTTTTTTGTGGAAATACGATAAGATGAGTTGTTTAGTTTCCAAACACAATATTTTTTTATCTATGACGTTAATGCAGAAAAAGAGTTTATGATGTAATATATGGTTTTCAGACTGTGAAAGGTCTTCTGTTTTTGTTTCGCATTTTTTATTTGTTTTCATTATTATTGTAAGTTTTATGGGCTAAGTAGTGATTACTTAGCTTTTTTTTTATTTGTTTTTATAAAAATTCACATCATTTGTAAAAAAATGTTGTAAAGACCGAATATTGTGCTAAATTTGTACGATGTATGTAAATATGCGTTATTTTTAGAATTATATAAATTATTAACAGAAAAAATATGGAATTTGGACATTTTGATGATGCGAACCGTGAGTTCGTCATTACTAATCCAGCTACACCGTTTCCTTGGATTAACTACCTAGGTAACGAGGATTTCTTTGGTTTGATTTCAAACACAGCAGGAGGTTATAACTTTTATAAGGATGCAAAGTTTCGTCGTATAACACGTTATCGTTACAATGGTGTACCGATGGATAATGGTGGTCGCTATTTCTACATTAATGATAATGGTACTGTTTGGAATCCAGGATGGAAACCTTGTAAGACACCACTTGATTTTTATGAGTGTCGTCATGGTATGAATTATACACGCATCATTGGGTCTAAAAATGGTATTGAAGCATCTGTACTTTTCTTTGTTCCTTTAAAGACTTGGGCTGAGGTACAAAAAGTAACACTTAAGAACACAACAAAAGAGGTTAAGAAGATCAAATTATTCTCTTTTGCAGAATGGTGTCTTTGGAATGCTGCAACTGATATGGAAAATTTCCAACGTAACTGGTCAACAGGTGAAGTTGAAATTGATGGTAGCGTAATTTACCACAAGACAGAGTATAAAGAGCGTCGTGATCACTATGCATATTATGCAGTAACAAATTCAAAGATTGATGGATACGATACTGATCGTGAATCATTTATCGGTCTTTATAATGAATTTGCTGATCCTCAATGTGTAATGGCAGGTAAGCCAAGCAATTCATTGGCTCATGGTTGGTCACCAATTGCTTCTCACTATATTGAAGTAGAATTAAAGCCAGGAGAGAGCAAAGATTATATCTTCGTTCTTGGATATGTAGAAAACAAACAAGAAGAAAAATTCTGTCAAGAGGATATCGCTCGTAAGAAGAGTGGTGCTCTTATTTCTTCACAAGATTCTGATGTGACTCTTGTAAACAAGAAGAAAGCATTAGAAACAATCAAGCGTTTCTCTACTGTAAAAGCTGTTGATGAGGCATTTGCTGAACTTGCAGCTATGTGGGATAAGCTACTTGAAGTTTACGTTGTTAAATCTGATGACGATAAACTTAACCGTATGGTTAATATTTGGAGTCAATACCAATGTATGATTACCTTTAATTTCTCTCGTTCGGCTTCGTTCTTCGAGAGTGGTGTTGGTCGTGGTATGGGATTCCGTGATTCTAACCAAGACTTGGTAGGATTTGTTCACCAAATTCCTTCACGTGCACGTGAGCGTATCATTGATATCGCATCTACACAATTCCCAGATGGAGGATGTTATCACCAATATCAACCATTGACAAAACATGGAAACAATGATATCGGAGGTGGATTTAACGATGATCCATGCTGGTTGATTTTTGGTACAACTGCCTATGTAAAAGAGACTGGAGATTTCTCTATTTTGAAAGAGCCAGTTCCATTTGATAATAAAGTAGGTTCTGAGGTTTCTCTTTTCGAACACCTTAAGATTTCATTCAATCACGTTGTTAACAACTTAGGTCCTCACATGTTGCCATTGATTGGTCGTGCTGACTGGAACGATTGTTTGAATTTGAACTGTTTCTCATGGGATCCAAACGAATCATTCCAAACAACAGAAAACAACTCAGTTGGAAGTAAGGCAGAGTCTTTGATGATTGCTGGTTTGTTTGTTGTAACAGGAAAAGATTATGTAGAATTATGTAAGCAAATTGGAGAAGACGCAGAAGCTCAACGTGCTCAAAAATGCATTGACTCAATGGTTGAGGCAGTTAAGAAGCATGGTTGGGATGGTGATTGGTATCTTCGTGCATACGACTTCTACGGAAAGAAGATTGGTTCAAAAGAGTGTGAAGAAGGTAAGATCTTCATTGAGAGCCAAGGATTCTGTACAATGGCTGGTATTGGATTGGAAGAGGGTATGGTAGACAAAGCCATCGACTCTTGTAAGAAATACCTTGATTGTGAACACGGTATGGTTCTAAACAACCCTGCTTATACAACATATCATGTTGAGATGGGTGAGATTAGTTCATATCCTGCAGGATACAAGGAGAATGCAGGTATCTTCTGTCACAATAACCCTTGGGTAATTATTGGAGAAACAGTTGCAGGACGTGGAAATGATGCATGGGAATTGTTCAAGAAGATTGCTCCAATGTATTTGAAAGACCAAGCTCTTCACAAGGTAGAACCTTATGTAAACTGTCAAATGGTTGCAGGTAAAGATGCAGCTAAACCAGGTGAAGGTAAGAATTCATGGTTGACAGGTACAGCAGCTTGGATGTGGTTAACTGTTAGTCAATATCTTCTTGGTATTAAACCTGCATACACTGGTTTGGAAATCAATCCTTGTCTTCCTAAAGATATGAAGGGATATTCTGTTAAACGTATTTTCCGTGGTGCAGAATATAGCATTACGGTAACCAACTCAGGAGTACAAAAGGGTGTTAAGAAGTTAGTTGTTAACGGTAAGGAAGTTGCTGGTAACATTGTACCTATGCAACCTGCTGGAAGCAAAAACACTGTAGAAGTTATTTTGGGTTAATATAACTAATTGAGGAGGGCTCGTTGAGAGCGCTCCTCAATTTTCAAAAATATGTATTAATTAAAGAAGAAATAAAGTATGAAGAAGATTTTGATTGGTGCATTGGCTGTTGCTAGTCTTTGTTTATGTTCATGTGGAGGAGGAACGACTAAACCTGTAGAAGAGGAAGTGATATATTCCAATTACCCTGAGAATTCTCCTGTTGCTAAATTTGGAAAATTGCAAGTGAAAGATTTGCAATTGTGTGATCAAGATGGTAACCCAGTTCAATTAGCTGGTATGAGTACAATGGGATGGCAATGGTGTGGAGAGTGTTACACCCAGGAATCCATTGAAACTTTGGTGAATGATTGGGGTATTAGTATACTTCGTCTTGCTATGTATGTAGAGGAAGAAGGATACAATACAGATCCTGAAGGATTCCGTAATAGAATGTGCGATTTAATTGATATCTGTGGTGAATATGGTATCTATTGTATTGTAGACTGGCATATTTTAACGCCAGGTAATCCATTAGATTCTGTATATTCTGGAGCAGAGGATTTCTTCCGTTTTATGGCTAATAGATATGCAGGTAGTGACCATGTTATCTATGAAATTTGTAACGAACCTAACAATTGTTTGGAAAAGGGTGATACCCTTAAACCATGGGAATGTACAAAAGAAACAGATGTAACATGGGATATGATTGCAGATTATGCTGGAAACATTATACCTGCAATTCAAAATGAATATGATGCTGTGGGTGCACCTCATCCAATTATCATTGTTGGTACTCCTCAATGGGATCAATTGGTAGACGCTTGCTTGAAAGTAGGTATGTGTCAGGGTAACGGAAAGGATCTATGTGATTCATTACCTCCAAGAGATGCTCGTTTGAAATTTGATAATGTAATGTATGCTTTCCATTTTTATGCAAAAGAACATAATGAAGGTTTTGAAAAAGATGGTAAACCTGACTATTATAATATGTATGCTTACATGTATGATGTGTTAGGTAAATTACCAGTTTTCTGTTCTGAATTTGGTTTGTGTGCAGCGAATGGAGATGGAGAGTTAGATACTGATCGTACAGATAAATGGTTGTTGATGTTGAGTGGAAAGAATGCTGGAAATCAGTTGGTTAGTTTCTGCAACTGGAGTTTCTCTGATAATGAGAGATCATCTTCAGCTTTGAATCCTGGTGCATGTGCTGCTAAGAATTGGAATGATTTAACAAAATCTGGCGATTACATTAAAAAGGTACTTTCAGTTGTCAATGAAGGTAAAGCAGATCCTTCTGTTTTGCAAGAAAGCAATATTTATTCTAAATAACCTTTAAGGAGAAGACGGGCTTGTCTGTCTTCTCCTTTTTAATCATTAATAAGATATGAGATTTGTCAAAGAATTATTTTTTATATCTGCTGCGTTAGCTTTTACACAATGTACGCAGAAAGAGTCTCAGTCTTCCGAACAACCATCGAAAAACACGGAAGAAACGCAATTTGATTTTACTCCCCAAGATACAACGTGGAAATCGTTAAGTGTGAGAGAAAAAATCGGACAAACCATGATGGTACAAGCAAGATTTGAAGATCATCGTGCGGTTGGCGGTTCCATGAAAACTTTTATGGAGAAATATCCTGTAGGTAGTTTGTTTATCCCAGATTGGTATTTTAGAGAGCATTCGAATGGTAAGGATGTGATGGAATTAATACCAGCTGTTTTGAAAGAATATAATGACAATGCGAAATTCCCTATGCTCGTTTGTGAAGATTTCGAACGAGGTATTGGTGAAACGTATCCCAAATATACACATTTGCCTGTTGGCATGTCCTTAGGAGCTGCTGGTGATACTGCTTTGGCATATGACTTAGGACAATCGATTGCAATGGAAGCAAAAGAAATGGGCTTCAATTGGTTGTTGCATCCAGTTTGTGATTTAAATATGAATCCATTGCAAGAGTTGGTGGTAGAAAGATCTGTTTCTGATGATGTTAACAAGGCATTACCTATTTTGAAGAGTCAAATGAATGGGCTTCATCGTCAAGGAGTGATTTCTACCGTGAAACATTTCCCTGGTGATGGTGTAACCATGCGTAATCAACATATTGTAACGACAGCTAATTCGTTATCAAAGGAAGATTGGGATGCTTCATTTGGTGAATTATTTAAAGGTTTGATTGCGAATGGTGCAGCTTCTATTATGGTTGGACATATTCAGTTGCCTGCCTATCAGACAGAAAAAATTAATGGTCAATTGCCTCCAGCTACTCTTTCTAAAGAGTTGATGATAGATCTTTTGAAGAACAAGTTCAACTATAAAGGCGTTATTATTACAGATGCGTTGAACATGGGTGGATGTGCTGGATATTATAAGAATGAATTGGAAGTTTCCGTACAATGTTTTGCTGCGGGTGCTGATGTTGTTCTTTGGCCATCGCTTGAATATATGGATACTGTTGAGGCACGCATTAACAGGGGAGAGATTCCAATGTCTCGTTTGGATGATGCTGTTGCTCGTGTATGGGCAATGCGTGAACGTTTTGGTTTGATAGAGAAAAAACAAGAACTTTCAACCCCTATGACAGAGGAGGCAAAGCAATTAGTTCAACAAACAGGAACTGCCATTGCAGAAAAAGCTGTGACTTTGTTAGAAGACAGTAATAAAGATCTACCATTAAAGGCAGAGAATGGCAAGAGAATCTTGTTGATTGAGGTAGGTGCTGAAATGAGTGAAGCTAAGTTTGCTGTTACGAAGAGTGAATTAGAAAGTCGCGGATTTGAAGTTGATATTATGGACAATCCACATTTCTATAGTTGGGGTTGGAGAATTGATTCTTTGAATGTATATGATAAAGTACTTGTATGTTTTGAAAATCGTTATTTCCATCCATTGGGTACATGTTTGTTAAAGGATAAAGAATCATTTGCTGTATGGACCGCTAACATGCTTGATCCAAAGAAACGGATTGCTATTTCGTATGCTAATCCTTATGTGTTGGATATCTATGAAGGCATTGTCCCAGTAAAGATTAATGCATATAGTTGTGATGCCTTTACACAAAGAGCAGTTGTGAAAGCTTTGTGTGGTGAAATACCATTTACGGGTGTATCTCCGATAAAGTTAAATCCAGATGCATTAAAATAAGTTAGTCTAATCAATAAATTTTTATATATGGAAAACAATCAAAAACTCTCTATTTTAGAGAAAACCGCTTATGGAGCGGGTGATTTAGCATGCAACCTCTTTTGGGGGTTGATTTGTATGGCAACGGCTTTTTATACCGAATATTTTGGTATTTCTGCTGTAGCCGCAGGTACAATGATTTTTATTGTCTCTTGTATTGATATTGCATTTGATGTGATTATTGGTGCCGTTGCAGATAGAAAGAATACTAAATGGGGCCGGTTCCGTCCTTGGATTCTCTTTGGTGTTGTGCCTTTCTGTATAATCGGATTCTTTACTTTCTACACACCTGATTTTGCTGAACCTATGAAGATTGTTTATGCTTATGTGACATTCTTATTGTTCCGTTTGATGTATTCAGTTGTAAATGTTCCTTATGGAGCTTTGATGGGTGTTATTTCAAAAGATCCTCAAGAGAGAACTGAAGTTTCTGCTTATCGTAATGTTGAAGCACAAATCGGATGCTTATTGAGCTATGGTTTTGTATTTACAATTGTTCGTTCTATTCAAGACAAATTTGAATGTTCAAGTCAATCAGCATTTTCATATACTGCTTTGATTTATGCTGTCGCTGCATTTATCTTGTTAATGTTCACATTCTATTTTACAAGAGAACGTGTTGAACCAATTAAACAAGAAAAAAACAACTTGTCAGATGATGTTAAAGATTTAGTTAGCAACAAACCATGGATTGCTCTTTCTATTGCAGGTATTGCAATGTTGTTCTTTGTATTTGTTCATAATGGATTGGTCCCTTATTATGCTAAGTATTGTTTGGCAGATTATTCTATAGATCCTGCAACTGGCGAAGAAGTATTTAGTGTTTCAGGAACGTTGTTTGGTAAGGAGTTAAATTGGGAGAAAGTTAGTACTTTGTTATTATCATTAGGTTCTGTCTTTACAATTATAGGAACAATCATTATCAAGTATGTCGTAAATAAATTTGGAAAGAAAGTTACTTGGTTAGGATGTTTCATCTTGGCTTCTATCCTTTCAATCTGTTTCTTGTTTATGGATAAAACAAATATTGGTGCCATTATTATTTTGAACATCATATTTACTTTATGTATTGGTCCTTCTGGATTTATTATGTGGAGTATGTATGCGGATGTTGCTGATAATGCAGAAGTAATAACTGGTCGTCGTGCAACAGGTTTGATTTATTCATCTGCAACAATGGCACAAAAATTAGGTACTGCATTTGCTAACGCTGTTCCTGCGTTTGCTTTAGCTGGAATTGGTTTTGTTGCTAATACTCAATTAAGTGATGAAACAATTGGCTCGTTGAATAAAATATTCGCTTTGTTACCATTAGTAGGTGCTGCTATTGGTATTGCTGCTTTATCATTCTATAATATAGATGAGAAAAAGATCCAAGAAAATGCAAGAATCTTGGAAGAGAGAAGAGCTGCTGCAAATAATGAAGAATAAAGAATAAATAATAGAGATTGAGTAGAGACGTGCGATTGTGCGTCTCTACTTTTTTTATCCACACAAATAGATTTAATGGGTGTTGATAATGCGATTTATGGGAATCCACTTAAGCGAAATCCGAAAGAATATTGTAATTGATGCGTTGTGGACGATGATGTTCGTCCAGTTGAACGAAGGTGTAAATGCCTGTTAGTGCGACACGTCTGTTAGGACCTTCAGGATCGGCTGTGACAGTTAGTTGTACAGATAGTTTTACAGGTCCGAGTTCAAGTGGTTGTGCGCAAACTTCTACCATTTCATTCAAAAAGACAGGTTTGAGAAATTTAATTTTATCGGCCATGAACGTGTACATTGTTTTGTTTGTGATAGAAACTGCCAATTCGTGACCTACTTTGTCCATCCATCCCATCGCATCACCTCCAAAGAGTGTACCATTGACATTTAACATCCTTTCTAAAACTTTGTAACGGCGTACGACCATTGTCTGCATTAGATCTTTTTGAGTCATATCTTTTTGAATCGTTTATTGTCGAAAGGGAATAATTATGTCCCTTTCAGTTACAATTTAAGTCATTATTTTTCATAGGTAAAATTACATAAGATTAGCTATGTGACAAAATGATTGAAGTTTCATTTCCTTTTTTTATCGAAAAAATATTTGCCAAATAGAATGAGAATCGATGATATATTTTTTTCTCTTTTTTTTTATGAGTCACTATATTTTTTTAATTTTACAAAAAAAGAATTTAGAACGTAAGGAATATGGCAAAATCAAATAAAAAATCGAGGGCTAGTCTTCCTCATAAAAGGAAACCAAAGACTAAATCTTCTATTGTAGAAGCCAGAATCACAAAACAGGAGATGGTTGATCGTGTGGTGAAGTTTTTTGAAAAGAATCCGACACAATTATATAATTATAAACAGGTGGCTTTTGAAATAGGTGTTACATCTATGACTCAAAAACATCAGTTGGTTCAAATTTTGGATACATTAGCTGTCCAAGGATTTCTTTCCGAACCATCCAATGGGAAATATCGTTTAGATAGTACTACAGGTTCTGTGGTAGGTCGACTTGAGCGACGTACGGGCGGTAAGATCTTTTTAGTTCAAGATGATGATCCTTCGAAAGATGTATTCATTATGGATAAATATCTCAACAAGTCTATTGTTGGAGATGTTGTTCGTGTTCGTTTGTTTGCTGGAAGGAAGGGCCAGATTCAGGAAGGACAGGTGTTGGAGGTTCTACAAAGAGGTCATGACACCTTTGTCGGCAAATTGGATGTGAAGGAGAATTATGCATTCCTTCAGGTAGATGACAAATTACTGACGAATGATATTTTCATTCCAGTAGATAAATTGAAAGGTGGAAAGACGGGAGAGAAAGCGGTTGTGAGGATAGTCGAATGGGAGAAACGAGATCGTAATCCTGTCGGTGAAGTCTTGGAAGTCTTGGGGGCTGCAGGTGACAATGAAACAGAAATGCATGCCATTTTGTTGGAATTTGGTTTGCCGTATTCATATCCGCAAGCATTGGAGAATGTGGCTAATGAGATTCCGGAAGAGATCACAGAAGAGGAGATAAAGAAACGTTTGGATTGTAGGGACATTCCTACATTTACGATCGACCCGAAAGATGCAAAAGACTTTGATGATGCGTTGTCAGTTAGAAAGTTAAGTAATGGAAACTGGGAAGTGGGTGTCCATATCGCTGATGTTACGCATTATGTTAAGGTGGGTGACAGTATCAATGAGGAGGCATATAAACGAGCAACGTCTGTATATTTAGTAGATCGTACGGTTCCAATGTTGCCAGAGAAGTTATCTAATCAATTGTGCTCACTTCGTCCAGATGAGGAAAAGTTGTGTTTCTCTGTTATGTTTGAGATGGATGACAAAGCCAATGTTTTGAAATATAATATAGTTCATACAGTGATCAAATCCAATAGAAGATTCACTTATGAGGAGGCTCAAGCTGTCATTGAGACGCAAGAAGGTGACATGAAGGAGGAGATTCTGACGTTGGATTTGTTAGCAAAGAAATTGAGAGAACGTCGATTCCAGGCGGGTGCAATTGCCTTTGAACGTACAGAGGTACGTTTTGAAATAGATGAAAAGGGCAAACCGTTGAGTGTCTACTTTAAAGAATCGCAAGATGCTAACAAACTGATAGAAGAGTTTATGTTGTTAGCCAATAGAACGGTTTCTGAACATATTGGTAAAAGGAAAAAGGAGGAGAAGGCTAAGACCTTTATTTATCGTGTGCATGCACAGCCAGATCCTGAGAAGTTGGCAAACTTATCACAATTTATCTCTAAATTTGGTTATAAGTTAAAGACGACTGGTAAGGATAAGGAGATCTCCACATCCATCAATCACTTGTTAAATCAGGTACAAGGTAAGAAGGAACAGAATCTGATAGAAACAATTGCAATTCGTTCAATGGCAAAGGCTGAATATTCAACAGACAATTGTGGTCACTACGGATTGGCATTTGATTTTTATACTCATTTTACGTCACCTATCAGACGTTATCCAGATATGATAGCACATCGTTTGTTGGATATATATGCAGATGGTGGTAAGAGTGTGGACGAGACAGTTTATGAAGAGATGTGTAAGCACTGTTCCGATATGGAACAATTAGCCGCAAATGCAGAGCGTGCTTCTATCAAATATAAGCAGGTGGAGTTTATGCAGGATAAGGTCGGACAGACTTATAATGGTGTCATTTCTGGTATCCAAGATTGGGGTATCTATGTTGAGTTGAATGAAAACAAGTGTGAGGGAATGATTCCTATTCGAGACTTGGACGATGATTATTATACATTTGATGAGAAAAACTATTGCCTAGTAGGTAAAAAGTATCATCGCACCTATAGCTTGGGTGACGAAGTGGTGGTTCGTGTTAAGAAGACTAATTTGGACAAGAAGCAGATGGATTTTGAATTAATTGAAAAAATGTAAAGCAATGAAGATAATTAAATTATTATTGTTGTTTCCCGTTCTTTTGTTGTTGGGTTGTAGTCAGGAAAATTCAGACAGAACAGATATGAATTTGAATGGCAAAGTGAAAAGTTTGTGGGAACGTAAATATGTTGCTGTTGATGGGAATGGAACAGCGCAGAGAGGTAAATTGATCTCTTCCGTAAAGTGTTTGTTCAACAAGCAAGGACAAATAACGGCTGCTTATTGGTTTAATTCTGATATGGACACTCTTCAGAGGGTGATATCTGTTTTCAATGATCAAGGACGTTTGTCTCAGAAGGAGATGTATGCAGATTTTGGGAAATTGGATTTTGTATCGAAATTTAAATATGATGAAAAGGGTCGTCTTATTGAAACATTGGATGTAGATGAAGAAGGGTATGCTATTCGAAGAGAAGAGAAACAATATAATGATGATAATTTGATTGAAACGACGTTAGCATATGATAAAGATGATAAATTGACATCAAAAACCATTGTTCAAATGAATAAGGAGGGATTGCCGAAGGAGATTAAAATATACAATGGTGAGAGGGAGTTGGTGAATTATCGTCAGGAAAAGTATAATGACCAAAAGAAATTGTCCGAATTTATTGTTTATGCTCCAGATGAATCGACGGTTATGTTACATGCTCATCTTTCATATGATAAAGGTGGTAATTTAGTTTTACAGGAGATGACTGGAGAGAATGATGAAGCATTTGAAAAAGAAGATTGCACGTATCAGTTTGATCAAAAAAACAACTGGATACATCAAGGGCATTACGTCGGTGGACAGATTACAGAATTGACGGATAGAGAGATTGAATATTATTGATTTCTTTATGCACATTGCACACCATCGCCCCCTTGCCCGTAGGGGTTCCATATCCGTAGAATAATTGATTTGTTTCCTTTTAAACGCGTGTAATTCCGTACATGTTAAATTCAAATGTTCGAAAATGAAGGGAAGAGAGATAAAAGGGAGTCATCACGACAATCCATTCTCATTGCCCAAGAATGTTCGTACGCCGGTAGTGTGTAGGGGCGAATTGCATTCGCCCTAAATGAAGAATTGCATTCGCCCTAAAAGATGAATAGCATTCCCCAACGAAGAATAGCATTCGTGGGTTCCATAATTGCTATGGCTATTCTGTGTTTTTTACATATTTCGCTCCTTGCAAATATACTCGTAAGCTCTTTGGATTTGGATGAACATTTCGTTCGCCTGTTTTATTTCCTTTTCAGAAGAACCAACAGGTAATCGATCTGGATGATATTTCATCGCCATTTTTCGATAAGCTTTTTTGACTTCTTCATTACTTACATCTTTTGAAAGGTTGAGTAGTGCATAATAAGAGTTAGATGCTGAAGACGTCTTTTGTTGTTCGTGCGAGTTCTTTTGTTGTTCGTACGAATAATAATTCTCTTCGTTGTAAGTATTCTTATTTTTTTTCTTGTATTCAGTTTTCTTTTTTTGGTTATTTTTTGTGTTTGTTGTAGATAAATTTATCCATAAATTTTTATGGAGATTTATGAAGGATTTCCCGTGTTGTTTGTATCCAAAAGGAGATTCTTCGCAAACATATTTCCAAGACCAAGTTACGTTATACTTTTGGCAATATTTTTTAAAAGTTAATTCGGGTATGCCAGAAAAATAAGCATAAGTACATAAGAATGATAGTTCTCCGTAAATAATGCCATCAGTAGCGTTGGCTATCTTAAACATTACGTCTAATAATATTATCCGATCGTTTATTGAAAGGTATTGAGTGAAGTCTATGGAAGGGTATGAAAGTCGATATGCTATTTCGCTATCAAAAGACATATAAATTTGTTTGAGAAGTTTAGCATCATTTTCATTGAATGCCTTTTTTTGTTTAAACGAGGAAATGTAATTCAGAGCAATAATCCTTTCTTCATTTGATTCTGGACCGCTAATGGTCGATATTCTTTTTAATAAAATAGCTATTGCTTTTAATCTTTCGCCATTCTTTAGACTATGCATATAAAAATTTTTTTTCTTGTTAATGCTATCTTTGGAATACATAGCATTTGTAATCATGAGTAGAGGTTCAAAACATTGTTTTTGAAGGAAAAAATAAGGTTTAAAAAGTGAAAAATAAAAGCAGTTGTGGAGTATAAAATTCTTTTCATATTCTAATAGGGAATTTCTATTTATATAGGGCATAGATTTCGTTTTTTTTATGATTTCTATCGTTTTATTGATGTTGTTTGTACCCATTTTGAGTTTTTTTAATCTATCTTCAAGAAGAACATAGACTTGATTGGGAACGGAAGAATTTTTGTCATGTATGACATACCCTAAAATTTGTCCAATTAAAGGATTATATGGTTCATGTGAATAAGATGAATTATATGGTTCATCTATTTTTTTTGAATTAGGTTCTATACTTATGTGATATAAAAATAAGAGACACGAAAAAAATATAAGAGGGATAATAATATTTATAAAAGAAAGCATACTTATAATGGCTATATTATTTTATTATCATTTTGTTTCTATTGATGATATACAATCCCTTAGGCATAGTTGTCATATTAGTTTTTTTGCGGACGATACGACCTTGAAGATCAAAGATAGAATCGCTGGAATGATCTGAATTGACGTCTTCCACATCGGTTGTGCTTTTTACATAGAAGAGTTGGAAGTGGTCGTATGCTGCCCAATCTGCGGATACGATAGGTTGCTTGCGGATTCCAATTCGCAAGGTTTGTCCTTCGTTGATATCAATGTTTACCGAGACGGGTGCGTAAGCGTTTGCGTCATTGAGAGCGGCAGAAGCTTGTTTGAGATTGTCTGGGTAGGTATAAGGATTGTAAGAGTAGGCGGTAGAACTGAACAAATTGGGCAATGGTGTGCTGACATCGTTCGCGTAGAGTTGTGCGTTGAGTGTCGAGGCATTGTTGTTTCGCCATGCTTCGTAGCCAGCATCGATTGAGCCAGCACGATAGAAGGCTTTGCACGTGAGAATATAGGTGCCTGCGGGAAGACCTTCGATTTCTTGCCAGATATCGAATGGACAAGAATATTGTTCTGCCGTCTCGTTGGCATAGCCATTGTAGGCGACACTGAGGTCAGCCCCCTGCCATCCTACGTTGTAGCGTGTGAAAGAACTATTCGTGATGAGGAAGGTGAGGTTGGCTGGCTGTCCGTTTTGTGCAAGCATTAGCTGTGTCTGTTGATAAGTGGTTACAGCTTCTGCCAAGGTCATGTATGCGTGGTTGATTGTGGAGGTGGTGGAACTTGTTGAGTTGAGAACACGTTCTGCTGTGGCGTAGGCCTGCTTTAGATCATCATCTTCGGTGTCGTTGACGTAGTTCTTTACCTCTTTTACTAAAGTCTTGAATGCTTGATACTCAGCATCGGAACTTTTGTAGCGGTCGGCATATTCCATTGCTGTTGCACGTCGTCCTATCTCCATTACTTGTTCGGGTGAGAGTGCTGTGTCGAAGATGAAAAAGTCGTCGAATAGTGCATTTTCCATGATGGCGTCAGCACTGAATGGAGAGTGACCAATGGTGAAATGTGTGATGTTGTTGATGAACGATGATGGTTTCAACGTCATGTTTATCTCGTTTTGAAGGTGTCCATCAACATAGATTCGCCCGATGTTTCCTTGTTGCGTGTAGGTGATATTATGCCAGTCGCCGATACTGATACCAGAGTATGAATGAGTACCTTCTGTGTTTTCGTTCTTGATTTCGTAGTACCAATCGTTGTTACCACCCGTGTTGACAAGTCCTATGTATTGGTCGGTACCTCGTTCCATGGCGTAAGCCCAGCAGAATTTGTCCGTGTTGTTACCAATGCGTTGTAGGAGATTAATGCTTATGGTGTAGTCATTTACGTTGGCAAAAACCTGTTTTGCGGCATCCACAGGTATGTCCATATAACTTTTTTCACCCTTGTGTCCTGTGGCGAGTACGTGGTTACCATCGTCAAGGGTGATGATAGATGCCTGTCCAATGAGGTTGCAGCTATATGTGCCGCTGTCATCTATAGGTTTCCCGTCTTCAAAGGAAAAACTAAGAACGGGTTCAGGTAGTGGAGCTGGTTGTGTAGGTACATTATTGACTAACAGACGTATCACTCCTACGGAATAGGCGGGACATGTGTAGTCTATTGTGCCATCTTCCTGAATGGTCAGTTGTTGAGTATGAGGTACAATGCGTTGAGGATTTGTCGTGGTATTCTCATCGGTGCCGTTGGTGGCTGAGAGTATTTCTGCTTCAGCACTCTCGGCTTGACCGCCAGTGAGGGCAAGTGTTACCTTCTTCTGACTATTGGAAGGGTTGACTAACTTAACGTACATTGTGTTGGTATCATCGTTGATGTTAGCTGAGGTGTAGATGGTACGAGTTCCATATGTGCGAAGATTGGCATCAATGATAGCTTCCCCGTCGAGATAGCAGCGCACGTGTTGACCCTCTTTTTTGATACGAATAGTGTATTCTTTTCCTGTGGTAAGTGACCCGGTTTTTTCTCCGAGAACGCTTTTAACACCGCTTTGGCATTGTTCTACGGCATGTTTTGAATTGCTCCATCCACCGAGGTTGAGCCATGCGAAGTTGTTTTCGTCGATGTAGTTGAATATGATGAGGAAGCCTTCTGAACCGCTTTGTTTCGTAGCGTGAATTGTCATATCGAGGTCTGTCAAGTCATAGACGGTGTTCATCACGCAACGGACATCCGTCTGTGAAGCATTGGTTTGTTTGAAGATGCCATTGTTAATGCTCCATGATCCAAGTGATGTTATCCAGTTTGCAGAGGTGGTGTTGTTGCCTGTGATGACAGTGCCATCTGCAATTTTTGCTTGTAGGTTTGTGAAGGTGGCAGCGGTGGACCATGTAGCGAAACCGATGGAACCTTTGTTTGAGTTGAGGCTGGTACCATTGTTCTTTTCCGTCCAGCGGATATTCTGTTTTCCTATATTGTTTGAGAATAGTTTTTGAACGTAGTACGATGGCGTTCCGTAACTCACTGAGCTATTGAAACGTATCATGTCGGGACGCCAATTGAAGTTGTCCTCATGGGTGAAGATGGGCGCATAGCTCATCATTCTGACTGCTTCGCTATTGTTTTCGCAACCTTGCATGAATACAGCTTCACCAATGGCTGCATTCATATTTCCAAGAACGCCATATTCCTTCGTCACGGCATATTCGCCCACATAGATATGTGTAGTGGATTTGGACTGGTTGTCATAACGTCCATATTGGCTGATGAAGAATTCGGGAGATTCGTAGTAATGCTCGTCTTTCAGTTCTACGGGTTCTGTGATGTCGTCGAACAAATAGCTGTCGGCGATGAGATGCAGGTTGGGCCAGCGAGTCTTGATGGCGTGGTAGAACTGCATATAACGTTTCATGTAGTCTGTTCGGTTGAGCATAAACTCTTGTTCGTTGCCGATTTCTATGTATTTCAAGTTGAATGGTTCCGGGTGACCATTTTGGGCGCGTAGGTGTCCATAGTAGGTTCCTGTGTCTCCGTTGGCATATTCGATGGCATCAAGGGCTTCTTGAATGAATGGATCAATATCGTTTTCATCAACTCTCCAATCGTGTCCGATACCGATGTTCACTACGAACATAGCATTTGCTTCGAGATCTTCAGCCAATTCGAGGTATTCGTGGTAGCCTTGTCCGTCGGTCACTTTATAATCCCAGTTGCGGTTCATGTGTCCTGGTCGTTCTTCGATGGGACCGATAGTTTTCTTCCATTCAAAACGGTTGGTTTGTCCATCTCCCCACGACCCTTCAATGTAGCATCCTCCAGGGAAGCGCATGAAACGAGGGTGCATGTCGGCTAACATTTGAGCCAGGTCGGGACGGCAACCGTTTTTACGACCCTTGAAAGTGGGTGGAAATAGGCTGACGACGTCCAAGAAGATAACACCTTTTTTGTCGCCTTTTAGAGACATGTAACCCTTGGTGTCTGTTCCTGTGGCAGTGATTTTGGCAGTGTATTTCTGCCATTCCTGTGTAGCATTGATGCTGATGGTCGTACGTCCTAAATTTTGTCCATTTGCATTTTGCAGTTCAGCAACGATATTACCATTGTAGCTATCCTCGGCGCGGAGCCAGAATGAGAGGTCATATTCACGTCCGTTAACAATGTTGATGCCCCAGTATCCCTCGTTGCGTATGCCGGCATTCTCGGACTTTATGTTGACTTTCAGTGCGCGTAGCTGAACTGTGTTGAGTAATTTGTCAGTTGTAAGGCTCATTGAAGCATTACCCACAGCACTCCAACATATAGGGCTGTCCATATCTTCTTCGAAGGAACGGTTGCGAATCAACTCGGCATAGAGCCCTCCGTCTCCAGCGTGATTGATTTCCTCGTAGAAGATACCATAATGGTCTTCTGTAACGAGGTCGCCGCGATTGTTCAGATCAAATTTGAGTTCTATCTGAGCTTGCACGGATGTAACGCATACTGCGAGAAGAAATAGGCACATGAATTGATGTCTTGCATTTGTGTTTCTTGAAAAATGAAGTCTCATTTTGGTTTCGTTTAGTTAGGTGGATTCTAAAAATTCATTACGTGAAATTTTGTAAGCTAAATAAGATCAAGTCTTCTTTTTAATTTAAACTTGAAAATGTTTCAAGACGTCTAAGAGAATAGAAGGAAGTCCTAAAAACGTCATTGCAATATTACAATAATTTGAGCCTTTTGCCAAATTTATAATCAATTAGTTAAATTCATTGAACTCACGTTAAATAAACAACGAGGGAGATATGTAATCTGCTAAATTAAACTTTATTTTCTTAATTTAGCAACTGGTTCGAAAAAGTGGCAGTATTATAGTTTTTATAACATATTAAAAACAAGTTTGAAAAAAAGCGAAAAAAATAGTAATTTTGCATTTTAATTTTATTGATAGGTACGATATGAGTACATTTGAGGAATTAGGGCTTAGCGAAGAGATCCTTCATGGCATTCAAGATTTAGGTTTTGTTGAACCTATGCCAATTCAGGAGAAAGTGACTCCGTTTCTGTTAGGAGATAGTACAGAGGATTTAGTCGCACTTGCCCAAACGGGAACAGGTAAGACCGCAGGTTTTGGTCTTCCGTTGTTACAATTAACAGATAGCAGTGTGAAAAAAATCCAAGCTCTTGTCCTTTCGCCGACAAGGGAGTTGTGTATTCAGATTTCAAATGATCTGAAAAATTTTTCAAAGTACATTAATGGAATGAAGATTGTCCCTGTTTATGGTGGAGAAAACATTGTTAGCCAGTTTAAGCAGTTGGATGTGCCGCCTCAGATTTTGGTGGCTACTCCAGGACGATTGATCGATTTGATAGAAAGGGGGAAGGTTAATCTTTCCGCTATTAAATACTTGGTGTTGGATGAGGCGGATGAGATGCTTAATATGGGCTTTCAGGAGGATATAGAACGCATTTTGGAAGAGATTCCAGAGGAGAGACGTACGTTGTTGTTTTCTGCCACAATGCCGAAAGAGATTGCTAACATTGCAAAAAAATATATGCGTAATAGTGTAGAGATTGCTATTGGTCGCAAAAATTCTGGAACGGAAAATGTAGAGCATGTCTATTATATGGTACAAGCAAAAGATCGTTATAATTGCTTGAAACGTGTTGTAGATATCAATCCTGATATATATGCTATCATCTTCTGCCGTACTCGTCAAGAGACAAAAGAGGTGGCAGAAAAATTGATGCAAGACGGTTATAATGCTGATGCTTTGCATGGCGATTTGTCACAAGCACAACGTGATACTGTAATGCAACGATTCCGTATTAAAAATCTTCAAATATTGGTTGCAACCGATGTGGCTGCCAGAGGATTGGATGTGAACAATTTGACTCATGTCATCAATTATAACTTACCAGATGATGTGGAGAATTATACACACAGAAGTGGACGTACGGGTCGTGCAGGAAAGAAGGGTATTTCTGTTTCAATTATTCATTCGAAAGAGAAGGGAAGAATCAAAACGATTGAGAGAACAATCAATCGTACGTTTGTGCAACAGCAAGTCCCTTCTGGATTGGAAGTTTGTCAGAGTCAGTTGTTCTCGTTGATTGGTAAAATTCAAAATGCAGGTGAAAATGTTGATAGAGAGCAGATACAGCCTTATTTGCCGATGATTATGGAACAATTGAAAGACATCAGTCGCGAGGATTTGATTGTTAACTTTGTTTCACAGGAATTCAATCGTTTCTTAGAGTATTATAAGGATGCTCCAGATTTGAATATTCCTGATACTAAGGATAAGAAGTCGAGAGGAGATCGTGATCGTTCTGGAAGAGGAAGAAGAGGCTCTGGCGATGTTATGCGTTTGAAAATCAATATGGGTACACGTGATGGGTTTACACCAAAACGTGTTTTAGGATTGATTAATGAGACGACGGATAGCCATGATATAGACGTTCATGATATTGAGATTACACCTCGTTATTCATTCTTTGATGTAGATAAGAGTGTGGTTCCTTCTATGATGAGTGCCTTTGCACATCAGAAAGATGGCATCCAATTGATGGAAGTTTTCAAGGATAGAAAATCTCGTCGAGATATGGATGAAGAAGGTGGAGGTCGAGGTAGAAGAGATCGCCATGATCGTGATAGAAGAAGATCTAAGGGTGATGATAAGGAATGGAACAAAGGAAAGGGTGAAGACAAAAAAAGCAGTCGACCTAAAAAAGAGTTCCGACGCAACAAAGATAGTTTCCGTCGTAATCGATAAAAATTGTAGAGACGCATAATTATGCGTCTCTATAGTTTCAACCTTCATTTTTTATATTGTTTTTTCGTGGAAGATACCTATTTAACCATTACAGAATCATCAGAAGGATTATACAAGGAGAAAGGAAGTAAGTTTTTTGCTTTCGCATTTCCCGTATCCACGAAAGAGCAAGTGAAAGTTATTATAGATGAATTTCGCAAGAAGTATCATGATGCTCGTCATGTGTGTTTTGCCTATCGGATAAATCCAATGAACATAGAAACACGTGCGAATGATGATGGAGAGCCTTCGGGTACTGCTGGTAAGCCGATGTTAGGAGTCTTGGTGTCGAAAGATGTGGTGAATGTGTTGTTGGTGGTAGTACGTTATTTTGGTGGTACTTTATTAGGGACAAGTGGATTGATTAATGCGTATAGAACAGCATCGTTGGATGCTTTGGAACAAAACACGATAGTAGAGAAGAAGATAGAGGTGGCATTCACCATTCATTTTGGATATTTGGTGATGAATGATGTGATGAAAGTGATAAAGGAGGATGGACCGACGGTGCTTTCTCAAACGTTTGATAATGAATGTGTAATGCAATTACAGATTCGTCAGAGTGAATATGAAAAAGTGCTCAGTAAGTTGCAAAAAATAGAGGGGTTAACAGTAGAGGATATTTAGGGGTAAATTTCTTTTATGAGAGGGTTTGAAATGACATGAGATGAGAAAAGATTTGCGCTTGAAATAAGTGTTAAAGCGGAAATAGTGTCATCTGTTTTGTATTCCTTTCCATTGAATAAGTTGCGTATAAAAGAGGATAAATCAGCAGTCAGATGTTTTTGACAATCCAAGGAACTAAAAGGTAGAATGATGCCGTTAAAGAATGGTGTAGAATGAATTTCAGAACTTTCAGATAAGGATGTGATATGTGTTAGCACACCTGTGTCAGACAATTCGATGACAGCGTTTGTATAGATTTGATGTTCGGATAAAAAGATTTTGTTGGCAGCAAATCGTTTCATTGTTCAGCAGGAGTTTCTTTCGGCTGACCTTCTGGTTGAGAGGTTAGTAGTCTGTTTAAAGAATCTTTTTTCGCTTCAAGTATAGAATTGGCGTTTTTGTATACTTGTTCAAAAACATCCATATTTTTGGTGTACCAAACGACGGAAGAGTCGAAATCAGCTTCAGTGAAGCCATATTTATCTAGTATTTGTGAATAGTAGAAAAATCGTCTTTCATTATTAGGCAATTCGAATTGTGTCATGGTTGATTGCATCAAATAGTATTCTGCAAGTATTTGAGACATTTCCTTTTGGGGAATGATAGGATTCCCTTTGTCATAATGACAATTGGTGAGCAAAGGAAGAAGAGTTAATAAAAGTAATTTGAAGTATTTCATCATTCTTCTGTTTTGGGTGTATTGTCAGTTTTTTCCGTTTCATCTTTCTCTTTGAAGTCTTCTTTGATATAGTTTCGTTCAAAAAGGATTGCACAGAAAATGCTGATGCAAATAGCCGAATCAGCTATGTTGAATACGGGGTCGAAGAAGGAGAAGTGGTGACCTCCGATGAGTGGTAACCAAGAAGGGAATGTGGTGTCTATTAGTGGGAAATAGAGCATATCGACTACCTTTCCATAGAATAGAGGTGCATATCCTTTTTCAGGGAACAATGTGGCTAAGTGAGGGAATTGACTGCCATCAAAGATAACCCCGTAGAATACACAATCAATAATGTTACCGAAAGCACCTGCTAATAGTGCTGAGACACAAAGAATATAACCGATGCTATAATTCTTTTTGATAATAAGATGTAAATAGTAGCCAATAAAACCTACGGCAACAATACGGAATAGGGTGAGAAATATTTTGTTGAATACTTCTATACCAAATGCCATACCATTATTTTCCACAAATCGGATATGAAACCAGCTGAACACTTCTACGGATTCACCTAAGAAGAAGTGTGTTTTCACGTAAATTTTTACAAGTTGGTCAATTAGAATAATTAATCCAATAAAACCACATGCAATCATGGTTTTTTGCTTTTGTGACATCCTGTATTTTTGTTTTTTTGGGTGTTCCCTTGTTATTGGCTTTATAGACCTGATGGTCGTCTCGTTATAAGAAAAAAGTTAGGAACCCCATAGAGGGAGTTCCTAACTGTGTGATATAATCGTATTATTTTGCGCCTTTTTCTTTGGCATCGATGCAAAGAGTTGCATGAGGTACAGCGCGTAAACGTTCTTTCGGAATTAGTTTGCCTGTTTCTCTACATATGCCATAAGTTTTATTTTCAATTCTAATCAAAGCAGCTTGTAGATGTTGAATAAACTTCATTTGACGTTGAGCTAAACGACCAGCTTCTTCTTTGGTCATTGTAGCAGCGCTTTCATCTAGTTGCTTGAATGTAGGCGATGTGTCGCTGGTGTCGTTTCCGTCCATATTTGCCATACATGCTTTGAATATTTCGTAATCGCGATTTGCGGCTTCTAGTTTTTCTAAGATGAGCTCTTTGAATTCTTCCAATTCTGCATCTGAATATCGTGTTTTCTCTGCCATACACTTACAATTTTGTAGTTAAACCCTCAAACTTTATAACAATAAAAATGTTACGTGTGCGAAATTATGTATTTATATTTAGATAAAAAATTTTTAATGAGGTTATTTATTAACAGACAAACAGATGGGAAGTAAGTTTTATTCAAAAATCTCTTTCAGAACATACAAAGATTTTATTTCTCCGAAACTTTGTGTGTGAATTTTATAATATTGAAGAATACGGTCAATCACTTCGCTACGTTCAGATTTTGTGAAGTGATAAAGATGGAAATTTCTATAATTCATTCGTAACAGCAATTTCATTTTTTCTGTTTCGTAAGATCGAAGGAAATATTGGTGTTCAGGTTTTTGAGAGGTGAATTCCATCTGTTTTAAATCGAAATAAACGTTGGTGTAAGGGGTGTCGATAGAGGGTTGAAAGCCAAGGAATCCTGAGAGTCGAAGGAGGAATGCGATGTGAAAGTTGCCTAAGTTTTTTGTTTCTCGGTCGAGTTTGAGAATGGATTGACATAGAAATTCAAACAGTGTATCGTCTTCTTCGTTGGTGCGAAGAACTTGTAAAAGGATTTCAGCAATGAAGAAGGCTAATGAACTTTTTATGGGGTTAAATAACAGTTCCATTGTAGCTTCTTCTTGTTTGATTTCATTGATGATATTCAATTCTCTTGAATTTCGCAGGTTGATGTCTATAGAGACGATAGAAAGAGGATGTAAGAAGGAGAGCGCGTTCCCTTTTCGTTTGCTTTGTGCACCATATAATAGATAAGTGGCGCGTCCTGTTTCTTGTGTATAGAGGTGAATAAGAGATGCGTTATCTTTGATTTTTTGAATTTTTAAAACGATGGCATTTGTTTTCAGTTGCATGATAGCATGAAAGAAACGTTTATCAATTGGGGGATTTATAGGAGTCTTCGAAAGTGAAAATGAATGTGTCCTTTTAATGATTAGATTATTGGAATATAAATTTCAAAACGATTTAACGCAAGACTGTGCAGTGAAAACAGAATTGTCCTGTTTCTTTGATAACCAAGCATTTTTTTTCGTTTCGGATTTCTTTGATGGTTTTTGAAAGAACGTTTTGAAGTACTTTGTATTGATAAACTCTTCCATCAGAATTACGGTAAAATTCCCAGTATGAGATATCAAAAGATGCTCCAAAAACGTGACTGGAAGTGTCACGGGTGGCATTTCTGTTTTTCCTTCTTAATCCAGATTGACTCTCCATTGTTCTAAGACAGGAAGTGAGTTGGAGAGAATATTCTGGCATGTTTTTCTGCTTTAGTTTTTCATTGAAACGGGTACTGATTTCCTCTAGTAGATGAACTGCTTCAGGTGTTAGATAGGGGTAAGAATGTTTCATCGTTTTTTTCCTGAAGAAGACGCCATCATCTACAAATATAAGTTTGCCGGATTGTAGGATAGAATCTCTGACAGCAAGGAAGTCGGCATTTTTTCGGAATGGTTCGCTAAGACCAACTTCTTTACCAGTTTTTATGTGTAATTTATTCGGATCTCGTAGATTGCGACTATTACGTAAGTTGGAATAGACAGTACAATGATCTGATTCGTCTTCAATGAACTCTTCAAAGTCGTCAATAGCCTCAATATCTTCGTCGATAACATCTTCGACAACGTTAACAACTTTTTCTTCCACTTTATCCGCTTTGGAAATGGAAGAATCACATGAACAAACAATGGATGTAAGTCCGAATGAGCATAATATGACTGACCAGTATTTCATAAACTAAACGTCTTTTCTGAAAACTTTGGATTGAAAAGTCGCGATGAGCATATCTTCTTCATTTCTTACTTCTACGCGATAAGAGGCGATGGTACGACGAAGCGAAATCTCAGTGGCGTGAGCTGTTAAAGTGCCTTTAGATACTGCCTTGATGAAGTCCATTTGCCCATCAAGGGTAACAGCTGCTTTTCCACGAGAATTGGCTGCTGCTGCACATGTATAATCAGCTAACGTGAAAATAGCACCGCCTTGAACCGTTCCTAATCCGTTCAGATGATTTTCTGTGATTTTCATTCTACTTGTGGCTTCTCCCTCTCCAATTTCGAGTAGTTCGATGCCATTGTATAAAATGAATTTATCTTTTTTCAAAAGCTCTATAATCTCTTCTTTCTCCATTGCACTTAATCTTGTGATATTTTTTTCTCATAACATCTTCTTCTGCAATAGAATTCATTTTCGTAGTTACTCCAAATGTGTACTGCATTAACATTGGTTTCCAATTGTGGATTGGTAATTGCAATGTGGATGTTATTATCAATATATTTTTTTGTCAATTGGGTGTAATAGAGGGCGTGAATACCTTTTTTTTGCCACTCAGGAAGTACGCCATTCAGGTATAAGTCCACCTTGGCTGGATTTTTCATAGCTTTCAAAATATGAACAAATCCGAATGGTAGAAGCTTACCTTTTGCCTTTTGGTATGCTGCGGAAAGCGAACTCATACTAATACCGAAGGCAACGACGTTGTCCGTTTCATCTAATATGAGGCATACATATTTAGGATCAATAAAGGTAAAGTAACTTTTTACAATAGAATCGATCTCTTTATCCGTTAGCTGAGAATAGCTGTATAAATTGGCAAACGCGTCATTTAATGTATGGAACAACGGACGAGCGTATTTTTTCAATTCACTTTTTTTAGAAAAAGTGACAGTTCTTAGTTTGTAACGTTCTGCAATCATACTGCTGACTCGCTCGATTTTTTCGGGAACATTCTTTAAAAAGATTTTGTATTGTAACCAGTCTTCAGCTTTCTCATATCCTAATTGATCCATATAATCAACGTAATAAGGATGATTGTAGATGTTTGCAATGGTAGGTTCTTTGTCGAAACCTTCGACGAGCATACCTTCTCTATCCATATCATTAAAACCAAGAGGACCTTGGATGGTTTCCATTCCTTTGGATTTTCCCCATTCTTCAACTGTTTTCAATAGAGCATCTGCTACGGCAATATCTTCTGTGAAATCGATCCAACCGAAACGAACTTTATTTCCCCATTTCTGATTTGCAAGGTGATTGATGATACCGGCAACACGACCTACAATTTTACCATCTTTGTAGGCTAGCCAATATTCAGCCTCGCAATGTTCAAAAGCTGGATTTTTGTCTTTACGAAGAGTTGCTAACTCGTCAAATTCCAAAGGAGGAACCCAATAGGGACATCCTGCGTAGAGATTGTTAGCAAAGCGTATAAACTGCTTTAATTCCTTATCAGAGGATATTTTTTTTATCTCTATCATAGTTTGAAGGGGGTATGAACTCCCGGTTATTAATTGATAGTATTAGAAGATCCTTGAAAATCTTCCGTTGTTATTGTAAAAGATGTCATTCACATCATCTTTCTAGTCATAATAGTGAGGTTTCCCAAAATGTTAACTTGTTTGAAAATCCTTCTAAAATATTGCCAATTGATAGATATGAATCCAATCTACTAATAGTCTGCAAATCTATAAAAAAAATTTGTTGTTTTTAAAAAAAAGATTACTTTTGCACCCGCATTGCCGCTATAGCTCAGTTGGTAGAGCAACTCATTCGTAATGAGTAGGTCGCGAGTTCGAGTCTCGCTATCGGCTCCATTTTTTAATCAGATATGAAGAAGCAGTTCGTGATGAATTGCTTTTTTTGTTTTGAACGGTATTGGTTTAGAGGCTTTCTATAAATTGACTTGTCGTTATAGAAGTCCCTTTTCGATTATCATTCGGTAAAGATTTCGCTACTCCACAGATCTTCCCAATATTTTGGATATGATTTACTTACGACGGCAGGGTCTTCGATGGTAATATCATTGAATCGTAAAGCACTTGGGGCAAATGCCATTGCCATTCGATGATCTTTGTATGTGGCAATTTGTGGATGAGTCTCTGATGCCACCTTCTCTCCATCCCATAGTAGTGTTCCTGTCCCCTTTTCTTTGAGAATAAATCCTAATTTCTTACATTCATTTTTTAAGGCTTCTATTCGGTCTGTTTCTTTTATTTTTAATGTTTGAAGTCCGGTAAAATGAAATGTGATACCTAAACAACAGCAGGTGACCACAATGGTTTGTGCTAAGTCGGGTTGACAACTGAAATCATATTCAAAATGAGAAACCGCATTTTTTGTTTGACAGATTACAACCCCTTCGTTTGAGAATTGCGTAGATACACCTAATGGCTCGAATATTTTTCTGACCATTGAGTCTCCTTGTAAACTCTTTTCATATAGATGAGGTAATGAGAAACGGACATTTGTTTGACTTAATGCTGCTATTTCATACCAATAGGAAGAGGCTGACCAGTCGGACTCTACTGTATAGTGTGTTGTGCGATATGTTTGTGGCGCAATTTGAATGGTGTTGCCATTCCAGGTTGCCATCACTCCATATTCTTCCATCATTTGAAGTGTCATCTCGATATAAGGACGAGAGATGATCTCTCCCTCTAAATGTAGTGTAATACCTTTTTTTGTGGTAGGAGCTATCATTAATAGGGCAGAGATGAACTGACTGCTGACACCTCCGTTTAAGTGAATTTCACCGCCCTCTAATTCTTTGCCGTTAATTTTTAAAGGAGGGAATCCTTGTTTTTCAAGGTATGATATTTCTGCTCCTATTTGGTTAAGAGCTTCTACTAGGATACCGATGGGTCGCTGTTTCATTCGTTCGCTACCTGTGATACTCCATTCTCCTGGTTTCCCTGCCAAGTAGGCTGTCAGGAAACGCATTGCGGTACCTGCAGCTCCTATATTGAAATCTTTACCATTGGAGTGAAGAGCTTCGTTTAATACATCTGTATCATCACATTCGGCTAAATTATGAATCTCTCCCTGTACTTTACTGAGTGCATTGAGAATGAGGGCACGATTGCTAATGCTTTTAGATGCTGGTAATTGAATTACTTGCGTAGAATGCTGATTGAATGAAGATGATGCGTATATTCGAATGCTTTCCATCGTTTTACTCTTTTTGGGTTAAATACCTACAGAATCACGGTAGAAATCAAGTGATTCGAAAATCTCTTGTTTCTCTACAACGGTGTTAATTTTCACTTCGCCAATGTTGGACAGAAGAGTAAACAGAATTGTTCCTTTCTCATCGTTTTTCTTATCATGCGTCATCAATTCGTACAAACGATCGTACTCTTTGCAGGTGATATGGAAGGCACCATAAGTTTCCTTTATCAATTGTATGGCTTGATACAATGTTTCTTTGGGGAATCCACATTTTTTGTGACTCAGATAAAGTTCTGCAATCATACCCCATGCTACGGCATACCCATGTAATTTGGTTTCTCCACGTTCGATCGCATGACTTTCGAATGCGTGACCGATGGTGTGACCAAAGTTCAATGCTTTTCGAATTCCTTTTTCTGTAGGATCCACTTTTACTATTTCTTCTTTGACGTGAATGGATTCGCTTAACAGATTTGGAAGCGTTTCGTAATCGATAGTGTCTAAATTTGTTTCGCAGATATGTTTCCAAACTGATGCATTGGAAATAAGTCCGTGTTTAATCATTTCGGCAAATCCGGAAAAGATATTTTCTTGAGATAGTGTCTTGAAGAATCCGACGTAGATAAGGACACTTTGAGCAGGATTGATGACTCCAATTTCATTTTTTAATCCGTTGAAGTTGATACCTGTTTTGCCACCGACAGCTGCATCAACAGCACCTAATAGAGTGGTGGGGATATTGATGTAGTCAATGCCTCGTTTAAAGGTTGAGGCTGCAAATCCTCCCAGGTCGGTAACCATACCTCCTCCCAGGTTGAGTAATAGGGATTTTCGGGTAGCACCTTTTTCGCTTAGTTGTTGCCAGACATAGGCAAGTGATTCGAGGTGCTTGTTGTCATCACCAGCCGGAATTGTGATTACGTGGTCGGCTGGAATAGATATCTCTTTTTGAAGTATGGGCCAGCATAGTTTTACCGTATTCGTATCGGTAAGAACGAAAGTGGAAGCTGGTTTTATCTCTTTTAATTCTTCCAATAACAAATTTTTCGAATTGGATATGTTGATCTTTTGCATAGACTAATTATTTACTTTCTTCGAAAATAGTTTTTAAACCTTTTATTTTTTCATTTCGGATGCGTTTTAGTAACGCATTGAGTTCGGAACGGGCAATGGAAGCATATGCACATTTGTCGGACACTTCGATAGGACCTATTTGGTTCTTTTCCAACATTCCTTTTTTCATTAAGAATCCAGCGATATCTCCTTTGCTGATTTTGTCTTTTTTCCCCTTGCCAATATAGAGTGAAGCCCAAACAGAGGGTTTTAAGGCAGGTGGATTGTCTTGTAACTGAAATTCACTAAACTCTTCTTCAGAAAGATAGTCTGGTAAGTGCTCTTCTCCATGAAGAATGATATAAGCGTTTCCTTCTGCGAACATACGAGCTGTTCGACCATTTCGATGGGTATAGGCTTCTTGATTGACGGGTAGGTGATAATGAATCACGTGTTTCACATCTAGAATATCCAAACCACGGGCGGCAAGGTCGGTGGAGACAAGCAGATAAGTGCTACCGCTTTTAAATTGGAATAGTGCTTTTTCTCGGTCAACTTGTTCCATTCCGCCATGAAACATTTTGCAATCGGCACCTTGTTTACGAAGATAGTTTGCGACACGTTCCACTGATTCACGATAGTTGACGAAGATAAGGGTAGGTTCGTTCCCTATTTGACAAATCAGTTTCATCAATGATTCTAATTTGTCCTTTATAGGCGAATGAACGATGTATTTTGTTAAATTAATTTTTTGTCCGCTTTCGCCTAAAAATTCTAGTATCATTGGATTGTGAATCTTTACAAAAGCGGGAATTTCTTCTGCGCGAGTAGCAGATAGAAGCATTTTCTTTTTTAATCCGGATAGTCGACTGATAATATCTCCCATTTCTTCTTGAAATCCTAATTCCAAAGCTTTGTCGAATTCGTCTAAAATTAGGAATTTGATAGATTCAGGAAGGATGTTTCCTTGTTGTATATGGTCGAGAAGTCTACCTGGTGTACCAATGAGTAGTGCAGGTGTGTTTTCTAAGAGTGTTCGTTTTTCTTGTTCCGTAGAGTGACCTCCACAGCAGCAACAAACTTTAAAACCTGACTTAAAAGACTTGAAAACAGATTCGATTTGTAATGCCAATTCACGGGAAGGTGCGATGACTAATGCTTGTACGCCTTGAATGTCAGATTTCATTTGACGAAGAAGAGGTAGGAGAAAAGCAAGAGTCTTACCAGAACCTGTGGGTGATAACAAAAGAATATCGCGTCCCGATTCGTTGGCTTTTAATGCAGCCACCTGCATTTCGTTGAGGCTTTCAATACCTATTTCGTGTAATGTATTTTCAATAATTTCAACCATGGTGTCAAACTATTTTTTTGTATGTTTCCATTAGTTTTGATGCAATGTTCTCGTCGGAAAAATGAGCGGCATGACGGTATCCCTCTTCAATCATTGCTTGTCGTAGTGATGAGTCGGATGTAATAGAGATAATCGCATCGGCCAATTCTTCATCGTCGTTGCATGATACATATCGTGCAGCTTTTCCACCTGTTTCTTCGAAACAACTTCCTTTGCTTGTGATGACGGGAGTACCCATGACGAGAGATTCTAGAATGGGTCTTCCAAAACCTTCAAAGAGAGAAGGGTAGACGAATAAATCAGCTAACTGATAGAGAGAAGGCAGTTCTTCTGTCTCGATATGGCCAATGAAGAAGACTTTGTTTTCTAGTTTGTATTCATGAATCATCGTGAGTAGTGTTTCTTTGTATTCGGAAGGGTTTCCCGCAATAACAAGAGGAATTTGCACTTGTGGATTACGCATGGCTTTTAGAATCAGCTCATGGTTTTTACGTCGCTCGATAGCGCAGATGATGAGCATGAAATGATCTGGCAGGTTGAATTTCGTTTTAACGATTGCCTTTTGCTCTTCTGTAACAGGATTTCGAAAGACTGTGCTATATCCTTGATACACAACATCGATACGTTCTTCCTTTTCACCGAGGTAGTTGATCAGGTCGCTTTTAGTCTCTTCGCTGATGGCGATGATGCGGTCGGCTATATGCGCTCCGTGAGTATATTTCTTTCGGAAGGAGTAACGATCAAAGAGGGGGAAAAGTTCTGGATTCTTGAGAAATATAAGGTCATGCATGGTGACTACCGTGTGAGTTCCGCATTTCTCTATTCCGTAGGGTAATTCGTGACTCAGTCCGTGATAGATATCCAGTTTGTCCTCTTGGATAGAGGTGCATATACCGCTGGTTCGCCATACAGATGATAGCGGGCCCCAAGAGTATATACCTTTAGGTGTACGGACTTTGCAATTAGAGTTGTTATGAGGAAAGAGGATAGCACCTTTGGTTTTAGGCGTATACAAAACGTACTGATTATCGGGATAATGGTCTGATAAAAGACGAATGACGTCTCTACTGTAGTAGCCTAGTCCACGATTATTAAAGAAAGCACGTTTAGCGTCGTAACCTATTTTCATGCTGTGATAGTGTCAAGGGTTACTTCTCGGGAACCATCAGGAAGTTCTTGAATAGAAACTTTGACAGCATCTTCCGGAAGAAGATTGATAATTTTTTCTGGCCATTCTACAAAGCATATATTCCCGCTGTAGAAATAGTCCTCGTAACCAAAATCGAAGGCTTCCTCTTCTTTGTTGATTCTGTAGAAATCGAAGTGGAAGATGGGTTTACCATTACTGGCTTTGTATTCGTTGATAATAGCGAAAGTAGGACTGTTGATGCTTTCTTTCACACCCAGTTCTTCGCAGATTGCGCGGATGAAGGTAGTTTTGCCGGCTCCCATTGAACCGTAGAAAAGAAATACTTTATTAGTACCCATAGCAGCGATAAACTCTTTCGCTGTTTGATGAATGGAATCTAAGTTTTCTATTTTCATATAATCAATACTGAAAGTTCTAAATTAATGGATGAAGGCGATTTTAGTTACCATTTTCATAGAACCGTCTTCTTGTGCTGCAAATATGTAATAGATACCTGTTGCGACACGTTTGTTATCAAAATTTTTGCCATTCCATGTGAAGGTTCCTCCATTTGAATAGCCTTCATAAACGACTTTTCCTTCGACGTCAGAGATGCGGACCAAACTGTTTTCCATTAATCCGTTGACTGAAATTTCACCATCAAAGTCAGGTGTGACAGGGTTAGGATATGCGTATACGTTGGAATAGTCTTCGGAAGGTTCTGTAGAATTGGTCATATAGGAGAACAGACCATTGGAAGTTGCAATAAATAGTTCACCCGTCTTTTGGTTCATTGCCATATCGATGATGGCGTTAGAGGTAAGCGGACTATTTTCTGTGGTAAAATGTTGAAGAGTCTCTTTCCCATCAGGGGAGAGTAAATAGACACCCGAAGTTGCAGAACCTAACCATTTACGGTTACCACCATCAACAATGATAGCATTGATTTGATCACTACCTAGTAGATAGTCTGCATAATTAGCGTTGTCTTCTCGTGTGATTTTGATACGACCAATTGTAAAATCCTTGTCAAATATTTTTCGTTGATCGCTTACAATAAGAGGACCTGCACTGGTACCGATCCAAATTTCATTGTTTTTGTCTTCTGCTATACAACGGAAAGCGTTAGGAGTGACAGAGTTTCCATCTACATCTTGGAAAGTACTGTAATATTTGTATTTGTCGTCATAAGAGTCGAATGGAGTACCATTTTGATTGAGTACAAAGACGCCAGTACCAGAAGCAAGACGTGGGCGAAGAACCCATATGTATCCATTTTCGCTGATGAATGTTTCTTTGATATAGGTGTCGCTTAGGTCGTTGTAAGCAAAGGATTGCCATGTACCATCAGCTTTTTTAACGACCAAGCCAGTTGGGGAAAGCATATTGGTAAACCATAAATTGTTATCCTGATCGAAGCATAAACCATCAATAAGAATACGACTACTGGTGTTAACCAAAGAGGTGTTTTCCGTCCAATAATGCTTACTTGGCTTTTTGTCATAAATTTCAAATAAGGAACGCCATGAAGCCACGTAAATTCTTTTACGATCGGTTGGGTCCACTGCCGCATCAAGTAGATCGACGAATCTGGATTTCTCTCGAATCGTGACGCCCGATTCAAAATCAGGTTCTGTGATAACGGTCCATTCATTATTATCCATAATTTGAAGGATACCTGGATGATCCAATTCAGGAATGTCAAAACGACCTCCACTACCTGTGATAAGTTGATCCGATTGATATTTAACGAATGCAACAGAATGGGCAAGAGGACCGTTAGGGACGAATTTGTCAACAACCATTCCCCCTTTATATTTGAAGAGGTTGTAGATCTTGTAGACTTCGTTATAGTAGTTTTCAGCACGTGCAATCCAGTAACTATTGGAAGAAGAAGTGTAGATGGCATGCTTGCAGTAGTCTACAAAAACAATCTCTTTAAGTTGAAATTTTGAATCGTAATTAAAGACAGAGTCTCCTGCTGAAAAAACAAGAGCGTCGGTAGATGTTGAGATAGATTTAAAATCATGAATATCTTGGATTTTAGTGAGGGATTGGTCATCGTTAAATATGGAGATGGAATCCTTGTCAACTAAAATCAATTGACCATTGAATTGGGCAATAGTAGCGGTGTTTTTTGAATTTATGGATGAAATTTCAGTCCATTTGGAGAAGTCGGCCAAATTAGAATCTTTGATGTTTGCACTACGAATACCTTCTGGTGTGAGAGCATAAATTGTATTGCCGATGATTTCTACCTTGTAGGCGGCAAGATAGTTTCCGTTGTCGCCAATGATATAAGTATCTGCAATTTCGTTTTTTTGCATATCTACCACAACGATTCCTAGTTCACAAGCAAGATAAGCTAGTTTCCCATAAGTGGTGATACTGTGAATCTGTTTGCTATTGATCTCTTTCCTCTTGAAATCCGATATGTTAATGATTTTTTTCCCTTTGATAATGTCTATGTTACTATTGTCATATCCGATGATGATAGCATCCAAGGTTTCGTTGTAAGCTATTTGACTGATATAACCATCTGATAATCCATCCGCTTTGGTATATGTTTGTAGACTTTCGTTCTTTTTGTCGACAGAAAAAAGGACACCATCACCTAAGGCATAAATTTTATCTTTAGATTGTGTGACGTAATCAATTTTATTGTAGGAAAAGAAAGTTTTCCATGTCCCCATTTCTTGAGCAGAAACCGAGAGTGATATAAAAAGCAATGGAAAGAAAAAGAATCGGAATAGTTTCATTGCATATGTGGATTAAAGATTTGTTTTAAAAAATTGGAGTAGTTTTTCAACTGCCCGTCCTCGATGGCTAATACTATTTTTTTCTTCCATAGAAAGTTCTGCAAAAGATTTTGTATAGCCATTAGGTTGGAATATTGGGTCGTAACCGAATCCTTCGGATCCATGTTTCTCTGTTAAAATAGTTCCTTCTACAATTCCTTCGAAGAAATATTCTTTACCCTCCCAGATAAGAGATATAACAGTACGGAAACGAGCTTTTCGATTCTCTTTCCCTGAAAGATTAGCTAACAGTTTGCGCATATTTGCTTCGGAGTCTTTTTCGAATCCTGCATAACGGGCAGAATAAACGCCAGGTTCACCATTTAGAGCTTCCACTTCTAAGCCTGTATCGTCGGCGAAACAATTACATCCATATTTGTCGTAGAGATAATGAGCTTTTTGACTTGCATTACCTTGAAGGGTGTCTGATGTTTCAGGGATGTCATCATAACAACCTAATTCGTTAAGTGTCTTGATGGACAACGAATCTGCTAACTTGTTTCTTATTTCCTCTACTTTATGAGGATTGTTGGTGGCAAGTACTAAATCTTTCATTTTGATAATTTTAGGGGACTTCTATAAATTCCCCGATTTTTTAAATTTTCAAATAAGGATTATTCTTCCATCTTTTGTGTGCTTTTGAATTTTTGTCGCCATCTTGCTGATTTTCACTCAGTCATAGTGCCCGCACTGCTCCTTCTTTCTAATCAGCAATCTGTCTGACAAAATCTTCAAATCACTACAAGGCAATTTATAGAAATCCCTTTTTTAATCTACAAAAATAATGATAATTTTTGAAGAAATGACCATTATAAATAAGAATTAAGAATTTATGGTTGCAGACTCTAAAAAAATGTTGAAATATCCCTATTTTAGGTCATTATGAAACGAAATTCACCATGATTTGTAACATGATTTACCCCTGATATTTCTCCATTCCAACTATCTTTGCCATCGTAAACGGAAAAGAAATAATTTCGTTCTCAGGAAACATTTATACTTTAAAATAGTAACCACAATCACTCTGTGAAGAGTCAGTTGTGGTTTTTTTATTTTGAGAAAGTTTATCCATATAAAACAGTAGAAAAAAATGGTTTCAGCCACATAAGAAAATGAAATTTCCTTTACATGGTTTTTGAATGTTATGACTGAGTTCTATAAATTCATCGTTGGAAATTAATTTATAGAATCCACCTAATAATAATAGGTTGAAAGAAATTAGCTGTTTATTGAAAAAACTTTTTTATATTAGTAGTAATTGTGACTTTTGTATCATCTAATACTTGTGAAGTATTTTATTTGAGAAAAAATATATAATAGAGGTTCCTTAAATTTAGATTACAATGAAAAAAAGACAGCTTATACTACAATCTTTATTGTTGTCTTGTGTTACATTGACAATATTCGCAGCTCCACCAGATGGTGGTCCGGAACAAGTTTGCAGACATGAATTTCAAATCGAAAGTTCTACGGTTTATTGTGAATCGGAAGGTTATGAGATTTATAAATGTAGAAAATGTGATTCAACATACACTCAGACTGTTCCGCCTGCGGGACATAATTATAATACAGAGTATTTGGTAAGTGATTGTGAACAGGGGGGAACAGTAAATCATACCTGTTCACGATGTGGTGCAAAGACAACGGAATCGTTCCCAGCTCAGGCTCATAACTATCAAGAGAAGAGAATTGCTGCCACATGTGAAAAGGATGGTACTGTTGAGCACACGTGTACAGTATGTAAAAAATCTTATTCAGAGACGATTGCTGCATTAGGACATAATTATGAGACAAGAGTTGTCTCTCCGTCCATATATGAGGATGGTTATACATTGCATCAATGTACACGTTGCGCAGATTCATATAAAGATTCGTATGTAGCCAAGTTGGATGCGACAGACTATTTCAAACCTGTTCGAATCAATGAGGTGATGCCTTGTAATACATCTACTTATGTGAATACGGATAACTATAATTTTTCTGGTTATATAGAGTTCAGGAATTCATCTTCTTATGATATTGATTTGAGTAAATGTACGTTGACACATTATAAATTAACATCAAAAAACAACTATAAGGAAAAGTGGGTTTGGATGGTTGATAACAGTGTAGTTTTAACGAAAAATAGTTTATCGATTTTATGGTTAGATGAATCAACCTTGAATAATCATGCACCTTATAAGTTGGATTCTGATGGTGGTTATATTACATTGTCATACGATGGAATGTTAATTGACTCTATAGCCTATGGATATACAGATGCGCATGTGTCATATGGTCGGTATGAAGATGGAGAAGGATATATGCATCCATCCCCATTTGAGGAGAACACCTTTGTAGTTCCTAATTTGGGAAACACATATAGATGTCAAGCACCTACAATCAATCAAAATCCGGGTGTACTACAATCTGCCACTGATGTCACATTGTCTTGTGCCACATCAGGTGCTTTGATCTATTATACGTTGGATGGGACAGAACCATCAGAGACCAATGGAATCCTTTACAATTCAGCGATTAATGTGTCAGAGAATACTAATATACGAGCCGTGGCAGTTCATTCGGGAATGTTATCCAGTAAGATAACAACAGGTTCTTATATTTTTAATGATGATAAACATACAAGGTGTAGTGGTTTCACATTGCCAATTGTTTCTGTTACTATCGATGAGTTGTATTATGATGATCCGATGTTGGGTATGTTTGTAACGGGTAAGAATGGTATTCAGGGAGAAAAAGATTGTCAACGGACCAAATCAAATGCGAATCAGGATTGGAAGCGACCATTGAATTTTGAGTATATAGTCGATGGAAAACAGGTGGTTTCACAAGAGGTTGAATCAGAAATTGTAGGAGGATGTTCTCGTTTGGAATCAATCAAATCTATATCATTAAAAGCTTCAAAGAAGACAGGTAAGAATTCGTTTGATTATCATTTTTTCAAATCAAAACCCGATATGATTCATCGGAACTTGCATTTAAGAAATGGTGGAAGTGGATTTAGTTGTGTTCCTTTCCGTGATGGATTGATGCAAACCTTTGCTTTGGGATTGAACATTGATTATCAAGCTTATCAACCCGTTGCTTATTATTTGAATGGAAAGTACATTGGAATGATGGCCTTACATGAGCGCACGAGTGATGATTATGTCGCTTCTAATTATGGCTATGAGGAAGATGAAATTGATATGATTCGTGTATCAGACCAGTTGGGTATTAAAGCTACAAAAGGTGATATGACAGCTTATGATGAGTTGGTTGACTATTTGAATCATACAGATGTTAATAGTGACACGTATTATAAGGGAGCTGCTGCTCGTATGGACATGGATGAGTATATAGATTACCAGATAGTTCAGCAGTTTGTTGCTAACATTGATTGGCCGGGGAATAATACGAAGATTTGGCGAGTAAGAGATGGTGGTATTTTCAGATGGATTCTATTTGATACTGATTATGGTTTCAAATTATGTATGGATTGGACGGGAAGTAGCAGTAGAGATATGATACAATGGTGTCAGGGCGAAGGAAGTACATCATGGGGAAATAAAAAAGATTGGATGGTAAATATCTTTAAACCATTGTCAAAAAACAAGACATTTGAAAAGAAATTTGTCACTAGATTTTTACAACAACTATCCACTCGGTTTACAGAAGAGAATATCAATGCTGTATTTGATAGTATTACAGGTTTGGTAGAGGGTGAATATTGTGCATATAAAAACACAAGTTCGGTTGATGCGGCAAAAGACATGAGGAAGTTTGCATTGCAGCGTCCTGAATACATATACAAACATATTAATACCTATGTTAAAGGAGATGGCATTGCGAATCTTACGATACAGTCCAATGTGAAGGATGCGGTTATCACATTGAATGATTTGGCAATGTCTGAATACAAAGGTAAGTATGTTATTGGTTATGATTTAGATATAAATGCTTATGCACCTGCAGGCTATCAGTTCTCTGGATGGGAAATTTCTGGTGAGGAAAATATTGAGATTGTTAAGAAGTCTGATGCTCAGCCCATGTTCTTACCAGGTTACTTGTCTGGTAAATTGAAAGGAGAGACGACAATTAAAGCGCTCTTCACGAAAGAAAGTTCATCTACACCAACTTTGGTAATTAATGAAATCTGTGCAAGCAGTGACAAGCAGTCAAAGAATCCAGATGATTATTCTGATTATCCAGATTGGATAGAGATTTACAATTATGGTACTTCTCCTATAAATCTTTCTGGTTATCAGTTGATTAATAGTAAAGATCAAACCACTACAACTTTACCATATCGTTTAGATGATATGGTATTGGATGCTGGAGGTCATATGTTGTTATGGGCAAAAGGAGACAGTCGATTAGGCCTTCATTATTTGGATTTCAAGTTGAATGTGGATAAACCATCTGAGATTTGTTTGTTGTCGAATGATGGTTATTTGATTGATTGTGTACGATATGAGAGTCACGAAACGAATGAGTCTTATGGAAGGGACAAAGACAATGGAGATTCGTGGACCATCTTCTCTTATTGTGCAGATGGAAAAACATTGGCAGCATCTCCTAAGGACGAGAATGGCATGGCATGTTCTAAATCTGATGTGATAGATTATGAATCACAATACAATTTAACGATTTATCCAAATCCTGTGACAGATTTTGTATACATTCAGTGCAATGAGAAAATTCAAAAATGTGTTTGTTATAATATGAACGGAATGGTTATGACAGAGTCCATTCAGGGAAATCAGATAGATGTACATAATTATCTTCCAGGTATTTACGTATTAAGAATAGAAACAGAAGGAAGTGTTTATTATCAGCAGTTTGTAAAGATACGTTGATTGTTAAAGTAATAGCTGAAAGGTCTGCAATGCGTAAATGTGTGTTGCAGACCTTTTTTTGATTAGTTAAAGTGATGGATGAAATTGGGTGTTGAAAATTCAATCAATGTAGAGATGCGGCACATCACGTCTCTTCTAAAAGAGCCGTCAGTTCCCCTTGTTAGAAAAAGTTAAATAATAAAGCTGTAGTTCCATAACAGACGGACAAAGAATTTTGGCATAATTCTTCAAAATTTGCTATAATTTTGTAATTTTGTAGCCTGTTTTTATATAAAATTAAGATGGCAAACAGTTTTGAAATGATTGCTAAGACCTTCCAAGGGTTGGAAGAAGTGTTAGCGAAAGAGTTGCAGGAGTTAGGCGCCGAGCAAGTTGAAATTATTACGAGAGGAGTTCGTTTTTTCGGTGACCAAGAACTGATGTATAAGGCGAATTTCAAATGTCGTACAGCTCTCCGTATTTTAAAGCCTTTTTACAAGTTTGAAGCCAATGATACCGATGAGGTATACAATATAGTTAAGGCGTATGATTGGTCACAATATTTGGACCCAAAGAAAACATTTGCCATAGATGCTGTTGTATTTTCGGAATCCTTTAAACATTCTAAATTTTTAGCGTACAAAGTAAAAGATGCTATAGCCGATCATTTCATGGAGAAATATGGTGAACGTCCATCTGTACGTATTACCAATCCAGACATTCAATTGAATATTCATGTTTCACAAGAGACATGTACACTTTCGTTGGATAGTTCAGGTGAGTCGCTTCATCTACGTGGTTATAAGGTAGAGCAGACTGAGGCTCCAATCAATGAAGTGTTGGCTGCCGGTATGTTGAAATTGGCAGGATGGGATGGACAAACAGATTTCATGGACCCTATGTGCGGTTCTGGAACTATAGCCATTGAGGCTGCCATGATGGCATTGAATATTGCTCCTGGAATTTATCGTAAGGGGTATGCTTTTGAGAAATGGCCTGATTTTAACAAAGATATTTTAGACGAGTTGTTTGAAGATGATTCAGAAGAGCGCGAGTTTAATCATAAGATTTATGCATCTGATATTTCGTCTGCTGCACTTCGTATTGCAGAAGAGAATGTGAAGAGCGCAGGATTGAGTAAATACATTGAATTGTCTCATCAACCATTCCAAGGAGTTGCAAGACCTGAGAAGGATACGATGGTTATGTTTAATCCTCCTTATGGTGAACGTTTGAAGGTGAATAGCATTGCTTCATTGTATGAGGAGATTGGTGCTAAATTGAAGAGTGATTTCACGGATATGTCTGCATGGATTATTTCTGTTCCATGTGAGGCTACTGATAGAATTGGATTGCGACCATCTGTCAAGTATCATTTATTGAATGGCTCTATTGAGTGTGAGTTCCGTAAATATGAGTTGTTCAAAGGTCGTCGAGATGAATATTTAAAAGAACGTGCTGATAAGAAAGAAGAGGAAGCTGCCAAAGCTGCTGAATCGGATACTCCGACATATAATGATCGTAATGGCGTATTCCTTCGTCCATTCGAAGATCGTTGGAATAGAGAATCTATGAGTGAGGATGAGTTGAGTGAGTATCAACGTCGTCGTCATGAGAACTTTGCAAAACACGAGTCTTACGAACAACGTCAAAAAGAGCGTGAAGAACGTCAAAGTCGTGGTGATCGTCAGTTCGATGATAACAGAAGAGGTTATGGGGATCGTCAAAAAGATGATAGAAGAGGTTTTGAAGGTCGTAGACGTGATGACAATAGAGACAATCGTCGTTTCGAAGATAGAGGTAATCGCCGTTATGAGGAGAGAAATAATCGTCGATATGATGAGGATGGCGATGAACGTGATAGCAGAGGTCGTCGTGATGATTTTCGCGGTGGGGACAGAAAGTTCTCTCGTCGAGAAGGTCGTGGAAGTGAAGGAAGAGATTTCAGAGGCGGTAGAGATAGAAGCAAGAAGTTTGATGATCGCTCTAGTAAAAGAATGAGAAATAGTGATATCAAGGGACCTCGTCGTTTCCGTGATGATGAGGAATAAAGCTTGACAACAATAAAACAAAAGGGGAGCGTTCTTAATGAACTGAACCCCGAAAGTTGGACATTAAATTAAATATTAAATTCTCTATAGAAT
>JAKSLB010000204.1 GCA_024401435.1 Paludibacteraceae bacterium | reverse complement strand
CCTCCCTCCAAATATCAAAAATGCCCAAAAATGAGAGTATTAAGACTTATCTGCCTTCTGCCGTTAGTGTCAACCTTATGGTGCTGCACATCAAAACAACTCGATAATTCCACTATGATAGAAGACTCAAGCAATTTTTCCGATTCAGTCAAAATTATTTTTGACCCACATACAGAGGTTCTAGGAATTCATCATCTTTTCTTTAGTACCGAAATCAATGGAGTGAAGGTTGATAGTGCAGTGATTGACAATGGGTTCTATTATTCTGCCATGTCCCCAGATTTAAAACGTTTGGTTAAAACATCTTTTTCTTTTCTGTATAGCTGTCCTGCGCCCTCAATTTGGGAAACATGTATGGCCGATAGTTTATTTTTTAAACTTGGTGGTAATACATTGTTCAAAGTAGATACCGTGCAAATAACCGATTGGTCGCAAAAAATTGTAGATAAGTCATGTAAAGTTGTTTTGGGCCGTGATTTTTTTGAAAAATATGTTGTTAGATTTGATTTTATTAATTCCATAATGACGTGGGGAAATGATTTGCCCTCAGATACAGAGCAGTATCTTGCGATTCCCATGCATTATACAGAGGAATATCCATATTATGACCATTTATATAGACATATTAAAGTGCCAGGTTTTAGGCTAAAAGCAGGCGGTTCTATCGAGGCTCGTGCGTATTTGGATTTGGGTTGGTGTGGTTATACAGGTTTCGACTCGACGTTTCTACATAAGGTTGATCAACACTTCAGCCAGGTTGATACCAATTCGTTGGCATGGCTAATACTAAACCAAATAGGCGTGGCTGTTGATAGTGTAGATTTCCCCATAAGGCACTGGGACGACATTAACCATTCTTATTTTAACGTACCAGGTTGTATGGAAAATCTGTCATTTTGCGACATCATGCTTGGTCTTGACTTTTTCCGCCACTTCAATGTCATCTTCGATTATAAGAACAATATGCTGTATCTGAAACGCAACGAGCAATGACTTGATATCATTC
>JAKSLB010000203.1 GCA_024401435.1 Paludibacteraceae bacterium | reverse complement strand
TCCATCATATCGCGAAGAAGATTTGCATAGTCGCGGTTGTCGGCTATGGCATTTGAGGCGAATGTAGAAGGTGACACCTTACGGCTCACGTTACGCGCTATCATCGGATAACTTGCACCTGATGGAATACGAAGGTTATCCTCAAGAACGTACCATTTATCATCCTTACCCTCAACAAGGTCGATACCAGAGATATGTGAATATATCTTACCCTGCGGACTTATGCCTTCACACTCAGGCATATAGCCTTTTGACGAATACACAAATTCCTCTGGTACTACGCCATCCTTAATAATGTTTTTATCATGGTAGATGTCCCATAGGAACATGTTGAGTGCCGTAACACGCTGTTTGAGACCGCTTTCGAGGTATTCCCAGTCGCTATGCTTGATAATTCTTGGCACAGAATCGAATGGGAAGAGTTGTTCGTTGAATACTCCGTGCTTATAAACTCCGAAACGTACTCCGAAACGCTCCATCCACCTGTTTACGGTGTCCCTACTGTTTGTCAGTTCATTAATATTAATACTCATCTCAATAATGTTTTTTATGTTGTTGTGTACTTGTGTTACTTGTATCCTATTTCCGAAAGATTTTATCGGAATGCCAATTTTCTTGTTTCTGAGTGCAAAATTAAGCATTTTGTCATAAAATCAAAAGAAAAGTTGTCAGATTGAAAGATAAAAAATATTGCATGTGTCATTATGTAAACGATAGTGAGTATTTATATTCCAAAATGAAAGTAAAAATGATTATTGTACTTACAAATTGTAAGTGTATGATAAAAATATGCTACAAACGTGTGTTTTTCATCTCATTCTGAGGCTAATATAAATAAAAAAGGGTCACCGCTGTGACCCAATCTTTGTTAACCTTAAATCTAATACTATGAAAAACACGGTGCAAAGATATTATGTTTTTAAGTCTTATGCAAATTTTTGCATAGTAAAAGTGTGATTTTTACGTTTATTTAAATATTTTTGCCAAGTTAAGTTGACAATTTATGTACCATTT
>JAKSLB010000202.1 GCA_024401435.1 Paludibacteraceae bacterium | reverse complement strand
TATGCCAGATGTTTAGGGTCTGAAAGGAACGGTTTCTTTTTTGCAGACGACAAAATACAAAGTCCTACTTTTCCCTTTGCTTTGCTATCTTCAATACATTTGTTTAATAAGTCATTTGAATATCCATGACCTTTAAAAGAACCAGAAACCCAAAAACAATCAATATACATATAATCTGGTGCATCAATAGGAACCCACGCATTTTCTGCAGGAATATACTCTATAAAACATTTTCCTCTTTCAGCACTCTTAATAAATGTAAGTCCATCATCAAAGCATTTCTCCATCCAAGCTTTCTTTGATGATACTTGAACATCCTTATTATTTGATATTGCACAGCAAATATGCTCACTCTCAATATTTTCTCTTGTAACCTGTATATATTCCATTTTTTACACCTCGTATTTCATAAAACCTGCTGAATTTAGTAACTCTTTTAAATGTCTTTATCGTACCTACAAACTGAAATTTGTCTCTCCTACCAATATCCTATTCCATAGTTTCAAACTCATTTCTTAATATTGAAAAATATAATCTTCCAACATATTCTCCGTTCATATAGAAATAGTCTCTCAATGTTCCTTCATATACAAAACCACATTTTTCTATTACTCGTTTTGATGGTTCATTGATAGTCTTAGTACAAATTTGAACCTTGTGCAAATTCATTCTATCAAATCCATATGCAATAACTGCTTTTGTTGCCTCTGTTGCAAAACCTTTACACTGAAAATCCGAACCAATGCAATATTCAATTTCCGCAAAATGATTCTTACTATCAACCAAAAAATATGCTATCTGTCCTATACATTCACCCGTTGTTTTTTCAACAACAGCCCAACGATAATAGTCATTCTTTTCATAAGAACCTATATACTTGTCAAGCAATCCTTTCACCTCATCTTTAGTAGAGTACACTGGTTCAGAATATAATGATTGTATTTTGTTGAACGATGCACTATTTTTGGTGGGTCATTCAGGTAACACCGCGAAAGCCTTTAACTTTTCTCTTCAC
>JAKSLB010000201.1 GCA_024401435.1 Paludibacteraceae bacterium | reverse complement strand
CACCTTATTTGTTCAATGCAAAGGAACTTGATTCCGAAACGGGTCTCTACTACTATGGAGCACGCTATCTCGACCCAACTTCTGCTGTGTGGCTGAGCGTCGATCCGTTGTTTGAAAAGTATGTGGGGATGAGTCCGTATGGGTATTGTGCGGGGAATCCGGTGAGGTTAATAGATCCAAATGGAACACTTAACACAACACCAGATGGAGATGTGGTATTTGAACCAGATCTTAGTCAGTCACTTGTTGTAAGTGGCAGTCAAAATTTAAATGGTCCAGATGAAGTTTCTTATGTTAGAAGTGCTGATGGGAAACATATTTATGCAACAAATGCGACATATCAACCTGGATTTGTAACAACAAGTAAAGGGAATAAAGTTCCTGCTTTAAAACTTGTTTCTCTGACATTGACAGAAGTCTCAAAAGAACTAACTGTCATAGGAGAACCTCAAGAATTGCTTGGCAATGAAAAATTACAGAAATCTTTAGGTAGTTCTGCTGGAAGAAATTATGCACAAGAAGCCATTGAAGCTTTTTCTTCAAATTGTCATGGACTTGCATATGCAAAAGGTCAAGTTTGGATTGAAGGTAATGATCTTAATACAATAATAAACGACGAATACAATGAAATTGGGTCTGTTTCAGAAAAAAATGATATTATCACTTATTTTTCAAAAGACAACGATATTCCTCAGCATTCTTATAAAAAATCAGAAGAGTGCACAACAGGTAATTACATTTCCAAAGACGGACGTTTGAAAATTCGCTGGAGCAGATTTCCTTCTGACCACACTTACAACTATAATAATGATAATAATTATTCTAAAAAATATAGGAGGAAGTGAAATGATGAAAAAAAATATTTTTCTTTTGCTCTTTATATGTTGTGTACAATGTTTGTTTTCAGAACGAAGGGATACAGTCTTTTACAAACAGTACATTTATGACCATAACAATTCAGAGATTGATAGTTTTTTCATTGATACAATTGCATTGACCGAAAATCCAATGCAAATG
>JAKSLB010000200.1 GCA_024401435.1 Paludibacteraceae bacterium | reverse complement strand
TTTAGAAAAAGCCGATAAAGATTCCAGTGCTGAAAATGCAACAAATGAGAAAAATGAAACAAGTTTTGAAACAAGTTTGAAACAAGTTTTGAAACAAAGTGATTATGATAAATTGTATGTTGTGATTCAAAAACTGGCATCAGAGAAAAACATTACAATTCAAGAGGTAATGACACTTACTGGAAAATCAAGAACTACAGCATGGAGATATATGAAAAAGCTAACAGATACAAAGTTAGTTGAAGCATCTGGAAATACCAATGACGCTGTATACACGGTTGCTGGAGATAAGAATTAGGGTGAAGGAAAATATGGCTAAACAAAACATATATGACAATGAAACCTTTTATGAAGGGTACAAAAAGATACGAGATAATAAGAATAATGCCAATAATCTCTTTGAAATACCGGCTTTGTTATCATTACTACCGGATCTAAAAGATAAGCGAATTCTTGACCTCGGCTGTGGGTTTGGTGAACATTGTAAAATGTTCATCGAAAAAGGTGCTGCCAGTGTAGTGGGAATAGATATTTCTGAAAAGATGCTCGAGGTCGCGAAGAGCGAGAATAGTGATGAGAAAATAACATATTTAAATATGGCTATGGAAGATATTGGTCAGCTAGATATGGAATTTGATTTGGTTGTTAGTTCTTTAGCATTTCATTATGTGGAAGATTTTTCGGGTGTTGTAACCAGGATATATCAGATGCTTTCAGATGGTGGATACTTTGTTTTTTCGCAGGAGAATCCATTGTGCACTTGCCATAGCGGTGGAAATAGATGGACGAAAGACGAGAACGGCAATAAGCTCTATCTTAATCTTTCAAATTACGGTGTTGAAGGCGAGAGGGAGTCTGTATGGTTTGTAGATAATGTGAAGAAGTATCATCGTACTTTCTCTACGATAGTAAATACATTAACAGAGGCAGGTTTTTTCATAGAAAAGATGATTGAACCTCTGCCTACAGAAGAGTTGCTGACGGAGCATCCTGACTATAAGGACTTATTTCATAAGCCGGAT
>JAKSLB010000020.1 GCA_024401435.1 Paludibacteraceae bacterium | reverse complement strand
TACTTTGGTCCTGATTGTGATGCGACTAACTATACTGGTGCTTACTACACAGGTAACTACACGAGTCCATTCATCACTCTTTTAGGAAAAACCGAAAGCGACATTCAAAAGAAATTGGATCAAATGTGGTCACACTACTTCGAAAACAACAGCAACAAAGTTTACACTGATAGAGGTAACGGTGAAGCATATATCCTTGACACTGGTAACAATGATGTTCGTTCTGAGGGTATGTCATATGGTATGATGATTTCTGTTCAAACAAATCACCCTGAACACTTCAAAAAGTTGTGGCAATTCGCAAAGAGCCACATGTGGCATAATCCAAATAATGGTGGCGATGGTTATTTCTCATGGCAAGTTGGTACAGATGGCGGTGTAAAAGACCAAGGTTGTGCACCTGATGGTGAAATGTACTTCATGACATCATTGTTATTCGCTGCTCATCGTTGGAACAATAGCGAATATATGAGAGATGCTCAAGCCATCTTGAAGAGCTGCTGGAAAGGTAATGGACAATCATTGTTTAATGAACAATCTAAGATTGTAACATTCCAACCTTCAAACGGAAACAACAGTTTCTCAGACCCATCATATAGTTTGCCTGCATTCGTAGATTTGTTCGCTCGTTGGTCTGAAACGAATAACAGCAAATGGGAAGAGGCTGCTAAAGCTACCCGTGACCACTTGTACAAATCATCAAACAGCAACTCAGGTTTGTTCTCTGACTACAACAACTTCGATGGAACACCACATGGCGTTAATTTCAACAACAATGCGGAAAAGTACATGTATGATGCAATGCGTTGTGCAATGAACTTCGGTATGGACTACTACTTGTTCGGTAAGGATGCTACACGCCAAGAGGAAATGGCTAGAAGAATCATTGATTTCTTCGAGAAAGACAACTACCAACACGCACGTTTCAACTGGGACGGTTCTGGAGCATCAGAAAGCTATACCTTAGGCGAAACCGGTGCCAACGCTGTGGCTTGCTATTGTTTGATGAACAACAGCAAATATGACGACATCGTTAAGAAAAACTTAAAGAAGGCTTGGGACGCAAGCTTAATGACAGGACAATATCGTTACTATGATGGATTGGTTCACTACTTGGCTATGCTTCACTTGTGTGGTAGCTTCAAGATCTGGAAAGAAACTCCAAAAAACATAAAGGAGAAGACTGTTGAAGGTGGTGAATATCTTGGCGTTAAATACACAGAAGACACTACTATCGATTCTTTCGAAGATTGTCAATTGTATAAAGTTACTATCAAAGCAGGCAATGAAAGTGCCACTAAAGATGTTAACAATAGAGAAGGAATCTCTATTTACCCTAATCCTGCAGAAAATGACTTTACCATTATGACAAAAGAACAAGTAGAGTCTATTATCATTACAAACTTTGCAGGTCAAATTGTTTCAGAAAGTGCAAATTCTAATGTACAAGTTTCTTTATCAAAAGGAACATACTTTGTAAAAGTATATACTGCAGAAGGAAATGTATACGTTGAAAAGTTATTGATAAAATAAACTTTTTAGATAAATAAAAAAAGCACGTCATATATGGCGTGCTTTTTTCATTTATAGTAAAGAATATATTCTCTTCAATTCTGTATTTAAGTTATTCATTTAAGATATAAATTCTTGAAAAGAAAGCATTTACACAAAAAAAGACAGAAAGAAGCGTTCACATAAAATGACAGAGTTTTTCATAAAACTGACTATTTTTTCTTATACAAGTTAATTTTATATTGTTACATTTGTATCGATGAAGTATAGATGAGACGAGTGTGTAAATTTGTGTTTTTGAGAAAATTATTACATGTATCAACTTAAATCATAGTAAAATGAATACAATGAAAACTGTAATACATCATATTTTTGATGTTATAACAATTGGGGCTTTATTAGTATTGAATGTCAATACGTATGCACAAGACCCGTGCAGTCAAACAACGAAATTAAGTGGCGGTAGAACCATTTCGAACAAAAACGAAAAAGGTAATACCGGGAATGGTTATCAGTACGAAATTTGGAGAGATGGTAATGGAGGAGAACTAATGCTGTACAATAAAGATGCATGCTTTAAAGCGTCATGGAATAATGCAGGAGATTTCCTTGGTCGAGTTGGAAAAACCTTTAATAATCCAAAATGGAATAATTTAGGAGGTAACTTAGTTGCAGAATACGCATATACCAAAAGTGGAGATGATGGCAATTCCTATTCTTATATTGGAATATACGGATGGATGGATAGCCCTCAAATAGAATGGTATATTGTTGACGATTGGCTGCATAACAGAGGTGTTCCTGGCGGATCTTATATTGGTAAAGAAATTGGAGAAATTACAGTAGATGGTGAAGTTTATAAAGTATGGTCAGGACAACGTACAGGTGCTTCAAAGTGGGGAAATAGCACATTTACTCAAATCTTTAGCATCCGTCAAACTCAACGTCAATGTGGAACGATTCACATTTCTGAACATTTTAGGCAATGGTCTAAATTAGGTCTTAATCTAGGCAATTTGATGGAAGCTCAAATTTTAGCAGAAGCAGGTGGAGGAAGTGGTTATGTCGACTTTTCTCATGCTAAAGTTATGATTAACGATGATGCTGGTGATGGAAATGATGGACAATCAACAGTAAAAGAACCAACAGAACCAGAAGGTCCATATAAAAGTATTTTCTCTATTCCTGGAAAAATAGAAGCTGAAGATTACGACAAAGGTGGTAATGGTTTCGGATATAAGGATAGCGACAATCAAAATGAAACAAGTCAATACCGTCAAGACGGTGTAGATATCGAGAAGGGTGGAACTGGCTACGCAATTGGTCACACCACTACTGGCGAATGGTTAAAGTATACTATCAAAGTTGAGAAATCTGGCAATTATGATATCTACGCTAACGCATCTAATGGTTCAACAGATATCGAATTCAACCTTGAATTGGACGGTAAGTCATTGTGCACTTTGTCTGGTGCAGGAAATGGCGGAAACGATTGGGACACATATAAACTCATTTCTAAGAAAGGCGTATCACTCTCTGCTGGCGAACACACTTTGAAAGTTAAATATGGTACTATGTATTGCAACTTGGATTATATCGAATTTTTAAATGAAGGTGAACAACCTGAAGATGATCAAAGTGAAGGTGATCAAGGAGAAGAAGGTCAAAGTACTATTACCACAGGTGGTACATTCTTCGACGAGAACGGATCTTACTTTGGTCCTGATTGTGATGCGACTAACTATACTGGTGCTTACTACACAGGTAACTACACGAGTCCATTCATCACTCTTTTAGGAAAAACCGAAAGCGACATTCAAAAGAAATTGGATCAAATGTGGTCACACTACTTCGAAAACAACAGCAACAAAGTTTACACTGATAGAGGTAACGGTGAAGCATATATCCTTGACACTGGTAACAATGATGTTCGTTCTGAGGGTATGTCATATGGTATGATGATTTCTGTTCAAACAAATCACCCTGAACACTTCAAAAAGTTGTGGCAATTCGCAAAGAGCCACATGTGGCATAATCCAAATAATGGTGGCGATGGTTATTTCTCATGGCAAGTTGGTACAGATGGCGGTGTAAAAGACCAAGGTTGTGCACCTGATGGTGAAATGTACTTCATGACATCATTGTTATTCGCTGCTCATCGTTGGAACAATAGCGAATATATGAGAGATGCTCAAGCCATCTTGAAGAGCTGCTGGAAAGGTAATGGACAATCATTGTTTAATGAACAATCTAAGATTGTAACATTCCAACCTTCAAACGGAAACAACAGTTTCTCAGACCCATCATATAGTTTGCCTGCATTCGTAGATTTGTTCGCTCGTTGGTCTGAAACGAATAACAGCAAATGGGAAGAGGCTGCTAAAGCTACCCGTGACCACTTGTACAAATCATCAAACAGCAACTCAGGTTTGTTCTCTGACTACAACAACTTCGATGGAACACCACATGGCGTTAATTTCAACAACAATGCGGAAAAGTACATGTATGATGCAATGCGTTGTGCAATGAACTTCGGTATGGACTACTACTTGTTCGGTAAGGATGCTACACGCCAAGAGGAAATGGCTAGAAGAATCATTGATTTCTTCGAGAAAGACAACTACCAACACGCACGTTTCAACTGGGACGGTTCTGGAGCATCAGAAAGCTATACCTTAGGCGAAACCGGTGCCAACGCTGTGGCTTGCTATTGTTTGATGAACAACAGCAAATATGACGACATCGTTAAGAAAAACTTAAAGAAGGCTTGGGACGCAAGCTTAATGACAGGACAATATCGTTACTATGATGGATTGGTTCACTACTTGGCTATGCTTCACTTGTGTGGTAGCTTCAAGATCTGGAAAGAAACCCCTTCTATCAAGACAAAGACCTTTGAAGGCAACGAATACCTAGGTGTTAGCTATACCACAGAGACAACGATCAACTCATTTGAGGATTGCCAACTCTATAGTGTAACTATAAAACCTTCATCAACTTTGGTAGTGGAGAACGAGAGCGACAACGCAATCATCATAACTCCTAATCCTGCAGAGAACTACTTTGAAGTGAAGAGTGCTGCAGCTATCAAGAGAATAGAGATTTTCAACATGGTCGGACAAAACGTTTACAACCAAAACAATGGAGAGTTGGTTGAAATCAACTTGCCAGCCGGCACTTACATGGTGAAGCTCATAACTGATAACGATAACGTTTCAATTCAGAAATTGATTGTTAAGTAAACTTTTTTAATTTTAATGTATAGTAAAATCTGATATTTTATCGACATTCATATCAATCAATAATATTTAAAAAAATCATTTTGCCATGTTTATATTTAAGAATCTAACACATAGGAATTGCTTAAAAATTCACAAAAAAGTTTCTCTTATAGCTTTAAGTTTACTCTTCATATCGGGTTCTAATGCGTTCGCAGTGAATCCATGTGAGCAAACAAACCAATTGAGTGGAGGAACAATTATTGCCGACACGACTATCAGTGGCATCAAAGAAAACGGTTACCGATATGGGTTATGGAACGAAAATGGTGGAGAACTAACGATCTATCCGCAGGACGCATGTTTCAAATTGTCATGGGACAACCCACAGAAAGATGTCCTCGCTGACGTGGGAATTTCACTTGATGATGTGGATGGCGTTAGTGAGAATGTTGACTATATAGTTAACTACGCCTTCCAAAAAGAAGGTGACGATGGCGGTACATATGCTAGTGTTGACGTGCTGCTTGGGTTGTATAATGGTCAATCTGAATTGTGTATCGTGGAGGACAAGATAGTAGATGAGCCATATCGTGTCAGTCCGTCATTCATAGAGAAGGGAGAATACGTTGTTGACGGCGATACTTATAAAGTTTGGATGCAAAAGCCTATAGAATGTATACAGGGGTGTTATTTTAATATAATATCTGCCCGCCAATCATATCGTCAATGTGGATCGGTTAATGTTTCCGAGCACCTTAGGAAATGTAAAACATTGGGGCTTATTAATGATCCTAATGTCTTGAGTCACATTTTATTGGCTGTTGAAGCTGGTGGAGGGAAAGGTTCCGTCGATTTCACCTATGCTAATATTGAGGTCGTTGAGAGTACGGATACTTTGCCGGACTTCACTTTCTCACCTTTTGATTCATTGGAAATCAAGCCTGACGACAAAGTTGTAACGCAAACTTCGCAAGGGAATATCGGTAATGGATATAGTTATTCTTTCTATCACGATTCCTATATGACAGATATGACGGAAGGAATGATTATTCCTGGTGGCGAAGATGACTGCGCATTTAAGGCAGGATGGCTTAAAACAAATGACTTCTTGGCTGAAATAGGTTATTTGGACGAATATGCCACGCGGGAATTTTCCGATCTAGGAGAGATTACGGCTGATTATGAATATACCAAAACGAGTAATGGTATAACTCTTTCCTATATTGGTGTTCATGGATTTATGCAGTATCCTAGTGTGGAGTTTTACATTGTGGATGACAAATTCGATTCTAATTTCTATTACCCGAATTGTCAGGAAGTCGGATCCTATGAAATGGATGGCTCCATCTATACGCTTTACAAAGGCTATCGAATCATGGGAGACTTAGGACAGGTCGACGAGATTGATATGATCTATGCTGTAAGATCATCTTTCCGTACGAGTGGTCATATCTCTATTTCCGAGCATTTTCGAAAGTGGGAGGAACTGAATATGTATATAACGCTTGGTCGTGTCTATAGTTGTATGATTTCATGTGAGGTTATGGGCGGAACGGGTTCGATAGATTATTCCAAGGCCACGATGTCGTGGGAGGGTCTGGAAAAAAACATGGAATCACCGACATTAGTGAAGGACTTTATTTCTTCCGATGATATCATCTTGGCGCCGAACCTTGCGGAAAACTTCTTCACGGTGAAAAGTCCCGAGGAAATCTCTTCCATTGAGATACTCGATGTGTTCGGTCGTAGTCTCAACAGCCAAACTGTTGGTGCGACGGTAACGTTCAAATTGCCTGCCGGTACTTACATGGTGAAGATCGTCACAGTATCCGGAAATACTTCTATTCAGAAATTGATGGTAAAATAACGGCAAAGGCACCCGAAGCATTCAAATCAAACTGATATATTTCATGTAAATATAAGTGAATATGTACCCGAAAGACAAAGTGTCTTTCGGGTACAGTAACATTGATACCAACGTTGAATCCATCATTAGAATTGAATCTGACAAAACAACGATATTTAGAAGATTTTTTTAACTTTGTCGCATGAACTATTAGAGATCTATAATTTATGCGCAAATATATTCTATACACATTATTTTTCGCATTATTACCCACTCTACTTAATGCACAACTTCGCATCAACGAAGTTATGCAATCCAATATATCACTAATCGATGACTATAATGATTTCCCCTCTTCTTGGATTGAACTTTTTAACCCAACAGAAGATTCTATCTCTCTTTATCATCATGTCATAGAAAGTGATAACGGAATATACACATTCGGAACCGACACAACAATTCCACCTCATTCATACATACTTCTTTATGGTGATGAGCAATATTACAAACTACATATCAGTTTTAAAGTCGATTTTGAAAAAGAATCTACTATTCGATTATTTTCACCCAAAGGGATTCTTTCAGATTCTATTTTAATACCTGCCATGCAACAAAAAGGTGTTTCCTATGGTAGAGACGATAACGGAGAAGTTGGTTGGATGACAAAAGACACTCCAGGAAAGCATAATTCATCCATTAGTTCCTCGTTTTTATTCTCTCCAGAGCTATCTTCACCCTCTGGATTTTACACACAACCATTTATTGTTCATTTAAAAAACAAAAATAATTACAAATCAACAACTTATTACACAACGAATGGTAGCATTCCAACAATCAATGATAGTATATTCGCAGACTCATTAGTAAAAATTATTCGATTAAAAACATTTTCTGAAGGTTCAATTCCTTCTGATATTACCAGTTATTCATATTTGTTTCCAGATCATGAAATCACACTGCCTGTCATCTCTATCATCTCTGATTCTCTTTATCTCTTTGATGAAAAAAAAGGAATTTATGTTGAAGGAACCTATAATCAGTACAAAGAGAACTATAAATACGACTGGCACAGATTTATTCATATTAATTATTTCAATGAAAAGGGAGAAGTCCTATTAGATCAACCAGGAGAGATGAGAATCGCAGGAGCCACCTCTAGAAGATTACCACAAAAATCTCTTGCCATATATAGTAAAAAGCGATTATCAGGAGATGATTTTCCCATTTCCTTTTGGGAAGAGAAACCTAACATAAAAAAAGTACATTCCTTTTTACTAAGAAATTCAGGTAATGATTTTCTTCTTGCACATCTTCGTGACGCAGCTGCACAAAGTTACGCCGGACATACAATAGAGAATATAGAATATCAAGCTTACCAACCCGTCATCACATACATCAATGGGGAATATTATGGTTTGATGAATCTACGAGAACGTACCAACATCGATTATATCAACTCCAATCATCCAGAAACAAAAGAAAGAATTGATGTTATAGAGAATTGGACGACAGTCAACTCTGGATCAGCCACAGCAGCCATACATCTGTATGAAACCATGTACAAAGAGGATGTAACCTTTGAAGAGTTGACAGAATTAATCGACATAGATGAATTCATCAATTACTTTATCATAGAAACGTATTTCGGTAATTCAGACTATCCCGATAACAATATTGTGATGTGGAAAGAGCACAAAGAAGGATCAAAATGGAGATGGATTCTCAAGGACCTTGACATGTCATCCGATTTTAGAACATATAAAGATGGAAAGATTATCACCTATACAAGTAACTACTTCGAGCAATTTCTCACACTCTCACCAGAATCTGAAGATTTCGATTCATGGGATTTTCCAACGAAACTCATGAGAGTGTTAGTCAGCATGAAACCATTTCAAGACTTACTAATCGAACGTTTTTCCGTGTATATGGGAGACTTTTTAAATCCACGCCACATTATACCCCATATAGATAGTTTAGCACAAAAAATCGAATATGAAATTCCTTTTACAGACGAGCGATACAGTGATTACACCACCAATGACTATACAGATTGGTATCAAGAGATAGACTTAATTAAAAATTATCCGTCAAAAAGGAATTGGCTCAACTCTAATTCGATGAAAAACTTCTTTCATTTAGGTGATATATATCATTTAACAATCAATAATCCATACGAAAAAGATTTACCTTTTACACTAACAGTCAACAACACAGAGATGTTACATACCTCATTCGATGGATATTACTATAAAGGCAGACCGATAGTCATCCATAGCAAAGGGAAAGGCGGTGCATCCGATATAAAAGGTTGGAAAATAGAAAAACAAATCAGAGACATTGTTCTAACAGAATACGCAGAAGGAGATTCTATTTCACTAATGATTCCAAACAATTCACTTATAGAGCATGTCACCATATCCACATGCGACTCAACCTACAAAACTCAATCAAAAAATGGGAATGGAATATGTATCTATAAAATAGACGGTGGTCTCTTATGCACAAACTTAACACAAGAGAGTCAAATTCTCATATCCGATTTATCTGGTAAAATTATATTCAATCAAAAAGGATTTAAACGAGAAGAAGAGACAATCGATCTCCCCAAAGGATGTTTTATTCTAAATGATGGTACAAAACGGGAAAAGATTATCGTAACAAAATAAAGTCAACAAGACAACAAGTTGAAAAATTCTCTTTATCTTTGAAAAAAATTGTAAAACTCAAATAAAAATGGCTTATCAAGAAACAACCGTTACCGGGTATGGTACAAGATTAAAAGGATCGTTAAAAGGAATCATTACAGGAATTATCATGTTCATTATAGGAACAGGTATTCTATGGTGGAATGAAGGTAGAACAGTAAGAACTTCAAATGCGAACAAAGACGCATACAAAGAAACTACCATCGTCAGCAATATCGCAACTATTGACAACACACTAAATGGAAAAATGATTCATACATCTGGATTTGCAACGACAAAAGACTCACTTATAGACCATCAATTTAATATTGGTGCAAATGCCATTAAATTAATTCGTACAGTTGAATATTATCAATGGGTACAAAATGCAGAATCAAAAAAGAAAGATAAATTTGGAGGCTCAGAAGAAACCGTAACCACTTACACATACGAGAAAAAATGGGTTTCCTCTCCTCAAAATTCGGCAGAATTCAAAGATCCCGAATACAAAAACAAAAACTTCACAGTTTCAAACATTGAAAGTGAAACATTTCTTGCAGGGAACGTAACATTCGGTGCCTATACTTTACCCACCTTTCTTTCACGACAAATCAGTGGAGAACAAGTTTTTAATGTAAATCTTTCGAAAGAAAAGATTCAACTCTTGAACAGTTCTGTTAAAAGCGTATTACAAGGCAAAACCAGTTTATTAGAAACACCATATCAATCCAATGGAGAATACGTACATGTCAACGCAAATGAAATTTATCTTGGTGCAAATGCTGCGACTCCTGCTATCGGTGACGTCCGTATTACCTTCCATAAAGTAATGCCCGCCAATGTTACCATTTGGGCGAAAGTCATCAACAATACTTTTGAAGAATATCACAGCGACAACGGATATTCAGTCTCAGCCTTGGCAATGGGAACACAATCATTAGACCAAACATTTCAAGGAGAACAAGAGGCAAACAAAACTATAGCATGGCTTTCCCGTTTACTTGGTGTATTATTAGTTATATTAGGGTTAAAAGGCATATTTAACATCCTTGTCATCCTACTTAAAGTAATTCCATTTCTTTCCAACATCTTGAATCTTGGTGTGAATGTAGTTTGTATTCTTATTGGACTTATATGGTCATTACTTGTCATTGCCATAGCTTGGATCTTCTATCGTCCTCTCTTAGCAATTGCATTGCTATTAGCTGCAGGTGGTTTAATCTATTTCTTGATTAAACGTTCCAAAGCAAAAAAACAAGCAAATTCAGAATCAATCACAACAATAGAATAAATAAACATGATTAACAACGAAGAAAAGTTATACGTAGCTCATTCCGATCATCCGCTCATTATAGAGCCAAAGATGGCGAATCGACACGGATTAATTGCTGGTGCGACGGGAACTGGCAAAACCGTCTCTTTGCAAGTATTAGCAGAATCATTCAGTGACCTTGGCGTTCCATGTTTTATGGCCGACATGAAAGGTGACTTATCTGGTGTATACAAAGCAGGTGAATTAACAAAATTCATTGCAAAACGTCAGGATGAATTCGGCGTGAAATTTGATTTTCAACCCTATCCTACTCAATTCTTTGACGTTTATGGTGAACAAGGTCATCCAATGCGCGTCACCATCAAAGATTTCGGTGTTATGTTATTCTCCCGTATCATGTCATTGACAGATACGCAAGAAGGAGTCTTAAATGCCGTATTCCGAATTTGTGAGGATAGAAAAATGCCATTAGACGACTTGAAAGACTTGCGTGCTGCACTCAACTACATTGGTCAAAATGCGAAAGAATTTCAAACAGAATATGGCAATATCTCCTCTGTCTCTGTAGGTTCTATACAAAGAAATCTATTAGCCTTAGAAGAACAAGGTGGAGACCAGTTCTTTGGTTTACCAGAATTTGACATCAACGACTTTTTCAGCGTAGAAAAAATCAATGGTATCAAAAAAGGAATGATCAACATTTTAGCTGCTGATAAGTTATATAACAATCCGAAACTCTATTCAGCATTCCTTATGTGGTTGTTAACAAGCATCTACAATCAATTACCTGAAGTAGGAGACATGGACAAACCCAAGTTCATCTTCTTCTTCGACGAAGCCCATTTATTGTTTGACGATGCTTCCAAAGCATTAATGGAACAAATAGAGAAAGTTGTTCGTTTGATTCGTTCAAAGGGTGTCGGTGTATATTTCATCACGCAAAACCCAATGGATATTCCAGAAGACATACTTGGTCAACTAGGAAACAAGATACAACACGCACTTCGTGCATTCACTCCAAAAGATCAAAAAGCAATAAAAGCAGTAGCTCAATCTTTCCGTACGAACGAAAAATTCGATACTGAAAAGGCTCTTTTGGAATTAGAGACTGGAGAAGCTCTCATCTCATTCTTGGATGAAAAAGGTGCACCATCAATCGTTGAACGTGCCAAAATGCTTTGTCCTCAAGGTCAAATTGGTCCTATCACTGCAGAAGAGCGTAAACAAGCAATGAAAGAATCCGGATTAGAAAAGAAATACGGAGAAACCATCCAACGTGAATCTGCTTATGAAATACTAATCAAAGAATCTGAAAGGAAACAAAAAGAAGCAGAAGAACAAAAAGCCAAGGCTCAAGCTGAAAAAGAAGCTGAGAAAAGAAGAAAAGAGGAAGAAAGAGAAGCACGATCCAAAGCCACATCTCGCAAATCCAGCAGCAATACTTGGTATGGTAAAGCACTTACTTCTATTGCTAGAAACTTAGGTAACAAACTGGTGAATGAAGTGATAAAGAAGCTAAAATAAATTATTGGTGTCCGTCAAACGTGAAAAGTCGTACCAATATATAGTCCGCAATGCCAGTAAATATGGCGTTGCGGATTCTTTTTTGATTCCTCAATTTAATTCGTCACCAAAATATAACTTCCCGTATCTCGAATTTTTGTATAGAGTTTTAATCCACAAGATGCCGGACCTTTTATAGGATTACAAGCACCATAGGTCAAATCAAATTCAGAGCCACATTCAGGACAAGTTGCATAAGGCATTTTCACATTCAGTGTCACACTACGTAAATTTTCATACGGGCATGACAAATCACAACATCGAATCTGTCGTTCTAAATCACGAAAGATTAAAATACCCCCATATCCCAATCTGAAATTCGCAGGATACAAGGCATCTTTTTCATACACCACAGCACTATTTGTCATCAATAATGTTTGATATTCACTGTATGAAGTTTTCACATACACTTCACATTCTGGAATTTCATTTTCATCATTCCTACAAGATAGCATTAAAAGGGGCATCAGAGCACCCACAATCCATTTTCTACTATTTAACTGTAATTTCATATCCTGCCACTTTAATGACGTCTCCTGCGACAATTTTTGCTCTTTTTCGAAGTTCCACCTCTCCATTTCTCAACACAAAACCGTCCGAAACCATACCTTGAGCTTCGGCACCATTAAATGCAATATTCGTCGCCTTCAATAATTGGATAAGTTGTATAAACTCCTCTCCTTCTCTTAATTCAAAATCAATTTTCTGCATATCATCATAAAGGGATACTTCCCCAGTGTTTAAGTTTAAATTACAATAAACTCTATTATATTTTCATGAATCTATTTGTAACCATCGAATTTCAGGACGAAATTCAAAATGCATGGTATCGAAATGATACCAACGAGCACCCGAAATAAATCCATGACGTTCAAAGATAGTTATAATTTCTCGTGGAACACGATTTTTATACACAATTTCATCTTTTTCTTTTTTACCAGGATTGGCCCATAACCAATAATCCGAATATTTTGCACAGATATCAATAGCAATACCATAACTATGAGCACTCAACCGATTGGCACCACGCACCTTTCTCCAATAGAAAGATGAGGATTGTTCAAAATACTTTTTATACGATTGTGGCAACATCGACAATTCAGCAATTACAGCACGCAAACTATCAGCAGCACCATTCAACGAAGTAAACAAGATTTTCTGTCCGAACCAATTCACATGAACTAAATGGGATTGGACCTCTGCCGACGTATTACCGTACATTTTTCTAAAAAACGATTCATTTCGGGCACGTCCCGGATCTTTTAAATAAGAAGGACTCCACATCGTTGTATCATACGGAGTCAAAAACATGTCCTCCACATCTGCCTCATTCAACTGCTTTTCAAAATCCTTTGTTAATCCATCGTCAAATTGCATCTTACTTCCATCCAACCACACAAGTGAATCGTCTTCATATCCTTTGATAAAATCAGGATAAGCACTCATCAAGCATTTAATCTTCAATGGAATCGTATCATCCGACTTCTTTATAGTATCACTCAATCGATGATTTGTTCGTACCAATACATTGTTATTCTGAGAACTGGAAACTCCACTTACAAATACCAGTAGAAACAATATCAAATGAAACCTACTCAACATTCTATCACATTCTTAATCATTCCATCTCATAAACTCATTTTTCGAAAATGTATATTCCGGAGTTATGATTGGCTTATCATCATCAGACAAATCAATTGTAATCCATGGAGAACCCGCCGCATCCATCAATATTTCAATCTCCTGAGCAGGCATGTAACTTTGCGAAAGCATTATTTTAATTTTCTTTCCATCTTTCGATTTCAGCACATCCATTACTGTTACTACATGACCAGGATTTCCTCCATGCATTATAACATCACCAGGCTGTACATCTTCAACAGGTATACTTTTCATTTCTTTAGAAAGAGATTTAGTTCCTGCATACGTAAAGACAAGTTTCAAATACTTTTTAAATGTAGCATAATCATAGTTGGTTCCCGCATCTTTTTGCCAGAATGCAACTTTCTTATCATTAAAATGAACACGATTTCCCGTAGCCCATTTTTTGTAATCGCAACGGAATCCAGAAGTGAAATTATAATGGATCTTATCATACATTTTCTTTTCATACAAGAATTCAGAACGAAGACGAATAACAGCATCCGCACATTGTTGCAAATCCTGTCCAATCAAGTCATATTTCAATACACCAACCTGACACTTATTCCATTTCTCTTCACCTGAATAGAGATGTGTATTATACCCTACCTCATAAAGTTCCCTGTTAAGTAACCATTCAGCATAGCTACCACTCTCGACATTTTCACGATAATAATTTGGATCCAAATTCACATAACGCGTCAACAAAGTGTTACCAGAAGCATTAATCGAATATCCTTTTGTAGGTCTTTGTGCATAGGTACCATTCAATGTCGTGAACAGCAATCCTATTATCATATAAAAACAATATTTTAATCCTGTTTTATTCATATCCATCTTTTCCCATTTCCATAATTTTTTATATAAACGCAAACTTACAAATTATATTACTATGTTGCATTGCTTATCGTCTAAAACCCCATAACAAACACCATTAAATTTATGATATAGAAAAAAAGAGGGTGTATCAAAAAAATTGAACTGAACCCCGAAAGTTGGACAAAAAAACTTTCGGGGTTCAGTTCAATTATTGATGCATCCTCTTTCATTTATTTCATTTAAATTTGTTCGCTTTTAATTTAAAAGCGACAATATCTAGTCTGTTAAGAAGGCAAAGGCCTTTTCTATCACTTAGGCACTGCCTCTCCTCTTCTCCTATGATGTTGCACATTTGGTAGTATCTTTTATGTCGATGTGGCTGATCTCTAAAATATTATTTTTCAGACAAATGGGGACGATATCACTATCTTTCCACGAACGCACTTTCCACCCCACTTGTGGCAGAATAGTGGGGTGTGTTTTCTCCAAATCTCTAATAGAAAAGGGCATTGCCTATGACTCTTGCAAAAGGAATTGTCGCAGTAGAATGGTTTTAATGTCGTCATCGCTTATTAGCTGGGAGCTAGGATCCATTGTAATTACATATTTAGGATAATTGTCGCGAATCAGTTTCAGAAACAAAAGTTTCAGTTACCACTCCTTCCACCCCACATACTTCACCCCATCAATAGTGCAGGTGAGGTCACCCAAATAGTACAAAAGACCTTGGCAATCATCGCCTCGGAGCTTAATGTACTCTCGCAAGTTAGCAGAAAGCTTTTTCTCCGCGCCACTGGAACTTTTGATTTCAATGGCAAAAGAATGGTTCCAGTCTGCCACTGCATCGACTTCAAATCCCCGAAGATCACGGAAATAGGTAAGATTGGCTTTCTTGGCCTGGTTCAGTCTGTTTTTTAGCATTTGTGAAACGGCAAATGTCTCAACCACTGCTCCTTTGTAAGGACTGAGGATTAAATCTTCCGCTGTTTCGATTCTAAGCAAATGACACAGAAGTCCTGCATCTACAAAGTACATCTTCGGAGTTTTGACCAGTGACTTACCCAAATTATTGAAATCTGGTTCCAAGAAATGAATGATATAGGACGATTCAAGAATAGAAAGCCACTGCTTTACCGTTGGAGCCGAAACACCTATATTTTTTGATATGCTATCCATGGAAAGCATCTGACCGCTGTAAGTGGCACAAACCTGGACAAACTTCTTGAATGTGGAAATGTTAGCAGCATTGATGTTTTCTCTGACATCCAAGTCAATATAGGAGTCAATATAGTTCTCGAACCAATCCTCGGGAATGAAATGCTTATCGGCGTCATACAAAGGAGGATATCCTCCTTTATGAATCACATGATAAACAGATGGGATGGGAGAATTACATGACAATATCTCACTGATAGAAAATGGGAGCAGTTTGAGAAATGCGACCCTTCCCGCCAAGGAGTCTGTCATGTTTTTCTTCAACTTGAATTGACTGGATCCAGTTAAAATAAATTTCCCCGGAGTATAATGAGCATTATCCACATAATACTTTACCGCATCAAAAATTTCAGGGACTTTTTGCGCCTCATCTATAATCGCCCCATCAGGAAAGGCCAGTAGAAAATCTTGGGGATTGGCTTTAGCGAGATTGCGAATACTCTGATCATCAAAAGAGATATATCTTTTTTCTGGGAAAGTCATTCTTGTCAAAGTGGTTTTTCCGCTTTGTCTAGGACCAGTTATCCCAACGATGGGAAATTGAACAGCCAACCTTAACAATGCCTCTTTTGCAGTTCTATCAACTCTCATATCTGTAAAATCTAAAGTTTCAACTATATAAAATCTAAAGTCAAAGATATGTAAAATCTAAAGTTTCAACAAATATACATAGCAAAAATCATTATTCTATAGGGTAAACATCCTATATCTCCTGCATTAAAAATTGTCGCAGTAAAATGGTTTTAATGCCTTCATCGCTTATTAGCTGGGAGGTAGGATCCATCGTAATTACATATTTAGGATAATTGTCGCGAATCAGTTTTAGATTACCATACTCTCGCTCGTATGTTTCGTCGGACGAAATAGTTTTGGTCACTTGGAAATAGCGAATATCATCGCCTTTCTTCGCAACAAAATCTATCTCCTTGCCATTCAGTTGACCTACATATACATCATACCCCAACTGCCTCAAACGCAGATAGACCAAGTTCTCCATCAGCTTCTCTATATCATTGTTGTTTTTTCCGCGACATAAATAGTTTCGAATGCCAAGGTCTTCAAAATAGTATTTTTCCTGCTGCTCAAAAATACGTTTGCCTTTTATGTCATATCGTTCTACTTTGTCAATGAGATAAGTGTCACAGAGATAACCCACATACTCTGCGATTGTACCTGACGTGACGGCAGACTCTCCATTCTTTAAATACTTTGCAATACTATTGGGAGAGAGGAGTTTGCCGCAATTTTCTGCTACAAAACCAGCCAAATTGTTGAGAAGATTTATGTTTCGTATTTTGTGCCGAGTTACTATATCTTTGACGAAAATTGTATTGTATATATCGCCCATATAGTCGGTACGCGAACGTGTGTCATCCAACGGAATTTGATAGAGAAACGGCAATCCGCCCCATTTCATGTACGAAATAAGCGACTCGTCGCAATCTTGTAGTTGGTAGAATTGAAGGAACTCTTGGTAAGATAGTCCATAAACTTTAATGGTAGTGTGCCTTCCTGCAAAAAGTGTGGCAATTTCGCATGAAAGCAAAAATGCGTTGCTGCCCGTGACTATTATATCTACGTCATCCTGTTTGGCCCAATAACGCAATGTTTTTTCAAACTCGTCAATCTCTTGCACCTCATCAATCATCAGATAATTGTGAGTCGCATCATCTATTTTTTCTTTGATATACGCATTTAGATCCGATGCGTTTCTGATGTGCGAGAAATCGGGATTCTCCATATCAATGTAAATCACATTCCCCGATTGTGCATATTGAGTTGAGAGTTGCAATAATATGGAACTCTTACCTGCCCTGCGATGGCCTGCCAATACAACAGCATTATTTTTACCTATTGCATTGTCAACCTGTGCGACATATTTATTTCTGCGAATTACTTTCATAGTTTAAACTTTGCTACAAAAATATAAAAGTTTCGTTTATAAACCAAACTTTTGTATAAAGAAGACAAGGTTTCAGTTATAGACTAAAGTTGTGTCATTATTATTTTTCTATCCCTATCTTGCCACAAACGTACTTTTCACTCCACTTGTGGCAAAATAGTGCATTATTTGATCGAATGTATAATACCAATAATTCGCCAAGGTCTTGGGAGATAGAGTAAAATAAGCCCCCCAATCAAACAATGAGAGTAGAGACGCAATATTTTGCGTCTCTATCCCGTAGGAGGTTCTATATCGGCAGAACAATGGATTTGCTACACACATCCTCGTAGGGGTTGCACATAACATAGAATGTAAAATATAATGTGCAATACCTCTGAAGTTGCATGCGTGTAACAATTCTGTACAAATAAGCATTTCCACATAAAAAAAGGGACGAATTAAATTCGTCCCTTTTTATATGATAGTTAGAGTAAGAATTACTCAGAAACAACTTCAAAATTGATTTCTGCAGAAACCTCTTTGTGAAGTTTGATAGTAGCTTTATAGTTACCTAACTCCTTAACATTATCATTGATAGTGATAATCTTTCTGTCGATTTCAAATCCCTTCTTAGCCAAAGCGTCAGCAAGTTGAATGCTATTAACAGAACCGAAGATAGTACCTGTAGCACTAGTTTTAGCAGGAATAGTCAAAGAAACACCATTCAACTTAGCAGCTAAAGCTTCAGCATCAGCCTTGATCTTAGCCAACTTGTGAGCGCGTTGTTTCAAATTCTCTTCCAATACTTTCTTTGCAGAAGGAGTAGCTAAAATTGCTTTTCCTTGAGGGATAAGGTAGTTACGTCCGTAACCGTTCTTTACCTTAACGACATCGTCTTTATATCCCAAATTTTGAACGTCTTGCAATAATATAATTTCCATTGTCTATTCCTCCTTTAATTATTTCATTAAATCGGTTACGAATGGAAGCAATGCCAAGTGACGAGCTCTCTTAACAGCTTGAGCTACCTTTCTTTGATATTTCAAAGAAGTTCCAGTCAAACGACGAGGTAAAATCTTACCTTGCTCATTCAAAAATTTCTTCAAGAACTCAGGATCTTTATAATCGATGTATTTGATACCACTCTTCTTGAAACGACAATATTTTTTCTTCTTAACTTCTACTGATGGAGGAGTTAAATATCTAATTTCTGATGAATTTTGAGCTGCCATAATTAAGCCTCCTTTTCTTTAGATTTTAAACTTTTTCTCTTTGCAGAATATTCTACTGCGAACTTATCTAACTTAGTTGTCAAATAACGAATAACTTTTTCGTCACGACGATACTGAGTTTCTAACGCATTAACAATAGTAGGTTCTGCTTCAAACTCCAATAGGCAATAGAAGCCTGTTGACTTTCCTTCAATAGGATATGCCAACTTGCGAAGACCCCAACATTCCTCGTTAACGATTTTTGCACCGTTATCTGCAAGGATTGTTTTGAATTTTTCAACCGCTTCCTTCATCTGATTATCAGATAAAACGGGAGTCAAAATGAAAACGGTTTCGTACTGATTTAACATAAAAATAGTTATTTATTAATTAATTTTACCCATTCATACGAATGGACTGCAAAATTAGGTGTTTTATTTTAGATTAACAAAAAAAAATTGTTATTTTTTAAGATGTTCAGATTAGAAATCACAGATAGAAGATCATAGGAATGGAGTTACCGGAACACATAATTAAATCCGAAAGACAACTGTTCTTGCACTTGAATTCGAGCCTCTTCGTCTTTGGGAGTGTTATCATAACGCATAATCAAAGACAAACGTGTACTTAAATATCGATTGATAATGAATTTTCCAACGACTTCCCAGTCAAACTCAATATTCTTACTGGTATAAGATGCAAAGAAATCTATTTTAGATGTTAAATTAATCTCTTTAGAAAATCGCCAATCTATTTTTGCCTGTGCTAAACAACCAGGATATCCCACATAGGTCTCCGTGCTATCCAATCCCACATGCAACGGGTCAATCCTATCATCCACAACAAAAAGTAATTTATAAGCAGCAGGTGCAATACGTATACTCGTTTTGTTATTGTAACGGCACTCCATACCCAAACTAAAGTACATTCGCGTAGGTGATAAGAAAGCTGAAACAATCTCGTTTGAATTTGTCTTCTTATATCCGGTAAACATGGATGTCTTAAAATCCACTGCCGCACTATAATATACTTTTTTTGAAAACCATGTCTGATAAGCAGCCAACGTGGAAATATCAAAAACATCATTGTTTACACGAAACGCACGAATCGTATCCTCTTCCGTATTGTAAAATCCGATTTTTAAATCGAAATCATTCTCCCACATAAACTTTCCTTTCCGATAATCAATATTGTAATCCAAAATAGAAAGGAACGTGGCATTAGGCGTACCTCCTTTATACCAGTTTTTGGTAACATAATATTGGGAAAATTGCAAAGCAAGATTACCATCAAACGACCATGGTCCGTTATCTTTCTGAGAATTGACTTCCTTTATCTTACCCACCTTAATTTCCGCTTTCGTAGGTTCCAACCCACTAATCATAAATCGGCGTTCTTCCACCTGAACCTTATCTAAATTAGAATCATAGGGGTTTAAGTTATAACAATCTATCAATTCAGGTTTCTCCACAGCAATACGATTCACCACTTTGCGACGTATCTTCTCTTTCAGAATCATCAACTGACATTGCTCTTGAAACTTTGTTGTTGTAAATGGAGATGTTTGTTTCTTTTTATAAGTGATTTCTTGTGGTTCTATGATTGGGAAAAAATCAGACACCTTAATAGAATCAAAAATAATAGGGAAAAATAGTACGTCTTTTTCATTGTTTACAGATAAAGAATCCTTTCCCTGAGCCCATATAGTAGGACACAAGAATACAAAGAAAAACAACCACAATGAACATATAAACTTATCTTTCATTTTCATTTATTCCCTGTTCATCAAGCAACAAATATCAATTTACAAAAATATAATTTTTTTTCTATCTGTAACGATTCGATTCAAATTCAAATCAAATAATAGTCAGACTTTCGCATGAGCATGGTAGGAACGCATTGCATCTTCCCACGGGAAATGGTCTATTCACGGAATCTCTTAATTACATTATATGCCACATAGATACCTAATTCCCCCGCCTTACTCAAATCCAAGATACCTTTCTCATTTTCACCAATTAAGACATAACACAATCCTCGATTGAAATAGGCTTCAGCAAAATTTTTCTCTAAATCGATGGCTTTTGTATAATTTGCAATAGCATTCCGATAGTCTTTTTGCATAGAAAAAACATTTCCTCGATTAAACCACGAAAAAGGAAACTGTGGATTAATGTTATTCGTCTCCTCGAAATCTTTGAGCATCAAATCACAAATCATCTTCATACCATAATATTCAGCACCATTTTTTCGTTCATTCTCCTCCACATCATCATCCAACGATGCTTCATATTCAATTTTCTTCATCCAACAATTGCCTCGAGAAAAACGATAGATCCACACATCATTCGAAGAAGACATGTCAACTGCCTTCCCCAAATCCTCTATCGCACTATCATAATCTGATATATTCTCAAATAATAATGCACGTTGAAAATAGAATTCAGCAGAAGGTTTTTCCTCAATGTATTTCGTCAACTTTTCAATCTCCTTAAAAGTATTTTCCAACTGATTATCAAAAGGCATTTCAGCATTTGTCAAATATAATTTCTTGCCCATCACACCCGACTGATTTATTTTCTCAACAGAACGATCAAAATAGGTGGAGCGTTGCACATCTGATTTTTTCGCTGGATGGAAAGTAAGCACTATATTATTTTCTGGGTCAATATTGAAATTCACATTCTGCACTTTACCTCTTGACTCACTCTTATAAGTCAATCGTTTCGTCTCCTCTTCTCGATCAGCCACCACCAACTTGTTATGGTTCTGCAAGTTCTTATCTGATTGTTTTCGAGTAGATAGAGAATCTTTTTCGAAATCCTTTTTCGTCAACTTACGTTGTCGCAACAACATAGCAGTGTTATAATCTTTTTCCGCTCCTATTTTATCGAACTTTTTCATCTTAGCTTCTCCTCGGCCATAATAAGCAGGGAAGAAATCAGGATGTTTCTCTATAATCGTCGTGAAATCCTTGATGGATTTGTTCAATGCACCCAATTCACTTTGTAAAAGGGCTCTGTTATAAATCGCAAAATCATTGTCAGGTTCTATCTCTATCACTCTATCAAAATCCTCGACGGCTCTATTCTTATCTCCAATTTCCGTCCGTAGAATTCCTCTATTGTAATAAGCCATGGAATTATAAGGATCCAAACGTATCACATGATCATAATCATCCATTGCGCCACGAAGGTTTTTCAACTGATATCGCACCAAACTTCTATTAATATAATATCCTGTTCGATAGGGTTCCAGACGAATGGCTTCATCAAAATCCACAATCGACTGATCATACTTTTCTTGTGTATAATAGACATACCCTCTGGCTGCATGTCCGTCTGCACTAAAAGGGTCAATCTCCAATAATTTTTCAAAGTCTTTCAATGCCGATATCGTATCTTCATCAGACATATAGGCATATCCTCGATTTAAATAAGCCTCCTTGTAACGTGAATTCTTTTCTATTGCCACCGTAAAATCCTTCACAGCTTGTTTATAATCCTCTTTTTGAACAGAAACATAACCCTTACAAATTAGCAACATCTTGTTGTCAGGTGCAAGATCCAATCCCTTGTCAAAATCAGCCGTTGCCTCATCGTATTTTTTCAGATAGACTCTTGCAATACCTCTACAACGATAAGCCTCAACTAAAAATGGATTACGTTCCAACGCAGCAGAGCAATCCTCCTCTGCACCTTTGAAATCTTCCAAACTGATTTTTGCTACAGCTCGATAGAAATAAGGTTCTGGCAAATAGGGTTTTACACGAATGACCTGATTGAAATATTGCATAGACAATACATAGTCCTCAAAGTATAAAGCATTCCGTCCTATTGCCAAAACACGATCGGTATTAATTTGAGAATATCCACACAATGGATTCCAAGTCAAGAACCCAATCGCAACAAGAAATATTTTGACGATTTTTTTCATTCCACACACGTCTTTATTTCACTCAAAAACAAATGTTCTTTCTCCCTCCACAAAGCAACAATTAAAAACACACAGATTGACGTTAAATAGGCGTCAACCAAATAAGTGTTTGAATGCTTCTTCCACTTTTCGAGCAAAGAGTACTTCTATAGAACGATTTTTTATGGAAATATTTTTATATTCAGGAATAATTATTCGTTTAAATCCTAATTTTTCTGCTTCAGATATTCTTTGTTCGATACGATTGATAGGACGTATTTCGCCAGAAAGTCCAACTTCACCAGCTAAACATGTCTGTTCGTCAATAGCGATATCCATATTGGAAGAAAGAATAGCACTAATTATTGCCAAATCGATAGCAGGATCATTAATTTTTATACCTCCTGCGATATTTAAATAGACATCCTTTTGTGACAATTTGAATCCTACACGTTTTTCCAAAACGGCAAGCAACATATTCAAGCGACGAATATCAAATCCTGTGGCTGATCGTTGCGGAGTACCATATGCGGCTGTACTTACCAAGGCTTGTGCTTCAATAAGGAAAGGTCTAACGCCCTCAATGGCAGCACCAATTGCTGTTCCACTCAATCCCTCGTGATTATTTGACAAAAGGAGTTCAGAAGGATTACTAACCTCACGCAATCCTGATTGCTGCATTTCATAAATACCTAACTCTTCCGTACTACCAAAACGATTTTTGATAGAACGTAAAATACGATACATATAATGTTGGTCACCCTCAAACTGAAGTACCGTATCTACAATGTGTTCTAAGACCTTCGGGCCAGCAATATTTCCTTCTTTGTTGATATGACCTATCAAAAGAACTGGTATGTTACTCTCTTTTGCAAATTTCAGTAACGAAGCCGAACATTCTCGAACCTGCGTCACACTTCCTGGTGATGACTCTGCCATTTCTGTGGAAATAGTTTGGATAGAATCTATGATCACTAAATCAGGCTTAACGTTTTGTATGTGAACGAAAATCTGTTCCAAAGATGTTTCACTCACAATAAAACAATCGGGATTATTTTGAATGGCTAATCGATCGGCTCTTAATTTAAGTTGTTTGGTACTCTCCTCTCCAGAAACATATAAGGTTCGTTTCCCTTTTATATTTAAAACAATTTGCAAAACCAAAGTTGATTTGCCGATTCCCGGCTCTCCTCCTATTAAAGTCAAAGAGCCAGGGACGATACCGCCTCCCAAAACTCTATTAAATTCGCCACTACCTGTGTCATTTCGCACCTCTTCCGTTGTTTCCACTTCTTGTATTCGAAGAGGTTTAGCTTTTTCAGAAGAGATAAATCCTACGGTAGAAGGTACATTTTTTTCTTTTCTTATAATTTCCTCCACATAGGTGTTCCATTCACCACAGGCAGGACATTTACCTACCCATTTAGATGCTTCTGCCCCACAATTTTGACAAACATAAACCGATTTTGTTTTCATTACGGAAGCATCATTTAAATGTTACAGTAGCACTCTTCTCTCCTACTTCAAGAGAAACTTGGCGACCTAAATAAACAGCTAAATTTTCAGAGTCATGACCGATATTCATACCATATAAGACAGGAATACCCAATGGTTCCAATTGCTCTTTCATAATCTCAGCAATCGATTTATCATTTCCCTGATTCATACTAGTAAATTCTCCTACAATGACACCCTTCACGCAATCCAACTTAGCACTCTGCTTAAGGTTGTTCATCATCCTATCTATTTCGTAATTATTTTCTCCTGTATCTTCAATCAACAAAATAGCATCTCGAACATTCAAATCGTACAAAGTTCCTCCCAAACTATAAATCAAAGATAAATTACCTCCGACCAACCGACCTTCGGCCTTTCCTTCAATACAATTAACATTCGTATTGACCATATAAGAAGTCAATTCTCCAAACAAAGCCTTTCTCAATGACTCAACGCTGTTACTATTTGTCAAATTGTATGCCATAGCACCATGAATGGACTCCACACCTTTATTGTTTAAAATGGCATGGAAATAAGTAATATCACTAAAACCAATCAACCATTTAGGATTTTGTTCGAATTTTGTCCAATCAAGATAAGAACCCACTTGCGTAGCACCATATCCACCCCGAGCAGCAATGATAGCTTTCACATTAGGATTATCCAATAACTTTTGAAGTCCTTCAATTCTTTCCGATTGAGTTCCCGCATAACGACCATCAGCCTTGTATAAATTATCAGCCTCTTTTACTGCAAGTCCCCATGATTTCAACTTATCTATTCCATTTTTTAATTGGTCTTTTGTGACAGAATTGGATGATGCAAAGATAGCAATGGTATCACCCTTCTTCAAATAAGGAGGTCGAATGTCTTCTGTAATCTCCTCCATTTCATTCAAAAGATAATATTGGTTTTGATAAATATTTTCGTTCGTCACATATTCATTAGTGATGTACTCTTTCTTACATGAAAAAACGAAAGGGATTAAACATGCCAGCAACAATATTTTTTTACTTTTTTTCATATTTATAATAATTTAATCACGTACGTTATCCAAAAACAAATCTCAATCTTGTCTTGTTCACCCAAAACGTCATCATTCGTGACAAAGAGAATAATTGAGACCTCATTTTTTCATTATTCACTTATAATTTCCCCAATCAAATCGAAATATTCGTAATCAATTATTTTCACAAAATAAAAATTTCCAATCTTTAATTCTGCATTTTCGATAGGAATTAGCACCTCAGGATCGACTTCTGGTGAATCAAATTCTGTACGGCCATAGTAATAGTCACCTTCCTTTCGATCGATAATCACCTTATAAGTTTGTCCGATTTTTGAATGATTCAGTTCTTCAGCTATACCTTCCTGTAAATTCATCAAGCGTTCCTGTCTGTTCGCCTTATCTTCAGGAGAAACATCATCTTTCAACTTCGCAGCAGGTGTACCTTCCTCTTCACAATATTGAAAAGCACCCATTCGTTCAAAACGAGTCTTTTGAACGAAAGCAAGCAAATTTTCAAACTGAGTTTCTGTTTCACCGGGGAATCCCACCATTAAAGTAGTACGCAAATGAATACCAGGCACCTCTTCACGAATACGTTGAATCAATCGATAGGTCTCCTCACTTGTGATATGACGACGCATATCCTTCAACACCTTGTCATCAATATGCTGGAAAGCTAAATCCAAGTATTTACATACATTATCGCGTTCACGCATCACACGTAACAAATCGTATGGAAAATCTGTCGGATAAGCATAATGAAGGCGAATCCATTCAACTCCTTTCACATCCGATATTTTTTCCACCAATTTAGCAATGGAATATTCGCCATAAAGGTCTTTCCCATAATAAGATAGATCCTGGGCAATAACCTGAATCTCCTTAACACCTTGAGACACTAACCACTCCACTTCAGAAACGATTTCCTCCATCGGACGAGATATGTGTTTACCCGTGATAATCGGAATTGCGCAATATGCACAACGACGATTACAACCCTCAGAAATTTTCACATACGCATAATGAGATGGCGTGGAAAGTTTATGTTGAACAGAACAGGATTTTTCGTATTGATGACCTAAGTCAGCAATTATCTCCTTCCAAGCAAATTTTCCATAATACTTATCTACCTCGGGGATTTCTTGTTCTAAATCCTTCTTATACCGTTCTGCCAAGCATCCCATCACAAAGATCTTGTCTATCTTCTTTTTCTTCTTAGCCTCAACGAATTTAAGAATCTCTTCAATAGACTCCTCTTTAGCGTCGCCAATAAAGCCACACGTATTAATCACCACAATTTTAGCCTTGGGTTTATCCGGATCAAAAGAGACTTTATATCCAGCTAATTCCAATTGACGGGCAAGCAGTTCAGAATCCACAAGATTCTTCGAGCACCCCATATTGATAACATCAATACAAGATTGAACCGACATATTTTATTTAAATAGAGAATCTACAAACTCTTTTTTATTGAACACCTGTAAATGGTCTATACCTTCACCAACACCGATGTATTTGACAGGTATTTTAAATTGATCAGAAATACCAATCACAACGCCACCCTTAGCAGTACCATCCAATTTAGTGATTGCCAAAGAGGTTACCTCTGTTGCCTTTGTAAATTGTTTAGCCTGTTCGAAAGCGTTTTGTCCGGTAGAGCCATCCAAGACCAAAAGAACCTCATGAGGAGCATTCGGAATGATCTTTTGCATTACCTGTTTAATTTTCGTCAACTCATTCATCAAGTTGATTTTATTATGCAAGCGACCAGCAGTATCAATAATCACAACATCCGCATTATTTGCTTTGGCAGATGATAATGTATCGAAAGCCACGGAAGCAGGGTCAGCACCCATTTTTTGTTTTATAACAGGACACCCCACACGTTCTCCCCAGATATCCAATTGTTCCACAGCAGCAGCACGGAAAGTATCAGCGGCACCCAAGTAAACTTTTTTGCCTGCTTTTGTAAATTGATAGGCCAATTTTCCGATCGTTGTCGTTTTTCCAACGCCATTCACGCCCACCACCATAATGACATACGGACTAGAAGATGCAGGTACCTCAAAATCAGAGCCATCTACAGTATTATTTTCCTCCAACAAAGCAGCGATTTCATCCTTAAGAATCACATTCAACTCATCCGTATTTACATATTTATCTTCTGCAACACGCTTTTCTATTCTTTCAATAATTTTCAAAGTGGTATCAACTCCCACATCAGAAGTAATCAATACCTCTTCCAAATTATCTAACACTTCATCGTCAACCTTTGTTTTACCAACAACGGCACGAGCTATTTTCGAAAGAAAACTCTCTTTCGTCTTTTCGAGACCCTTGTCCAAAGTCTCTTTCTTTTCTTTAGAAAAAATACTAAATAGACCCATATGCATATTTTTTTCAGCTACAAAGATAATGATTTTTAATTTTTCAGCACTCACTTTCTTAGAATCTTACTTTGTTTCGTATCTTTGCATAAATCTAATTTAAGGAATACAAATGAGGAAAGCACTTATTTCTTTTATTGTAACACTTTGCGTTTCAATTTGTTACGGACAGAAAACAATTAATTACACGCACCCAGACAAATTATTTTTTGAGGGTAAAGAATTCTTCGATATGCAACAATATGGTGCTGCATATCACATATTTAACAAATATTTAGAAACAAAAGAAGAAAATCGAAGTCCCTATTATGGCGAAACAGAATATTATATTGCCTGTTGTGCCTACGAAATGGGTGAACGAAATGCAGAAAAGAAACTTTCCACTTATTTGTCACACAATCCCAATTCTATTTTGGCCAACAGAGCTCATTTACTAAAGGGGACAATTTTATATAACGAAAAAGATTTTATTAATGCCATTCAGGAGTTTGAAAATTGTGACATCACTCGTTTAAACAAAGATGAGCAAAACGATCTACTATTCCGAAGAGGTTATTCGTACTTAGAAAATGGTTCATATGACAAAGCGAAAGAAAATTTCACAAAACTTTTGCAAGACTCAACCAAATACAATCAATCAAGCCAATACTACAATGCATACGTTGATTATGTAAGAAAAGATTATGAAGCAGCCTACCCTGTATTCCTCTCGCTTCAAAATCAAAAAGGGTATGAAAAAGTGATTCCTTATTATCTATTTCAAATCTATTACGCCAAGAGAGACTATGATGCTGTTTTAAGTTCCGGTGAAGAATTATTAAAAAACGATCCAGAAAACGTCAACAACCAAGAGGTTCACAGAATCTTAGGCGAATGTTATTATGAAAAGAAAGACTACAAAAACACAATAAAATATTTGTCGCTCTATCAAAGTGAAAGCAACCAAGTCATCCGCAGTAATATGTACATGTTAGGTATATCTTACTATCAAATGGGTGATTTTGTCAATGCCATTAATTGCTTTCAATCTGTCACATCTATAGAAGATGCGATGAGTCAGAATGCTTATCTTTACTTAGGTGCTTGTTATGTAAAAGATGAGAATTACAACAATGCCAGACTTTGCTTCGAATCGGCAGGAAGAATGGATTACGAACAAAATGTAAAAGAGGAGGCGCAATATAATTATGCACTGATTGTCTATCAACAATCATACTCTCCATTCAACGAATCTATCACTGCCTTTGAAACATTCCTTTCCAACTTTCAAGATTCTCGATACAAAGACAGAGTATATAACTACATGGTGAATTTGTATCTAACCACCAAAAACTATTCTGAAGCTTTAAAATCGATTCAAAAGATAGAAAACAAGACACTACCTATTTACGAAGCTCGTCAACGAATCACCTATAGTCTAGGTGTTCAAAACTACAATATTGGAGAATATGAAGAAGCCATCAAAGCCTTTGACGAATCTTTGCAAGACGGCAAATACAATAGTCAACTCGCAGCTTCCTCTATTTTCTGGAGAGGTGAAGCTTACTACAAAATGAAGGAATACGACAAAGCATCTGCAGATTTTGCACAATTTGTGAATTCTGTAGGGGCCAGAAGTTGTGATGAATTTAATTTAGCTCACTACAATATGGGTTATACATATTTCACGCAAAAAGATTATAGTAATGCACTAACTTGGTTTCGGAAATATGTTAATATGGAAGAAAAGAACAAAACACTAATTGCTGATGCCACCAATCGTATTGGTGACTGTTACTTCAATTTCCGTGATTTTGACAACGCCCAAAAGAACTATGCGACAGTTTACGCACTACGCGGTCCTGGAGCAGATTATGCATGTTTCCAAGAAGGATTCATTCAAGGTCTACAAAAAAATTACAATGGTAAGATTTCCACATTAAACAAACTTATCAAAACATTCCCACAATCCGAATACATTGCAGATGCTGAATACGAAATTGGTCGTTCATACGTAATGTTAGGCGAAAGTCAGAAAGCGATTGCCACGTATGACAAATTAAACAAAGAGTATCCTCACAGTCCACTAAGTCGTAAAGGACGTTTACAGACGGGTATGCTTTATGACGAGTTGAATGATTTCGGAAAAGCCTCTTCGACATACAAAGAAATCATCAACAACTTCCCTTCTAGTGCAGAAGCCAAAACAGCATTAGAAAGCCTGAAAAATTTATATTTTGAGAAAGATGACATTCAAGGATTTGCTGATTATGTAGAATCTCTTAATGGTCTTGCTAAATTTGACAAGTCAGAGCAAGATTCGCTCACCTATTTAGCAGCAGAACGTCTATTTGAAAAAGGAGAATACGAACGTGCCATCGCCAGTTTCGGCAACTACATCAACAAGTATCCTAATAGTTGTTTCGTCTATGATGCACACTTTAACACTGCCAATAGTTATTATAAATTAGGCAATAAAGAGAAAGCAGAACCCGAATATCAAATCATTGCCAATCAAATTGGTTCTTCCAAACGAGAAGAGGCTCTTACCAAGCTATCAGAGATTCAATTTGACGCACAGAATTATACCACTGCCATTGCTACAATGTCCACACTTGATAGCATTGCACAAAACGCAGAAAACAAACAAGCTGCAAAAATAGGTATTCTTCGTTGCAACAATCTATTAGGAAAAACAGACGAGACAATCATTGCAGCATCAAACATCATTAAAGGCGACTATATTTTAGATGCTAACATACGACGTGAAGCTCTTTTCACAAGAGCCAAAGCATACGAAATCAGTGGAGATTCGGCAAAAGCTTACAATGATTACTTGGAATTATCAAATAACTGTATGGATGAATACGGAGCCGAATCAAAATATCGAATTGCCGAATACAATTTCAGTCGAAACGATTTAACCAATGCAGAAAAAGAGATATTTGACTTTATCGATAAAAATACCCCTCATCAATATTGGTTAGCAAAGAGTTTCATTCTTTTGTCTGACATTTATGTCAAACAAAATAGAGATTTTGAAGCCAAACAATACCTTATGAGTGTTCGAGAAAACTATAAAGGGAAAGATGACATTTCCACGGAAATCAAAATCCGTTTGGAGCAAATCGAGGCAAGAGAAGCAGAAAAAATTGTTAACGAAAATAAATGACACACCATATGAAACGATTATTCATTACTTTAAACATAATTGGAGCGACATTCTCAGCTTTTGCACAAGAAGCAGCATCCAATACAAGTAAAGAAGATACAACAATACTTAAAAACATCGAGGTTGTCAAAGAGTATAATCCTGTTATCAAAGAAGCTGGGAAAATCAGTACAACGCCAGAATTAAAAGATATTAAGACAGAGAAGAAAAACTCTGAAATATCTGTATGGACGACTCCATATCCACTCAAGCCTAGTGAATTACCAACATTGGATTTTGCTTCTGTTGAACCAGAAAAAGAAAAATCAGCGCTTAAAAGATATGCAAAACTAGGATTTGGCAATTACGCATCTTTCCTCGGAGATTTGTACGTACCAATCATTGACAAGCAAAAGGATATTTTACAATTCGAAGCTAATCACAATTCCACTTTTGGAAAGGTAAAACTCACGCCAAAATTGTACGAAGAGTTACCTGATGAGTTAGCCAGCAAAGCAACTTTCAATGACACAAAAGGTCAATTATCTTATAGTCACAGGTTCCACAAAAACGAATTGAGTGGGTTTGCGAATGCCGACTACACACTTTTCAAACGTTATGGTTTTGACTCTTATATGCTTGACTTGGCCAACAACGGTATAAAAGAAACAGACAATGACTCGTTAAAGCAATCATTCTTCAGATTGGGTGCTAATGTAAGATTGAGAAGTTTGGACATTCACCCTAAGTGGAAATATGATTTTCAAACAAACTATCAACTGTTTAAGACCAAAGACGAGTTAAAAGAGCATACCATTCACACCATTTTAAAGGGTGCTTATCAATTTGACAACTCTTCTTTACATCTCACTTTTGACATGCACAATATTGTTATGGGACTTCCAGAAAGCAATGGAATCTATAATTTTGAAAATAGTGAAACACTTAACAACTACACAGTCATTAAATTAATGCCTCGTTACTATTTTCATGTAGATATTGGAGAAATCAATGTAGGTGTCAAAGGTGCATTCAGTATCAATCAAGGTAAGAAAGGTGCTGTCACCCCTGATGTATATGGAAAAGTAAAGCTTGTAAAGGATCTTCTTTATGTATATGCAGGTGTAACAGGAGATTACACCATCAACAACTATCAGAAGATTACGAAAGAAAATCCATACATATCCACAGACACACGAGTCGAAGACACTTATATGCCTATTGATGCATATGTAGGACTCACCTTTAAAATTGCCAAGAGAGTGGATATGGATCTTCATGCAGGATATAAATTAATTGAAAATCCATATTTCTTCGTCAACCGTTACGACACACTCACGAAACGAATCACCAACACATTTGATGTTGTATACGACGAAAAAGCTGGTTTGTTTAATGCTGGACTAAAATTAAATTACAACTGGCAAAATCGTCTCAACATCTTATTCAACGGTGAATTCAACAAATGGGCTTTAGCAAACATCGACGAGCCATGGCACAAACCAAAATGGAAAATGGATGTTGAAGGAACCTATTTACCAACCGACTTTTTAAGAGTACGTCTAGGGTATCATTTGGAGGCAGGAAAGTATGCTTTAGTAAAAGAAGACAAAGTCAAATTACCGAACTGTCACAATCTTACTGTTGGTGCAGACTTCGCACTTTTCAATTGGTTAAATTTCTTTGTCAATTTCGACAATGTAATCAGTCAAGAGTATGAAAGGTGGTATGGTTATTCTTGTCATCGATTTAATGTTATGGGAGGAGTTTCTGTAAGCTTTTAGAATTTGAATCATGTTATTATTGGAAATTTTGTTCTATGTAGCTATTATTAGCTTCTTCATGACATTCCTTAAAAAGGGAATTTCTCAAAATAACAATGCGCAAGAAACAAACCAAGAAACAAACCACATAGACTATTTTACAACCTCCATTGTATACATCATCGCTTGTATGATGATGGCAGATGGGAAAGCGACCAAAAACGAATTATCTGCTGTCAAAAAATTTTTATTAAAGGCATTAGGTGAAACGAAAGCAAGAATAGCTCTTCTCATGTTACGCGATTACTTGGGAGATATTGATATGAACGTTGCACAAGACATTCGATTATGTTGTCTTAGACTCAATCAAAGATGGACATATGACGAACGATTATCTTTCCTATCCACGCTATTTCAAATAGCTGTTGCTGATGGTATGATTTGTAACGAAGAGGCAAAACTTGTGCAAAAATATGCAAAATTCACAGGCATTCGTTCTCAAGATTTTACACGCATGAAGAACTATTACACCTATGGTTACAAATGGCAAAAGGATCAAGATAATAGAAGCAAATACAAACAGAGACAAAGCGAGAATGATTCTACAGATAATCAATCGTCCACGCAAGGAACAAACGGTAAAAGTTGGGCTTATAAAGCACTAGGATTACCCAACAACGCTTCTAAGGAAGAGATCAAAAAGGCTTATAGAAAACTAGCACAGCAATATCATCCCGACAAACAAATTGGTGCTTCCGAAGAAGAAATAAAACAAGCAACAGAAAAATTCAAGGAGATAACACTTGCTTATGAAACACTAACCGAAGGAGGAAAATGATGAGAATCAAACCAAATAATAAAATAGCAGGGAACATAGCTTCTCTTAGTCTTCTTCAAATAGCCAACTATTTGATTCCAATCATTGTCATTCCTTTTATAGCAAGAAGTTTAGGCGTAGAGATGATCGGCAAAGTAAGCTTTGCGCAAAACATCATTCAATATTTTACTATTGTCATCACCTTCGGATTTGACTATTCTGCCACACGACAAATCGCCATTCATAAAGAAAACCACGAAAAGGTAAAAGAGATATTCTGGAGTGTCATCGTCACAAAGATTATGCTTCTAATTCTTATGTTCTTAGTATTTCTAATCATATCTCTATTTTACGGAAAGATTCAAGAAGACATGCCTCTCTACCTATGCCTATTTATGGTGAATATCGGTTTCACATTCTTCCCCGTCTGGTTCTTTCAAGGAATCGAGGAGATGAAAAGTATGGCAATCATTAATTTTCTTATTAAGCTATTCGGAACGGGATTATCCGTTTTCTTCATCTCTTCACCCGACGATTATCTTATCTTTGCAATCATGCCATCCATTTCATACGCAGTATTTGGATTGTATGCTTTTATCCACGTCATTCGAAAATACGATCTTCAGCATAGTAAGGTTTCCAAAAACTCCATTATTGAGCAAACAGAATTATCATTTCCTATTTTCCTGAATTCATTCTTTACCACGTTCTATACCATTGCCAATTTAACCATATTAGGTAATTTCGACAATATCACCAATGCAGTGTTAGGTTACTATTCTGGTGCACATAAAATCATCATGTGCGTGTTAATGGTAACAAGTATGCCTATTCACATTGCTATTTTCCCATCTATCAGTAGAAAATTTGCAGAGTCTAAAAAGGATGGTATTCATTACTTGAAACAAATGGCCAAATATATCATTGTAGCATCTATCGTAATCAGTTTGCTCTCCTATTTATTTAGTCCATTAATGGTGAAAATTCTATTAGGAAAAGAATTTTTGCCAGCCATTCCACTTCTAAAACTTTTCTCTTGTTTACCATTCCTGGTTATCACAGCTAGTTTATGTACTGTACAAGGACTTTATGGATTAGGGTTTCAAAAATATGCACCATACGTCGGACTTATCGTCGGAGTTATCTGTATAATGCTTAATTTATATTTAATCCCATTATATGGAATGTATGGTGCAGCCATCTCTTGGATTATTTCTCAAGCAATTGAGATACTAATTTCAGGAAGCATCGTTTATATAAAAAGTAAACAATTATGAAAGTAAACTTTATCATTCCCAACATACCAGGGAAACCGACTGGTGGATACAAAGTAATGTATGAATATGCCAACTGCTTTGCAGAACATGGTCATGATGTTGTATTATATCATGTAGCCACCATAGAAAAACTGAAATACAATATTCCCCATTGGTTGAGAATGATTCGCACTCAACTTTTTTATAGCGATAGTAAACCCAAATGGTTTAAGATTTCCGATAAAGTAAAAACCATCAACATACCACACATCGAAAGTCAATACATTCGAACAGCGGATATTAATATGCTAACTCAATGGGCTGAAGTTCTTGAATTTGCCAAATTAGGAGATTCAAAAGGGAAAAGAGTCAACCTCATCCAAGGGTATGAAATATGGTTTGGTGACACAGATGATATACACAACTCATATAAGACAGGAACTCAGAACATTGCCATATCAAGTTTCTTGGCAGATATTGTAGAAAAAGTAACTGGAGAACGTCCGCCTATCGTCAAGAACTCTATCAATGGAATTTTCCAACTGAAGACACCCATTGACAAAAGGATTCCAACATCCGTAGCTATGTTATATTCTGAACTTAGCTGTAAAGGTTCCACCTATGGATTAGATGCGTTAAAATTAGCACGAAAAGAAGTGCCAACTTTGCAAGTCGAAATGTTTGGAACCTTCAATCCTCCACAAGACCTACCAGAATGGATTCATTATCACAAAGAACCAAAAGATTTATGCGGTCTCTATAATTCTGTACAAATTTACATGTCACCAAGCGTGAACGACGGATGGGATTTACCCTGCACAGAAGCCATGAAATGTGGATGTGCATTGTTGTGTACTGACATTGCCGGACATAAAGAATATGCAAGAGAAGGCGAAACAGCTTTGCTTGTACCTGCTGAAGATGCAAACATGTTGGCACAACGTCTTGTCGAGCTCATCAACAATGACACAATTCGTAATACAATCATAAAAGGAGGATTAGCGGAAACAGAGAAATACACGTTGGAAACCTCCTACAATCAATTAATTGAAGCAATAGAGCGATAACGAAATGATCATATATTCTATCATAGCAATTGTACTTGTCATTCTTTACCTACTTGCACCCAAGGTAACAGAACGAAGTAGGAAAATATTATATTGTTTAGCAGGTATCGGATTGATTTTATTTGTCGGATTAAAAGACGGAGAAATCAGTCAGGATTATTGCGTTTACAAATCGTATTATAAAAAAGCCCCCACAATCGATGTTCTAAAAAATTCTATATCTGACTACAACAGCCAATTAAAAACAGAATTTAGTTATTCTGCTTTATGTACCCTACTAAAAACAAATGGGAAACCTTTAGAGCATAATCTATTCATCATCTTTTTCCTTTATGCAATAATTGGAATTAGCGTCAACATGTATGGTATCAAACGATTGACAGATCAAGAATTTTTAGCTCTGTTTATCTACTACTCCAATCTCTTTTTCATACATGAAATGACACAAATACGAGCGGGAATAGCCATTGGAATCATATTAATCAGTTTAAAAGATTTGCAAGAACGAAAATATCTCAAGTTCAGTATACTAATCTTAATAGCCACCTTCTTCCACACATCAGCATTAATGGCATTTCTACTACTCATATTCAGAGAATTCCGAACAGATGCCAAAGTTTGGGGTGGCATTTTTGCTATATGCATTATAGTGCATCTCTTTAATTTTGATATTCTGCAAATCATTAATATCATTCCTTCCGAGTTCTATCAGTATAAACTAAAAGCTTACATCGAGCTTCAAGACAGAGAAAATGTGGAACTCAACTACTTTAACGTTCTCTTTATTCTACAGAACCTGGTCATCATCATCTGTTTTTATTATCAAAAAGAGATGGAAAAGGACAACAAGCATCTGAATATTCTTTTGAATATGTGTTGCTTATCCTCTTGTTGTTACGTGTTCTTCGGACAAATTCCAGGATTTGCTGTTAGAATTAGCGAACTTTTTAATTGTAGTTTAGTAATTCTAATTCCACTTATTTCAAAGGTGATGAAACCCAAAATCATAGCCGAATTGATAGTTTTACTCATTGGATTCGGCATATTTTATATCAACGTATTCTATTCTAACATCATAGAAGAATACAAACTTTTCAATCTATGACATTAAAACGACTATTTGACATTTTAGAGGAATATTCGCTATACCTTTTTGCCTTCTTTTGCTGTTTCTATCAAAAGTTGTCTTCCATCTTTTTTGTCATCTGGGGAAGTTGTTGGATTGTAAACAATCTGTTTACACTTATCTCAGAAAAAAAAATAGCATTGACATGGACGAAAGAGAAAATACCTGCTGCATTACTATTATCATTATCCATAATAGGACTATTAACGATTACCTATGCATCAGACAGTTCACTTGTTTTCAAACGTATCTTCGAGCAACGACTAAGCATTTTACTAGTACCTATAGCCATTCTTATCGGATGTAAAAAAATCAACCTAAAAACACTTCTTTACTTCTTTATCTATGGTAATCTCTTTTTCGTTCTCCTCTCATTTCTACACATATTTATAGTTTATATAGAAATGACAGAAATTCGTCTATATGTCAACTTCCTCTTCTATTGTTCAGACGTTTTCCTTGATTTTCTACATCGCTCCTATTCTAATTTAAATATCATTCTTGGACTTATTGGATTAATATTTCTTTGGAGTAAAGGGAAAGATAAATTTCTTGTATTCACTACTATAATCTATATAATACCCGCTATACTATTTATTATAGTCAACAATTCAAGAGGAGAAACCATCGCATTATGTTTTCTAATAGCATACTATGTCATACTAACTTTTTTCAAATCAAAGAAGAAAGCCATCTATACAGGTTTATCCATTTTTGTTTTGGCTACCCTCGCTACCATTTTCTTCCCAGAGAACAGAACGATTCAAACATTAAAAAACATTACAACAGAAAACAACGAAGTTCATAAAGACCCAAGAATGAATATTTGGAAATCAGCCAAAGTTCTTATTCAAGAACATCCATTTATTGGATACGGAGTCAATAATTATGAAGAGCCACTCAATCAACAATTTAATCAGGCTGATTTCTCTGATGGCTCTTTTTACGAATACAATACACATAATCAATACATAGGATTTCAACTCGAATATGGAATTATCGGATTGCTCATTTTCTTAGCACTGCTAACTTCCTTCATCATCTGCACATCCAAAGATGAACGCAAATTTTTGTCTATTCCAATTTGCATTGTATGGACTCTTTCATTCTTATTCGAATCCTTCCTCGACCGCTACAATGGATGTGCTTCATTTAGTATGACACTTCTACTACTATCCATAGCAAGAAAAAATGAACTACCATTCCATTTAGAAAACAAAAAAATATTTTATTACCCCATATCCATTATCGTTTGTACAATTATTAGCCTCTTTCTATACTCTTATATCTCTTCCTACAATCAAGAAGGAACGTATCAAATCAACAACACTCTCTTTAAAGATGATTTTCAAGGAAGTAAAGTTTTCCACTTTGATCCATCTGGTCCATACGCTTTCGTATTAAATAACGAAATTCATGGATACAAACAATTTGCAGCAGCCAATCTCACAGCCGATCAATCAGGAGTGTTCGAGGTTGAAGCATATCTGTCAGAAGACTTCAATGGGAAGTCATTCTGCATTTCCGTAGAACGAAACAATGGTCAATGCACTGAACTGTGCATCTATGATTCAAGTAAAAAAGGTGAATGGCAAAAACTTCAAGTCAAACTTACAGAAGGAATACAATCTATACTCTGTCTTCAAATTCATCAACCTGACGTATACAAAGAAAAAACAGGAGCTGTATATCTAAGAAATCCTCAAATGATTATCACAGAAAATGCACCTACACAGGCGAATTAAAGCAACCTATGTGGTAACGAAAGATGATAGAATAGATTCACTACAAATCCAATCATAGAACTACATACAAATAGAAATACTTCTATTGTTTAAAGAAATCACTTCTAATTATTTTATCAGAAAGACCCAAAGCCTCGTCATGACTCAAAATTCTATTGGTACGAGCCACGGAATCAAGCAAATTCACGCCAACACCCTTATAATTAGCAAATCCAGCACCTAATACAGCTGTAATAGTAGGATATAGATCCATCTGATATGCTTCATCCTCCACAACGATTGTTCTATCTAAATTTGGCGAATAAATAATGGCATTCACATAACTTTCCGGATTATATACGTCATTGTGACTTAACGAATATTGTTTCATCTCCATTCTCTTATCATGTGGGAAAATGGTATGATCACCCGTAATAATAAATGTAACATTTTTAAAGGCTTCAGACGAATCAATTTTCGCAAGGAAAGTACCTAAATACTTGTCAACATAATTAAAGCTCTTCAAAAAATTCTGCGAATAGACAGGCATATCTGCTGGCAACTGCAAATCCGACAAGCCTGATACGCTTTCAAAATTGGCATGTGTAGATAATGTAATCAACTGAATCACCTGATACTCATCTTCCTCTATCAATTGATTTAGTTTGGCAAACAAATCCTTGTCGTCACCACCCATACAATAATTGTCTGTATAGGCATATGCACGACTCATCCCCAATTGATTCCAAACTGTCAAACTATGAGGCACAATACAAATGGATTTATTATCTGTCAATTTACATAATGAAGGATATGTACTATTAGGGAAGAGATAGCATGCTGCACCTTGCTTCAAAGGAAGCAAACCGGTATTGAGAATCATCTGTCCATCAGAAGAAGCTCCCTGTCTAATTTGCGATTTCACACGAGCCGCACGGAAATGATTGTGTGTTTGTATGAAGTTCCACAAATTAGGCATAGATTCAGGTGACAACGCCCAACATTCCATACTCTCCATTAAAAGCACTACCAACTTGGTATTATACTTAGTTCCTTCTTTCAATCCTCTTGTAATACCCACATTCAACAATCTCTGTTCATCTTCAGGAGGCATATTAATATTTTCACACGATTCCTTCACGCAACGCAACAAACGCAAATCATCTATTAACAAATGAATAACAGAATTGTAACTCGGATCCACATCAAACAAATTAAACATATCGTTTCTTCCTTCAAAAGACTCACATTCTGTCAATGAAAAAACTTTATACAAATTATCTGGTTCATACTTAATAGAGGAATCCCAATATCCTCGTTTTTCCACATCACTATGATGAGACCACAAAGCCAAAGGATACAAACATAATATAACACAAATAAAAGTTCTTGGCATGAACTTATTACCTGTAATAAAAAAGAGGGGAACAATAGTCAGTATCGTCACCAAAAATGGTATCACATCAACTTTAGGAGTCATAAACAAAAAAACGCTGTTCCAAAAGCCTTCCATGTTACCCACCATACTAATTGCTATAGAATTAAGGAGAACCCCATTGCATCTAAAATAGATAAAATTGGCAATAATCCATACGTCAATAAAGAGAGAGAGAATCAATGCATACCAAACAGAAAAACGTTTAAACAAAAAAATCGGAGCGCCCAAAGCAATAGCAGCAACAAGTTTAGGCATATGATGTGCCATAAACTCTGTTTCCATTTGAGGCCATATCACATTTCCAAAGAACTTACAATTATGAAATACGCCTAATACAAAGACTAAGAATAGAATGATCTGTCCTTTATCTTTTAGCTTTTCAACATAGCTTTTTCGTTCCATTTATCTAATATTCTTTATACATCAATTTTTCACCAAATCATATCGAATCGGTTCACACAAATTACCCTCTTGATCTTCCATATAAAACTCTATATGGTCACATAAAGTTCCATCACCATTTTCAAAAAGGTATCTTGGCAATGACAAACAAAATCCCACATTATCCGACTGATCAACACCTACTGCCTCTTTCACATCAGAACGATGTGTTCCATACGCCACTTTATATACTTTCTCATTCATAGAAATATACAACGATTTCAGAGGTAACTTATGATCTATATCTACAGCCCAGCCAACAATGCTAATAAACTCTTCAGCTGTAACAGATTCAATTTGTCTCTTATCCTGATAAATCACACCTTCTCCAAAATTTTCTAAGACAAAACCTTTCAACCACTCACTCGACTCAATCTTTCTCTCTGGTCTATTTGAAATATCCGATTGATACATCAACTGGAACGGAACAGATGAAATAACCATCTTTTTTTCTTTGTCTATCAAATGAAATTTAACCTCAGATGCACTTCCTTGTTCATTTTCCAACAAACTTCTATCAAAGTACATAAAGAAACCAATTGTAGAAGAATCCTTAACACCTACTTTAGCTTGAATGTCAGGTCTTGGAAGTCCATAGAAACCCTTAACAAATTTCCCATTAACTTCCATATAAATACCACTAGCAGGACATCTCCTGTCAATATCAACAGCCCAACCATACATCACTATAGTATCTGACGAAGATATTAGAATTGTATTTCCCATAACTTTACCCGCATCGGTAGACTCAACAACCACACCCTTATTCCATTCCCAATTTTGAATTTTACGAACTTCATAATCAAGAAGTGACGTCTCAACATTATCCCCATTTATAAACAAAGAGGATGTCTTTTTTGAAGGTCTGAATAAAAACAAAAGAAAGACAGTAAAAAAAACAATTGCGATTACAGCAATAATAAACGGACGCTCTTTCGTAAAACTTTTTATATTCATAAAGCTAATATGTTATAGGTTCATCATAATCCACCAAAACCACCTTAACACTTGGTATTCGACATAGTTGTCTCGTTTTTTCTGCATATTCATCTGTATAATAAACGGTCGAATGCCATAAAAAGATTTCTCTATTTGGGAAATAACGACTTAACAATTCTGCCATCGTATAATCACATCCTATTGCAGATGGTTGCACTTCGGTTATTTTTCCTAACAAATAATAATACCACATATACTCACCATAGCTTTGTCCATATAAATTTTCGACGGTCAGAATCGTCTGGAAACCATGGTTCTTAATTGTCTGGACATCTAAAGTATTAAAATACTCAATCCAGACATGATCTTTAACACCATATTTTTGAACAATAGAATCTATTTTCTCTATTGCCTCATCCGCCCAAATGGCAGACAAATTTTTAAAATCTATCCAATACCAATTGGATGCTGGATCTGGCAACGCCTCAAACAATTGTTCCATTGTGATACCCTTAATCGTATCTTCAATATTATGACACACATACAGGTTTCCTGTACTACTTGAATAATTGATGTCGAACTCTAATCCTTCAAACTTCTGGCTTTTCTCTGCTGCTAAAGTCGGGTTATTTGCACCGTGATACCATATTTTCGAAGAGGGATACACAAAATTATTAGGTGGCGTAATCTCATAATAAATGGTATCTTTCACACATATTGTATCTATATGGAAAATCGTATCTCTATAAGAAACAATTTCTCGTATATACGAAGTGTCGTGCACATAAATTGTATCATATTCATGTTGTAAATTTATCACATGAACCGTATCAAATTTCACAATCGTATCATGAACATAATCTATATTTCCATCCTCTAATACATCATCTTTTTCACAGGATGAAAAATAAAGAATAGAACCAAACAATGCTATGAATAAATAAATAATTTTTTTCATGAATACTTTAAAACCAACCAATCTCGTAATAAATTACAAAGATAGAATTTATCTATCAACTCATTTACTTTTTCCCAAGTTTATTTCTTTAATAAGTTTTTCAAAACTATAATGGTATCTCTATTTCATTAGAAGATATTGTACTGATATTAAATAGAGGTTTATATAATGGAAACCATTTGCTTGTTGAACAATAGGTGCAAAATGGTCCGAAATCACTACTGAGTGAGCACAAACTGAGTAACAAGTATTCTGTCAACAAAAGAGGAAAAGTCAAATAATGGCTTTTCTCACGAGTTTTGATGAACTAATTTTTAAAGTTCGGCATATCATCAAAATCATTAAAGTACATGTATATAGAAAAAATATCTCTAATAACAACAATTAATTTCTTAATGATTAACTAGGAATGGAATAAAACGCTCTATGATTTCAAAAACAACGTAATCCGAATCTATTGCATCTATATCCTCCTTTGTTATGTCGTAATATCTATCATCTCTTCTTCCAATAGAGATTAGTTTGACATCACCAAACGAATATGATAAATATTTAACAAACATAAAGCCAAAGGAATCCCCGAAAACAGTAACAGTTCCCTGTCGTGATGGACATACATAATGGGTAAATTCTTCAAGGCATTCACTTTTTTCCACGTTCATCACAGGGATTTTGTAATAATTATAGTCTCTCTCTTTGTAGCCAGGACACATTCCACGCATATCTCCATTTTTCCAAAGCATTGAATCCATCGCAACAACTGAGCATCGATTAATTGTCTTGTCAGGGTCTATAAAATTCAACAGTTCATCGGAACCATAATATGCGCCCAGTTCACACCAGTGAGTGTCTTGTTTATAATATAACAAGCCATTCTTCTTTTCCTTTATCATGCGATCCTGCAACGAAATACATTTCAAATTTGTATTATTTTTTAAATATTTTATCAGTTGTTGTGCTCTACTTAACGAATCTGGATTTACTTTTTTTACGTAGTTATAGTATTCTCCATAAACTTTATCTTTATCTGATGGTATGACAAAATAAAATTTCTTTCCTTTTTGAGTACACCACGAATCTATCCTTTGCAAATATTGAGATATAGACTTCAACTCCTCATTTGTAAAAGTCACTACATTAGCATAATTTTCGAATCCACTATCTTTTCGTAGGAACATCCATTGATCCTCTCCTACAAACGCATCATTATATAGCTTTCCCTGTTTGTAATTAAACACATTCAAAATCTCGTCATGAATGTTTTGCAATTTTTCTCGCTGAAAGATATGATCATTAAACCATCCTTCATATTGATTCCCATATTCTTTCAACTCTCCCGTATTCTTCAACTCAGGTTTCTTTGCCAAAGTTCGTTTTTCTATAAGCGAAACAGTTTCATCACTCACAAAAAATCTTGGGATGAATAACATGAGAAGGAAACATAACAAAAAAGAGACATTCTCAGAATGAAAAGCACGCGACATATATTTCAAAATGCACATGTAAAGGATGAATGACAATACCCATACAATAGCTACTGACCAATCGAGTTTTACACCACGATTCAAATTTAAATCGCAAATTTCTATATAAGGATCTATTTTGTCTGAATTAATTATAATACCATCATCTGCACGTTCATACGATAAGTCATTCGTTATTTTTATATCATCGTATGTAAACAGCACGTCTCTATCTCCTTTTATATGAATGTTTGAAATAAACAGAACACCAGGTCTTTCAAAAAAATCGACTCTAATTCTGGAGACATGATCACATGGTAACAATATATCAAATTTTGTATCTTCATTTTTCAAATTATTCTCAGAAAAAACTGTTTTATTTTCTGAAAAATGCTCCATTTCCTCTTCTGCATAGTACAAGGCAAAGGGAGAATCCACATTACCTCTTGCTGTAAAGGAAACGGTAATAGGACTCGTTGACATGCTAAAAATCTGTGCATGATAGACAAAATATGTCGTCAAAGAAGAAAGAATGACAACTGTTAACAGTCTGAATATATTCGATTTGTTCATCATCTACGTGAATTAAAATCTAAAATAAATAAATGGGTTGTATGTAGAAGCAACCAAAAAAGAGACACTAATTACAAACAATATGATTAATGACACATTCTGAAACTTGTTTTTCCAAAAGTTCTCGGATGATATGTTCAAAAAGTTTGAAGCTATCGGTGTCGAGAATACAATTGCCAAAACCAGTATGAATAAATCAAAAATAGTAACATAACTATTGAACATCAGATAAGAAGAGCTATCATAGAAGCCTATCATATTGCGAATATATGCCCATGCATACGTTATGTTATCTGCACGGAACAAAACCCAACCAAAAAGGACAACCAACAGTGCATACACATGTTTCACACCTTCTTTCCATCTCACACCACTATCCTTAAATATTCCAGTCGCTTTTTCTATAATATTGAACAACCCATGCCATACACCCCACAACATAAATGTCCAATTCGCTCCATGCCAAAATCCTGTCAATAAAAAGACAATAGCTATATTAATGTATGTCCTTTTTTGTGAGATTCGATTCCCCCCCAATGGAATATAGACATACTCTTTAAACCATGTGGAAAGCGATATATGCCATCGTCTCCAAAACTCTGTTATGGACTTTGAAATATATGGATAATTGAAATTCTCCTTAAATTTGAAACCAAACATCAACCCTAGACCTATTGCCATATCGGAATATCCACTAAAGTCGAAAAATATTTGCAGTGAGTAGGTTACAGTTCCGAGCCAAGAGACTGCAACACTAAGTTCGTCTACTGATTTGCTAAAAATATTGTCAGCAATTGCTCCCATAGTGTTTGCAATCAACACCTTTTTGGATAGTCCAACAATAAAACGTTTTATTCCCGATACAATCGCTTCATAATCCACTTGTCGGTTCTCTATTTGCTCCGCCACATCATGATATTTCACAATTGGACCAGCCACTAATTGGGGGAACAAACTTATGTACAATGCCAACTTATATAAGTTTTTCTGAACAGGCACCTCATCTCTATACACATCCACGACATAGGATATCGATTGGAATGTGTAAAAAGATATACCTATCGGCATGAGAATATTCAAAAGTCCGAAGTTACTATGAAAAGCTTCGTTTATGTTCGATATGAAAAAATCAAAATATTTGAAGTAAAACAAAAACAAAAGGTCGCAAACGATCGTAACAGAAACAGCATATATTTTTTTAGTTCTATACTTATCTACCGCCAACGCTCCAAAATAGTTTATAAGAATAGTCGCCAGCATCACCAAAACATACCTTGGTTCTCCCCACGCATAAAAGAAAATACTAGACAATAGTAATACTGCGTTCCTTAATTGTGGGCGAACTATCCAATAAAAAAATAACACAACGGGAAGGAAGACAAAAAGGAATGTTAATGACGAAAATAACATATTTTATATCAATTGTTGTTAAACGAAAGATTTCCAATTTCATTTCTACAAAATTAAACAAAATATAGAAAGGAAACAAATGTTTTTGAATTTGTACCACATCGAATAAAACCACACGCCCAGCAAAAAAAACTAAAATAAAATTTCAACAGATTGCATCGTAGTGATTCTGAAAACATAGGAAATTTCTCCTCTAAAAATAAACAAAGAATCTTGCCTTAAACACTTACAACCAAATTTAAGAGAATCAATTTTTAAATGACGAAACTAAAATTCAAAGAATTATTGAAGTCCCCTTAATTAAATTTTGTAAATTTGTCCAATATTTGCACGTTATGATATACTTACTTATTTTATGGTGTCTGTTTATATTTGTCGTTGGTATGAGATGTTCCAACAACAATATTTTTTCTCCATCAGTCATGACAGGTGCAATATGGGCATTTACACTGATTTTATTTGTCACATTAGGAAGTAAGTTACCCGATTTAAGTCTCAACTTTATTTTATGTGCTTTTTTATGGATTACAGGAATCTCTTTCGGCTCCTTGTATGCTCAATCTGCCACGTATAGGGACTCGAAACTTGACAAACCCGGGACACTTATTCGCAACATCTATTTAATAGCTTCCGTATTAACATTTCCGAAACTAATATTTTTTGCTAAAGTGGCAATTGCTAATGGCGCTAGTAGCAATTGGGCATGGAATCTTCGATTAGCAGCTATCGGACAAGGTAGCGGTTTCGACGAACCATTTGGTGGTCTTTTTGTCATTATTTGGCAAGTCTCACTATTAATGGAATTTCTATGCTATGAAAGAAAGAAATGGTGGAGATTAGCATTGATCGTATTCATTTACGCTGCATTTGGTGCTATCACAATGTCAAAAATCACATTCTTGACCTTATTCCTATTTGGTTGCACCATCTTTTATTTCAAAAAAATTATCACACTCAAACATCTTGTCATAGGACTAAGTGTCCTACTTGTATTTTTCTTAGGCTTACAATCTGTACGGCAAGCTATCAAGTTCTCTGAAGCAAACGAAAACATTTTCGTTATATACATGGTCAGTAATCTAAGCGCATTCGACACATTAGAGCCATGTTCAACACTTCATTTCGGAGAAAACACATTCAGATTTTGTTACGCCGTCTTTTACAAATTAGGACTCTCCAACATAGAACCTATCGACACTCTATTAAAATGGGTTGAAAAACCTATTCCTACCAACACCTACACAGCCATGTATCCCTATTACAAGGACTTTGGAATCATTGGATTAATCATTTTCCCGATCTTAATGGGAATAACATACGGATGGCTTTTCAAAAAGGCTCAAAAGGGAAGTAATTTTCACATTCTACTTTATGCTGCAGCCGCTAATATCATATTCATGCAATATGCTGCAGATTTGTTCTTCACAACATTCTTTGGCAATGTGAAATTATTTTTCTTCTTATTGCTCCCATTCCTAGCCTCCAAACATAATTTATTGGTGATTAAAGATCGAATACAAGGTCATGGCAACTGATAATAAAATAATAATTATACTTGTCCTTTACAAACAAGATTTAGAGGAAAGTAAAACGTACAACTCACTAAAAGAGAACATACATTTACTGACTCATCCTTACAAAGTAATTATTTACAACAATTCGCCAGAAATCAATATAAAACCCGACGAATCTTTAGGATTCACAGTCTTCAACTCTACTCAAAACGATAAATTAGCTAAAGCTTACAACTATGCATTAAACATTGCGAAACAAGAAGACTACAATTGGATCTTGTTATTAGATCAAGATAGTGAGCCGCCAAAAGAATATTTCACGGAGATGGACAAGAAAATCGATTTGGTAGATTCTAATACCGCTGCAATTGTTCCTCATATCATCAGTGACAATGTTCATATCTCTCCTAGTGAATATTGGAATATCGGAGGACCTTTTTGGGACATACGAGATTACACAGGGGAGCTTCCTAAAAATAGATACCTCAATGCCATCAATTCCTGTTCTGTTATCCGCACTTCTTCCATTGAAGAAATAGGAGGATTTACCGAACAGTTGCCTCTCGATTATCTTGATTGTTGGTACTATTATCAATTCCATAAAAAGGGATTTTCATTAGAGACTATCGATGTCTCCATCAACCACCACCTGTCCATTTTTATTCTTCAAAGAATGGGCATTGACAGATACAAAGACTATATGAAATCTTGTGCAATATTTGCACAAATCACACAACCTTCATTTCTCTTTTTCTTTCGTCTACGAACTATCATACGCAGCATAAAACAATTATTCATTCCAGCTCGTTGGAAATACTTCACAACAACATTCAGAGCTGCTTTTTACCATGAAAAATAGATATGGAATATTCAACTACAATTTTACTATCAACCTATAATGGCGAGAAATACCTTGCACAACAACTTGACTCCATTTTAGCACAAACAGACCAAGACTGGTCCTTACTAATACGCGACGATGGATCTTCAGATAAGACAAAGGAAATCATCGACCAATATGTTTCTCTTCACCCGACCCAAATCAAACAATTAGCTTCTGATAAAAATTTGGGAGTAGTGAATTCCTTTGGAACATTATTACAAGAAAGTGATTCAGATTATTTCTTTTTCTGCGATCAAGATGATGTATGGTTACCCAATAAAATCGAACTAACCAAAGCCAAGATGAAAGAAGAAGAGATGAATCACCCCGAATCTCCTATTGCCATATTCACAGATTTACGTGTAGTTGATGAAGAATTGCAGACCATCTGTAACTCATTTTGGGAATATTCAAAAATAGATCCAATCATTCTCTCTACGTTCGACGAATTATGCGTACATCCCGCTGCAACTGGATGTACAATGATGATTAATAAAAAGGGAAAAGAATGTTCACTTCCTTTTAATGACGATGTCCGTATGCACGATGCATGGATAATCTTATCCATCTTAAAAAATGACGGGCATATTAATTTCATCAAAGATCAAACCATGCTATATCGTCAACATGTCGGGAATGTCGTGGGGGCAATTAATGAAAATGACTCCTACTTCCTGAATCGTATAAAAGAGATTAAAAATGTCATTAAAAAGAATCAACAACAGTGGAAGATGATTAAGAGATTGGGGTTCTCCTCCCTACCTAAATATCTATATTTAAAGGTCACTTATCGTCACAAATACAACACAAAGCACAAGTAAATAACAAATTTTTCAAGACATAAAAAAGGCTATTGGACAACCAATAGCCTTTCATTATTTTTCATCCTCAACCAGGACTAAATTCTGTATCGATTTTTCATTGATTTCGTCTCTTTCCTTATCACAGAACCACCCCCACTTAGTAAAATATTTAAAAGCAGAAGATATGTGAATCAAAAGCATTTTAAATGATTTTGCAGAATCTCTATGGAAAACATGAATTGCTTTTACCATAGGATAATAAACAATATCCATTTTAGAAGAATGTACACGACGAGAATAGTCTAAATCTTCACAATACATAAAATATCGTTCGTCGAACAATCCAATCTTATCAAAAAGAGAAGTACGTACAAACATAAAGCATCCTGAAACCCAAGGCGAGCTCAAAGGTTTATCATAAGATACTTTTGTATAAATATCCTTAGAAGAAGCAGGCCATAGACGTCTAGATATCAAGGTACTTGGTTTAGGCAACAAGCGACAAGAATAAGCTCTTTCACCACTCGGAAGGAAAATGTCAGGAGAAATAAGACCCACATTTTCATTCTTTTCCATATAATCATATAAGGCTTCAATTACGCCTGTTTCAAAATAAATATCCGGATTTAGCACTAAATGGTAGGTAGACAAATTTCTCACCTTCTCCATGACAATGTTGTGAGCTTTTCCAAAACCAAGATTTTCCCCCTGAAAAGCATACTCAATACGACTATCCTGTGGGATAATTGTCTTTATCTCATCAGTAGGTGAATTATCAATCAAGAATAGCTTTACATTCATCTCAGTATTCAAGAATGAATGAATCGCCTTCAACAACTCCTCCCTGTCATTTTTGTATATAACTATAGATGCCGTTACCTGGTACATATCACTTCGAATGTTTAAGAATCGCGGTAATCAAATGCCATCGATCCATAAATTTGTCTTTCAATGGTCGCCGACTTGGTTCAGAACACGTTGAGGTGTTATCGCCATGCCTGCGATATAAGATTAATGGTTTGTCAAAAAATAAAACTTTTTTCCTTCTATACTCTACATTCAATGCTATCCACACATCATGCATCGGTATATTTGATGGAAATGGAAGCACATACGACAAAACTTCACGTTTAAAAGTCATACAGCAACCTATATAAGTGTTTTTCATTAAATTTTTCACAAATCCACTTCCAGAATTAAGTAATTTAAAAAAAGAAGGATGTAATACGTGTTCTTCACTATCTACTACCTTACAATCCGAAACTACTAAATCATAATCTCTCAACAACAGCAGCATTTCCTCCACCTTATCATCCAACCACACATCATCTTGGTCTGCTAAAAAAATATATTCACCCTTAGCATGCTTTAATGCATTTTCGAGGTTGTATACCGGATTGTGAAACTTGTTTCCTTTCAAGATTTTTATTCTTGAGTCTTGAAAAGATTCTACAATTGAAAGTGTATTGTCGATGGAAGAATCATCTGATATAATAATTTCATCCTCATCTCCCAATTGTTTCAATATAGTTTCCAACTGTCTTCGTATGTACCGCTCCCCATTATATGTGGGCATACATACGCTCACTCTACAATCCATATTCTCGCTTTCTAAAAGTAATAGCAAAAATAAGTTAAATTTCCGAATAAATCATCATTCCTAAAGCAATAATTGACGATGAATTCAGATAATTAACGTAAAAATAAAGCGATTATTTTATTTTAAGGTAAAAAAGGTGGTATTTTTTTCTAATACCACCTTTTTTTATGTGACAAAACGGGATTAATATTCTTGCCAGCTCTTTATCTGGATATCCTGTTTAGCTTTCTCACAGAATGCCTTGATAAATGCACTTGCTAATCTTGCATTGGTCATCAATGGAATATTGTGATCAATTGCAGAACGACGAATCTTATATCCATTCGTCAATTCCCTCTTCGTATGATTCTTTGGTATATTAATAACCAAGTCTACTTGATGTTCTTGTAGCAATGAAATGATGTTTACATTGTGATTATTCTCATCTGGCCAGCTTACTGCTGTGGCATTTACACCATGCTCTACCAAGAAGTTTCTTGTTCCTTCTGTTGCATAGATCTTATAACCATGAGCATCTAACAATTTACATGCATCCAACAAGTCTACCTTACCACGAATATCTCCAGACGATACCAAAATACCCTTCTCTGGAACGTGATATCCTACTGATGTTAATGAGTTGATTAATGCCTCATCAAAATCTGCACCCAAGCATCCTACCTCACCTGTTGAAGACATATCTACACCCAAGATTGGATCTGCCTTGTGCAAACGTGCGAATGAGAATTGTGATGCCTTAACACCCACATAATCGATATCGAATGTGGATGAATCTGGTTTTTCAACTGGAACATCCAACATAATCTTAGTTGCCGTCTCAATGAAGTTTCTCTTCAATATCTTAGATACAAATGGGAAACTACGTGATGAACGCAAGTTACACTCAATTACCTTAACAGCATTTTCCTTAGCCAAATATTGAATATTGAATGGTCCACTGATATTCAATTCTTTTGCAATCTTCTTACTTACTCTCTTAATTTGACGAACTGTCTCCAAATACAATTTTTGTGCTGGGAAGACCAAAGTTGCATCTCCTGAGTGTACTCCTGCAAACTCAACGTGTTCTGAAATTGCATATTCGATAATCTCACCATTCTTAGCTACCGCATCAAACTCCACCTCTTTTGCATTTTGCAAGAAAGAAGAAACAACTACTGGATACTCTTTAGATACCTTAGCAGCCATCTTCAAGAACGTATCCATTTGCTCACGATTGTAGCAAACATTCATGGCAGCACCTGAAAGTACATAGGAAGGACGAATCAATACTGGGAATCCAACTTCATTAATAAAGTTATCGATATCTTCTGGACTTGTCAACTCACCCCAACGTGGTTGGTCAATACCAAGTTGATCCAACATAGCAGAGAACTTATGTCTGTTCTCAGCACGGTCGATTGATACTGGTGATGTTCCTAAGATAGGTACATTCTGACGGTGTAACTTCATTGCCAAGTTGTTTGGAATTTGACCACCAACAGAAACAATCACACCCTTAGGATTTTCCAAATCGATTACATCCAATACACGTTCAAAACTCAACTCATCAAAGTATAGCCTGTCGCACATATCATAGTCCGTAGATACCGTCTCTGGGTTGTAATTGATCATGATTGACTTGTAACCCAACTTACGGGCTGTTTGTACAGCGTTTACTGAACACCAGTCGAACTCAACAGAAGAACCGATTCTGTAAGCACCAGAACCTAAAACTACAATGTTCTTGTCATTTCTGTATGAATAATCGATGCTGTGCTCATCTGCACCGTATGTCATATACAAGTAATTGGTCAACTCTGGATGTTCAGAAGCAACTGTGTTGATACGACGAACAACAGGCACAACTCCTTGTTTCTTACGTAATGCACGAACACGAAGTGATTCCTTCTCCATGTTGTTTTCCGGATTCTCCGTATAACGCGCAATCTGGAAGTCAGAGAAACCTAGTCTCTTAGCTTCTTTCATCACGTCAGCAGGGATATCTTCAATCTTCTTATATTGACCTAATACTTTAGTATAGTCAACGATATTTTTCAACTTGCCGATAAACCACTTGTCAATCTTCGTAAGGTCTACGATTTTTTCAATTGAGTAGCCTTTCTCCAATGCGGCAGCAATGGCGAAGATACGCATATCAGTTGGATGCGACAACTCCTTATCCAAATCGTCAAATTCCAAATCGTGGTTACCAACGAATCCATGCATACCCTGACCAATCATACGAAGACCTTTTTGCATGATCTCTTCGAATGATTTACCGATAGACATGATTTCTCCAACCGATTTCATAGATGAGTTGATTTCACGATCAACACCTACGAACTTGGTCAAGTCCCAACGAGGAATCTTAACAATCATGTAATCTACTGAAGGAGCAACGTATGCTGAGTTTGGAGTGCCCATCTCACCAATTTGGTCAAGGGTATAGCCCAAAGCCAACTTAGCAGCAACAAAAGCCAAAGGATAACCAGAAGCTTTAGAAGCTAATGCTGAAGAACGGCTCAAACGAGCATTGATTTCTATAATACGATAGTCGTTTGTCTCAGCATTGAATGCATATTGAATATTACATTCACCCACAATACCAATGTGACGAACAACTTTCTTTGCAATATCTTGTAATAAATTGATTTGATCTTGTGTCAAAGAGATGATTGGAGCGACAACGATACTTTCACCAGTGTGGATTCCAAGTGGGTCGAAGTTTTCCATTGGAACAACAGTGAAGCAATGATCGTTAGCATCACGGATAACCTCAAACTCTATCTCCTTCCAACCCTTCAATGATTCCTCAACAAGAATTTGTTTAGAATGAGCCAAAGCACTATCACAAAGTTCAACAAACTCCTCTTCATTAGCACAGATACCTGATCCAAGACCTCCTAGTGCATAAGCTGAACGTACCATGACCGGATAACCGATTCTACGAGCAACAGTCAAAGCATCTTGCATATTCTCTACAGCCTGAGAAACTGGAGTCTTAGCCTGAATTTCATTTAATTTCTTAACGAAAAGATCACGGTCTTCCGTAATCATAATTGCATCAACTGAAGTACCCAATACTTGTACACCATATTTCTCCAATGTACCAGAAAGGTAGAGTTCTGTACCGCAGTTCAATGCAGTTTGTCCACCGAAAGCTAACAAAATACCATCAGGTTGTTCTTTCTTAATAACTTCCTCAACGAAATAAGGAGTGATAGGTAAGAAATAAACCTTATCAGCTACGCCTTCCGACGTTTGGATCGTTGCGATATTAGGGTTAATCAAAACTGTGGAGATACCCTCCTCACGCATTGCTTTTAGAGCCTGTGAACCAGAGTAGTCAAATTCTCCGGCTTGTCCAATTTTTAAAGCTCCAGATCCTAGCAAAATGACCTTTTTAACTTTCTGTGACTTCATATATTTAATCTCTTTAAATAACTTCTTAACAAAAAAAAAGCGGGGGAAACTACCACCGCAACGAAAAACTAACAAGAACAAAACACCAATGTCTTCACAGCATCCCAACAAATTACTATGTATTGATGTACGGACATACTCTTTTTAGTTCTTTGATTTACATTATTTTTTATTGGGTGCAAAGTTACACTTTTTTTTCAATACGCAGTGCATTTGATATCTTAAATTTTACAAAAAAAAATAAGAATGACAAGTAGGAACGTCATAAAACGCAGTCTCTCAAAACAGCATCTCATAAGTAGGAACGTATAGCATACGTCCACAATGACATACGTGCGTCATTGCTATCGGTATACGTACAAAAGGCAAGGTGGAAAGATAGTAATGTCCCCACCTACACCATTTTGGCCGCCATCGATACCGGCACCGGATTTAAATTCATCTTCATATAGACAAGTATTAACGGCTATAATCCTACCGCCATTGATAGTAATGTTATAGCCGTTACCATGACATCCTCCACCAATACCAGCTGCCAATATTCTTCCATCAGCTATGAGTTGACCGGATTGAGCAGTTTGGCCATAGATAGTGAGCGAATTTATTCTGATTGAGTTTTAATATATTCCACTCTTTCGGGGGCATAGAAGGTAACGGATGTGGTGCCTTTCTTAACTTTAACAGCTGGACAGCCAGTGCATTCTTTGCCCATCTCGCCAAGTGCTTCCTCTACACCTTCGGTTTTGCCGTCTTGAAAGATATTGATCATGGTAAGGATCTGATTCTTTATGTCATCGACCTTTTCTGCGTCTATACCTGCAGCATTAATGTCGTTAATAGCTCCATCTATCCAGTTGTTGATATTGGTATTCTGAATACCTTGACGAGCGGTTTCTATAGAATTGATGGCATTCTCTTTAGCTGCCTCTAAATCTGTGAGACGAATGCGGTCTGCATACACACTCCAAGCCTCCTTATATGCAACTGTTGTCCCACGGGGAACATAAACTATGGTTCCCATTTTTTCTGAAAAGATATCGTCTGCTATCGTTGGAGGAGTGTCACCCAAACATGTAACGAATTTCAGATTCTCACAGTTAGCAAATGCATTGTTTCCTATAGCTTCAATCGTTGTTGGAAGGGTGACAGAAGTCAAATTGAGACAATCCATAAAAGCATCGGCTCCAATTTGTATAACTTTCAAGACATAACGTTTTTGTTGTGTATCAATGAACTCAAACCTTTTTGGAACAACAATATTACCACTATATGAATCTAGTTCTTTATCATTGTTTTTTACTAACTCAACGCATTCATTACTCAAACATCTGAAATACAATCCATTATAAGATATTTCTCCCGCAGGCAGTTCTGGTGGATTCTCTGCCCAAAGTCCTGCGCTGAGCATCAGGAGCGTGATAAATATAACTAATTTACGCATATTGATTATGTTTTTATTTATTCTTCTGTTGATGTCTTAATAAACTCCACCTTTTCAGGATTGATGAGCATCACACTCTTTTTCCCCTTGGTAATCACTACCGCAGCACCTTTAGCATCTTCGGCATCGGTAGGCAGTTCGTTCTTCGCACGCTGGTAGCCAGCAGCGTCACCTGTTGTTTGACCATCAGACAAGCCATTAACATAAGCAGTTACAGCAAATTTCAATCTATCGGCGGCGGCTTGCTTTCTCTCGTTTACCGCAAGTCGGTTAGTGGCTGCATTGATTTTAGCCACCTCTTCTGTCAATAAAGACTGTAAATAGGCACTCTCGGAATAGCCTTCCAATATGGCGGTAATAGTATCAATAGCGGCTTTCCTATCCGTTGCACCATCCGTTGAAAAAAGATTGGAGTTGAAATAGCCACCATGCCATGCCGTAGCATTATCTGTTGGAGCTGCATCATAATTCCAATCTTCTGGCAAAATCAAGGTTACTGGATCTTCTTTGGTACCAACCTTTCTAAATGCATCTTTTATAATCGCATTTGAGCAAGCATTCCCCTCAAATTTAACGGTAGTTAAACCGCATGCTGCAAATGCATCATCTCCAATCTCGGTTACGGATTTAGGAATGGTGATAGAATTCAAGAAATAACAATAATAAAATGCCATACTTTCAATCGTTGTTACGGATTTAGGAATGGTAATAGACATCAATCTGTCGCAATTTGCGAAAGTTTCCTTTCCAATCGTTGTTATGGTATTAGGAAGGATAACCTGCGTCAATTTGTCGCAATCATTAAAAGCTTCCTCTCCAATCGTTGTTACGGATTTAGGAATGGTAATAGATATCAAACTGTCGCAATTTGCGAAAGCTTCATCTCCAATCGTTGTCACAGTCTCAGGAATGGTAATAGACGTCAAACTGCCGCAATTTGCGAAAGCGAGTTCTCTAATCTCTGTGACATCTCCATCAAAACTAATAGTACCTTTACCCGTACTAATAGCAAAAGCATGACTCTGAGGCGTCAAATTAAATGCGTTATCACTATTGATAGTCAACGCACTTGTTGCCGTGTAAGTAATTTCATTTGCCCACGCCCCTGCGCTGAGCGTCAGGAGGGTGAATAGAATAGTTAGTTTATTCATTATATTTTTCGTTTACATATTTATGAGTTCACGACTTTAGACAATCAATAAGGATGACACATACGCCATCTGGACGACGATAAGCATACGTACCCGACAACTGTCAATACCATCTTGAATGATACAGCACCTAACTTATCAATGTCTATCCTATTCTCCAATTTGTCCAGTGAAACTATTGAACTTTAATTCTCTTTTTTTACAACAAACTTCTGTCCGTTCACAACATACACGCCAACTTTCAAACCTTGCAGGCAAGTGGTGGATTCCACATTGGCACGTACTACCCTGCCAAGGGCATCATAGACCGTAA
>JAKSLB010000002.1 GCA_024401435.1 Paludibacteraceae bacterium | reverse complement strand
CGCATTGTGCTGGAACATCTTTTGGTACAGCCACTGGTTTTGGAAGTACGGTTACAACAATTTCAGAAGAAGAACTTTCAGCTCCATTACCCTTATCTTTCTGAGTAACATAATATTTATATGTAGTTTTTGCATTATTGACAACAGTAGCATTTGTTATACCAGTATTAAAAGTAGAACCACTTTCAACCGAAGTTGCAGTAACATCAACAGAAGGATCTACACTACCATACCATAACAACTCATAATCGTCAACACTATGAACATTATCATTTGGTAAAAGTTGAACTTCTGCTTGTAATAAAGGAACCGAAGATCCTTCACACACAAAAACATTTTTAACTAACGGAGGAAGTGCATCACTGATCTTAATTGTAATCATTATTGTATCACTAGCACAGTCAATAGGATTAGAATCCGAAACTCTATAAACCCATGTATATAATAATTTAGTTCCTCCATTTAAAACATTAACATCATACTGAGGAGAAGGGGCACCCAACTGATAAGTTGACAAAGGTTTGTCATTAGTCTCACTAATAGATGAGTAATAATACCTATAACCTGACTCTTCTTTCCAAGTATTTTTAGTTGTTATTGATGGGAATAAATGTCCATCCTCAGAATCTGCTTTTATATACTGAACAGTTGCTGGAGACGGTGCTGTTGTTTCATAAATATTAACATCAATATTTTGAGCAACACCCCTACATATTTGAGTAGAGCTCAACTTGAAATATGGTTGTACCTGATAATGTAAGACACCAGCAGTACTTGACACACCAACAGGCGAAACTGTCTGCGTTGACGTATTAATATCATCAGTTTCTTCAGCCCAATAAAAATCAGATTCAGATTTCACATATTGTGAAGTAGTACCAGGGAATGCATACAATGAGAATTCTTTATTTTCTTTACAAAGATCTATTGTATTCGCTGTTTTTAAATCAGCAACATCATAAACTTCTATACTAAATGGAACACGTTTACTTTCATTATCTGTTCCAACCTCACGTTGAGAAACATAATATGTAGTTTTACCCGAAACTGACACATCTGGCATTTTTGCTTCAGATATAGGAGTTGTTGATGTCTCACTTTCATAGAATAAAAGTTCATATGTTTTATTTGGATCAGATTTACTACCAAACGTAGCTCTATTTCCAATACTTTCAACACTTGGATCATTAACACAATAAGAAACAGAAGTTACATCAGGAGCTGGAGCACCCAAAATATCTATTTCAACTTTACTCATTTCACTAGCACAATATACATTAGGTGAGATTTCCACTCTTTGATAAACCCAAGAATAATATACTTCATCATCAGTTCCTACCTTATCTTTAATAGTAGGTGTTGGATCAGTCGAAGTAGCAGACAAAGAATCTGAAATAGATGGTTTTGCATCCGTTTCCGTTAACGTAGTCCACAAAACTTCGTCCGTAACACCCGTAATAGCATTAGGACTTTGCACTAATACAGATGGTATATTCTCTTGTGATTTCAAATACTGGACTAAACTTGTTGACAATGGTAAAGGATTAGCTTTAATATCAAATGAAACTTTCACTGGTTCACTTTCACATTTACTATTCTTATCCAACAAAGTAAAGTAATAATCATAAAGACCAGCTGGAATTCCATCCATATTTGGCGAAGTTCCTGCAGTAGTGCAAGCATCATCCTTACACCATTGAATAGTATATTTAGAAGTTTGAACAACTGACATAGCCAAATCAAAGTTATCTTTCCATCCTGCAAAATTTTCACAGAAAGGTTCAACCACAATATCGGACTGAATTGGAGTTGGATTAGCCACAACAATCACGCTATCAAATTTATAACATGAATTAGCAGTAGGAAATTCATCATCATAAACTTTCACATAATATTTAACACCTTCTGGTGTTGCATCACTCCAATCAACCGTTAAATCTTTTGCTTTATTACCAACGACAGAACTAATTGGAGATGAAGTCAAACTTTCTTTATGCCATTGTATTCTAAATTTATCATACGTACCCGTAGAGTCTTTAATCTCCTTTGTTGACAAAATAGTCTTTTGTCCTTCACATAATTGAACTTTCTTATATGGATTAGAAGGATCAACTACTAAATCAGGAGAAATAATAACATCTACTGGTTTTGTACATACTGGGCAATCAATATTTAACGTAATTGGTTCGGACACAGAATAGTTACCACATGGTGAATTAGGATTATATTCATCATTTGGATCAAGCGCAGATTCCACACCCAATACTGTTCTAAAATATATCTTATCACCACTTTCAGGTTTTAAAGTTGAAATAAGAGAAGCAACATCTTCATATACTATATCTTTAACAGGACCAGCAAACGTTTTCCATGACGAAGGATCATCAGGATCTTGTAAAGCATATTGATACAAATAGCGCGCATCCGGACCAATATTAGTTTGAATCATCTTTGTTTCCTCTACATACAACTTAACATCACTTCCATCACAAGTTGTAGAATCCTTTGCATGAGATGGCAAATCAAAGAACATTCCGACACTAGGTTCTGCACATGCATAAATCATAATATCATCCAATATCAAGTCATTACCATCAATATTTGCACCTTTCAAAGGATCGCCAGCCTGAGATTTATCATTACCACCAATTTCAGAGAATACCTGAAAACGTAATTCTGTTCCCGTCAAGTCCATCGAAACCTGAGCAACTTCCCATCCAGTTCCTGCTGTTGCATTATTATAACGTGTTACAGAATTTGATTTTCTAGAAACTCCACTCTTTAAGTCTGTAACCTGAATATATACTTTTACTGGATAAGTTCCTTTAGAAAAGCAGTTAACATAACATTTTACTGTAATATGTCTATCACACAAACCTTTTATGGTACGGTCATAGATAACCGCATCAGGATCAGAACCAATATTTAAATAAAGCATTCCTCCATAATCTTTACCACCATACGTATGATCAGGAGCATAAGTGAATCCATTTTTTGATGGTTCAACACCATTACCATAATATCCAACCCATCCCATGTTATTACCACCATTCATACCATAACTTGTCACATAACCTGCTATAGTATAATAACCTTCACCAAATTTTCCATTATCAGCAGATGCATGTTTAGGAGGACAATCGCAATCTCCGTCATCACCTACTATGGCAAATGTTGCATCCTCTGGTGCTACAACACCAGCAACAACCGGTCTTTGCCATTTTTTTCCATTTGTATAACTAACCTTTTTAGGATTTGATATATCGGAATAATCCCATACCCAATAATTAGTTGCTGAAGTAAATGTTCCAAAGTCATCTTGCCAAATTAACTTTTGAGATGCTGGATTACCATTTTTATCACTACAACACTCTATATCAGTAACTGTAAATGATTCCGATTTTATTTTATCTCCATTCGGCGTAGTGATTTCACAATAATACGTCGTTTTCTTCTTAACTTCATCACCCGACTCATGAGTATATGAAATATTATTTGCACCAGAGATCGCTTGATTATTTTTATACCATTGATACTTTACATTATTAAATGTACTTGTCAATGCTAAAACTGAAGTTTCACCACCAGCACATACTTCAGCCTGACCTCGTATACCAATAGCAAGTTCTCCATAAACCTTGATTGACTTAATTTTCAAGGCAGAGTGAGGAGCAATCGAATTAATAGCCAAATCAAAAGTCAATATACCATCTTCACCAATAGCACCAGATGTTTGTTGATTTGCGGTATAACTAACAACACCCTTTGCACATTCACCAGATTTAGATAACTTTGATCCAAAATCTACATAATTAGTAGCTGCACAATTCACATGACCAAGCAAACCACCTACTTCATTATTATTTCTTTGGGTGGTTTTTGCTTTTTTATTCAGATCACTTTGTGTATTTGTAAAATCCTTATTTGTCGGAGCACAATACTCAACTTCAACTCGATAATTTCCATTTGGCTTTAAACCTCCTACTGTAAGTGACATAATCTTATCACCATAAGCAAGTCCTTTTGATCCTCCAGAGATAACCATTCCCCATCCATCATCCTCTAACAAACGAAGTGAATCTAATTTTATGGAACTATTATTAATTCCATAGAAATTTTTTGTTGAGAATCCTGTTCCCTTACTTTCTGATAAGAAATGTGATAAATTCGCATTAGAATTTGTTGTATCTACCACAGCAAAATTACCAGTCATTTTAACATTAGGGAGTATAAAACCTTCCCATCCATCAACCTCATCCAATGAATTATAATATTTCAAGTCTCCTCCAGAAACTTTAAAATTAGTTCCTGAGATTAATGGCAAACTATTTCCACCCCATTGAGCACTTATGTTGGAAGCGGAAAGAAAACTAATCACTAAAAAAGCGATAATCCTAAAAGAATAAAAAGTGTTTTTCATATCTTGCCTATAATTTTTTCTATTATAAAATATACTCACTTTAATTAATTACCAAACACGACCAAAACTTCTGATTCAAAAATCAGAAGTTTTCTTAAATGTTTACAATATATACTATTCCGTTTCATATATTCATTATCTACAGAAGTGTTTAGTAACACACCAAGTGTATCCTAACATAACCTCATGCGTACCATGGTTCTGACGATTGAATGTTGTCAATCCAACCTGATAAGCATAACCTAAATGGAAACCTTTGAAACGAATTCCACCCATAGCATACAACGCCAACGGAGCTGGTCCGTAATCGCTATTATCCAATGTATGACGGTAAGATGCCTGAATCCAATAAGACAAATCCTCGTTAGATGGTAATGTCTGCATGAACTTCAAGTTTACATCCAACTGACGTTCATCATTGGCATTAAACTTAAACATGACAGCTGGCTCTAAAGTCATATTATTAACAAAGTCAAAGTCATATCCCAAAAAACCATATCCTGTTAATGGTCTAATAGGTTCATCCAATCCCAACTCCGTCAATTCTGTAGGAATCAAGTTGCTCATGGAATATCCCAAGAAGAAACCTTCCCACAAGAAATACAAACCGGCATTGGCATTAAAATAAATACCCTTGTCCATTCCCTCGTTACCCAAAACATTATCGGTAGCGCCATACTCGTCCACCAAATAATTATCAAAATTAAAGTGGTTGACCATCATAGAAATACCAAATGACAACTGACGTCCGATCGAACGTTGTTTCATTGTGTAACGATTATTTTCTGTCAATGGAATATGGTAAGCGAACGTCACCTCTCCACCCTGACGATAGGAATATCCGTTTTTGTCGTTGTAAAAGTACGCACCGATACCCACATTGTTTAACACACGAGTTCTAGCACTCAATGTTTGAGTCATCGGATGATCATCTTGTCCCAGCCATTGGAACTTACCTGTCAACATCAAGTGTGTACAGCGTTCTGCTCCAGCTACGGCTGGATTCACCAAATAATAATTGAAATGGTATTGATCACAAACTATTTCATCTTGAGCGTTTGCCAAAAAGAACATTGACAATAACGCTACAACTGCTATTATACGATCTCTAATATTCATCATTAAACGTTTTTCATCGAATTAGTATTATTATAAATGCAACACGTAACATTTATAGTTTGGCAAAGGTAGATATATTTCTTAAAAAAACAAAAAACAGACAAAGTATTTTTAATTTCCCAAATAGATTATTACAAAAAAGGCATATCTAAAACTACTAAAACACAAAGGAAAAACAGAAAGACAGAGAAACAAAACCATCTATCCCCCTCAAATAAAAATAACATTTTTTAACAAAAAAAAGTGATAGCAACACAAAATTGCTATCACTTCCTATCAAATATAATGAATATTATTTCTTGTTCAAGAACAAGTCAACCTCAACGGCGCAAGCAACAGTACAACCAACCATAGGGTTGTTACCGATTCCTAGGAATCCCATCATCTCAACGTGAGCAGGAACTGAAGAAGATCCAGCGAACTGAGCATCTGAGTGCATACGACCTAAAGTATCAGTCATACCATATGAAGCAGGACCTGCAGCCATGTTATCTGGGTGCAATGTACGACCTGTTCCACCTCCTGATGCAACTGAGAAATAAGGTTTACCTGCAAGAACACGTTCTTTCTTGTAAGTACCTGCAACTGGATGTTGGAAACGAGTTGGGTTGGTTGAGTTACCTGTGATTGAAACATCTACATTTTCCTTCCACATGATAGCTACACCTTCACGAACATCGTCAGCTCCGTAACAATTTACAGCAGCACGTTCACCTTCTGAATAAGCGATTTTCTTAACGACTTTCAACTTACCTGTGAAGTAATCAAATTTAGTTTGAACGTATGTGAAACCATTGATACGTGAAATAATTTGAGCAGCATCTTTTCCTAAACCATTCAAGATACAACGTAATGGTTTGTCTTTTGGTCTTGATTTGTTAGCCATCTTAGCAATCTTGATTGCTCCTTCAGCTGCAGCAAATGATTCGTGACCTGCCAAGAATGCAAAACATTTTGATTCAGGAGACAACAAACGAGCTGCCAAATTACCGTGACCTAAACCTACTTTACGATCATCAGCAACTGATCCAGGAATACAGAATGATTGAAGACCCTCACCAATATACTTAGCAGCTTCAACAGCATTCTTAGCTTTTTCCTTCAATGCAATAGCACTACCTACTACATATGCCCACTTTGCGTTTTCGAAACAGATCATCTGAGTCTCCTCGCATGTCTTATATGGATCCAAACCTGCCTTGTCGCAGATTTTGTTTGCTTCTTCGATAGAAGAAATGCCATGTTTTTTCAAACAATCTTCGATTTGTTTGATACGGCGATCTTGTGATTCAAATTTAACTTCTCTTATCATAACCTTATTTACTATTTTTTTATTTACTATTTATTTTTACTAAAAGAATACTTACACTTTACCTTTTATTATATTCCAACATGGGAATAGATAATTGTAAATGTTCAATAGTAAATAATATTATTCTTTACGTGGGTCAATTGATTTAACAGCGCCATCTTCTTTCTTAGTACGTCCATATGTACCAGTAACGCTCTTCAATGCTTCTGCAGCAGGAACACCCTTCTTAACAGCATCCATGAACTTACCCATATGAACAAACTCATAACCACATACTTGGTCGTCTTTGTCAAGGAACATCTTTGTGATATATCCTTCTGTTAATTGCAAATAACGTGTTCCCTTTTCTTTTGTACCATACAAAGTACCCATTTGACCAATCAAACCTTTACCTAGGTCTTCCAATCCTGCTCCAATTGCCAAACCGCCTTCAGAGAATGCTGATTGTGTACGACCATATACGATTTGAAGGAACAACTCACGCATTGCTGTATTGATTGCATCACATACTAAATCGGTATTTAATGCTTCCAATAAAGTTTTACCTGGAAGAATTTCTGATGCCATTGCTGCTGAATGTGTCATACCTGAACATCCGATAGTTTCTACCAAACATTCTTCAATCACACCCTTCTTAACATTCAATGTCAACTTACATGCACCTTGTTGAGGAGCACACCATCCAATACCATGGGTCAAACCTGAAATATCTTTGATTTCTTTTGCTTGAATCCATTTTCCTTCTTCAGGAATTGGAGCTGGTCCGTGATTAGGACCTTTGGCAACACAACACATTTGTTGCACTTCCTTTGTATAAACCATAATTTTACTATTTTATGATATAAATTATAAAAAATCGTTCAAAACAATTCTAACTACAAAAATAAATAAAAAATATGCACTTAGCAAAATTTAAAAGATGCTTTTTTATGGCATATCAAATGGTACTTAACTCTTTCTCCTATCATATTCCCCGTCCTTTATTTATTTGTTCGCTTAAATTTTTTTCACATTATAAATTCTCTAAAAAGAGCCTTGGCAATTTTATCCTTTCATATCATCTAACGAAGAAACATTCCCTGCTGACTTCTAACATTAGACACTAAATTTTTATTTATCTCCGACTTGAAATCCTCATTTATCATAGAATCTGTGATTTGGTATGTTCCATCATAAAAGATATTTGTAATATTTTTCACAGAATCAATCATTCCCACACCTATATAACTATCTACCATCAAAAAGGTTCTGTCAGTTGTATCTTGTAAATATTTACCAATAGAATAATCTGTTATAGGATTTTCCACGTTCATCATATCATGCATTAACGTCGGAACAATATCATAATGCGCTGTCCAATGATGGTAATGCGTTGGTTGGCACTTCGGATAATAATAAATCAGAGGAACTCTAATTTGTGCATCTGAAAAATTGCCATTATGTCCCCAAAAAGCATGATGATTATCGTCGAACTCTTGTGCATGATCACCCGTAATCAATACAATAGTATTTTCTAATAGTCCCTTTTCTTGCATTTCATTTAAAACATTTCCTACTAGACTATCCAAGTAATAGACCATGTTTTTATACAAATTTAAAAATTCGGTTGGATCAACATCTTTCCCAAGTAATTCATATTTAGCATTTTCCCAAGATGGTTGAAAGGGACCTTTATAATCATCTGGCTTAATCATACTATGCAAAGAATCGAAAAAGAGGAATGACATAAAAGGTTTTGTTGTATCTCTTTCTGACAAATAGTTGATAAAGTTTAGCGATAAATTTACATCCCTCTGCCAAGCATTCATACCTTGAGTAGGATCACACTGATCAGCAAAAGACAAGAATGTACATTTGTCTAATGGAGGATTTCGTAAAGACGCGCTAGGGAACAAACGTATTTCATAATTGTTGTTTTTTAATGATTGTAAGAATACGGGTTCTATCGATTGATCCATAAAATCATTAAAATAGGAGCCTGACAATCCATAAAAAATAGAAAAAACACCAGATTTTGTTCCATTACTTCCACTATAATGTTGATGAAAAGTAATTGCATTCTTTGAAAAGGAATAAATATTAGGTGTACATAATGAATCCATGGTAGTATATCGCCATGAATCAAATGCGATAATTAAAAGATTTTTCTTTGAAGAAGTTACCTTAATCGGATTTTTAGGATAATCATATTGACATCCTGTAACTTTCATAGATACAGAAGAACTATCATCCGAGAAAAAAGTAGTAGGATATATAGGAAGGACCATTGGAAAATGTCTTTCTATAGAAACAATAGATCGATCATTATTCATCAACCCAACGGTTCGGAATGATTGAACAAATATGAACGAAGAAAACCAAACAATAGCCAAAAGACTCAAGACTTTTGAAGATATACGTCGAGAAATCTTCTCTGCCAACTTAAAAACGAAAAATTCTATTGTAAACAATAACAATAAAGCAGAAATAACAATTATATATTGTCCTAATGTAAATTCAAAAACTTGACCAGCCGATGGACCAAATATTTGATCCATCACGTATGAATTCAAATGAAATCTATACAATGAAAACACATATGCATCTATTGCTAATACAATTAAAGAAAGTGTTGTAACAACGATTGTTATATATTTAGCAACTTTGTATTTATGCGTCAAACAATACGCAGGAAGGAACAGAACCCAAAAAAGTATTAGCGTAATACATGTAAAATGGCAAAAACAAGCAAAAACAGAATAAACAGGATGTATTAAAGCAGCTTCTGAAAACAAAAGAACAAAATACTTTAACGATATTAAAAAGACAAAAGCTGAATTCAGTAGAAAGAACCAAATTCCAGCTTTTATATTGTTATCATCGAACAACTTCGACAATCTATCACGAATAATCATTTTATTAAAAACTAAATTGATATGCCAAGCCTAAATTACTAACGTCTTTAGGATTTTTTACATTCATGGCATCATCATACTGATAATATAGTTTAAGAGAATTTTTTTTATCGAATTCGTATTTTAAGAAAAACTCGTATCTCATTTTGCTAATTTCATTGCCCTTGTAATTATTTGTTCTCAAGAACATTTCTGCTGCAACTCCAGGGTGCAAAGCTATTTTAGGCATTTTAGCAGAAACTGACAACCGATTTCTCCAATAGTTTATCCATTGTTTTTCTAATTCTTTTTCAGGGCGATATGTCATTTGATAGCGTGATCTCCAAGCAAACGTAAAACGATTGACGTCATATTTCAAATTAGTATAACCCTGAAATCTATGATTTAAATAGAAATCATCGTGTCTGTTTTTTGCAATTGCATAATATGAAACGCCGACCTTGAACATTTTACGAATGACCGCAAAAGAAACATCAGCTTTTGATGAAAATTTATCTATCGTGGAAGAATTATTGTTTAACGAAACCGACTCAGTCAAGCCAAGTTCTAAACGTTTAAAAAACTTCTTTGAAACTCCGGCATCATACGATGTGGAGAAATCACAAGCATCTCTCTCTGCCATTACATTGAAAGAACAACAGAGAGAGATTGTAACAATAAATATTTTTAAGATTATTCTATCCATTAAAGTCTTTAGCACGAGTTATCGAGTCAACCGTATTAATCTCTTTAGAAGCAGATTCATAATATACCTTTACCAAAGCTGTATCTTTCAAGAAATCGATGTAGCCCACTTCAGCTTTAGTTACATTCAAGCCTGTACGTTTTTTTATGTCTTCCAACATTTCATTATACTTTTCAGGAGTAACTAAATCTATTTTTTCATATTTAATCAACTTACATGCACTTTTTGAGACAATACGAGTTTTCTCCATCAACCATGTCATAAACACGAACAAGAAATTCGTAATGAACAATTCAATATAGCTAACACTAATAGCTAAAGCGTTGATAACAGAAAGTCCAATAATCAAGAACAAATAGGTCATTTCTCGAATAGGAACAGTATCTGTTCTATATCGGATAATACCAAATATTGCAAATAAGCCAAGAGCTAATCCGATTTGAAGTTTTTCACTACCCAATAAGAATATCAACAAAAATACAGTTGTACTGATTAAAGTGAATGTAAACACATAATCTCTTCTCTTTGATTTGCTGTAATATAGCCAAACAATAATCAAAGAAGTGACTAAAACATTTAAGCCGAAACGAAACAAAAGTTGCCAAAGGCCATCTGTATTAATCAAGGCAGTTCCGAAGAACTCATAATCCATAATACTTGTTAAAAGAGCCATAATTTTTTTATTTATTTTTTACTAATTATCATAAACCATTAATATAGCGGACTTTCTCCTTAAAGCGATTGTTTTTTAAAGAAGGATCTGTCAACACCATACCTAAACAATATTTACTAATACTTCGTTTTTTGATACGAAGAGAAGAAAGATAATCTTTAAAATGAGAATGTGCATTTCCATCTTGTTTCACCTCCACAATACATAATTTGGAGATAGTATTCTTTACGCCTGTCACGCAATTCTCAAAATTAATATTAAAATCAATTGTTAGACGCTCGGATTTTTCTTTATTGACTAAAGTGATTCTAAAGAAACTATTACGCAATCGAAAATCGATTTCATTCATTTTAAACTTAGATTTTTCATTTAAGAAAGAAACAGCTTCTTCATTCTTAAGCACATTTTCATCTGAAATGGAAATACGTTTTTTCGAGGTTCTTCCTTTATTATTTTTTGTTTTTACTTCTAAAAACATCAAATTAGACTCGACATATTCGCGCACACGAATTTTTTGTCTATTCAATTTGCCATTTTGATGAACAACATACATAGTAGCTTCAGGCGTATCATAATACAATGTGCGATAAAAAGCTTTTCTCAAATTACCGATTTCTTGTACATAATAATCCTTTTTAGCCATATCCAAAAGAATAGGAAGTTGATGAACATTGACAAGGAATTTAGTATCAATACGGTTCATCAAACGGATTCCGCTCATCTCGTCTAACGTAATTGTATCAAAAGCGGAAAGCTTTTCGTCAATAGATTTAACGAGTTCCTCCATTCTATTCTACTATGTATTCAAACTCTTTATAACTTTTCACTTTACCGTTTGGAAGAAGTGTCTTTTGAGATTTTTTCTTACCATTATCTAAATATTCAAACTGAACCGTTTTTTCCAATTTGTTATATTCATCATAATACTTTTCCTCAATGCATTTACCTTTTTCATTATAAGAATAGGTTGTACGTGATTTTTGTTCACCAATAGAAGAATATTCTATTTCTTCCACTTTTTTCCCGTCTTTGTATTTGGTCAAATGATCCAATTTCTTTTTTGAACCATCGACACGCCATTCTTTCACCTCTTTTAAGACTTTCCCTTCAAATGTTTTTTCAGCATTTACAGAGACAGATGAGAGTGAAAAAAATGCAACGAACGCTAATAATAATGTTTTTCTCATAACCATGGATATTAAATTCAATTCAAAATTATAGAGATTTCATCAAAAATAGAAAAAATTTCAACGAAACCCATTATTTAAAGGATAAAAAAGCCAAAAACGAAAGAGTAATAATGAAAATATATGATTAGGCTATCTTTACCCAAATTAAAATATACAATAATTATACCAAAATTGAAGGTAACCCCATAAAGTTACTCTTCAAAATAATTATCATTTATACTAAGACCATCTAATTCATCTTCATTAAATCCTTCTCCATCTAAAAAATCCTCTACCTCATCAAAGACGGCAGCAGCTTTTATTAACGTAGTCGGATCCTCCATAATTGCATCTAACAACTGAGCAGGTGCTTTCCCTTTTGATATATTACATATAGGTTTTGACAATTCCTTATTTGTAATGATGCTTTTCAACTCCATAAAAAAAGCACGATCATTCATATAATCAAATACGAACATAAGTTTCTGACCTTCATCATTTACAAGATCATACAACTTAGTTTCATCCATCACATAACTATCAACATCTGATGCCGTATCCATTTGTATCTGAGTGATTTCAACTTCTTTTTCCCAATCATCATCACACACAAAGAAAGAAGTTATTTGGTCATTCGTATAACCAACAGACTTCAATATAACATCATGTAAATCCATAAATGTAGCCTCTGAATCAATTTGTATTTCGCAACCAAATTCATCTACTTCATCAGACAATAAAACAAACTTATATACCATATAATTCGAAATTTAAATTGGCTACAAATATAGAATTATTTTAATGAATTTTCAATTGTTTCCAAACTTTGTCTAAAAGATTTGTCATATTTCAAAAGATCTGTCACTGCATTGCATGCATACAACACAGTTGCATGATCTCTATGACCAATTTGCTCTCCAATTGACGACAAAGAATTTTTAGTGTATTTTCGTGATAAATACATAGCGATCTGACGAGCTTGCACGACCTCTCTTTTTCGAGATTTTGTCTGGATATCACCGGCTTCCAAACGATAATAATCGCAAACTAGTTTCTGAATAGATTGAATAGTAATTGTTTTGTCAGCAACATCTACAATACGTTCAACAACTCTTTCTGCTAAATCTACATTAATTTCAGTTTTTGTTAATGTGGATTGTGCCAATAACGAAACAATCACGCCTTCCAATTCTCTTATGTTGTCCGTCACATTACGAGCAATATAATCAACAACAGCTTCTGGAATCAACAAACCTTCATTTCTAACCTTAGATTGAAGAATAGCCTTACGAGTATCTTGAGTAGGAACATCCAATTCAACCGTTAATCCCCAACGGAAACGAGTCAGCATTCTCTCATCCAATCCTTGTAAAGATTTAGGAGAGCAATCAGAAGTTAAAATGATTTGTTTCCCTTGTTGTTGAAGATGATTGAATATTTGAAAGAAAACATTTTGTGTTCCTGTCTTTCCCGAGAAAAATTGAATATCATCAACAATCAACACATCTATTTGCTGATAGAAATTCAAGAAATCATTCACTTTGTTATTCAAATGAGCATCTGAATATTGCAATTGGAATCGATTCGCATCTACATACAAGACATTCTTATCTGGATAGTTTTTCAAAATCTCCCAACCAATCGCATGTGCTAGATGTGTCTTACCCAAACCTGATCCACCATAGATAAATAAAGGATTAAATGTATTCTTGAAAGGTGCTTTTGCTACAGACAAACCTGCTTCTGCCCCTAACTTATTACAACTTCCTTCTACAAAAGTATCAAATGTGTAATTTGGATTTAATTGAGGATCAATGGTTGTTCTCGTTCTTGATATAAAAGGATTAAATGATCCAGCTTGTGGAGTTGGTGCAACTACAATCTTTGTTTTTTGAACACTTTCAGCAACTATACTATACATTAGTTTTGTTCCCTCTCCCATTACACGATCGAATGTCTTTTTCAACAACTCCATATAATGTTCGTCTACAAAATCAGCATAGAACTGACTCGGTACTTGAATCGTCAATGTCCGATCCTCCCACTTCTCTGCCACTATTGGCTCAAACCACGTTGTAAATTGCACTTCTGAAATGTTGTCTTTTATAATGGCTAGACACTCATTCCACAATGCTACACATTCTGGAACATTTTCGTTATACTTGTTCATAAACTTTGTTTTTTTCTTTGCTTGACAAAATTGTGTTTTTTTTTTCGTAAAAAAAATCCTAATAAAAATTTGGTAATTAATAAAAGTAGATAATAAACTGATTTACAATATAATACAAAACAAATCCTAATATTCAATCAATTACAAATTATTCATTTTTTAACCCGTTGATTTTACGCATTTTATAAAAAAAACAACATTTACGTCTCAAAAAAAATCTCCCACGTAAATGTTGCTTTTTTAGGTGTTTTATTGTTGCAAATATAACTAATTATATTTTTCTATTTAGAATAATTCTAAATTATTTTTCTTTATTTTTCCCAGTAAGAGAAAAATGAACATACCTTTTTGGATTAGCTTTCAAATCAATCAAAAGATCATTTGCGCTTCCAACAGTCGCACCAATTTTATTATATAACTCATTGTCATTCAATAATAAACCTAAAGTTCCATTGCCCTTATTAATCTTATCTGCAACGCTATGAACACTAGACAATGTTTGATTCAATTCGTTGACTGTCTTATTAAAATCTATCACTGACAAATTATCACCTACCTTATCAAATTTTGTCATCATTGAATTTGCATTTCCAATTAACTGAGGGACATCATTATCAACCAATTTATTCAATGAAACTGATGTACCTTTCAAATTGGTCGTGATTGTTTCTATATTAGACAAAGATTTTTCGATAGCTTTGTTCTGTGCAATTACCTGTAAAGAAACCATTAACGAATCTAATTGTGGTATAATTGATTGTATCCGTGGCATTAATTCAGTAGACAATGCCTCCATTACACCATTATCTATATAAGAAGGTATCGTATCTCCTCTTTTATAAAATTCTGTGGAAGATGCCATTGGATCAATAAAAAGTTCAATCGTTGGACTTCCCAACAAACCAGAGACTAAACCAGCTCTTGTTCCTACAGGAATTTTCAAATCATCATCTACTTGCAATACAACTACGACATCTGAATTTGGATGATCATAATCATAGATGATTTTCTTTACCAGACCCACCTTATAACCTTTAATATTTACCACATTAGTTTCCACAAGACCATTAATATGGTCAAAGGTCAAATAATAATAATTGGTCGGATTAAAAATGTTTATTCCCTTTAGATAATTAACACCAAAAAAAGTCACAGCTATTGTAACAATAACCCACAATCCGATTTTGAATTCTTTACTCAATTTAAAATTCATAATATCCTTTACTATACTCATATCTATTCTAATTTAATCTAAGTTATGTTTATTTATAATAATTCCTTGCTTCACTTGTTGGTAACTTCACACCATTTTTAATAACGACGAGAAAAGCATCAGGGAATTTTTTCTTTACTTCATCTCTTAATTTCACCCCATCCTGAAATGTCTTTTCATCACCATATACATATTTATATTTATAAGTACCTGTTTCCACAAATTCTTTTGCAGGCACACATCCTTTAAAATCACGACAATCCAAAGGTTTCTTTGTACTTGAGCTACAGAACTGGACAGCATATCTAATCACATCTTCCTCAACTGGTTTTTCCGTTATTTCTTTTTTATCCTCTTTTACCACTCGAGTAGTATCAACCTTAATAGTATCTGGTTTGGTTACTATTTCTGTTTTTTTGACATTCGTATTATTTTTTTCTTCTGTTTTATTTTCTTCTATCTTAGGATTATCAACACTTTTTTGATTTTCCGATTTTTTTAATTCTTCTTGATAGGCAGTTCCATCCTTTTTATCATGTTTCTTTTTATATGCTACAAACGCATTATACATAGCTTTCGCCATTTTATCAATAGACGAATCTTTATTTAAGAATGCTTCCTCTTCCTTATTTGAGATATAGCCCAATTCAACCAAAACAGCGGGCATCGAAGTTTGTTTCAAAACCCAAAAACCTGCTTGTTTTACACCTCTACTTGTCCTTTTTGACGAAACAAACTGTTTTTCAATATTTGAAGCGAGACTCACACTTTGTTCAATATACTTAGATTGAATATAATCAAACATGATATAAGATTCAGTGCTATTATCAAAACCCTTATACTTAGTCCTATAGTCAGACTCATACAGAATAACAGAATTCTCTCTCATGGCAACTTCCAAGTTGGCAGAAGAAGAACCAACCGTATATGTTTCCGTTCCTTTTGCTGACCGATTCTCTGCTGCATTCGTATGAATCGAAATAAACAAATCTGCCTTAGCCTTATTGGCAATTTGCGCACGATCATCCAACGGAATAAAGACATCTTTTTTACGAGTATAAACAACTTTTACACCCGGTTCTTTTTCTAGCAACTGACCTAATTTTAGTGCTGCTTTTAAATTCACTGTTTTTTCTTTTAACTTTAATGTATATCCGATTGCTCCAGCATCTTTTCCTCCATGTCCTGCATCAATAACAACAACAAATTGTTTTTCTGCAAATGCTGAAAAAACAAAGAAACACAAAAAGCCTACGAAACATAAAAAACGTATAATATTCAAAGAATTTTTCATCAAATTCTATTTTTAATATTTCAGTGGCAAATTTAGCAAAAATTATTCGTAAATTTGCATTCATTATAAAATACAAATATAAACATAATTATTCTTTTGATACACAATAATTTATATAAAATTATTTCTTTTTTTGTCTTGTTTTCGATCATTTGTGCAACGAATACAATGGCAAAAAGCATCTCATCAAAAGAGGCAAACGACTCAACCTTAACTGATTCCACCAAAACAAGCACACCGAAAAAGAGATATTCGAAAGATGCAATAACAGACATTGTAAACTATTCTGCGAAAGATTCAATTGTTTTTTACGCAAATGGGCATGCTTATCTATATGGAGAAGCGAAAGTTTCTTATGAAACAATGGAATTAACGTCCGATCACATTGAACTAAACACAGATAGTAATCTTGTTCATGCCAAAGCTGGAGTAGATTCTACTGGTGCTTTATTCGGAAAACCGATTTTTAAAGATGGAAATGAAAGTTACGAATCAGAAGGTATAGATTTTAATTTCAAAACAAAAAAAGGACTAATCCGAAATGTGGTTACTCAACAAGGTGATGGTTACGTCACAAGTGAGAAAGCAAAAAAATTAGAAGATAACACTTTCTTAATGAAAAACGGTAAATATACGACCTGCGACAATCACGAGCATCCTCATTTCTACCTTAATTTAACAAAAGCGAAAGTAAAGCCGAAAGATTACATTGTTGCAGGACCAGCCTATCTTGTTATTGAAGATGTTCCCCTACCTTTAGCATTGCCTTTTGGATTTTTCCCATTCACTGAAAAATACTCATCTGGTATATTAATGCCCACATTCGGAGAAGAGACTTCGAGAGGATTTTATCTTAAAAATGGAGGTTATTATTTAGCCATTAACGACTATTGTGATTTAGCATTAAGAGGCGACATATACACAAAAGGATCATGGGCAATTAGTGCTGTCTCTCAGTATAGGAAAAGATATAAGTTCAGTGGGCACATCAACTTAAGTTATCAATCCACAAAAACAAGTGAGAAAACGCTTCCTGACTATTCTCAAGTCAACGACTTTAAAATTATTTGGACGCATACACAAGATCCAAAAGCTAATCCATTTAGCACATTTTCATCATCCATCAATTTTACCTCTTCATCATATAATAAAAACAATACAAACTCACATTATAATCCTTCATCCTATGGTGAAAACAACAAATCATCTAGTATCAACTACACCTATAACTTCCCAGAATCTCCATTCTCTTTAACAACCAACTTCACTTTGAATCAAAGACAAAGTGACTCGACGTTATCTCTAAGACTTCCCACAATCAATTTAAACATGTCTCGTGTTTATCCGTTCAAAAAGAAAGAGAAAGTTGGGAAAGACAAATGGTTTGAAAAAATTTATTTGAATTACGGATTAAACTTTGACAATTACATATCAACAAAACAAGATAAATTATTTGAAGCTAACCTTTTAAACGATTGGAACAATGGTGTTAAAAATCAATTGAGCATTGGTGCTTCTTATACATTATTTAAATATTTAATATTTACACCATCTTTGAGTTATAACGAAAAATGGTATTTCAAAAAAGCATATCAAAAATGGAATGAGCAAGAAGAAAAGATAGAAAAGACTTATGAGAATGGTTTTTATAGAATTAACGATATGAGTGCAAGTTTAAGTATGAGCACACAATTATACGGATTTTTCCAACCGATTTGGGGAAAGAAAATCAGTATGATTCGACACGTTCTTCAACCTTCTGCTTCTTTATCATTCTCACCCGAAATGGAAAGACCTTGGCCTAACTTCGGTCAAAAATATTATGATGAATACACAAGACGATTTCAGGATGGTTCTTTAGACACTATCCAATATGGCTATTTTAATGATAATTATTATGGTGGTCCCACTAGTAGAGGTGGAGGCGTTATCAATCTTAGCCTATCCAACAATGTAGAGATGAAGGTGGTTTCCGACAAAGACACTACAGGATTTAAGAAGATATCTCTTATTGATAATTTGTCGTTAAATACAAGTTATAATCTTTTCTCAAAAGATGATGAGGCTCCATGGTCAGACTTGAACGCAAGTTTACGACTAAAGTTGCCGAAGCGAATCAATTTAAATGTAACAGCAGGATTCTGTCCCTACACATATAAATTAGACAAAGATGGTTCATACTATAAATCCACACAATCCGAAATGGAACGTAATGGAAGATTGTTTAGGCTAACCAATGCAAGGACTTCCTTCAACTACACCTTCAATAATAACACATTCAAAAAGAAGAAAAAAGGAAGTGAAGAGACTGATGAAGATTTAAATCCTGATGCAGAAAATTTGGATGATTTATTAGACGACCAAGTTGCAGAGCAAGAACAGGAGCAAGCCAATAAAAAAGAGGATCCAAACGGATATGAGAAATTTTCTCTCCCTTGGAATTTGAACATCAGTTATTCCGTGTCTTACGGAAATTACAAATTCAACAAAGAGACATTAGAATTTGACAGAAGGTTAACCCAAACACTAAATTTCTCAGGGAGCATTAGTTTTTCTAAAAACTGGAGTTTCAACATCAGTTCTGGATATGACTTTTTGAATCACGAAATGTCCTATACATCATGCGGTGTAAAAAGAAATTTGCATTGTTGGTCAGCCAACTTGGACTTTATACCATTTGGTACAAATCAAGGATTCAACTTTCATATAGGAGTAAATTCTTCTATGTTGCAAGACTTGAAATATGAGAAGAGAAAAGATTCAAGTGATTATCCAACTTGGTACTAATAAAAAAGTTTTTTGTCAATAAAAAAAACAAAAAAATTTAATTATATTTGTCAAAAATTCAGGAACCTACAGAGAATACATATGAATGAACTTGAAAAAAAACCAGATTACGTATTTGAAATTAGTTGGGAAGTATGCAACAAGATTGGAGGTATTTACACAGTGTTATCCACACAAGCAAAAGCATTAAACTCCATCTATTCAGATAAATTAATCTATATTGGACCTGATTTTGAAGGAAAAGAAAACATCTATTTCAAGGAAGACAAATCAATTTTAAAAAAATGGATATCGAATTGCAATAAGAATGATATAAAAGTTCGTGCAGGAAGATGGAATATTCCAGGAGAGCCGATCGTTATTCTTATTGACCATAGAGGTTTTGCTGCTGAAACAGACTCCTTTTTATATGAAATGTGGGATCATTTCAAAGTAGATTCCATGGAAGCATACGGCGATTACAAAGAATCTGTCCTTTTCGGCTATGCAACGGCCAAATTGATTGAAAATTTTTGCGACTATCATAAAATTGAGAACAAGAATATTGTCGCTCAATTTCACGAATGGACAACGGGTTCTGGTTTATTGTATACTAAGATTCATTGTCCACATATAAAAACTCTATTTACTACACATGCAACAACAGTAGGTCGTTCCATCTGTTTCAACGGGAAAAACCTTTATGAGTATTTCAGTGGATACAATGGAGATCAAATGGCTTGTGAGCTGAATGTCAAAGCCAAACACTTAGTTGAAAAAAACGCAGCAATCCATGCCGACTGTTTCACTACCGTCAGTGACATCACTGCAAAAGAATGCAAACAATTATTAGGAAAGAATCCTGATATTGTTACGCCAAATGGTTTTGAAGGTGATTTCGTTCCCAAAGGTGCTCAATATACGAAAAAGAGAAATGAAGCAAGGAAAGTATTAAAGACAGTAGCAGAAAAACTTTTCGGCTACGAAATTGATGATGACGCTCTATTTGTTGGTACCAGTGGAAGATATGAATTCAGAAACAAAGGAATTGATATGTTCTTAGAATCACTTCGAATGATTGCCTATGACGACTCCTTCAAAAAAGAAATTGTAGCTTTTGTTTTAGTGCCAGGTTGGAACGTCGGAGCAAGAAAAGATTTACAACAAAAGCTTACAGATCCAGAGGCAAAATATAATGTGTATAGGAAAAACATCACTCATGAGATTTACAATTTCATGGATGACAAGATTTTACACACGATGCGTATGTTCCATTTTGACAACGAGAAGAATCAGAACGTAAAAGTCATTTTGGTTCCATCATATTTAAATGGAGACGATGGAATATTCAACAAAAGCTACTACGATCTTCTCATTGGTTTGGACTTAACCATTTTCGCATCTTATTACGAGCCATGGGGATACACGCCGCTTGAAAGTGCAGTATTTGGTATTCCAACCGTCACGACAGACCTTGCAGGATTTGGGTTGTGGTGTTCTCAGAAACCTGTCGACATAAAAAATGGTGTAGCTGTCATTCACAGAACTGACACTAATTATTTTGAAGTGGCCGATGAGATACAAAACAATATCAAGACGATTGCCTCAACGGATAAAAAGGGAATCGAATCAATTCACAAAAAAGCTATAGCTTTGGCTAAAAAATGTTCTTGGAATGACTTCATTCAATACTATCAACAAGCATTTAGCATAGCACTTTCCAAATAAAAAAAATAATTAAAAACATATAAACGATAAAAAAATGAGTATTAAAATCAACTTAGCAAACAATCCAGAATGGAAGGAGATTACTACGAAAGCAAAAGTTCCTGCCAAATTGGAAAAATTACAAGAAATAGCTCAAAACGTATATTGGTCATGGAATCCCGCATCAAGAAAATTATTCAAGCAAATAGATGCTGATTTTTGGGTTAAATGCGGAAAGAATCCTGTTCTATTTCTAAACACGATTGAAATTGAAAAACTAGACGCAGTTGAAAACAACAAAGAATTATTGAATAATATAGATAAGGTTTACAACGATTTCAAAAAATATGTTGACACACCTAAAGATCCCAAAAAACCTTCTGTTGCCTACTTCTCCATGGAATATGGTATCACAGACATTTTAAAGATATACTCTGGTGGTCTTGGAGTTTTAGCAGGTGACTACTTAAAAGAAGCGAGTGACTGTAATGTAGACATGACAGCTGTTGGTTTCTTATATAGATTTGGATATTTTACCCAAACATTATCAATGGATGGAGATCAAATAGCCAATTACGAACCTCAAAATTTCGGAAATCTTCCCGTCACTCTTTTAAAAGACGAACATGGAAACGCAGACTTGTTAGAAGTTCCTTATCATGATCGTATTATCTATGCAAACATTTGGAAAGTAGCCGTTGGTAGAATCAACCTATACTTAATGGATACTGACATTGACAAGAATTCTGAGTTTGACCGTTCTATCACTCACATGTTATACGGAGGTGATTGGGAGAATCGTTTGAAGCAAGAATATCTATTAGGTATCGGAGGTATTCTTCTATTAAAGAAATTGGGAATCAAACATGACACATACCATTGCAACGAAGGTCACGCAGCCTTGATAAACGTTCAACGTCTTTGTGATTATATTCACGAAGAAGGATTAACATTCCGTCAAGCTTTTGAAGTAGTACGTTCGTCTTCTCTATACACTGTACACACTCCAGTACCTGCTGGTCATGACAAATTTGACGAAGGATTATTTGGAAAATACGTTTATCATTATGCTGAGAAATTAGGTATTTCTTGGGATGAACTAATGGATATGGGTCGTGAGAATCCAGGTGACAAAGGAGAGAAATTCTCAATGAGTGTCTTTGCTTGCAATACTTGTCAAGAAGTAAATGGTGTAAGCTGGTTACACGGCGAGGTTTCTAAAAAGATGTTCTCCCCTATTTGGAAAGGTTACTTCCCTGAAGAGTCTCATGTTAATTATGTAACAAATGGTGTTCATCTACCATCATGGGCAGATGCTGCATGGAGAAAATTATACGAGAAAACATTCGGTGGAGACAACTTCTACAAAGATCAATCCAACGTAGATATTTGGCAAAAAATCTATGATGTTCCTGACGAGGAGATTTGGAAAATCAGAAAAGATTTAAGAAAGAAATTGTTAGACTACGTATACACAAAATATGCTGAAATTTGGAGCAGAAATGGCGATCCTGCCAGAATCATGGAAATCAAGCGCAAATTCAATCCAGATGCACTAACAATTGGTTTCGGTCGTCGTTTTGCTACTTACAAACGTGCACACCTTTTGTTTACTGATTTAAAAAGACTTTCAGAAATCGTAAACAATCCAGACCGTCCTGTCACATTCGTATTTACAGGTAAAGCACACCCTGCTGATGGTGGAGGTAAAGGATTAATCAAGAGAATCATCGAGATATCTCGCATGCCAGAATTTATCGGTAAAGTCATCTTCTTAGAGAATTATGATATTGCTTTGGCAAAACGTTTAATCTCTGGTGTTGATATTTGGTTGAACACTCCTACTCGTCCATTAGAGGCATCTGGTACATCTGGAGAAAAAGCACTAATGAATGGTGTCATCAACTTTTCCGTAAAAGACGGATGGTGGTTGGAAGGCTACCGTGAAGGTGCAGGTTGGGCATTGACAGAAAAACGCACATATGAAAATCAAGCTTACCAAGATCAACTTGATGCATCAACCATCTACAGAATTTTGGAAACTGAAATTATTCCAATGTATTATGCAACAAACAGTAAGGGATACTCTCCTGACTGGATTAAAACAATAAAGAATTCATTTGCTATGATCACTCCAAATTATACAACCAAACGTATGTTGGATGATTACACAAGAAAATTCTATAATCCATTGGCAGAACGTAAAGCTTTTGTTTCCAAAAACAATTATGCAAAGGCAAAAGAAATCGCAGCATGGAAAGAAGAAGTTGCTTCTAAATGGGATCAAATAGAAATCACTTCTACATCTCTATCTGACAAGCTATTAACCAATGCAGAAGTTGGAGACCGCTACACGGTAGAAGCAGTCATCGACACAAAAGAATTAAATGACAAAGGAATAGGTGTAGATTTCGTTTCAATTTTCAATGCAGAAAACAATGAAACATTGGATGATGTAAAAGAAATGGAACTTTACAAATCGGAAGGAACCAAATTATATTTCCGTTTGGAAGATCGTATTTCTCGTGCAGGTGCATATAAATATGCATTCCGCATGTTCCCTAAAAACAAAGATTTGGTTCACCGCCAAGACTTCTGTTACGTACGTTGGTTCTAATGATAGATTCAATAATTTAAAAAAAGCGAGGATTCATCCTCGCTTTTTTTGTACCTTCGCAGTATGGAAAAAAAATTAATCATCATTCTTGGTCCCACAGCTGTTGGCAAAACCGAATTTAGTCTTCAACTAGCAGAACAATTACACACGGAAATATTGTCGTGTGATTCTCGACAGATGTTTCGTGAAATGAAAATTGGCACAGCTGCACCAACAGAAAAAGAGCTAAACAGAGTACCTCATCATTTTGTTGGAAATCTTTCCATACACGATTATTATAGCTGCGGGAAATATGAAATAGATGCATTAGCTAAATGTGAAGAACTTTTTCAAAAGCATGACACTCTCATCATGACTGGCGGTTCAATGCTTTACATAGATGCAATATGCAAAGGAATTGATGATGTTCCTAACATTGACGAAGATCTACGCAAATCTCTTTGGGAAACATTTGAAACAGATGGATTAGATCCCTTACGAAATCAATTGAGACTATTAGATCCAGACTATTATAACACAATTGATTTAAAAAACGGCAAACGAATCATCCATGCATTAGAAATATGTATACAAACTGGTCAACCCTACTCTTCTATTCGTAAAAACAGCAAAAAAGAAAGACCATTCGTAATAGAAAAAATAGGAATCACACGTCCAAGAGAAGAATTATATGAACGAATCAATCTCCGAGTTGAGAAGATGTTTGACAATGGACTTCTTGAAGAAGCACGTTCTCTTTATCCATACCGAGAATTAAATGCGTTGAACACAGTAGGTTACAAAGAGTTATTCCAATATTTTGATGGCAATTGGACCTTAGACTACGCCAAACAAATGATACAACAAAACACAAGGCATTATGCTAAGAAACAGATAACATGGTTTAAAAGAGACCCAGAAATTAAATGGATCGAAACCTCTGATTTACACTTAATGAATGTAAAATAGTCACACAAAATCATCTAAAAAAGGAACAAAAGAAATACAACTTTCTTGTTCCAATTAAAAATCGTATCTTTGCACATCGAAAACAAAAGTCAAAAAATATATGATAACTGCTTCAGACATTGTAGTACAATTCGGAAAACGAATTCTTTTTCAAGATGTGAATCTTAAATTCACTGGTGGAAATTGTTACGGAATCATTGGCGCCAATGGTGCTGGAAAATCAACTTTTCTTAAAGTAATCAGTGGTGATTTAACTCCAACAAAAGGAAGTATCACCATAGCTCCAGGCGAACGTCTTTCTGTTCTTCGTCAGGACCACTTCCAATACGACGATATTCCTGTTATCGAAACAGTTCTTCGCGGACACGAGCCATTATGGAACGTCATGAAAGAGAAAGACGCCCTCTATGCAAAAGAAGATTTTTCAGATGCGGATGGTATTCGTGCTTCTGAATTAGAAGAAAAATTTGCCGAAATGGATGGTTGGAATGCAGAAAGTGACGCAGCTGCATTACTAAGCGGATTAGGTATTAAAGAGGATCTCCACTACAAATTAATGAAAGAATTGAGTGGTAAAGAGAAAGTACGTGTTCTGTTAGCTCAAGCATTATTTGGCAAGCCAGACAACTTATTATTGGATGAGCCAACCAATGATCTTGACCTTGAAACTGTAATGTGGTTGGAAAACTATCTTTCTGAATTTGAAAATACCGTATTGGTTGTGTCTCACGATCGTCACTTCCTAGATGCTGTATGCACACACACTGTAGATATTGATTTTGGTAAAATCACAATGTTTGCAGGTAACTATAGTTTCTGGTACGAATCAAGTCAATTAGCTCTTCGTCAACAAGCACAACAAAACAAGAAAGCTGAGGAAAAGAAGAAAGAACTCATGGAATTCATCCAACGATTCAGTGCCAATGTTGCCAAATCAAAACAAACGACAAGTAGAAAGAAGATGTTGGAGAAACTCAACATTGAAGAGATTCAACCATCTACTCGTAAATATCCAGGAATCATATTCACTCCTGAACGTGAACCAGGCAATCAAATCATAGAAGTGAATGATCTCTCCTACACCACACCAGAAGGAGATATTCTCTTTAAGAATGCTACATTTAACGTTGAAAAAGAAGATAAAGTTGTATTTTTATCTCACGACCCACGTGCAATGACAGCCTTCTTTGAAATCATTAATGATAAAATCAAGCCAACAACAGGAACATATAAATGGGGTGTTACAATTACACCAGCTTACCTTCCTGTTGATAATACAGATTTCTTCAATACAGATTTAAAACTTGTAGATTGGTTAGCACAATATTCTCCAGACACCAATGAATCATTTGTCAGAGGTTATCTAGGTCGAATGTTATTCGCTGGAGAAGAAATTTACAAAAAAGCAAGTGTATTATCCGGAGGTGAGAAAATGCGTTGTATGATTTCCAGAATGATGCTTAAAAATGCTAACTGTTTAGTACTTGACTCTCCAACCAACCATTTGGATTTGGAGTCTATCCAGGCTTTCAATAACACATTAAAAGCATTCAAAGGGAATATACTAATGTCATCACATGACCACGAATTCATTCAAACAGTCTGCAATCGTGTCATCGAACTTACACCGAACGGCATCATTGACAAGAGAATGGATTATGATGATTATATCACAAGCGATGAAATTGCCGAGTTAAAGGCAAAACTTTATAAATAAAAACAGATATAAATGAAAAAGTCATTTAGAATCATACCATTAATTCTGCTTGTTACATTTAGTTGTAACAAGCAGAATCGCTTTCAACAAGTTACGTGCGAAACTATTCCTGAAGCAAAAACTGAGATCATCAGAATGGATAAAGAGATTTATCAATTAGATCGATGCATTACAAAACCCGCAAGAACAGGGGATTACGATGTTATGACAGTTGATATTCCCAAACAAGATTCTATTTGTCTAAGCGAACAGCTCAATGAGATCGAAAAAAAATATGGTGATAAATACCAATTATATTTATATCAATTAGGAGCTATGACGGGTGCCTCCAACATATCACCTGTCACACTATTTTATCTGTTTCTTTCTCATCCAGCATACAACGATTTATACAAAGACTGTGAACATGAATTCAAAGGCGTAACAGACTTAGAGGCAGGATTCACAATGGCTTTTTCAAGAGCCAAAACATTAATACCAAGTTTTAATATTCCAAAAGTTTGCACATTTTTTTCCGGATTTGCCGAATACATCGCCACAGACTCATCTTCCATCTATATTTCCTTAGAATATTTTTTAGGTGAAGGCTATAAAAATTACCAATATGTACCAGGAATATATGATTATATGATTCCCAATTTAAAAAGAGAAAAGATCATTCCTGACGCCTTATATCATTGGATTTGTTCAGAATACCCAATAACAAAAGAATCAAGCAATTTAATGGATAACATGATTCATTATGGGAAAATGATGTACATAGTTGAATCCATACTGAATAGAACTAACAAGAAATTGATTATCGGTTATAACCAAGATCAATGGGAATGGTGCGAACAAAATGAGAAAGGAATGTGGAACTATCTAAGAGAATACAATTTACTATTCAACACAGATGGCAAAACCATTTCTGATTTTATTTTCCCTGCGAACAACACAAAATATTTTTCCGATAATGAAGGACATCAAGCACCTAGTCAGGCTGTCCTTTGGTTAGGATGGAAAATTGTTCATGAGTACATGGAACAAAACAAGCAACTCACGCTTGAAAATCTTCTTTTTGACAATATCGATGCGCAAGAATTACTTGTTCGTTCTCAATACAAGCCATAATTCTAGTCATGCATACAAATAGAAAATACTGTATTACGAAAAATTCCACTTCTTTTTGAGATTTTTTTCCTAAGTGTAGAATTACCTCGTTCTGCAACTAAGATTACAGATTCTGCAGATTCAAGTACATCATCATACGTAAAAAATTCACTCATTATATCGGTTGGAATAGAGATGTCTAAATCTGGCAATGTAATAGACACAGAGTATACTGGCGTTCTTTCGCCACACAGATTTCTAAACTCATAGGGAACAAACAAGAAATTTTGTGTGGGATATGTAAGCAATTCATGTCTTGAAACAAATCCGACTAAGAAACCACATGTACGTATACTGACCCTAAAAACATTTTCTGGAACATATGTTCGATAATAGCCAAAAGAATCTGTTTGTATGATAAAATCATCATCAAACGACTCTACATCTTTTTTCCCTTTTTCTTTGAACTTGGAATGTATATGTAAAGGCATAAAACTCAATGGAGTACCATCATTCTCCATGATACGACCTTTCATAAATCGTATAGGCAAAATAAAATCCTCCTTCAATGTATCACCAGCATAATCAGAAACTGGATAATAAAACGTATCTTTAGAAAGAACTATTTGGAAATCATTCAAACCAATGATTGTATCTATAAAGCCTTTATCATTTGTATATTTATTTTCAAAAATAGAATGAAAACAAATTTGAACAGGTACGGGTGCATGGATATTCTTCCCGTTAAAATCTTTGAAATGAAGTTTTATACGAACCGAGTCTTTTGACAAGAAAGCAACAGAATCAGAAATAACAGAATCGGCAGCATTTACAAACGAACTATCAGGGACAGAATCCTCGTCCCTAACTGATTGTACATTTTCTTGAATATGTTGACAAGAGGAAAGAAAAAATACAACAATAACAAATAACCCAAGCTTTATAGAATCCATATTAAAAAAAAAGGGAGCCACTTATGGTAGCATCCCTAATTATATGTTAGAAATCAATTTTACTTTTTCTTGTGAGGACGTTCAATACTAATTTCTTCTACCAAATCGCCTTCTTCAAAAATGCCAACCTGTTTTGTTCCACTGGCAAATGTATAAGTTCCATTACCGTCCATTTTTCCAGCTTTAAATTCTCCTTCATATTTATCTCCCGTAGAAAAGTAATAAACACCCTTTCCTTCTGGATAGCCATTTTTGAATTCTCCTTCATATACATCTCCTGTAGGGAATGTAAACTTTCCTTTACCTTCACGAACGCCAGCCTTGAAATCACCCTCGTAAACAGACCCACTCTTAAATTTATAAGTTCCTTTTCCCTCAAACTTACCTTCCTTGAATGTACCCGAATAAACTTCTCCATCATCAAATGTATAAGTTCCCTTTCCGTCTCTACATTTACCTTTACATGGTGATACTGCACTTGACTCGAAACAAATCAAAGAAAAAACTGCAATAATTGCAAAAAGTTTAGTCTTCATAATTTTATAGTATTTAATATTTTTAACAAAATCAAACGCACAAATATATAAAGATTTTTTTGGGGCGCAAAGTCTATTTTTATTTTTTTATTCATCCATCCATTTTTATTCAAAAAAAATCATAAATGAAATGCGTCAAAAGCATCGAACGATAAGACCAATTTTCAAAACGTACAGATCATTTGTTAAAATGTTTATTGTCAATATACACTTCTAAAAGATTAGTTGTACCAGCTAAATTATCAGGGACAATCATCACATCAGCCACAGAAGCAGGAATCAAGCAGCTATTTCCTGTTGTTAACGAAATTTTTGTAATCTCAGGCTTTGAATTTCTATCGTAGCCTTTGGTACTTAAAACTTCTATGGTACAATTACCTTGCAAGCACATATATACAATAAAGGAATCGTATTTGAATAATTTTCTATGGAAGCCTCGGTTTATTTCCAACAATTTCACCGTAAAGAATGGACATTCAGCAACACAAACAGGTTTATTCAATTTCCGTTCATACGCTGTTTTATTTGAGTCTGAAACCGAATAATCAATTGCGTCAACAGCCAAATCCGTATGTAATGTTCTTGGCTGTCCATTTAAATCTAACCTACCGTAATCATAGATTCTATAAGTCACATCACTGCTTTGCTGAACTTCGGCAATCAAAGACCCTCCGCATATTGCATGAACTCTACCGGCAGGGATAAAAAACACATCTCCTTTAGAGACAGAATGTTTCTGCAAGACCTCACAAATAGAATTATCTTCTATTCTTTTTTGATATTCATATTTCGATATCGGAGAATTGAATCCACAATATAAGTTAGCATTTGGCATAGCGTCCATAACATACCACATCTCCGTTTTTCCAAAACATCCATGTCTTTCTTGTGCTAATTGATCATTCGGATGCACTTGAACAGAAAGGTCATCCACAGCATCAATAAATTTAATCAGCAATGGAAATTTATCTTTATATAAAGACACAACCGTTTTCCCAAGCAACATATCACCATATTTAGCGATCAAATCATTTAATGTTTCACCTTGGAAAACGCCATTTGACACGACAGACTCCTTACCCGGCACAGCACTAATTTCCCAACTTTCTCCTATTTTATCATCAGGTTTGGTCGGAAGGCCTTTAAATGATCTCAATCTACCTCCACCCCACAATAATTCATGTAAATTCAACTCGAATTTTAAAGGATATAATATAGGCAACTCAGGCACGTTCATTATCTAATTTTGAAAATTCACTATTATTACTAATATACTCAGGCAAAAAATCTTTCAATTTTTTTACAATACGTATAGGATCACAAGTATTTAACTCTATCCATAGTTCTTTCATATAATTATCCACGATATCCTTTTCATATTGAATCACTTTTGCGTGCATAATTTTTGGATGTTGAGTTGGTATTGTATTTTCCTTATTAAAGAGTAATTCCTCAAATAATTTTTCACCAGGGCGCAAACCAATTTCTTTGATTTCCACACCATTCGCCATTGACAAGCGAATCATATTTTTAGCCATATCATATATTTTTATCGGTTGACCCATATCAAACACAAAAATATCGCCATTATGACCAATTGTACTCGCTTCTAACACCAAACTTGCCGCTTCTGGGATAGTCATAAAATAACGAATGATATCTTTATGAGTCACGGTAATTGGTCCACCATGTTCCAACTGCTTACGAAATAAAGGTATCACTGATCCATTAGAACCAAGTACATTTCCAAAACGAGTTGTTACAAAGGCAGTAGAATTAGAAAAGCGACTTTGAACATAAATTTCCGCTAATCGTTTCGTAGCGCCCATCACATTTGTAGGATTTACAGCTTTATCTGTAGAAATCATTACAAATTTACGAACATTATATTTAATAGCAGCATCCGCAACAATTTTCGTTCCAAAAGAATTCACCAGTGTTGACTCATAAGGATTATCTTCCATCAAAGGAACATGTTTATAAGCAGCAGCATGATAAATCACATCAGGATGGTATTTAGAGAGTAAAGAATCCACACAAACAGAATCTTTAATATCCGCTATTACTATTTCAACCTTTGACGAAAATTTCTTGTACAAATCACTATTTTTCAAATCAAATTGCAAATCAAACAATGGTGTTTCAGCCTGATCCAATGCAATAACTTTTTTAGGATTATACAACAGTAGCTGACGAACTATTTCGCTACCTATAGAACCTGCCGCACCTGTCACCAAAACAATTTTATCCTCTATTTCTCTTTCTATATTTTTATCATTCAAAACAATAGGGTCACGATCCAAAAGATCTTCAATTTTAATATTTTGCAATTGATTCGGAGAGAAATTGTCGTATATCCAGGAATTTATTTCAGGAACCAATTTAACCTTTAAACTAAGATTCAAAGCTTGGGTAATAATAGACTGTCGTTTACTAACTGAAATTTTAGGTAAGGCTATAATCAAACTATCTATGTTCTTCTTTGTTATATAAGATTGTGTTAGCACTTCTTCTGCAGAGAGGATAGGCACACCATCAATTGTCTTATTCATTTTGCTTCTATTATCATCTATAAAAGCCACCACACGATTCGAAGCGTTCTCCTGTTGTTTTAAAGCATCATTAACTACAACACCAACGCTACCAGCACCATAGATGACTATATTCGAAGAAACACTAGTATGATTAAAATCCAAATCCGAATACAAAAATTTAACAGAAATTCGTGTAATAATCATTAAAATTATCACCATACAAATTTCAAAAAACATGCTAAAGAAAGACAACAAGAAAAACTTTAAATCATTCACAAAAAAGGAACATATTTGAAGTAAAAAATAGACTAAAAAAGCAAGAAGATTTGCGCTTATTATCTGAATCACGTCACGCATTCCAGAATGACGGATTATGCTATAATAAGGTTTAACAAAAACAAAAGAAAGAACATACATCAACAAAAGAGCCAACAATTTTCCCAAAACATCTATTGTTGAAGAATCAGTCGATATACAATTATCACCCCAAGAAATAAACCAAAAAGAAAAAACAACTATCAACAAATCTGTCAATAAAACCATCCATTTGGAATAGGATTTATTGGAGCAGTAATCAACAAACGATTTAAATATATTTCCAAAATATTCAGACATGACTAATGATAGTTGCGTCGACCAAAATTATTGCAAATATAATGTTTTTAATCAAGTTCAATAGAAAGTTCAACACTTTTTCACACCAATAGAGAAAAGATTTTTAAGAAAGATACCATTATTATAAAATATAAATAGTACTTTTGGGGGAAATTTTAGCATCTAATTATATTCGATATGAAAAATAGTATATTAAAAGCAACAATTATTTGTTTCCTATTTGGAATTTCTTCATGTGTTTGTGCAGCAAACAAAGACGCAAAAAACGAAAATGAAGGTAAAGTCATCCATATAAACTATACTGATTTCAACAAAAAAGTAGCGAACGTAAACAGTGAATGGAAATATTTAGGGGACAAACCTTGCATATTAGACTTTTATGCAACTTGGTGTGGACCATGTAGAATGATTTCTCCATTTTTAGACGATTTGGCAAAAGAATACAAAGACCAAATATACATATATAAAATCGACGTTGACAAAGAACGTGAATTAGGTCGTATGTTTGGAGCAACATCTATTCCATTATTGGTTTTCATTCCTCAAGATGGACAAGCACAAATGTCTCGTGGTGCAATGTCAAAAAATGAGTTGAAAAACGCTATTGAAACAGTTTTACTAAAAAACAAGAAATAAACATACTTCAAGATTATGAAAGGAATCATATTAGCAGGAGGTAGTGCCACAAGGCTTTATCCTCTTTCTAAAGCTATTTCTAAACAAATAATGCCTGTATATGACAAGCCGATGATATATTATCCTCTTTCCACTCTAATGTTAGCTGGAATACGAGAGGTTTTAATCATATCAACTCCTAGAGATCTACCAATGTTTCAACAGCTACTAGGAGACGGGGAAAACTTAGGTATGTCATTTCAGTACAAAATACAAGAAACGCCTAACGGATTAGCACAAGCCTTTATTTTAGGAGCGGATTTCTTAAATGGAGAGGCTGGTTGCCTTATATTAGGGGACAATTTGTTTTATGGACAAAATTTCTCCGCAATGTTAAAAAAGGCAGTTAGCAAAACAACTGGTGCAACCATCTTTGGATACTACGTAAAAGATCCAACAGCATATGGTGTTGCTGAATTTGACAAAAATGGCAAGGTGATTTCTCTTGAAGAAAAGCCCAAAAAGCCAAAATCAAATTATGCTGTTCCAGGACTCTATTTTTACGACAAAACAGTCACGGAAAAAGCAAAAATGATTCAGCCATCAGCTCGCGGTGAATATGAAATAACAGATCTCAACAAATTATATTTAGCAGAAGGTTCATTACATGTTGACCTTTTCGGTCGTGGCTTTGCATGGCTCGACACAGGAAACTGTGATTCATTATTGGAAGCTAGTAATTTTGTCGAGACAATACAAAAAAGACAAGGATATTACATTGCTTGTATCGAAGAAATCGCATGGCGTAATAAATGGATTTCTGACGACCAATTAAAAACATTAGGAGAGAACTTGTCTAAAACTCAATATGGTCAATATATACTTTCTCTATTAGAAGAAAAATGATTTTTACAGAACAAGAAATAAAAGGCGTATGGGTGATTGAACCCAAAGTTTTTGAAGATAGCCGCGGTTACTTTATGGAGGCCTTCAAACAAAATGAATTTGAAGAGTTTGTGGGAAAAGTTGACTTCGTTCAAGACAACGAATCAAAATCATCTTATGGTGTTCTACGAGGATTGCACTATCAAAAAGGTGAATTTTCTCAAGCTAAATTAGTACGTGTCATCAAAGGTAAAGTTTTAGACGTTGCCATTGACATTCGGAAAAGTTCCCCTACTTTTGGCAAACATGTAGCTGTATTATTAAGCGAAGACAACAAAAAACAATTGTTTATTCCTAGAGGATTTGCTCATGGTTTTGTTGTGCTTAGCGAAGAAGCCATCTTTACCTATAAAGTAGACAACGTCTATGCGCCTCAGGCTGACGCTGGCATCATGTATAATGATCCAACAATTGGCATCGAATGGCCAATAAAAGAATCCGAAATGCTATTATCTGAAAAAGATAAAAAACATCCTTATTTAAAAGACGCTGTTCTTTTTGAATAACATACAAGAATATGAATATTTTAGTAACAGGAGGAAATGGTCAACTAGGAAATTCTATCAAAAAAATTTCCGTTCAATATTCAGAACATAAATTTATTTTTACCGATGTTCCTGAAGTTGACATCACTGATTTAAACCTCTTACGCAATCTGGTAAAAAAGGAATCCATCGGAGCCATCATTAATTGTGCTGCATTCACAGCCGTTGACAAAGCCGAAAGTTGTGAAGAATTAGCAGGCAAAATAAATCTTGATGGTCCTAAAAACTTAGCTATTGCTGCTCATGAAGTTGGTGCAAAACTAATTCACATTTCTACAGACTACGTGTTCGGAGGGAAAAGCAGTCTGCCATTAAAAGAAACAGACGAGACAAATCCAATCGGCGTTTATGGACGCACTAAAAGGCAAGGCGAAATAGAAGTTGAAAAAACTGGATGCGACGCCATCATCATCAGAACGGCATGGCTATATAGCGAATATGGAAACAATTTCGTAAAGACAATGCTGCGATTAGGCAAAGAACGTGAGAGTCTGAATGTTGTATACGATCAAATTGGTACACCCACATATGCAACAGATTTGGCATATGCAATCATGACACTCTTAAATAAAGGAATCAAAGGTTTTGACACTTACCATTTCTCCAACGAAGGTGTTATCAGTTGGTTTGATTTCACTAAAGCCATTTTTGAAATTGCAGATTACAAAACGAAAGTCGGTGCAATTGAAAGTTACGAATATCCCACAGCTGCTGAACGACCAGCATATAGTGTTCTCAACAAAAAGAAAATAAAAGAGGCTGGCGTAAACGTTCCTTATTGGAAAGACTCTTTAAAAGAGTGCATGAACATTCTTTTAGCATAATATAGTTGAAAAGATAATAAAGAGACGAGACTCCCTCTCGCCTCTTTTTTTTAAAAGACCATGACAAACAAAGAGCAATACCACTCATTCTGCTGTCAACATGCCGAAATTCCATTATTTCAACAAGCATGGTGGATGGAATGTGTCTCTGGAAAAAACGATTGGGATGTTCTATTAGAACTTGACAATGACAACAGAATTATTGCTTTTCTACCTTATATGATTGTTCGCAAATATGGATTTCGACTTATTTTACAACCTCTATTATCTCAATGCAATGGCATTTGGATATCACCTAAAGCGAATGACAAAGAAGCTATTATTCAAAAATTCATTCACAAAATTGAAGCATTAAAGCCTCACTGGTTTATGCAATTTTTTCCATCTTCTGCACAAACAGACATATGGGGAAATAAAAATTACATAATAAATCAAAGACATACTTATGTGATAGAGAACCTTAGTAATTCTTCAGATTCTATTTTCAAATCGTTCTCTACTGCGCAACAAAGACAAATAAGAAAAGCAGGAAAGAACGGAATCAACATCTTAGAAGATTCATCCGCAGAAGATTTTTATCAATATCACTCCTTCTGCCTCGCACAAAGAGGTGAAAAAAACCTCAACTCTCCTAATGTTGAAATCACATTATGTCAAGAAGCTTTTAAAAGAGGTTTGGGAACTATTTTATACGCGAAAGACATCAATAACAAAACAATAGCTGCCTTATTCCTTGTATGGGATGCTACTACAGCTTATTATTTAATTCCGACTTTTGATTACGATCAAAAAACGTCAGGTGCCTCTTCCCTTTTAGTATGGCATGCCATTCGCTTAGCCAAAGAAAAAGGGTTAAAAAGATTCGATTTTGAAGGCAGTATGCAAAACTCCATTGCTAATTTTTACAAGCAATTCGGTTCAACAGAAGTATGTTACCCTCAAATTGAAAAAACAAATCATCCATTCATTCGTCTTTGGAAATTTTTTCATCAATAATAATATACATGTTTTTTAATTAAAATTACATACAATGATAACATTTGTTCTTAGTCTTGTTGCTTTAGTCATAGGCTACTTTATCTATGGCAAGTTCATAGAAAATGTGTTTGGACCAGACTCTTCCAGAGAAACACCAGCCATCACTCATAAAGATGGCGTTGACTACATTCCAATGCCTTCATGGAAAATTTTCATGATTCAATTTTTAAATATTGCAGGGACAGGACCTATTTTTGGTGCTATTATGGGTGCAAAATTTGGACCATCTGCCTATTTATGGATAGTGTTCGGATGTATTTTTGCAGGAGCCGTTCACGACTATTTAAGTGGAATGTTATCCATTCGTCATAATGGTGCAGGATTACCAGAAATAGTAGGCATATATTTAGGGAAAAGTGTTAAAAAAGTCATGCTTATCTTCACTATCTTTTTGATGATGATGGTAGGTGCCGTATTTGTTTATAGTCCCGCTCTTATATTAGGAGACATGACCAGCACACTCTCTACTAATTCTGTCTATATTTGGTGTGTGATTATCTTCATATACTATTTGATTGCCACTTTATTACCTATCGATAAAATCATTGGTAAAATTTATCCATTATTTGCATTTGCGATATTATTCATGGCTGTTGCATTAGGCATCAATCTTTTCATCAAATGGCCATCTCTACCCGAACTATTTGAAGCTGGCGTCAGTTCATCTTCATTCAATGGTGTAGATGTATTTCCAGCTTTGTTTATCACAATAGCTTGCGGAGCAATCAGTGGATTTCATGCGACACAAAGTCCGTTAATGGCTCGTTGCATTAAAAATGAAAAATATGGTCGTCCTATTTTTTATGGAAGTATGATAACCGAAGGAATTGTAGCCTTAATTTGGGCTACCATTTCGATGTATTTCTTTTATGGTGGAGGAGCTGACGAATTAGGTGTGGCAAACACGCTACAAGCGCCACAAGTAGTGACGGAAGTCAGCAAAGGATGGTTAGGAATTGCTGGAGGTATATTAGCCATTTTAGGTGTCGTTGCCGCACCAATCACCAGTGGTGATACTGCATTGCGTTCTGCACGTCTTATCATTGCAGAGTTTGTCAATTTAGAACAAAAAAGCATTAAAGGAAGATTGTATATCTGCATACCTTTATTCGCCATTACTATGGCTTTATTATTTTTCAATTTAGCCGATCAAGAAGGGTTCAATATAATCTGGAATTATTTCGGTTGGGCTAATCAAACGCTCTCCGTATTCACATTATGGGCCATTACTGTCTATCTATATAGTAACCATAAGAAATATGTGGTCACTTTCATACCAGCATTGTTCATGACATGCGTAAGTAGTACATTTTTATGTATTTCTCCTAACAGCTTAAATTTAGATGCGCAATTCTCTTACATCATTGGTATTTCAACTACAATCGTTGCCTTTATGATGTTCGTATCTTGGGCAAGAAGGGGGAAACATAATTCAAAAATTAAGAGAAGAACAAAAGAAAGAGAGTAACATATAGTCTGTTTTACAGATTAAAATAAATATTTGTACAAGTGCAAAATAGAGAGTTGAAATTTTGCAAGCGAAACCATCAATATATATATATATATTTGTAAAAAGCAAAAATTAACAAATAGCGTTAGACGAAAAAAAATGATGAGATTGGAGCATTTGATTTAAACTGGCAACAATTCAATTGGTCATGCGAGAAACCAGGAGGAGGATCAACATCAGGTACTTATACAGAAAGAGAGAAAGTTTTCATTCACAACGGATGGAATCACTTTGCCATTTCTTTTAACAAGCGTGCTTTGAAAGTATACTTCAATGGCATACGAATTACCAATGTGCCAAATATGATAGCTCCTAAATATATAAAGTTTCATGTTGAACCACAGTCTAACAGTCAATACAACGGCATCAGCAATGTCCGCATAGCCAATGGTGCAGTGCCTCTCTACGACCGACTTACAACCGATGGCAAAATCACAACTTATGCTATCACATTTGATGTTGGCAAGGCAACACTTAAACCAGAAGCTGATACGGAAATCAACCGTATAAAAAGCATTATGGTCCAGAACGCAAGTTTGAAATTCGAGGTGCAAGGACATTGTGACAACACGGGAACAGCCGCTGTCAATAATAAACTCAGTCAACAACGCGCCGAAGCAATCGTTGCTAGACTCGTTGAACTTGGCATCAGTGCCGACCGTTTGACAGCCGTAGGTAAAGGGTCAAGCGAACCTATTGCAGACAATTCAACCGACGAAGGACGTGCGAAAAATCGTCGCGTGGTATTCCTTAAAAAATAAGAACGGTCTGTAACAAACAATAAAAAACATATTCTGTACATAATAAAGGAGAGCGCAATAATGTGTTCTCCTTTATCTTTTTATTCACTATAGGGGATTTCTATAAATTGCTTTGTTGCGATTTTGAAAGTTTTGTCAGACAGATTGTTGATTTGAACGAAGGAGCAGTGCGGGCACTGTGACTGAGTGAAAATCAGCAAGATGGCGACAAAAGTTCAAAAGCGCACAAAAGATTAAAGAATAACCTCTATAAAAAAATATTTAATAATCGGGGAATTTATAGAAGTCCCCTATATTTTTTCTATTACAAAAACAGATATTTTTTATATCATTTGATAATAATCTTCGATGGTTTAAACTGATATAAATCCGATTGTCTTATTTTGGAAGGATTCACACCCAAATCGACCAATTGAGATTTAACCACATCACTTTGAACTTGTGTCAAGCGGGGTTCTATAACATATTCGTCAATCAAAGATTCTGGATCAATTTCAAACTCCAAATATTCGACACCCACATTACAAAAATCACCTGGAATAGTTCGAATAATACGGACCTCTTGTTCATGTTCAAAAGGTTTACGTTTAATAAAGAAAGAATTAATCATCATTCGAATCACTTCAGATGCTGGAATAGAACGTTGTTGCCAAGACAACAGCTCGTCATCAGACACATACTTGACGCGACCAATAAAAGATGAAGAAGCGTGCATAGTTGAAGAACTCTTCTCTGGATAAATAACAGAAAACAATTTACCCACAGTAGTTTTAATACGGATAGCACAACTCTCTCTATATTTATTGGAATAGATACGCCACATAGCATCAGATTCGTCTTGTAATGTCCATGACTGACCATACACACATCCAATCAAGCCATCTGCCCTACCCGACATATTTTCATAAATAAACTCATTTTTCAAAAAGAAATTTTCATAGACATCTTCCCAATTTGAAGTATGATCCACCCTCAACAAACGATTCTGTAAAAGTGGTTCCAAATACCTTAACGGGAAATATTTGTATATCACCTCATCTCCCGTCAAACCATTCAATATATTATCTCTTCTACTCATACTTTTGGGGAACTAACATGACTTTCATCAAGCTTTATCAGCAAAAAACCATAAATAAAAGGTCCTAAGAATGGAATTAGCTGAACAAAGATAATCAATGGTCCGTATCCTGCATTTCGCATACGACGTATCGATAATGCTAAATAAGGGAGCAAAACAACTAACATATATATCGTAAGCACTTGTATTGGATAAACACCAGAAGAAAAAAGTAATGGAAAAAAAATCAGGGAAAAAATCATATATAAAATCATTGGTGTCAGCACGAAACCTAACCAAAAGACAACCGACACAAGAAATGAAAACCCTAATTCCAACAAGAAGGAGTAACCATCTTTCCATTCGAAAGTAGGCAATTGAAAATCAGAAAAGATCTCCATAAATATCGAGGAAGCCCCTAATTCGGAAAAGTCCGATTGCAAAACCGAATTTGAGAAAATGGTATGTGTAATGAATAAGAAAAACAAAAAGAAGATAGCCAAATTACACAATGCAAATATCCAAAACTCTTTCCGACTTGATTCGGAAGAAAAATCCAAAAATTTTGACCACGAACTAAAAAAACAATCAATCCAACTCATTATATTCCTGTATTATTAACTTGTAAAACATATATATCACGTGTCGTCTCTGTTATTCTAAATCGATTATCCGCACGACATCCGACAATCCATACAATCGTATCCTGATTTAACAATATCCACATTTTTTCTTTTTCCTCATTTGATAACTTTTGATCGATAAAGAAATCACTTAATTTCTTTTTGCCATTCATTCCAAAAGGAACGAAGCAATCTCCCACTCTCCATCTTCTAAGATGTAACGGAAACTGAAGTTTAGAAGCATCTATGTAACAAAAATTAGGGCTTTTAACAATCTCAACATCACGAACATCTTTCTTCGTACATTGAATCGAAACTGGTAACGAGTTAAAATCATCCATTGATACAATCGTATACTCTTCTATTTGATTTTCTACCGAAATCGGATGAATAGATAAAGCATCCCGTTCTTGTATGATTACAAAACTTTTCTTCTTGTTATAAAAGCGATTACCTGGATTTTCTGAAGCGACAGACTGCACCAGATCATCAATCGTAGCAGAAGAAAAACCATATGGGGATAGAAGTTCATACAAAAGGAAGTCTATCGATTTCTCTTTTCGTAAGAGATCTAATGAAATCGAAAAATGATTATCTGAAATTTCGTGGAAAAGAGATTGTTTCTTTTCAGTCAAAATCTGTTGTAAAAAATCATCTGTTTGCTTTAGATATCCAATCGTATTCAACAAATTGTTTTTAAAGGTTGGATAAACAGATTGGAGCATCGGAATAATTTCATTTCGAAACTTATTACGTGTATATAACGTATCTGCATTTGTAGAATCTTCCACATGTGACAGATTCCGCATTTGTAAATAATCCGTTATATCTTTTCTTGAAACAGACAATAAAGGACGCCACACATCCCCTATCAATTCTTTTATTCCTGTCAAACCTTTAAGACCGGTACCTCTTGAAAGGTTCATTAGAAATGTTTCTATCACATCATCTGCATGATGAGCTACCGCAATTTTTAGCGCACCTTCTCGAATCAGCAATTGACGAAACCATTCATAACGAAGTTCTCGAGCAGCCATTTCAATAGAAAGAGACCGCATAGAAGCATACTCTAAAGTATGAAAATCAATTTTACGGAAAGGCAACTTGTACTGATTCGCCAATGAACGGACAAAATTCTCATCTCGATTGGATTCCTCTCCTCGCAAATGGAAATTACAATGAGCGACGACACAGGGGAAACCTGCTTGATGTAAGATATCAAGCAAAGCAACAGAATCTGCACCACCACTTACAGCAACAATCAATTTGGTCGTTGTAGGAAAAGGGAAACGGAGTTGAGATACATCTATCATTTGGTCAAACGTGTTAAGACAATCTTCACCAAATCTTCCATTGAACCTTTATATTCAGTATTCATGGTTTTATCAACACGTCCTGCAATGATATTACAAATTGTAACAGCTTTATGTCCCAACAATTTAGACAATCCAGCCACTGCAGAACTTTCCATTTCGAAATTTGTGATCTTTTCTCCATTGTAATCAAACGATTGAATCTTTTCATTCAATTTAGGATCAGCTAATGGAATACGGACGAAACGTCCTTGAGGTCCATAGAATCCAGGAGCAGAAATTGTCACACCCATCACCATTCCTTCACATAGTTTGTTTACCAACTCTTCATCAGCAGATACAACATAAGGAGCTGCCAAACGATGGTTCCAATTGACATGGTCACAAAATGCTTGTTCGAAATCTAAGTCAATGACTGTACGAGGGGTTTGATAATAATTAAGCAATCCATCAAATCCAACGGAACGTCGTGAAACAACATAAGAACCGACTGGACAGAATGGCTGAAGTCCTCCAGACGTTCCAATTCGAACAAGCGTTAATTGAGTATGTTCCGGTTTAACAGTTCGAGTCTTAAAATCTATATTTTTTAATGCATCTAATTCTGTCACGACAATGTCAATATTATCGGTACCAATACCATGAGAAACACAAGAAACACGTTGTCCATTTAGTTTTCCTGTAATCGTATGAAACTCTCGACTACGCACGTCACACTCTATTTCATCAAAATAACCGGCAACCATATCTACTCGATCGGGATCACCCACCAAAATAACTTTATCAGCTAATTGTTCTGGCTTCAGATGCAAATGGAAAATAGATCCGTCTGCATTTATTATTAATTCAGAAGAAGGAATCTCTCTCATAATTCTACATATTTAATATTTTATTCAAATATAAAAGCATTTTTTCATTCAAAAAAATGAGAACAAAGACTTTTTGTATTTAAGAAAATTTTACAAATTACCTTGTAGTGTTTTTTTAAATTTTGTCAGACAAACTATTGATTTGGGTGAAAGAGCAGTGCGAAAACTATGATTAAGTGAACATCAACGAGATGATTTTAAATCACAAAGTATCATAAAGAGGTTAACTATGAATTCATGCCATAAAGCATTGTCTTTGTTCTGAATAAAAAATAGCCAGCGAAAAAAAGCTGGCTATCTTGTTATGTTAAATCATCAATTATCGAATCATTATTTTCTCTTTATATACACCATCAGCCGATACTACCACTACCAAGTAAAGACCAGCAGGCAATGAAGTGACCGATAATGATTCCACATGATAGGCTGTAATTGCCATCGCCCCCTGCGCATTGAACAAAGTCACCATGTTCACCTCTACAGAAGTCCCACACTTCACGAAACCAATTTCTTCGGGAGATAGTGTCAAAACCATATTGTCATTTAAGGCAAGTGTATTCTCTACGTTAGACGGATCTGACAAGTTCGGATCCTCACCCACCACTTCCATAATTTTCTGTATCATTTGCGGTTGATTCCATTCTCCTGTACTACGGTTCATAAATCCATGGCACTCTCCATTCTGATTTGGGTCTGCCCAACCTTGCTTTAATCCCAATTGGTAAGCTTCCCATGTGGTACCGTTGTCCCACAAGACACAAGGCATTTTGTATTCCATAGCAATTCCATAAAATGCTTCGATCCATTGCATACGAGTCCAATCACCTTGATCCTTATCTGAAATAGAAGTCTCGTCAATCACTACCGGGATATTTCTTTGCACATATTTTTCGTAACAAGGACGAAGCACGTCACGGATAGCCTGTTTATCACTTTCCTGAAACATTGTAAGAGGGCCCGAAAGGCAAAGTTCTGTTGGACGATAGGCATGAATTTCGATACCGAGACGATTTTGTGAAGGATCGTTCGGAAGCTGGAATTTGTTAGTAACGGCGCCTTCCGGAGATGCATCATAACCTGGGATAAGGATTACACGGTCACGGTTGTTTTCATGTCCGTTATTACGAATAACATCAACTGCAGCCTGATTCATAGCATTGATGACACCCATAGCCTCCACCACCTGTTGCTGACTCGGATTATCCACAGGAGTAAACCACCACTCATATCGATCACCCACAATACGAGGTTCGTTCAATGTTTCAAAAATCAATCTTTGATCATACTCCTTAAAGCACTCCGCCAACTGAGTCCAGATATCCGTCACATACCTGACTGACTGGTCTTTTGTGTTGTTAGTCGGCCAAAAATAAGGATGGTCAAATTGACTTCCATTGTCATGGTGAATATTGAGAATGACATACATATCATTGTCAATACCATAATCCACCACCTCTTTCACACGACTTAACCACTTGTCGTCAATTTTGTATTGATACTGACCACTTTTATAGGTATGTTGTCCCCAGCTGACTGGAATTCGAAGCGTTCTAAAACCAGTCTTTCTCACATTATCAATCATACTCTTCGTGATTTTGGCGTTTCCCCACCCCAATTCAGTATCAAGATCTGAATATCCTTGCTGGATGGCATCTAATGAATTACCTACATTCCAGCCTGTGTACATTAAACGAGAAATCTCCATGGCATCTTGTCCATGTACCGGACCTGCCATGACAGAATGAGTGGTCAAAGCAAAAGCAACTGCGGCAATTGCGGAGACCCATTTTTTTGTAATTACCATAACAATAATGTTCTATTGGCTATTAATACATTAACATAATGTCTTTACTTTTCTCAATTTAAGGTTGAGAAATCATCCTCAAAAAATTCTTGATACAAACATATAAAACATTTGCGACAAAAGCAATTTTTGTAAACAATAGAACTCGATCTAAAGGTCTTATTTTTCAACAGGGAGCTTACAAAGAAATAAACAAGGAGAACACCCCAATGGAATGTCCTCCCTGCAATAGAAACCTCATTTATAATTGTTTGTAATCAAATGATTTAGGATTATCTACCACACCATAAATGTAATCAGATGTGAAAGGTAATGAAATCGTAGATTCATACAAATAACCATTACCTGCATTCCAATAACGGAAGGTTACTGGTTCTGATTCTTCACCTGTTCCAATAACATTTAAGAAGAATACACCACCATTCGCTTTCGCTACAGCACGACATTCGGAACCGACAAATGCAGCAATAACATCATTTTTTGAGGCATTTGTTTTTAAATCTGAAGGCAATTCAAAAGTGACAGTCATGGAATAAGCATAATCACCAGACGTTTTAACTGACTTCCAATTAGGATTTTCATACTTTTTATAATTCTCCTTTGGTTCTTCGTTATTGTTATTCGAAGTCGTTGTGTCCTCTTTCTCCTTAGTTTTCTCCAATATAGTTTTTTGAAGCTGATTAAGTTCCTCTTGTTGCTTATTCAATGCTTCTTGTTGTTGTTTTAGTTCTTCCTGTAAATTAGTTAAACTATCAAGTTTAGCAATCGATTCTTTTTCCAATTTCTTGATCTCTGCTAATTCAGCACTATAGTCATCGTCATCCTTACAAGAATAGAATGAAAAAGCCAAGAATGCTGCAATTATAAAATATATCCAATTTTTCATATCTTACAATATTAATAATTATTCCTTAACAATTTTAAAGACTTTAACCTCTTCATTTTGAGTAACCTTCAACATATAAGAACCTGGAATGAGATTAGTCATATTGATGCTCGTATTTAATACATTATTGAATGTTGATACGCTACCAGAATAAATAAGACTACCAGCAACATCAAAAAGTTCAAGTAAAGCATCACCTTCCTGACTAACAACTCCTGAAATTGTTAAATCATCAACAACAGGATTTGGATAAACTGCCAAAGATTCACCAGAACCATTTATATTAAAGTTCAACACGACTGGATTTTTTGGAGAGCCATAAACATCATCCGCAGCATATATCACTTGGTTTGTTGCTACGAATGTCTCACCCTTACGATCCAACACGAACTGAATATTATCACCATCCTTAGCAGAAACCGTAATAAATTGAAGAGCATATTCATCATTCAATGCAATTTCAACCACTTCGTTTTCTTTATCGCCTACCATAGCACGAACCACATCACCATCCTCTTTCTGAGGAGCAAAGGCAACAATGTTCATATTCGATTCATATGCAGAAGAATTTACTTTTGTAATACTGTTAGAACGTAATGAAGTAGCAGTAGTAGGATACTTAAATGTCTTATCTGTTGAACTAGTATTCTTCAACATATAACCACTATTTGGTTGTAAACTATTAAGAGATCCAATCCACTCATTTCCATAATACATTGCGAATCCATCATTTGACTTAATCAAATCACCTTCTGCAGCATCATAATTAGACAATGCCGTCTTTAATGTCATACTGATACTTGGCAAATAAGAAATATAATTCCATGATTTATTAACTGGAATCTCTACTGATGTTAAATCTAACTCAGAACCAGAAACTGATAAAGTTTGTTCCACATCAGAATAAATCTTATACATGCTCTTATTATCCATTTTGAAAGCAGAATCAGACATTACCCAAGAACCACGATTTGGAGAATAGTTGGCAGAACCACTTGTTATATTCTTAATGATACTATTAGCTCCCCATACTCCACTCTCAAGATAAGAATCTAATTCAGACATTCCTTTGTTACTCAAATTAAAGGATACCCAGTTCCAACCCTTACCCAATTGAATATTCTGATATTTTATTGTTCCATTAGAGAATACAACTGGAGTATTTGGTTTACCAATAACTTTATCATTAACGAAATTAGCTGTTTCAGATGAAGTTGCACTTAACATCATTCCATTACTTGCATCCCATATTCTATATTCAAGGTGATGAGAAGAAGAGGAATTAGAATAGACAGTCAACATAGCAGACCACATATCTAGTGTCTTATCATAACTCATATGAGCAACGCCCACGCACTCACCTTGATAGAATGCAGCTAACATATCCTTTTCATCGTTAGAGAACACATTGTCGATCTTCACTTGAGCAAAGACAACCATATTGTATTCATACTTGCTTGGATCCACACTCCAATCAGGAGTATTACCTTCCACAACAACGTTCAACTTCAATGGTTCGGTTACATTATTTGAATTAGACAAATAAACAACCTCATCATAAGAACCTACAGCCAATGAAGGATCTATTTCAAATTCAAGTGTTTTCTTTTCCAATGGATTGATAGAACCTGATTCAGAAGATGCACTCAACCACGATGGCATATTTTGTAGATTATAGTTAATCACAGAACCACCATTGTTAACAATTGGCATCTCGAATGTATAAGGTTCATTCTCTTTCTTGTTGATTTTAACAACATCATCCATCCATTTTAATTGATTGCGACTAATATAAGCGCTCCAAGTAATCGGAGAAACGATATAATTTCCGTTGACATCCTGAATTTTATTTACTGTGAAATTAACAATCGTTTTCTCGATACGAGAATCTTGTTCTTTCAAGTTAATAATTAAAGCATCATCATTCACCACCCAATCGAACAATAAAGGAGAGACAGCACCAATTGTCTTTACTGGAGGTATGTTTGTCGTTTCTGTAACATTACCATTTTTATTAGCTTTGCCATTATTTGGGTTTGCCTTATCCTCCAATGTAAATTGCATTTCTGGAGTACCTTGCCATGTAATATAATGTTCAAAAGGATAATAAAGCAATAAGCCCATTTCATCTCCATTCACCTTTTGATTATAGAAAGACTCGATCTGAGATTGTTGACGATACAACTTCCAAAGGCGAATCTCATCTATTTTACCCGTAAAGAATTGATCAACGCTATCCTTTTCAATATTTGTATGCCAATAATGAGCACCAGCGCAAATAACATCTGAAGCAATTCTTCCAACCATATCAGCATCAAAGTAAGTATTTAACTCGCCATCCATATAGATACGAGCAATACCAGAAGAACGGCTTACTGCCAATGTAAAGTTATGCCAATTATTGTCAGCATAATTTCCATTAACAGCAATCTGTTGACCATTATGGCGGAATTCTAACTTGCTAGAAGAATCAAATCCGATGCTAAACACATCAGCTATCTTCGCATATTGATCATTAACACCATCTCCAGAAGAAAGAATTGTTTGATTCTTAGATCCTGATGCTGCATTAAACCAGAACTCTAATGTAAAGTCCATATCAGAAGCGATAACCGACGAACCTGTATTTAAAGCAATGTAACTCTTTCCATCAAATGAAGCGGAACGTCCTTCAGGCAATGCCCATTCTCCACCTTTCATCACCAAATTTGCACCGCGAGCCTTATCCTCTGTTGCACCTCCTTTGGCCTCATCCATCTCATAATAAGCAATTAAATTAACGTCGTTACCCGAGAGTTGCTTATTACAATTTGCTTGAATCGTTAAAGAAGAACGTACTTCATTCCAAATTCTAAATTGATCAACCTTACCGTTGAAATAATTAGATTGTTTAGAAACGCTTCGACCAACTTCAACTATACCATTACCAAGATATGAATCAACTGCTGCACCATCAATCACTGCCACGTAATTCACATAAGCAGTCATCGTTTGATTAGCATTGTCGTAAACCAAAGCAACATGATTCCATGAAGATTTTTCCCATGAAGCAGCTTTTTCAGAAACGATTTCCTTATCACCGACTTTAACAATCACATTACCTTTTTTATTCATACCCATTTCAATGGATTTATTAACATCTCCATGGCTAAAGAAGGTTGCATTTTGAAGTGAATCAAAATTAACCCAACATTCGAATGTCAAATCCTTATTAGCAAAGTTCCGAGTTGCTTCAGTAACAAGATAATCATTTTCGCCATCTAAGTCAATTGCTACGTCATGATCTGTAGTAGCACCATTACGAATACCTGTTACTTCAAAATTATCAGAGATAAGCATACCTTCTGCGATTGTTTCATTAAAGTCAATCCGAATATCATCATCGATAGTTAAAACACCATTTGCAGGTTTTGGAGAACCAAACAAACGAGGATTGTACATATCTTTTATTCCAGAAACAATTTCTGACGGATTTTCGTACAACTCGTTATTTATATTACAATAAGAAACAGCACGAATGTCATAATTTTGATCAGGGAGAGCATCCATAAAGAAATTATAAGAAATAACGCCACCATCACTTGGATTGATTGTAAAGGCATTGAATCCATTCTTTATCTGCTTTTGTGTCAACGTATCTTCCTTATAATAATAAGCCAATGTGATCCATTCGTCATCTGAACCTGAAGCTGGCTTATATTGTAATTCGATATGTTCGAAATCAGTATAATTAACATCGAATCCAGAGATAGAGATAGGCATATAATGTTTAGCGAGTCCATCCACCGTATCAATTGCACAATTTGTATTGTACGTCCAATTGTTAGAAGGTTGCGTAATAGCAACATCCGTACAAGAAGGAATAAAATGAACAGAGAAATAAACCGTATCGGAAATAACATCCAAGAAACCTGTTGGATCTGCCTGACATTTTGAGCAAAGAGCAATCGCCAAATTATCATAGTTCAATACAGAACCTTTCGTAATGGCAATTGTTTTTTCTATTATGTCACCCGCAGGCACTAAGTATTCCAGAGCAAATCCAGACATAGAGTTACCATCAATACTTGGTATTGCACCATACGGATTAGAAGAATCAACCATACGTAAATCAAACCATTGATCTTCACCTGTTTCTGAATTATTCTTCATATAAACAGTCAAGTATGCATCTTCGCCAGAAGGTACATTTTCAATGAACTTCTGTGGCATATCAATAGAAGGTTCTTCCAACTTCATGGTAGCCGCATTAATAATACTGCTTTCATGGCCTTTCCAGTGGATTGCTTTATAAGCATCCTCGTAAGGACAACTAGTAGCACCACCACGGGTACGGAACACAAATGTTGGATAGTAAGATTTTGTTGCTAGTTTACTTGTATCTGCGCTTCCTGCGCCTACAGAATTAACATACGTTTCATCAAAATTAGGATCTTCATAAAGTACATCCACACTTAAATAATCGTCATCTCCATCTTCTGCCAAGACAAAGCCTTTCGAATGACTAGCTTCAGCCTCATCAGCAAACTCTCCTCCTTGTGTTGTGGTAAACGTTTCTTCAAACTCGAACTTCGAGTGAATACTAGCAACCGTTACTTCATAATCATCATTTAAGGAAACACCTAATTTCACACTAAAAGAATGAGAGGAAGCAAGAGTGGAAGAATAGGATTCACTGTACTCTATATTAGCTCCAGCTTGGAATGAATAGTTTTGTAACAATTTAGAAGCAGACACTTTAATGCTATCATTTTTACTTAACTCATTTTCCCATGATTCGATGGATTGATTCAGATAATGAATCGTATCACAATTTACTTTCGACGTTGTATAATAAACGACATAACTATTTTCTTGACCAAACGTAGGATCAGATTGAGGGACTAATGACACATAATAATTTTCTTGATCAGCATCTGCCTTGGCTTGCATTTTTGAAGTATCCACTTCAGCAATAGGAAGCAACAAAGAATTTCTCAAATCTTCCAAATTAGGTATCAATGTTTGTTCGATGTATATTTGAGGGTAAGCGAACATGGTATTAAAGTTTTGTATAGCTGAAATACCTTTTGTCTTTACGACAGCAAATGAATCCACCTTAGCATAAGTAACCTCATAATAATCGTCACCTCCTAAACTATCAAACAAGGCGATAGGGACAATTGAAACAGAGTTCATTGTACCAAACGAAATGTTGGTAGAATAGCCCACATAGACATCACCATTTGCACCATCGTAGATAGGGTCTTCACTTGTTTGAATACGTGTAGTTAAGGTTGTATTCGTTGATTTCGAATTTGAACCCGTATACTCTTCTTCATGAACAACACCTGCAGATATTCCTGTATTACTCTCAACAGTAGTAGTACCAGTTCCTACCCCTCCCACTAAAGTGATTTGCATTGTTTTTGATATAAATCCAGTATTCCATGTTTCCGATCCCTCTTGATTAAAAGAACCCGTATAAGAGGAAGAGGTAGTAAAGGAAGTACCTTTCTCCAAATAAGAATAACTATTTGATCCAGGTGGGTCACGAAGAACGCAAAGCATTTGATTAGGGCCACCTGTTACAAAATTGGTTCCAGTTTGATGAGAACCCAACACAAGAGCTTCTCCATTAGCATTTCCCATTGGGTTTTCCCATGAAACGCTTGTTGGATTTTCACTATCACCATAAGTAAAGGTAGCTGCAATTGTTCCCTTTGCAGTTGTCATATCCGGTTCATCCACCTTGAAGGTGTAGATTTGATTTATCGTATCCAACTCCGAATAGGAAGCCATCTTATTATTGAAAGCAACCGAAGCCCCTTCTATATCCACTTTATCCGTTTTTTCTTCATCAATATCTTTCTTCGAATTCTTATAATAAGGATACTCTTCAAAAATACGATAGTGAATATTGTAAGTTTCATTCATAATGAATGCAGGAATTCCGAATGTATATTGTTTCGTTGAATCAACATACAAAGGAACGATTGTCTCTTCACCCATAAGATTCGTTGAAGAATATTCCTTTGCACCAAAATAGGCAAGTTCACGACCCGCTTTAGAAAGCTGAGTCACTTCCATTTTAGCACGATTTCGTTTATTAAAGACTTGTTTCTGTCTATAATCCACAGAATCGGTATAATTTTTAATTTCAATGATAGAATCGGTTCCCTTGGCAAATAATGTATCTTGATACTCATACTTCTCGTATTGACTTGCAGCATAAGATGTAAGATTAACAGAAGAACCATCTCCTGTAATTTTATTAGACTCATCGCCATAACCATAAACAGATAAATTTATATTGTACTCAATAGGATAAACCCAAGCAATAAATTCACCTGTAGTATCATTAACATGGATAGTAATATCCCCTCTGTTATAATCCACCAAAGTTGTCTGTGGCTTTACATTTTTATTCAAATCTTTCGTAAGAACTGGATGAGCAACTCTACTAGAGTACACATTCGAATCTGCCTGTAAATCATATTTGCTTTCTTTTGGTGAAAGGACGATCTTCATATCCTTAGCCATATTGTTTTTGGAAAGTGAGAATCCAACAGGTAATTCTTCTTGAACAGAACCACCACAAATACGACCAATATATTTAACTTTTGTATTATCATAAAGTTTTACTCCCGAAACACTATCTTGGTAATTACGATCCGAATGTAGACTATCACTCATACAAATGCGACCATCTAATTCAAACGTATGACCATCTTTTACAGCCTTAACTTCATGAATACCGACAGGAACGCTTAAAGTAAAATCACCCGTCTCATTTGTCTTTATATATTCACCTGTTTTCGATAAAGCAGGAACGCCATCAATTTTAAATTGAACACCTTCCACAGGATAATTACCACCACTATAGCAAACTTTTCCAGTCACACTAAATGAACTATTATCAACAAAATTCACCGTATGACTTGGAACTTTCTCACTAATAAAGCGGATCTCCTGAGTTGGAGTGAATTGATGGATACCTTTTCTTGGCGTTAATGTATAAGCAGTTCCATTTCCGTAATAAGGGACTGCACGAACCGTATAAGTTCCATCTTCTCGCGTATAACCTTTATAAGTTAGTTGATTTCTTGTCAAGTAACTAGTTACGATTCCAACATTAGACAAAGTTCCATGATTCTCATTGAATATAGTCCCTTTAAATGATCTATCATAAAATTGGTCAGTTGTAACAAAATCAAACGTATAGTAAGCATCTAAACTATTTTCATCTCCTATTAAATAGCGAGTGTAATCACTATTGATTTCTAAATCAGAAAGATTTCTACTCCATAAACGAACCTCATCTATTAATCCTTCATAATTCTCACCTAAGAATACATTACCACCATTAGCTTTTAATGATACAGTTTCAAATTTTCCCGATTTTTCTAATTCTCCATTAATGAAAATTTTCAGCACAGAACTATCTGATTCAAAAACAGACGTGACATGTGTATAAGAATTAATATCAAGAGAATTATTCGTCACTATGGACTTATCACCAACAATAAAATACACCTTACCATCTATCAATCCCACCTCATAAATATCCGACTTACGAATCAATCTCATCTTATCAGAAGATATTTTACTTGGATTAATCCAAGCTTGTATAGTAATTGGGCCTGAAACAGATAAAACTTTACCACCTTCGATTTCTGCCACACCATCGTTCTCAAACGAAAGGGCATAAGTATCTATGTTATCATCCGAATTCAACCTTATCTCCACAGAATCTACAGACTGACCATTTTCGTAAGTTACACGTCCATAAAAATCACCGGTCGGTGTTCTAAACCCATAACCATAAATTGTATCAACGGATGATATAAGTCCTTTCGCACAATTTACAAGTCCATAAACTCTATACTCATACAAAACACCAGGCAAACAGCTTTTATCCTCAAACACATAATTTGAACTTGATATAGATTTAACCGTTTGAATTTTATCAAACACAGATGACTCATTTTGATATTCACGACGTTCAACTGCTATTTCATCAAAAGATGAAGTTGTACGCCACCTTAACAAAACCATATCAGAATAATATCCTTTTGATATAGAGAAATCCTTTACGGTACCTATACTAGTCGGAATCAATGTACCCTTTACTAATTCTGATTTCTCCTTATAAGAACCGCCAGGAATCATTCTAATCTCGTATGAATATTCATTACAATTAGTCACTAAATCATCACGAAAAGATCCTTTTTCATATTCATTCTGTTTTAATTCAAATACATAGGTAGAAGAGTTCGTAACATTGGTTCGAATAATTTTCATAACAGAACCATCTGTCCATACAGAACCACTCTGTGTCCATGACAATTCAACAGATTGATTATCATCAGAAAGTTTCGCATTAACATCTACAGGATAACAATGTTCAGAACTAATATTCAACGTTATGTTTTTTTGAAATTTAGATTCCCAGCAAGCTGACTTATTTTTATTTTCTCGTTTTATGGAAATATTATACTTGGAAACCTCATTTTCTTTAAATTCAATCGTTGCATCATATGATGTTTTTCCTCCTTTATAATCCTGTTTAATTGTAAATGTCGTATCGCTTTCAGTCTTTTCAGTTTTAGTTACTGTAATAACAAACTGACTATCATCATAATTACTAGTAGGAGCATTATTCAACTTCCATTCCAATTTGATTTTTTTTCCTTGATAATCAACGGAACTATGAAAATCCGTAATTTGAGGAAAGGCATTTATATTAATATCATTCGACTCAGAAGTATAGGAAATAGTATTGTTTTCAGATGGAATATAAGTCTGTTTTATTTTATAGGTTGAAGCCTCATTTAAATTAATATCTTCGTAACAAACATAAAACACACCACTTTGACTATCACATTCTTTTATAGATGTAACACCCTTACTGCTAACAATTTGATTCCCATTTTTATCACATAAAACGATATTTCCCAATTTAGACGCATTACCAGTTATTGTACGTGTCCAATTTATAGCAATGCATGGATTATTGTTATATTTAACATACTCAACATCTCCAATTTTATATTCAGCAACTTCTACAGGTATCATTACCTTGTAATCCGTATAATTAATACTCTGATCTGTGGCAGCACCTTCTCGCCACCACGTTCCATCTACTGTAATACTAACACCACCAGAACAATTTAAATCTTTTTGTGATACGGGCATGCTAAATTTAACAGCTTTAGAATATTCACCGCCACTCGACTGTACTATAGTGTATGTAGGCGTATAAGCTCCCTGTGGTATTGGTTCAAGATAAAATGTTTCACCTCTATTGTTTTGTCCTAACTTTATTTTATATACTTTATTCGTGTTTTGCGTAAAATTGAACGGAGCAGCTCCACAACGACCTTCACCAAGCCCGCCCCATGTTTGAAAATACCTTACATTATATTCGATAACACCTTTTTCCAAATTCCATGTAAAAGAGTTTGATAACGGATCCCAATCATCAACCGCAAAAATTTTTTGAGAAGGAACAGATAAAAAAAACACAAAGAAAATGCATAGCATATATCTCCATCTTTGCTTTATTTTAAAATCTCTCTGACATGAAGATATCAACAAACGTTGACTCCCTTCTAAACTAAATTTATGATTCTTCATATATATATAAATTTATTATTTCCTTTTTCTCCCCTTCTTTATGTGATTTAAGAATACAATTCACTCTTTTTATGAATGGCAACTGTGTTTGATTTTCACTTCACATTATAAACTTACCTGCACAAAAATAGATAACATAGTGATATGCAACAAATAATAATTAACTTTTTTTCACTATTTTTTTTAACATGAAAAGCACATAAACATACACATTACAATGAATCCCCAATTAAAGATATTTTGTTAAATGATTTGCTTAAAAATACACCGAGAAACGAAGCAAAAGAAAACATATTATAAGGTACAGAACGTCATACTCGACTTCAGAAACATTCCGAACCTTACCAAAATTAATGAGTCGAATACGAGAGTGATAAGAATTACATTTAGGAGATTTCTATAAATCGTTTTGTAATGATTTACTCAATTCTTTCAGTCGCAGAAGGAGTCTCAAAACTGTTCCATCTTCGATGTACGTGGCCATATGACCGTCACAGAAACGTTCGCCACGCTGTATGAAGGTGAACATGGCGCTCAATTGTCCAATGTTCATCTCTTCTATGCGAATTCCCTTGGCTGTAATCTTTTCGTAATTACTTAAATAATCAACATCCAATTCCAGAAATACAAACGCCTGACTCATTTCGTACGTATACACAGGATAAAACTGTTCGTCAAGTTCTACTTTCGGATTGGTTTGGAAATAGACGATTGTCTCGTCAAGTTTTTTTTGATCGATATTCATGGCTGATAATATTGTGTGTGTAATTTTGGATATCTAATGTGGGATAATGAGTGAAAACTAAAGCAGAACATTCTTCTATTCATTCCCAACCATAAACAAAAAAGCCCTCGATGACTCAAGAGCTTTTTGCTATTTTGTTGCCTTACCAGGATTCGAACCCGGACAAGCAGTGCCAGAAACTGATGTGCTACCATTACACCATAAGGCAATACCTTAAAAGTGGTGCAAATTTAGGAAACAAATACAAATTAAGCAACTCTTTCGTCTATTATTTTTAGCCTATTTAATGGAGTCTACAATGCTCTTCACTATCATGTGTACATCTTCTTCTGTTACCCATGGTCCTGAAGGCAGACATAAACCTCTACTAAACAGTTCATCCGATACTCCATTCACATAATGCTTCGCCTCAGCAAAAACGGGTTGCAGATGCATTGGCTTCCATAAAGTTCTCGATTCCACATTACACTGTTCCAACCACCTACGCAAAGCTTCCACATTACAATTAGGTTCACCCTCTTTCTGCCGTTGCTCCATTCCTTTTATCGTCAAATCCTTTTTTAACAAAATGGTACTCAACCAGAAATTTGATTCATACGCATCAGAAGGATTATCATGATACTCGATTCCTTCTATATTAATAAATGCTTGCTTATATAAATCAGCAATTCGTCTGTGATGCTCTATATGATCAGGCAAGACAGTCATTTGTCCTCTTCCTATACCTGCACATATATTGGACAATCTATAATTATATCCGATTTGATTGTGCTGATAATAAGGCACAGACTCTCGTGCTTGTGTGGCCCAATACAACGTTTTTTGTTTCATCTCTTCATTCGGACAAACCACTGCACCACCTCCAGAGGTTGTGATCATCTTATTCCCGTTAAATGAATAGACCCCAAAATCGCCCCATGCACCACAAGGTTTTCCTTGATAGCTGGAACCTAATGCTTCTGCCGCATCTTCCACCAACGGAATCTGATACTCTTTAGCCACCTCAACAATCGCATCCATTTTAGCTGGCATTCCATATAAATGAACCGCTACAATTGCTTTAGGTTTTTTCCCTGTTTGTCTAATTCTCTCCTCAATAGCTTCCCGTAACAAAGATGGATCCATATTCCAACTTTCCACCTCCGAATCTACAAAAATAGGATTGGCTCCAATATATACAATAGGATTAGCAGATGCGCAAAAAGTAAAACTCTGACAAATAACCTCATCTCCCCGTTCCACTCCACATGCCAACAACGCTAAATGAATCGCTGCTGTTCCAGAAGAGAGTGCCGTGACATATTTAGCATGTGCTCCATTGTTTTCTAACCAGTCTTCTAAATCGTGTTCAAAAGCAGTGACATTCGGTCCTAATGGGACAACCCAATTCGTATCAAATGCCTCCTGAACATATTTTTGTTCCATTCCAGACTCACTCATGTGAGCCAAGCATAAATGTATTTTAGTTTGATTCATAAGTTGCTAAAAAAATTTCCGCTACACATTCTATACGAGCAGCTTTAGCGAAGATATAAATTATTCGTAAAAATACAAAGATGCACCTTTATGATACATCTTTCACTCTCTTTTCATGATAGAATTATATCTTCTTTTCTATTACAAACGTTCATCCACCTCTTCTCGTGGTGCCACACCTTTTACATCATAAACGACACCCAAAGAGGAATCCTTTAATAAGGAACGCAAATGCAAATCAGCAAACTCTCGATGAGCAACAGCTAAAATCACTGCATCATAAGAATCATTCGGCAAAGCATTCACAATAGATATACCATATTCAGATTCTATGCGTTGATGATTAGCCCATGGATCATAAACGGTTATGTTAGAGGTATACTCCTTTAACGTGTGATAGATATCAACCACTTTGGTATTGCGAACATCTGGGCAATTCTCTTTAAAGGTAATTCCCAAAATCAGGATCTTTGCATTTTTCACCAACAATCCTTTTTTGTTCATACATTTAATCACCTGATTTGCCACATAATCTCCCATTCCATCATTCAACCGACGAGCGTTCGTCATGATACGAGGTAGAACACCATACACTTGTGCCTTTTGAATTAAATAATAGGGATCAACACTAATGCAATGGCCTCCCACCAATCCTGGTTTCATTTTGATAAAGTTCCACTTTGACGCAGCCGCATCTATCACATCATTGGTATCAATATCCATTGCATTAAAAATCTTTGCCAATTCATTCATAAAGGCAATATTCACGTCACGCTGAGAATTTTCAATGATTTTTGATGCTTCAGCCACCTTAATGGAAGGTGCTTTGTGCGTACCATTCACCAAAACCGACGAATAGACTTCGTCAACATAATCTGCAATTTCTGGCGTAGAACCCGATGTCACCTTCTTTATCTTCTCCACTGTATGTTCCTTATCCCCCGGATTAATTCTTTCAGGAGAATAGCCAGCATAGAAATCAACATTAAAACGAAGTCCTGAATATTTCTCTACCACAGGGATGCACTCCTCCTCGGTCATTCCAGGATAGACAGTAGATTCATACACTACAACATCTCCTTTTTTTATCACCTTTCCTACCGTTTTACTGGCATTGAGTAGAGGCGTTAGATCAGGATGATTATATGAATCAACAGGTGTGGGAACAGCGACAATATAGAAATTACAATCCTTAATTTTCTGGATATCTGATGTACAAGAAAAGCCATTTTGAGTTAGTGCTTGTTTCAATAACTCATCCGACACCTCTAAGGTGGAATCATGTCCTTTTAAAATTTCAGACAAACGGCTTTCATTTTGATCAAATCCGATTGTCGGGAATTTTGTCGAAAAAAGTCGAGCTAATGGTAACCCCACATAACCCAAACCAACAACAGCTATCTTAGTCTCTTTCATGTCTATCACTTTAAATAATTCATCATCATTTGATGAATAGTCTCTTTTGGCAAAAACTGACCTTGTTGATTAAAACATTCAATATTAATGAACTGAGGTTGTTCAGCGAGTAATTTCATATACTCGTCATACACCTGTTTTTGAAAATCCATAGACTGTTCATGAATGTCCTGTTTACCATTCAGATAATCACGTTCAGCACCTGTACGATTAGCTTCTAAAGTTTTTTGAACGAATTCGAAAGGAACATTTAAGAAAAAAGAGCAATCAGGGACAGGCAATTGATTATACTCAAATTCATATTGTAATATCCACTGTTTCAATGACTTTTTCTCTTCCGACGTTTTTAACTTAGCACCTTGATAGGCAATGTTTGAATAGACATAACGGTCGGCAAGCACCACAAATCCCTCGTTCAACCAATTTTTGATAGTCTCGATATGTTCCATTCTGTCATTAGCAAAAAGCAAAGCCACTAATTTAGGATGAACCTGTTCAATGGAACCATATTCTCCACGGAGGAATTCGGCCACCATCGTTCCATAAAGACCTTGATTAAGCATAGGAAAATGGATGTACTTGCATTGTACACCCATTTTTTCATATGCTTGTGTCATCAATGAGAGTTGTGTGGATTTTCCACATCCATCCACACCTTCAATCACAATGAATTTCCCTTTCATCTTACTAAATTATTGTTCAATACCAACGGGATGAGACAATAGAGGCTTAGCATTCGTCAAACCTAACAATTCTGTAATAGCAGGTCTGTCGATGTTACCACAAGCAACAGTTGCCAATCCTGCAGCAGCACAATACAAATAAATGTCTTGGCTTACATAACCAACGTCAGTAGCTGAATAAAATTGTTTACCTTCCTCGTCAAATCTTCCCATTTTGTCAAAGTCACCCACTAAAGCAATTGCGATAGGAGCTGTTCTAAAGAATGCTTGGTTACCAGCTTTCTCTCTAAAATCGCCCTCTTTAAACAACTTCAAAGAGTGAGATGCTTTTTGATAGAAATAGATAGCTTTGGGAGTGAATAAGTAAACATCAATCTCCTGCGCATTGCAAGCAGTAGGAGCAGTTAACTTACCGTCTTCACGATTAACACCGCATGCGCACCATAACAAGTCAGAGATTTGTTGGTCTGACAAAGCTGTCTCAGCAAAAGAACGTACAGTACGACGATTCGCTAATGCCTCAATCAATGACATTGATGATTTTTTAGAAGGAGCCAACAAGGCAAACGAATCTTGCATTGATTCCTCAATAGTGTAAGTGGCAGCAGGACATGCGATGGCTGCTGTATCCTTTACTTCTTCATTTGCAGCAGACTCTGTATTAGAGCGGCATGAAGACAAACTTGCAATAGTCACAACAGAAAGAGTCACGCAAGATAAACGATTAAATAATTTCTTCTTGTACATAATTTTACTTTTCTTTTAAATCCGATTTATTTTTTTTCAAACCCGATACGACTAAAAAACCTACAAATATCAAAAACAGGATAATTCCTCCTATTGTCAAATAAGGTTTATACTCACTAACAGCAGCTGTTAATTGGTCCATTGGGACAACAGAATGGAGTCCGTAACCAATACAAGCCAATATTGTATTCCATACTCCTGCACCTATAAAGGTGAAAAGAATGAAGATGTGAAATTTCATTTTTGATAATCCTGCTGGTATCGAAATCAATTGTCGTACAGCAGGCACTAATCGACCCACCAATGTGGAAGAGATTCCGTGCTCCCTAAAATAAGCCTCTGCTCGTTCCATTTTTTCTTGAGACAACATACACAAATGTCCAAATTTGGTATTAACAAACCAATATACAAATGTACGTCCCAATGTATAAGATATCACATAATTAATCGTTGCACCAATAATAGCTCCTATTGTAGCAAAAAGCACAACAAATATTACATTAAGTTCACCCGCTGCTGCCTTATACGCTGCAGGAGGAACAACCACTTCCGACGGGAAAGGAATAAAAGAACTCTCTATGGCCATTAAGAAAGTAATGGTCCAATAGTTCAAATTATCTAAACACCATTGAATAACAGATTCCATAATAAAGAAGAAGAGACTATGTCTGCGAAAAGATTCACAGACACAGTCTCTTTTGGGTTATAATGAACAGAGTGTTCAATTGTTATCAATCAATTATTTATTAATTCTTGCTTTCATAGCCTCAGTTTCTTTTTCATAACCTGGCTTTCCTAACAAAGCAAACATATTCTTCTTGTAAGCCTCAACACCTGGTTGATTGAATGGATTAACACCTAGAAGGTATCCACTAATACCGCAAGCTTTCTCAAAGAAATAGAACAACTGACCAATATAATACTCATTTAACAAAGGCATATCGATATGCAAGTTAGGTACTTGACCATCAACGTGTGCAAATACAACACCCAACTCTGCCATCTTATTAACTTCATCAACACGTTTACCTGCCAAGAAGTTCAAGCCATCCAAGTTTTCTTTGTCTGAAGGGACGATCAATTTCTTGTTAGGTCTCTTGATAGAGATGACTGTTTCGAAGATAGAACGTTCTCCTTCTTGAATCCATTGACCCATAGAGTGAAGGTCAGTAGAGAAATCAACAGCAGCAGGGAAAATACCTTTCAAATCCTTACCTTCTGATTCACCATACAATTGTTTCCACCATTCACCGATGTAATGCAATTTAGGGTGATAGTTAACCAAGATTTCAATCTTCTTACCTTTTTGATACAATTCGTTACGAACAGCAGCATATTGAGCAGCAGGGTTCTTTGAGAAAGGAACGTCCTTACCACAAAGTTTTTCCATTGCAGCAGCACCAGCCACCAACTTCTTGATATCATAACCAGCAACAGCAATTGGCAACAAACCAACTGGAGTCAAAACTGAGAAACGACCACCAACATTATCAGGAATAACGAAAGTCTTGTAACCTTCTTGAGTAGCCAATTTACGTAATGCACCCTTAGCAGCATCTGTAACAGCAACAATACGCTTTTGAGCCTCTTTTTTCCCAACTTGCTCTTCCAATTGAGTCTTCAAAAGACGGAATGCCAAAGCTGTTTCTGTTGTTGTACCCGATTTAGAGATATTAATGATACCAAATTGTTTTCTTCTTAAGAATGAAGACAACTCAGCTAAATAATCTTCGCTAATGTTATTACCTGCGAAAACGATTGCAGGGTTCTTTTTACTCTTTTGGAATGCAGCGAAAGCGTTAGACAATGCGTCGATAACAGCACGAGCACCAAGATAAGATCCACCAATACCAGCAACGACAACTACATCGCAACGGCTTCTCAAATCTTTAGCAGTAGCGATTACCTCGTCCATAAACTTTTCAGTGATAGAAGAAGGCAATGTCAACCAACCAAGGAAGTCATTTCCTTTACCAGTACCTGCATGCAACATTTCCATGCAATCCTTAACCTTTGCATCGTATGCATTCACACCTTGCTTTGTGACAAAAACAGACTCACAAGCGAAAGCGTTTTCAATGTTTAACTTAATGTTCTCCATTTCTAATCGTATTTAATTTAATTATTTTTATCTCTTCGTTATCTCATCAAATCACTCAACACCTTAATCTCAATGGCTGGTGAAATTTTACCATACAAAATATTATATACGGCATTTAAAATCGGCATATTTACTTGATATCCCTTATTAATTTCATAAATACATTTCGTACCATAATATCCCTCAGCAATCATCTCCATCTCCAATTGAGCTGTTTTAACGGAATATCCCTTTCCTATCATCGTTCCAAACGTACGATTTCGACTGAATTTAGAATAAGCCGTCACCAACAAATCACCCAAATAAGCCGACTCATTAATATTTCGTTGTTTTTCATCTACGATATTGAGAAATCGGTTCATCTCTTGAATGGCATTGGATACCAAAACAGCTTGGAAATTATCACCATATTTTAAACCATGACAAATACCTGCTGCGATAGCATATACATTTTTCAAAACCGAAGCATACTCCAAACCATACACATCATCCACAACAGAGGTCTTCACATAATGGCATTGCAACATTTCCGCCAACTGTTTAGCTTTATCTCTGCTATGACCACCAATCATCAAATAAGTTAAATGATCCATTGCCACCTCTTCTGCATGAGAAGGACCTGAAATAACTAACAGATTTTCTTTGGGTACATTATGAATACGATGGAAATATTCCGACACATTCAAATTCTCATCTGGAACAATACCTTTAATCGCAGAAACAACAATCTTATTTTTCAAAGAAGCTCTCAATTTCTTTAAATGTTGTTTCAAGAATGGAGATGGTGTGGCAAAAATCAAAATATCTGATTTTTTCACAATCTCATTGATATTCGACGAGAAATATATACGGTCCGTATCAAACTGTACAGTGGACAAATAGGATGGATTATGGCCGTATTTCTTGAAATCTTCGATTTGCTCATCACGACGCATATACCAACAGATTTCTCTATCTCTTTGGGACATGCAAATCTTAGCAATTGCAGTAGACCAACTTCCGCCACCCATTACGGCTATTTTTGGAGTTTTCTCCATGTTTTTTACTTTTCGTTAGACTCTGATTCTTCTTTTGTCTGAGCTTTCTTTTCAGGACGCATCTGAGGGAAGAACAAAACCTCTTGAATGGTTGTTTGACCCGTCATCAACATAACCAAGCGATCGATTCCAATTCCAATACCTGATGTAGGAGGCATACCATATTCCAATGCGCGAACGAAATCGTGATCGATAAACATAGCTTCATCATCACCCTTCTCAGACAAACGAAGTTGTTCTTGGAATCGTTCCATTTGATCTATTGGATCATTCAACTCAGAATATGCATTGGCTAACTCTTTTCCATTAACCATCAACTCAAAACGTTCTGTCAAACCTGCTTTCGAACGATGCATCTTAGTTAGAGGTGACATTTCAACTGGATAATCCGTAATAAATGTAGGTTGAATATATGTACCCTCACAGAATTCTCCGAAGATTTCATCAATCAACTTACCTTTACCCATTGTATCATCAATCTCCATTTTCAAAGCCTTACAAATCTGACGTATTTCTTCTTCAGACTTTCCTTCCAAATCATACCCCGTCTTTTCCTTTATAGAATCCAAAATAGAAATTCTCTTATAAGGAGCTTTGAAACTAATCACATTGTCACCGACCTTTGATTCACTGCAACCATTAGCAGCGATACATATATTTTCCAATAATTTTTCGGTAAAGTTCATCATCCAGTTATAATCCTTGTATTGAACATACAACTCCATACAAGTGAACTCCGGATTGTGAGTTTTGTCCATTCCTTCATTACGGAAATTCTTTCCGATTTCAAACACACCTTCGAAGCCACCTACGATCAAACGTTTCAAATATAATTCAGTAGCAATACGAAGATACAAATCCACATCCAACGTGTTGTGATGTGTAATAAACGGACGTGCAGCAGCTCCACCAGCCAACGATTGTAGAATTGGAGTCTCTACTTCAGTATAACCAGCCTCATTCAATTGATCACGCAAAGACTTTACGATTCTTGCACGTTTCAAGAAAATCTCCTTGACACCTTCATTGACAACCAAATCGACATAACGTTGACGGTATCTCAACTCAGGATCATCAAATGCATCATATGCTACACCATCCTTATATTTAACAATAGGAAGAGGACGCAATGATTTACTCAAAACAGTTAGTTCGGCAGCATGAACAGAGATCTCACCCATTTGTGTACGGAAAACATAACCTTTGATTCCAATGAAATCACCGATATCCAATAACTTTTTGAATACCACATTGTACATGTCTTTATTTTCGTCTGGACAAATCTCATCACGAGAAACATATATTTGAATACGACCTTTACTATCTTGCAACTCCATAAATGAAGCCTTACCCATAATACGGCGAGACATAATACGACCAGCCACTGTTACTTCACGTCTAGGGGCGTCATCATCAAACTCTGCTTTAATATCTGTGGAATGTGCTGAAACAACATATTCAGCTGCAGGATAGGGTTCTATTCCCATGTTTTTCAGAGCCTTCAAGCTCTCACGGCGAAGGATCTCCTGTTCACTCAAATCTGATACACTCATCTTATTTTTTTTTATGCATAAACTTAACAGCGCAAATTTACACAAAAAAAACAAAATAATTATATCTTTGCATAGACAATTCAAACTAAAAAAAGGAAACGTCCAAGATGAAACTCAAGACTTTTGTTTTCAACCAAATACAGGTTAACACATATCTACTAATTGACGAAACGACAAATAACACGATCGTCATAGACGCAGGTTGTCAAAGCAAAGAAGAAAAAACATTATTTGCAAATTTCATTCAAGAGAACCACCTAAACATCAAAATGGTTCTCAATACGCACCTTCATTTTGACCATGTCTATGGAAATAGATTCATCCAAGAAACTTATGGCGTTGGCGCTCAAGGTGCAAAAGAAGACGTTTTCTTTTTAAATCATTATCAAGATCTTTTAGTTCTCTTCCAAATGCCAATGGATGACGATGCTCTTCCTCTGCAAGGATACATCAAAGACGGAGACATTATCACTATGGACTCTTTGGAACTTCACGTTTTGGCTGTGCCTGGTCACTCGCCTGGCGGACTTGCATTCTATATGCCAAAAGAGAACTGTGTTTTCGCAGGAGATACAATTTTTCATGGCGGAATAGGTCGAACGGACCTTCACAGGGGCAATTTTGACACTTTAATCAATAGCATAAAAACGAAATTGTTAACACTTCCTGACGACACTATCATCTATAGTGGTCATGGATGTCCTTCTATCATTAAATTCGAAAAAGAAAACAATCCATATTTGCAAAACATCTAACAGATTGTTTAATTCCTAATTCTTAATTGTAATTCTTATGAGTTCTTGTTTAGAAAATAAACGATACAAAATGATGAAAGTAAAGGAAGATGAATACATTCCTGATGTGGAAGACACCTTTCCTGAAGAAGATCCTTTTGTACACAAGCTATCCTACGAAAACATCTACAACGAAGTTTTCGATGAAAAATACCCCTATTTAGACAACTCATGGAAATGGAAAATCGGTCATGTATGGGCTTTATTCCGTTTTCACTTTATATGCAAATGGTTCAACCCTCTCTATTTCGGAATGAGATATGAGGGAAAAAACAACATTAAAAAGCACAAAAAAGATTTGGAAAATGGTGCTGTTACTGTTTGTAACCATGCTTATCGTTGGGACTTCATCTCTGTATGGGGTGCTTCTGGCAAACTAAGAATATGGTATCCCGCTTGGGCTGACAATTTTCAAACTAGAGATCGTGATAACATGCGACACTCATGCGGTATACCCGTTCCTAAATCCATGAGCGCCATGAAAAAATTCAACGAGGCTTTTGATACTCTTCACGAACGTAAAGAATGGTTTCATGTATTCCCAGAAGAGTGCAGATGGAACAACTACAAACCTCTTCGTCCTTTCCGTAAAGGTGCTTTCATCTTTGCTTACAAATACAAAATGCCAATTCTTCCGATGGTTATCGTCTATAGAGAAAGAACTGGATTATATAAATTATTCAACAAAAAAGAACCTCTTTACACCTGTCGCGTTGGTGAACCTATCTTCCCTAACCTTGATCTTCCAAGAAAAGAAGCTGTTGATGAATTAAGAGATCGCGTTCACGCAAAAATGTGCGAAATGGCTGGTATCATTGAAAATCCATGGCCTTCTGTACAACCTAATGACAAAGGATAGAAAATCACACCTACGAAAGCAATAAAAGTCATTCAGACAAAAAGAATATATTCACACTTCCGACGAGCAAGACCTTTGTCGGTAGTGTGATTATTTTATACGGGATAACACGTAAAATCTTTAATAGACTCAACGGTCAATATGCAATAACAAGAACGATTAAATAGGATTTCTGAAATTAATTATTATTTCTATTTCCCATTCCACTTCAATATCACTTCAACAAACTCATCCCAATGCATTGAAACATAGTCGGTAGAAGGGTCCTTTGAATTTTTCTTCTTTAAGATATGAACGAATTGAGCACCACATGAAAAAGCCGATTTTCCATCCGTATCCACACGGTCACCCACTACCAATAATTCAGATGCGGAAACGCCCATAGCCGATGCAATTTCATGCATAGGGCGGATAGCAGGTTTAAATGCTCCCATGTCTGGAGCTGACCAATAATTTTCACAGAGATCACCGGAAAGTCCTAACGCTTCCATTCTCTCTTTTACCAAAGGATAATCCGAATAAATAGCAGAAGGTATCTCCATCTCATTCAAATGAGCAAAGACCTCTTCCACACCCTCATTGGGTTTGTAATGTTTACGTAAAATGCGAGGGAAAAGTTCCATATAGGTTTCCCAATACCATTCTCGAGCCTCCTCCGCTGTAAATCGAGATTTGTCTGAAAGATGTGAGAAAAAAGAGTCGTAAAAGGCTTCTGAATTATCTAAATCTACGCCTTTCATTTGTCTTCTAATTTTTCTTTCAGCACTAAAAACGAAAGCATCCGCAACCCTTGATGATACCAACCAAAAAGGGAAGCGGCTGTTGTTATATAACGTGCCATCGAGATCAAAGACGATGGCACGTACCTTACTTAAATCAATGTTCATTATTATTTAACGAGATCCTTAAATTTAGCGTGACGTTTTTCATCTTGGAGCAACAAATTCAACTTAAACTGACCGTCGCGAGCACCTTCATCAATACAACGAGCTTTAAATTTCTCGAATGAATTTTCAACTAACAAATGAGCTATCGGATCCTTCACACGGAAAGAAGCTCTCTTAGCTTCATATTCTATATTAACTTTCTTCAAATTCTCATCTACAAGTTTATTAAATTCGTCAGCCTCTGCTTGAGTTGTCTCTTGATTTTCGAACTCATAGTAGAAATGGTAGGCAGAAATTTCCATATCTGCAAAACCAATATAGAATTTCAATTTCTTACCTGTAGCTTTAGAAGCATCTTCAACTGCAGAAATAAACTGACGTTCATGTAGTTTTTCTCCCGTCATAGTAACAATACCATTGATTTTTTGAATCATATGGATTGTAGGAATTGAATTGAATTTTCCATCCACTTCAAGAAGGTCACTCATCGTATAACGATAAAGACCAGCCCATGTGGTTACATATGGACAATATCTCTTACCCATTTCAAGTTCATGAAGCTGAAGGAATTTAGGGTTTTCACTCTCAATATCATGTTCCTCAACAAACTCAAAATAGTGCATATGAGGGAAGACAACCGTACCATTTGTATCCTTTGTTTCTGGCATCACTAATCCAGCACGACATTCAGAAGAGAAATAGCTGAACTCTTGGTGTAGACAACAATCAGGGAATGAATTCTTGAATTTATCAAGATACATACGAGTATTACCACACTTCCAAGTATTAAGAATCTGCAAATTTGGCCAATAATGTTTAGGCAACACAATACCATATTTTGCCTTCAAAGCACGAAGTTCAGCAGCACGTTTAGGATTGGGTTGAATATTCTTCTCTGCTAACATTTTTTGACGTAACTCATCTGAGATATTAATCTTCGAACTGATTATACCTTTCTCTATATCATCAACATAATCATCGAAGAACTCATTTACATTGTTTTGCATCTCAACTATCGTAGAAGGATTTGCAGTAACAATAAGTGTTACATCTTGTTCGATACCAAAACGCATGATACAATAATAACGAGCCTTATAATCAGCAATTGTAAAGACATCTGCAGGTGCTGTATACAATTTCTTCACGAAACCAGGGCAATCACGTTGAGTTACACCTGATACAGAACCATATAATGTACCATCTGGAGCTTCTCCTTCAATAGCCTTACCTACAATTGAAACAATTTTTCCATTAAATACATCTGGTCGATTTTCAATAAAGGAATAAAGCCATACCTTCGTCATCTTTGAATAGATGTTGCCATAGTATTCGTTAGTAATCGGAATCCACTTTGGTTCACTTGTTGTACCAGAAGTGGTAGCATACATTTTTGGTTTACCTGGGAATAGGACATTCTCCTCTCCATTCTTATGTCTCTCAACATATGGACGAAAATCTTCATAATCATTTGGCTTTACATTCTGACGATATGCCTCAAAAAGAGCATCATCAGTTGTTGCTTCTAATATTTTAGCGAAATTATGTTCCTTTCCATAAACGGAATCTTTTGCATAATCTAAGATTGCTCTCAACGTTTCAGCTTGCGATTTCTTACAATCAATTGAAGCTGCCACTAGTTTCTTTTTTTCTTTAGATCCTGCTATACTAAGTAGGAACTTTGCCAGATACGAATTAAATGATTTTGCCATATATATTTTCTATTTATTATTTCAAAATTTATTTAACGGAACAAATTTAACAATTTTTTAAACACATAATATATATTCTCTCTAAAATTTCATAAATCGGGTAACAAAACGTCCCTGTAGATTCTCCACCACTAAAAGATAAGGTCCTGATTTCAGCTTCCCAACATTCAAGTATAAATGGGATTGTCGACATTTGACAGAAAAAATCTTTTTTCCATTAGATGAAAAAACGGACACTTTTGCTTTCCCCTCTATTCCATCGATATTTAATTCCCCATCAGTATACTTTGGATACACGTCAATTTTATTTTGCCTAATGTCTGATCGAAAGGTTAATTCTTTTCCATGAAAATAAACGGGTGTCGCAGCACAAACATTTCCAACCGTGATTCTCCAATTATAAAAATACAGATACCATGCTTTTTCATTCATCCATTCTTTATCAGATCCATTAATAGAAATGACATTTTCTATCAGATATGGAAACTTTATATCATCGTCATCATGTGAATGATACAAAGGTGCGGTTGTGCCGTCTGCATTCATTTTATAGTTTCCCGGCTTTAATGTTACATTTATAGGCAACCGGTTTTCTCCTGGAGAAAGATTCTTATATGTTTGGGATGACACCAATTCTCCTGTTTTATCATCTATAATACGAATCACAGCCGTCAAATCAGCCTTGGGATAGATAGACAAAGAATCTATCGTCAAAGTTTTCATCACTGTAAAAAGCATAGATTCCGAAAAATCACTTCGTGTCCAAGCGTTCGTCGTCAATTTTTTCTTGCCCACTAAAGCACTAATTGAATTTTCTTCTTTCACATATAAATAACGTGAAGAAAGTGTCGATGGCATTATCAAGCAAGGACCTGTGAAATACAAATCCTGCAATTCTTCATCATTATACCAATTATAAATTCCATCTTCACGAGCATTTTCAATATAGAATTTTGTATTCTGTTCATCCGCATTCTCTTTTATTTCTAATAATCCTGACGTAACATCGATGTAATCCGAATCTGTCGGGCATTGTCCAGCCAAAACCTTAACTGTATAACGACCAGCATCCTTCACTCTTATCTTATTGGTACGTTCATTCAGTACCACCCCATTCCTACTCCATTCAAAAGAATACGCCATCGTATCATTTGTTAATTGTGTGTTTAATTCCACAAAAGAACTACTGCATATACGTTTATCTTCTCTTAAATCCGGATGTACAGTTGTCAACAAATATGCAGTATCTTTTCTACTACACCAAGCACTATCTGCTATCAACACGTATCGACCTTCATTCCACACAAGGATAGAAGATTCTGTTGAAATACGTTTACCATTCCATACCCATTGATAGTTTACTTTTTCACTTGTAAAATCAGGAGCAAATGAATAAGATTTTGCACCCGTACACAAAGATTGGTTCTCTCCTATCTCAGGCTTTCGACAACTTTGATATGACACGTCCTGATAGGTGGTTCCTATTCGTATGTCATCCAACCATGTGTAACATGTTTCAGTTGGACACCATGTTTCATCATCTCCACCATGAAACGTAGATATATAAAAATTATCCACCTTATCACCATTCGATGTAAAGCGCAACCCTTTCACCAATAAAACTTGTAGCCCATTTATCCATATCTCCACCTCTCCATCATAAGTGGAACCATCGGTATTTATTTTTACACGTTCTGCCACATGATACCACTCTCCTCGGTTAAAAACAACTTGACTGCCATTAGGATATAGCAACTCATATATTTCTCCATATTGGTCTGGTTTGTCCATATGATATAAATACAAAATTGCCTTACCGCCTTCACGCCACATCAAACGAGCAGAAAAGCCATTCGTACCATCACAGGTTTCCCCTCCTGAACAATTAGCACCGCCACACAATCCAGGCAATTTTCCTCCATAACTAGTCATTCCCCATGAGAAATTTTCAGAAAATCGTAAGCAATAGGATACAAATGCTTCGTCTCTTTTCGTGAATTTTAATTGAACTTGGCAACCTGTCTCTTCTGGTCCGAATCCGTTTTTGGGATACATAATACGCATAGACTGCAAGCCGGAAAACGATTGTGTGGAATCAATAATTGTTCTTGTAGACAATGAATTATCCCACGTTCCCGTTTGAAATCCCTTTTCTTGAAACAATTCACGAGACATTGGTGTTCCCTGCTGAAAACCTTCGAAATTTGTCGAAGAAATCATTTCTGCACGAACTGGCAAAAAAAGAAGACTTATAATAAATGTGAAAATTTTCTTCATACAATTCTATTATAAAAAAGTTCCCCAAAAACGATTTTTCGTCCATTAGAACTCATTAGGCAACAATACAATGTTTCTTTTCTCATAGTCAACGCACAAAGCTACAGAAATAAATTCTAATTATGAATAAATCCATACACTTATATAAAATGGGCACAAAAAAGGGAATGTATTATAGGCCATACATTCCCTTCCGTATCTGAATTCTTTATTTTTATTTCACCAAAATTTTCTCATTTACAGTGAAGTCATCTCCCTCAATTCTTAAGAAATAAATGCCTGCAGGTAATGCAGAAACATTAATTTTAAAGTTAGCCTGCTCCTTCCAAAGATTTTCTACGTCAGACAAGCAAATAGTGCCAGAGATATCTTGCACAAACCACTTTATTTCTTGATTCTTCAAAGATGTGAAAGTGACTTCTGTATAATCATCCATAGGATTGGGTGCAACGAAGAACGCTGTTGAATTTGAAACCAATGATACATCCGACATGTCATTTTCTTTCACTTCAAAAGATCCACAAACACATGTGTCAGATGATTCAAGAGAGGCACAAATACAATATTTGTACATACCTTGTTCTTCTGCAGTTCCTTGTAGAACAGCCACATGATTATTTTCATCCACTTGCAAGTATATTCCATTTGGAACATCTCCTTGCAATTGAACGTTAGTGGCATTATTCCAATAAACCTTTAATGCAGCGATGGCACTATCTTGATAGACAGTCTGATCTAAAGTTCCTTCTACGGAAGAAATTTCAGCAACGGATTCAGGCAAAATGGTAATAACACCATTTTTAACCGTATTTTCATCATTTCCAACAGTAGTAACCACAAAATTATAATCACCAGCATTATCATTTGCCACGCCACTAATGTAAACAGTTTTTTCAGCATTATTGATAGAGTATGTCACTCCATTAGGCAATCCACTCACAGTAACCCCCGTTGCATTTTCCCACGAATAAGAGAAGTTGACAATAGGATCACCCTTTCGAACAGATTGACTACTTGAGCCTTCCCCTTGTTTTGTCAACGATGCAGGAGGTGTAACCTTACTTAATTGTTTATAATATTCAACTGGGCTATATCCCAAATGAGGAGGTTGATTGTATCCACAATTTTGCCAAGCAACTGCCATATCATATATATGGTCATCACGCAACCAAGGCAACTTATAATCAGAAGGAATCGTTGTAGGATAAATTGTAAGGAAATATTTGCCATTGACTTTTGTCCAGAAAATAGACTCCTCACGCCAATCACCAATGATATCCGCTTGAAGACAGCAATTATATTTTGTGTCATTATTCGTATTAGCAGCCCATTGGACTTTCGTTCCGTCAATTATATTATTATAACCAAACACATAAACTCTTTCCCATGTTTTTTGTCCGCTATTCCATGAGTCCACATGACCTCGATCCGTGTATTCTTCATACAAATCGCCATCAAAGAATATACGGAAATTAATAGAGCTGCTATTGGTTGAACCGACATGCCATAGAGCTATAGCTTGATCTTTACATGAGAACATTTGTTCATCACTCCAATCAAAATACTCTGCACCTTCATATCGATCATCACAATCCAAAATCATGCCCCGTCCCGTATCTCCACCAGTTTGTGGACGTCCAGCCAAAACTCTACCCGTCTTTGCATCCAACAATGCTGAATTGTATGAAACATTTGATTCTTCGGTTATCATAAAATACTCTAATCCCTCATGACTTGGGTCAAATTCACCAAGATGAGTAGCATCTCCATGACCCAATCCAGTACGCCACAACAATTTACCATCATGATCCAAACAAGCAGCACCCACAATGATTTCATCAAATCCATCATTATCGACATCACCACAAGTGATACTATGAGCACCTTGTCCATAGATTCCCTGACCGCTACGATCAGATGTGTGACGCCACAAGGTAGACAAGTTCGTTCCATCCCATGTATAAGCTGCGGCATACGAATAAGTATAGATACCACGGTTTGTGACAGCACAAGGTTTTGGTTTCCCATCCACATTCAAGAATGCCACGCAACCTTTAAACCAGTTTCCACGATGTCCATAATCATTTCTATCATAGTTACCCGAACGATCATCCCAGTCATTTTGTATATTAAAATAAGGCCAATAATCAATCGTTGCCAACTCTTTACCTGTACGACCATCAAAGCAAGTTATCCACTCTTTTCCCGCATCTGTAATAACTCCAGCGCCATTAATCGAAGACGCATAATGATTAGCCCCCGCAGCAGCACCCTTTGACAAGAAATTACCTGTTGCATCTTTAGATCCTTGTGCAGTTTTTACAATCAACTCGCCGTACCCATCTTCATCAAAGTCATAACACAAGAAAGTAAAACGGCAACCTGCTAACACATTAGGGCCTAAATTAATTCTCCACAACAAAGTACCATCCAATTTGATACAATCCAAAATAGGAGGAGCTGTTGCTGTTGCCAACGCACCCGTACCTCCTTCCCAACACATAATAATCTCCTGTTCACCATCACCATCCATATCATAAGCAGAACAATCATATGGGGAATATGTGACAGTACCACCACTCAAATTATACGTACCTGGATGGTTCAATTGAATAGGGTGATAATCATACTGAGTACATTTCACACCTGTTTGAGAATCAATCTTATTCCCTGAATTATCATACACTTCCAACGAGAATGTGGAATTTTGATACTGTGTAGATAATTGGACATTGGTTTTGTCGGTAAGAGTACTTACCAAATTGCCATCAGCAAACAATTTATATGTAGTACTTTTAGGTGCATCCGTAGAACGCATACGCCAACTCACAAAAACACTTTTCCCATCCTGAGACTTTGACGCCCAAAGACCCCGCGAACCTCCTTCAGCAAAAATCACGTTTATATTAAATGCCAACAAGGAAAAGCTTACCAAAAATGTTGTAATAATGTTTTTCATCGTATTTAACTTTATAACACTTAAATATTTATGGTTTCTAAAAAAGTTCTCTAAGGAAGAACATATGGACAACAAAAATAGTAATTTTTTTTTAATTAGAAACTTATTTTTGTTAGAAGTAGATGTTTACAATTCCTCTTCTCTGAACATGATGTCTCATTCATTTCAAAATCCATTAAATATTCTTATCTTTGCACCATAATAAAATCTAAAATTTAGAATATGATTATTGAAGATAAAAAATTCGTAGCCGTTTCTTACGACCTATTCATTAAAGACGAAGAAGGCAAACTTGAGTTATGGGAACAAGCTCCAGCTTCTGAACCTCTAAAATTCACATGTGGTTTAGGCATGATGTTAGATAAATTCGAGCAAAACCTTCGTGGTTTAAAAGAAGGTGACACTTTTGACTTTACCATTAGTAAGGATGACGCCTACGGAGAATATGAAGACGGAAGAGTCATCGAATTAGACAAATCCATATTTGTGGTAGATGGAAAGTTTGACGACGAATATATCAAAGAAGGAAATATCGTCCCTATGATGGATGCTGAAGGGAACAGAATGAATGGTATAGTTCTAAAGATTTCCAAAGACAAAGTAAAAATGGACTTTAACCACCCATTGGCTGGAGAAGATCTTAACTTTAGAGGAAAAGTCATTGAAGTGAGAGATGCTACAGAAGAAGAAATTGCTGTTGCAACCAAACCTCACAAATGCGGTCACTGCGGTGGAAACTGCGGAAACTGTGATAGTGAATGTGGTGGAGATTGTGACGGTGGCTGTGACGGTGATGAAGGTTGTGGCAAAGGTCACTGCAACAAGTAATACTCAAGTGCTATATATATGAATTCATTTGGCAACATACTGAAGTTAACCACTTTTGGAGAATCTCATGGTCCAGCAATTGGCGGAATTTTAGATGGATATCCTGCCGGCATTCAAATTGATTTAGACTTTATTCAAAAAGAACTAAATCGTCGCAGACCTGGACAATCCCAACTAACGACTTCTCGACAAGAAAAAGACGCTATAGAAATCCTATCTGGAACTTTCGAAGGAAAATCAACAGGTGCGCCTATAGCCTTCATTGTTCGTAATGAGAATCAACATTCGACAGACTACTCAGACCTCAAAGATCTATTTCGTCCTTCTCATGCGGATTACACATACGATGCGAAATATGGCATCAGAGATTACACAGGTGGCGGAAGAAGTTCTGCTCGCACTACTATCGCACAAGTAGCCGGCGGAGCATTTGCCAAGTTAATTCTACAACAAATAGGCGTAAAAATCTACGCATACACTTCTCAAGTAGGTAATATTGCCACAGCTAAACAATATACGGAATTAGACCTAACAACGACAGATAGCAATCCTGTCAGATGCCCTGATCCTGAAGTGGCAGAAAAGATGGCTACACTCATTCAACAAACGAAAGAGGAAGGAGACACCATTGGAGGTATTATCAGTTGCGTAATTCAAAACTGTCCTGTCGGATTAGGCGAACCTCAATTCGGGAAATTACACGCGCAATTGGCTCATGCCATGCTCTCTATCAATGCAGCCAAAGGATTTGAATATGGATGCGGATTTGAGGGCGTGACAAAAAAAGGTTCGGAATTAAATGATATATTCTTTAATGACAATGGAACTATCCGAACAAAGACCAACAATTCAGGTGGAATACAAGGTGGAATATCCAACGGAGAAGACATCTTTTTCCGTGTTGCCTTCAAAGCCGTTCCTACATTGTTGAAAGACCAGCAAACCATCAATAAAGAAGGAGAATCAATCGTCTTCAAAGCAAGAGGAAGACACGATCCTTGCGTTCTTCCCCGTGCAGTTCCGATTGTAGAAGCAATGGCAGCACTAACAATTGCCGACGCTTATTTAATAGCAAAAACAGGAAACGCTAATCAGAAATGAATTTAGCGTTTCTTGCTCATTTTTCTAAACAAAGCAACATATTAGAACACACAAATTCAAGAACGACAAGAATGTTCAAGACACAAAAAGCCCCGAACAATTTTCATTGTTCAGGGCATATTTTTTAAACTAGAAAGCTTATTTTTTCATCAATGGAAACACTTTAACATTCCCATCTTTTGTTGTGACACGAACCATATAAGAACCTGTCAATATCGACCGAACATCAATAACAGATTCAGTTGTTTGAAGCATCTCTACTCCGTTTAAACTAGACACTATCACACGTTCAATATTCTCCCCGGTCACATAAAGAAAATCTTCTGCAGGATTAGGATATATACCTAATATTGAAGAATGAATCAAATTAAAAGATGTAGGCTCAATTTTACTAATAATTAAATAATCAACAAAAGCATCACTTTGACCATTGTCTGTTTCCATAAGGATTTGCACTTTATATGTTCCTGTATCAGGGACACTTAACACTTTAGAAATGTTTTGAGCAACAGAATTATCCCAAGAAAAAGTAGTACTTTGATCACCGACAGAGAAAGTAACAGAAGCTTTTGTAGAAGCATCCGCACAGCCTCTTAATGTAAAATAGTAATCGCCTTTTTCTTTAAAATTTACAGTAGCCGATGTCAAATCATTATTAGCATAATAAGCCATTCCTGCAAAGTTTTCATTATACGGTTTACAATATTGGCCATCGACATTCGGCATCTCCTCAGTTTCTATTCTCAATTCCTCACCATTAAAATAATAATCAGGAGTAACTGGTGTCGGAGGGACAGGATCAAACTTCAAGACTTCAAGCATTTTTTGAGCATAACGTTTACCCAATTCACGATACCCGGCAGAATTGAAATGAACGTTTTGACCATCATTCAACATACCCGTAATACCACTAGCAGAAACAACATAGAAGTTGCTCCTTTGACTAGGCAAATTAGCAATAATTCGATTCATAGACGAGCAAGAACCAGAAGGATGAACTTCTCCTGCCAATAACGGAACCTCATCAGCATTCAACCCCAAATCTGCAATAATATCATTGTAAATAGCCTTGACACGAGACGGCCAATTGTTTTGACCGCTATTGGATTCCCCCTGATGCAAAAGGATACCCTTAATAACTCCCGACTTTTGGGCTTCCTTAGCCATTTCGATTAAACGACCATAAGGATTGCCTCCATAATTATTAATTCTACTTGACATCCAAGATTGAGCTGTCGAAGCATAAGATTTGTAGTTGTTTTTTTCAAACAATTGAATATCACAACCAGCGACAGCAACAGCAACAACCCCCACTTTTATTTCAGAAGGCAAATTTTCAATCAGTTCCCGACCGAAATAATCTAATGGACTTAATTTACCATCACATGAGACTATCGGAGGTGTGGCTGTAGTCCACTTACCTTTTGATGCACCCATACATGATGAGTTATCAACAGTTACTAATTTTTGGAATCTTGAATCACACGAGCGATCTTGTGACTCAATGTTACCTTGACCTTCCATATTGGATTGTCCAAAACAAAGATAAATGTGGAAATTAGGATCAGGAGCAGCATTAACCCCCATAAAGAAACCACAAACAATGCATAAGCATAATGCTAAAACTGAATGTTTCATTGTGTAATAATTAATGTATTTTGTAATATATGGTGCTACAAACTTATAAAAAAAAACAAAAAGACAAATAATGCCATTTCCTTATTGTCATCCTTCACAACGCACCATTACACACAAACACAATTACAACATTCCTACAATACAAATGCCTAATACAATTAATAAAACAAGTACCGGCAACATCGTTAAAAAACACACTCCTGCACCATAATATCCATCCAACTCAGTTTGATGCTCATAAAACAAGTCATTTTGTTTCTCTCGAACGAATCCATAAATTGCTCCAGTATACAGCACAGGTACCAACTGTCGGGGTATCTTCTCTTGTATTTGTTCTGGCAAGCTGCCCAAAATACAAATAAGCACGACTGTAAACAACACACAACAAGCAAAATATTTTTTGCCTATCTCTTTCATTCCAACCACCTTGTAGTTATGCCACAACATATAACCACTCACAATAGGAGTAGCAAGAAACGAAGCTATAGCAATAGCCTTTACCGAATAAAATTTTTTCCCTGATTTTGAATTATCCATTTATTTTTAAATTAAAACGTTAAAATCTTCACTTATATATTGCAAATGTAATAAATATTTTTTGCAAAACTTAACAGTTTCAAATTGGATTTTTTACAAAAAACTCATAAATTTGCACCTCTTTTTTAAACATTGCTTTATATCTGAATATTAAATAGTTAATATTTCTTAACGAATTAAATTTTAATTAAACATTATGAAAGCATCACTTAAAGATGTATTCGCCCCCAAATTATTCTCTTGTTTAAAGAGTTATGACAAAAACCAACTCATCACAGACCTTATGGCTGGAATCATTGTGGGAATTGTAGCAATACCGCTTGCCATTGCTTTTGGTATTGCATCAGGAGTTGGTCCAACAGAAGGTTTAGTAACTGCCATTATCGCAGGATTGATCATCTCCATCTTTGGCGGATCTAAAGTTCAAATCGGAGGTCCGACAGGTGCCTTCATCGTCATCATTTATGGCATCATACAAGAATACGGACTTTCCGGATTAATGATTGCGACCATATTAGCTGGTATTATACTAATAGTTATGGGACTAATCAGACTAGGAAGCATCATTAAATTTGTCCCATACCCAGTCATTGTTGGATTTACAGGAGGTATTGCCTTAACCATATTCTCAACGCAAATGAATGATTTGTTTGGACTCGGCATAGAAAAAGTTCCTGCAGACTTCATTCACAAATGGATTTGTTATTTTCAAAACTTCACACAAATAAACTGGTGGGCATTCGGTGTTGGTATCGTCAGTCTACTCATTATCATTTTCACACCTAAAATCTCGAAAAAAATTCCTGGTTCTCTAGTTGCTATCATCATAGCCACTATAGCCGTTTTAATCTTGAAAAATTATTTTGGAATCACAAACATCCAAACCATTGGTGACCTGTACGAATTACCATCCGGTGTTCCTACACCTAAAATGCCAGCGATGGAATTAGCGGAAGGGCAAACCATATTAAGTGTCATTCGACGCTTATTTCCTGCTGCTTTCACCATTGCCATGTTAGGTGCCATCGAATCCTTACTATCAGCCATGGTGGCAGATGGTGTTATTGGAGACAAACACAATTCTAACACAGAATTAATCGGTCAAGGTATCGCAAACATTGTTTCTCCATTCTTTGGCGGAATTCCTGCCACAGGTGCTATTGCTCGTACCATGACCAATATTAACAATGGAGGAAGAACACCTGTCGCTGGAATCATTCACGCCATAGTTCTTCTCTTAGTTCTTCTTTTCTTAGGCAAATTTGTAGGTTATATCCCAATGCCATGCTTAGCAGGTGTGCTGATTTTCGTTTCCTATAACATGAGTGGTTGGAGAACCTTTGTCTCATTATGGAAGAGTCCGAAATCCGACTTCTCCGTATTAATGGTCACTTTCATTTTAACCGTTATTTTCGATCTTACCATTGCGATTGAAATCGGACTACTTCTTGCTGTTGTTCTTTTCTTACGTCGTACAAGCGAGACTTCCGTTATTCGCGTTTTCCATGATGAAATCGATCCAGGTGAAAATCTAGACGTGACAGTTCACGAGGAAAAATTAACGATTCCTGAAGGCGTTGAAGTTTACGAAATCGACGGTCCATATTTCTTTGGTATTGCCAACAAATTCGACGAAGTAATGCAAAGTGTTGCAGAAACACCAAAAGTAAGAATTATTCGAATGAGAAAGGTTCCGTTCATAGATTCTACAGGATTGCATAACTTGGAAAATCTATGTATACAATCCAAAAAAGCTGGCATAAAAGTCGTCCTTTCTGGTGTAAATCCTCACGTAGAAAGAACCCTTTTAAAAGCCAACATGGACAAATTATTAGGCAAAGAAAACATTTGTCCAAATATCAATGTTGCTCTTGAGACTGCTAGTCAATACGTAAAATAAAAACATCATTTCATAGCAAAAGGGAGATTTCATAACGAAGTCTCCCTTTTTCACAAAGTACAATAAACAAATAGAGTCATTTTCCCAGGTCTAATACTAACACTATCATTATATAGTTAAGTCAGGTTATTGATATCAAAATTTAGAAATCATTGTTTTTTTTATCTTATAAACGAATCTTAAACTTTTCTAATGGCAACACATGCATTGTGTCCGCCAAATCCTAATGAATTAGATATTGCCAAAGTCAAATCTACTTTTTTGGCATGTATTGGAGTATAATCCAAATCACACTCCGGATCTGGTTCTGTCAATCCAATTGTAGGTGTCACAAAACTATTTTGCAACGACAATACAGATGCAATCACCTCCATACCTCCAGCTGCACCTAACGTATGTCCAGTCATAGACTTAGAAGAACTGATATGAAGTTTCTTTGCATTTTCCTCTCCAAAAGCCAATTTCAGAGCCTGAGTCTCTGACTTGTCATTTAATGGCGTTCCTGTTCCATGTGCATTTACATACACTACATCTGTTGAACCATAGTTTGCCTCCTGGAGCGCTTGAGAAATAGCACGAGAAGCACATGACCCGTCAGGTTTAGGGGCAGTGTAATGATACGCATCACACGTATTACCGTATCCACACAATTCACCATATATCTTTGCTCCTCGTTTAACCGCATGTTCATACTCTTCAAGAACAACTATACCAGCACCCTCTCCTATCACGAATCCAGCACGACGAGCATCAAACGGAAGAGACGCATTCTTTGGATCAGTAGCTTTCGACAAAGCCTTGCAATTTGTGAAGCCGCCAACTGCCAACGGATTTATAGCCGCTTCAGCTCCTCCTGCAATGATTGCATCAGCATATCCATATTTAATGGCGCGATAAGCCTCTCCTATTGCATGAGTACTTGTTGCACAGGCTGTAACAACTGGCAAGCAAGGTCCTTCAGCATGATGGGCAATAGCCACATTACCTGCCGCTATATTAGCGATCATCATGGGGATAAACAAAGGCGAAACACGATTGGCACCTTCTTCATTCATCTTCGTACATTCCTTAATAAAGGTAGACATTCCGCCTATTCCCGAACCAACATAAACGCCCAAACGTTCAGAATTAATCTTACCAGCCAATTCACTGTCTTCCATTGCCTGTGCAGCAGCCGCTAAAGCAAACTGAGAATAACGATCCGAACGACGAGCCATTCCCTTGTCTATATTAAAATCTTCGGCATTAAAATCTTTCACCTCGGCAGCGATTTTCACTGGCATATCTTTCGTATCGTAAGACGTTATAGGCGCAATACCACAAACGCCCGATTGTAAATTATGCCAAAATGAAGGTACATCATTACCAATTGGAGTAACTGCACCTAGACCTGTTATAACAACTCTTCTCATCATTTCAATCTATTAGTACAAGTTTTCAATATTGATTCTGCATCTTTCATCATTGTCTCAACAATAACGCCGGCTGGACGTTCTTCTTTCACCATACCTGCAATCTGACCTGCCATAAAAGACCCCCCTTCCAAGTCACCATCTACTACTGCTTTCCTCAAAGAACCAGAACCAAATGCTAAAATTTGTTCATCTGTATTAGATGCATCCTTCTCCATTTCTGCAAACTTTCGTGAAAATCTTGTTTTCAGAGAACGAACAGGATGTCCCATACGTCTTCCTGTTATAATAGTTTCGCAATCACTTGCAGAAATAATTTTTTTCTTATAATTCTCATGCACCTTACATTCCTTTGCAACCAAGAAGCAGGTTCCACACTGAACGCCATCCGCGCCAAGCATTAAAGCCGCGGCTACACCTCTTCCATCAGCTATACCACCAGCTGCCAAGACAGGGATCTTAACAGCATCACATACTTGAGGAACAAGTGCCATTGTATTCGTTTCGCCAACATGACCACCCGACTCACTACCTTCTGCCACAACTGCATCAGCACCCATTCGTTCCATTCGAATAGCAAAAGCCACAGATCCAACTACAGGTATAACCTTTATATTAGCGGCTTTCCAATCAGACATATATTTAGACGGCATACCTGCACCAGTTGTCACAACCGCAACATTCTCTTCTATAACAACCTTAGCCACCTCATCAACAAACGGACTCATCAACATAATATTCACGCCAAAAGGCTTATTGGTCATACTTTTACATTTACGAATTTCTTCTCTAACATATTCAGCATTAGCATTCATCGCCGAGATAATACCCAAACCTCCAGCTTCTGAAACCGCAGATGCCAACACAGCATCAGAAATCCATGCCATTCCTCCTTGAAAAATTGGATATTGTATTCCAATCAAATCGCAAATTCTACTTTTTATCATAACTTTTTCATCATTTATTTTTTTCCTTAATTCAACATTGCCATTTAATAAGACAGGCACCCGACGTAAAACCAGCGCCAAATGCACTTAGAAGCAGCAAATCACCATTCATAAACGTATGTGATCGATTCAACTCATCCATCAACAAGGGAATACTTGCAGAGGAGGTATTGCCTCTCTTTTCAATATTGTGAGGCACCGATTGTTCGGGCAATTCGAGTTCTTCTCTTATGGCTTCTAAGATACGAATATTTGCTTGATGTAACAAATAATAATTGATGTCCTTTGGCTTTAATCCAGCATTGTTAATAACATTTTTTATATCATTACATGAATTAAGAATTGCTAATTTAAAAACATCTTTCCCTCTCATTTCCAAATAGGGATATAATGCTTCCGATGGGTGAAATGGAGTTGAAACATATGTCGAGTTACAATGGAGGGCATCTGTGTAATGTGTACTCAAATGAAAATAACAATCATCTCCACCATTTTCAACAATCACAGCACCTGCAGCATCTCCAAACAAAACACATGTTTCCCTTTTATTCCAATCAATAAAATGCGACATCTGTTCTGCACATACAATTAAAACATTATGAGCCTTTTCTGCCTTCAATAAAGAATCCGCAACATCTAATGCGTAAATAAAACCAGTACATGCAGAATTCAAATCTAATGTAGGACATGTCGTCCCAATCTCTTTATTGATGATACTTGCCAACGACGGAGTAATTACATTGTTCACAATATTATGACATAAAATATAATCAATGTCAATAGGCTGTAAACTAGACTGACCCAAACATTTTTTAGCAGCGTCTATAGCTAAATCTGTAATCGTTTCTGATGATAAGACACGGCGACTTCGTATACCTGTCCTCGTACGGATCCACTCATCATTAGTATCCATCATTTGACTTAACATTTCGTTGGTCAATTCCATCTTTGGCACGGAACTTCCTGTTGCTACAATTTTCATCGTACTTAATTTTCAAGATTCATTATCATTTCAACACAAAAAATTCTCTTGTGTTGAGACGAAGCAAAATTAGAATTGAAAAAAATCACGAAAAAACAAAAGGTCTTATTTCAAAGGGGTTTGGGGTGAAATTCGATATATAGGTATGAAAAAACAAATAGATAAGTGAAGTTCAAAAAAACTGCTTTGTATGATGTATAAAAATTATTATTTTTGTATAAAATTAGCAAAAACATGGAGAGAAGTATTCCGAAATTCATGACACAAAAACGTGATATCATACGTTTTATGTGTTTCGTTATTTTCTTTGTACTAATTTTTTCATCGGTATATCACCCCGATGTTGCAATACGTGGATTGGAAATAAAAGAGAACCAATACATTTATTACTTGTTTCTAATGATAACTGCAGGAATTTCAATGTTAATTCTGAGTAGAGTAATATTTTACAATCTAAACAAACGAAAAAATTTATCTTTTCAGTTCTTCTGTTGGTGGATAATACAAGAAATGGTACTCATTTCTTTAGCTCTTTCTCTTGTTTCATTGCACGTAAGTGTCCCTAATTCACGTTCCTATTTATACACGATTCTTCCTCGAACTACCCTTGCAGTAGTATCATTACTTATTATTCCATATATTATATGTTGGCTCTATTTTGCATTAGAAGAGAAGAACTTCCAACTCAATGAAATAATCAACAAAAAACAAAGATCATTGGGAAAAGAGACCATCAATTTTTATGATGAGAAAGGGGCATTCAGACTTTCTGTCCGATTAGAAGATCTTTTGTATATTCAATCTGCAGATAATTACATATTTATATTTTACCTCAATAGCAAAAAAGAACTAACTAAGTTCTTATTAAGAAATTCATTGAAATATATCGAAGAGAATTTCTCGGATATAAATTTAGTACGATGTCACCGTTTTTACGTAGTAAATCTAAAAAAAGTAAGAGTTCTACGGAAAGACAAAGACGGGTTACTGCTTGAACTGGACACTGAATTCTCTACCGAAATTCCCGTGTCAAAAACATATTCTTCAACAATCGCAGATCTGTTTACTAGAGAATAAAAAAGGAGACGCAAAAAAGCGTCTCCCAAAAGTATAGAAAAATTAAAAAATTTAGCAATCCTGCCAATCACCATTATCCTTAATCAACTGTATCAAACGATCAACTGCCTCTTCCTGTGGAATCAGCTTTTCTAAACAAGTTTGACCTTTATACAAATTCACCATTCCTTTAGCTGAGCCGACATAACCATAATCCGCATCAGCCATTTCACCAGGTCCATTAACGACACATCCCATCACACCAATTTTCAAACCACGCAAATGAGATGTACGTTCTTTTATTTTTGCTAATGTTGACTCTAAATCATATAACGTACGTCCACAACTAGGGCAAGAAATATACTCTGTTTTAGAGACACGAGCTCTTGAACCTTGAAGTATAGCAAACATTAACGAAACGACCTGAGTAGGAAGTATATTAGGAGCTTCTATCCAAACGCCATCAGCCAAACCATCGATAAAGAATTGTCCTAAATCAGCACCCGCTTTTATTTGTACATCTTCAAGATTGTCATCCATATAACGACGACGTAAAATCACAGGATTTTTCAATCCATCCAACATCATTCTGTGGAAAAATTCTCTTTGCCCTCCTATTCCATCTTGAGAAGAAGGATATCCATCAGAATCCAATACAACAATTGTCTGAGTATCTAATTGAGATTTAATTTGTTCGTAGGATGAAATTGAAGCACATACGACTTTATAGGAAGAAAACAAATTATCTTTTTCATAATCTGGGCAAAGAGTATCAACTTTAGTCATTGAATCAGAAACAACAACAGGCACTTGACCATTACCAATTTTGTCAACAGCAAAACTTTCACGTCGTTTGTACGAGAATGGATTAACCAATCCAGAATCTTTTGAAACTACTCCACTACCAGAACGATGGACTGCTGTTTTTGTCACATAATCCACTAATTTTTTCGCCACTGGTATTTCGTTTTCAGGAGCTTCACTTAGAGACACTCGAATGGTATCACCTATGCCATCTTGTAGTAAGGCTCCAATACCCAAAGCAGATTTCACACGGCCATCTTCGCCATTTCCAGCTTCCGTCACACCTAAATGAAGAGGGAATTTCATACCTGCTTTATTCATAGTATCAACCAGTAGACGAACTGTTTGAACCATAATCACCGTATTAGAAGCTTTGATAGAGATTACGATATTATAGAAATCATAAGCAACACATAAGCGAAGAAATTCCATACAAGACTCAACCATTCCTTGAGGAGTATCTCCATATCGAGATAAAATACGATCCGACAAAGAACCATGGTTAACACCAATTCGGATAGCTGTATGATTTTCCTTACATATATCTAAAAGAGGATATAATTTTTCTTTTATTTTCTCTATTTCTAATTGATACTCCTCATCAGTGTAATCAAAACGTTTAAAAGTATGAACTCTATCAACAAAATTACCAGGATTAATACGAACTTTTTCGACCACTTTTGCAGCGACAAAAGCAGCCTGCGGATTGAAATGAATATCAGCAACTAAGGGAGCTTTTGCACCTCTAGAACGCAACTCTTTTCGAATCATTTCTAAATTAGTTGCTTCTTTGATTCCTTGTGCAGTAAAGCGAACCAATTCACCTCCAACTTGTTCAATACGAAGAGCCTGTTGAACACTTGCTTCCGTATCATTTGTATCTGTATTTGCCATAGACTGAATACGAATAGGATTATTTCCTCCTATCTCAGTATTTCCAACTTTAACAGCAATAGTTTCTCGACGTTGATAAATAAAAAGTCGAGAAGAATCATCCATTAACTTATAATTTTGCATATCTAAATTGATTCAAGCATTTATTATACCTATACAAAGATAGCAAAAAAGGTTGGATATAAAATCCAACCTTTTTAACATATTATAAAATTTCTATTATTGAGCAATAGCATCTACTCCTTCAACAGACTTAGTAGATTGATCGTCTATAACGGAGTCTTCTGAATCTTTTTCTTTCTTAACGAGGCTTTTCCCTCCATTTTTCTTCAACATATCGTATGCCAACGGAGTTGCAACGAACCATGAAGAATATGTACCTACAATAACACCAATTAACATAGCGAAGATAAATCCACGGATTGTATCACCACCTAAGAAGAAAATAACAACTAATACAACCAAGGTACTCATTGATGTACTGAATGTACGGCTTAAAGTTGAATTCAATGATGTATTAATCACTGAACGAATATCGCGATTAGGATACAAACCTAAGTTTTCACGAATACGGTCAAAGATAACCACATTATCATTGATTGAATAACCAATCACCGTCAAGATTGCAGCAATGAATGATTGGTCTATTTCCATTGAGAATGGCATAATGTCTTTCAACAAAGAGAACAAGCCAAAGACAATCAATGTATCGTGAGCCAAAGATACGACTGCACCAACACTAAATGCAACATTACGGAAACGAGCCAAGATATACAATCCGATACCAATCAAAGAGATAATGACAGCCCAAATCGCTGAAGTCTTAATATCATCAGCCATAGTAGGTCCAACCTTTTGTGAACTTTGAAGACCGAAAGTTGTTTGATCGTTTTTGTTAGACAAACGCACATTGCTATTTTCCACAACATAACGATTGACAAACATATCATGAGTAACATTACCATTCAATAATGGTTTAACAGCATTATAAATTAAGCCTTCAATTTCAGCATCAATTGTATTATCATTTTCCATAATTCTATAGTTAGTGGTAATACGCACTTGATTTTCTTCTCCAATAGTAATTACGTTAAGAGAGCTTTCTTTTAATGAAGGTTCTAACAAATCTCTAACTTCAACAGTAGAAACAGGTTGTTCGAAACGAACAATATAGTTACGACCTCCAGAGAAATCGACACCCTTATTCATACCATTAACGAATAAAGACACAAGACCAATAAGGATCAATGCAGAAGACAAGCAATAGAAAACCTTTCTCTTTCCGATGAAATCAACATTCGTACCTTGTAAGAAATTCTTCATCAAGCTTGTAGTGAATTGAAGATTATTGAACTTATCAGATTTGTTCAACAAGAATTCAAAAATCAAACGAGAAATAAAGATAGCTGTAAAGAATGAGCAAAGCACACCAATGATTAATGTTGTAGCAAATCCTTTAATAGGACCGGTACCAAACATAAATAAGATAATACCTGTCAATACAGTTGTTACGTTAGAGTCGATGATTGCACTAAATGCATTTTTGTAACCATCTGCCAAAGCCTTCTTTATTTGTTTACCAGCACGAAGTTCTTCACGAATACGTTCATAAATCAACACGTTAGCATCGACAGCCATACCTAAAGTTAATACGATACCAGCGATACCAGGTAATGTAAGAACAGCCTTAAAGGATGCCAACACACTGAAAATGAAGAATACGTTACATATTAAAGCGAAATCTGCCACTAAACCAGGGACTAATCCATAATAGAAAATCATATAAATCAAGATGGCGCAGAATGCAATAACAAATGAGATCAAACCTGCATTAATAGCTTCTTGACCCAATGAAGGACCAACGACATCCTCTTGAACAATATGAGCAGGAGCTGGCATCTTACCAGACTTCAACACATTTGCCAAGTCTTTTGCATCTTGAACTGTGAAGTTTCCAGAAATTTCAGAGCGTCCACCAGTAATTTCATCGTTTACACGAGGATAAGAATAAACATATCCATCCAATACGATAGCGATACATTTACCAATATTTTCCTTTGTCATACGAGCCCAAGCAGCAGCACCTTCTTGGTTCATTTCCATACTTACTGTAGACTTAGAAGAATATTGAGCGAAGTCATCTTTCGCATCTACAATAACAGAACCTCCTAACGGAGCTTTTCCATTCTTACTCTTACAATTGATTGCAATCAATTCAAAAATATCATCGCTACCTTCTACAGGAGCAACAGACCATTTTGGAACAAGATTTTGTGGTAAAATATGTCTTTGTTTTGCAATTCTGAAATACTCAGCAACCTTCGCAGTATCTCTTTGATTTACGTAACCAATAAGAGGTCCGTAACCCAAACGTCCTGATTGAGGATCTGCGTTCAAACGCATACGAGCAAACAAAGGATTTTCTTTTTGGAATTTTTCATAATCAACAGAAGACTGACTAAGAGAATCATTTTCTGATACAGCCATCAAACTGTCTAATGCTGTTTTTGCAACATTAGCAGTATCCTTATCAGCAACAGCAGGAGCTGCATTAGCAGAATCTGCATTATTAGCTGCTTGGATATCACCTAATTGTTCCAAATCACGAGCCATGTTATTTACATTAGAAATATATGTGTATATTTCAGATATGTCTAATGTCTCCCAAAACTCCAAATCAGCAGAACCCTGCAATAATTTACGAACACGTTCTGGCTCTTTTACACCTGGCATTTCAATCAAAATACGACCTGCAACATCCAATTTTTGAATGTTAGGTTGAACAACACCAAAACGGTCAATACGAGAACGTAAAACGTTAAATGAATTATCAACTGCACTTGCAACTTCTGTTTTCAACACAGAAACAACCTCTTCATCTGAAGAGACAGCTGATATTTTTTCTCTTAATTCATAAGTTGAGAAAACCGACGCTAATGGTACACCTGGATTCACCTCTTTAAAAGATTCTGCGAATAGATCTACGAAATCACGTTGATTTGTCAACTGTTTATTCTTTGCCTCTTTCATGGCATTCAAGAATGGCTCCGTTGCATTTTGTGTTCCTGCCAATGAATTTAGAATGTCTGGAACAGAAACTTCCATAACAACATTCATACCACCCTTAAGGTCCAAACCTAAGCTAAGCTCATTTTCGCGACACTCCTTTAAAGTGTATCCTAACCAAACTTTTTGTCTTGACATAGTATCAAGATACGTTTGATACTCTTCTGTTCCTTCTCCATACATCTCTGCTGCCTTATTATTATAATAAGACGACACAAAGCTAAAAGAAAGATAGAAAAGACAGATTAGCGCAAAAAGCACAGCAATCAACTTAACAAATCCCTTGTTTTGCATTTTTTTAATTAGTTAATTATTAATGTATTAAATTTAATTTCTTAAAATAACTCGCAAAGATACTCTTTTTTTTCCTTTTTCCCATCTCAAAATTCATATTTTTGATTCGATTTTTTCTTTTATTTCTATCATCATTAAAATTACGTTCATTTTACTTACCTTTGTTTCTCGTTAACAATAGATTGTATAAAAATGAAAAGATTTTTTTTATTATTGATCTCTTTATTATTTTCTTCTTTACTACTTGCAGAAACAAAAAAAGAGATAAAATCCTATGAAACAGCCGTCCTTTTAATAAACGAAGGGAAATACAAAGAAGCACTTCCCATTTTGAAAGAACTCATTCGTAACAATAAAGAATACATCGCGCCTTCTTGGACATTAGCCGATCTTTATGGAAGAATGAACAATGATGAAAAGAAAATTGCAACATTAGTCTATATCGCCAAACCTAATCTACCGCATTATGCTGCAACACTTCTTCGATTAGGTAAAGCTTATCATGAGACTTGCAACTATGAGAAAGCATTAGAAACCTACAAAAGCATTTCTCAATCGGATGCCACATTTTATAAAAGGGCTTTAATCGGAATAAAACAATGTGAAGAGGCATTGGAAATAATGGAAAAGCCTGTTCCTTTCAACTATAGAAACATGGGTAATAACATCAATACGATATATGATGATTATTGGCCAAGTACAACAGCCGACGGGTCTCTGTTTTCCACAACCGTCAAACTGAATAAAAAACAAGGAGAATCCGAATTCGGTAAAGGTGTCCATGAAGACATTTTTATAAGCAAAAAACAAAATGGCAATTGGACAAAAACTGAGAATGTGGGAAAAGCCATGAATACAATCGGAAACGAAGGCGCACAAAGTATATCCTTAGACGGTCGCTACATGTTCTTCGTCGCATGTGATAGAAGTATCGGTCTTGGTGGTTGCGACATTTATTACTCTATTCGTGAAGGCGACTCATGGACACCAGCCATCAATGCAGGATCCCCTATCAATTCTCGTTATTGGGAAACATACCCTACATTAAGTCCAACAGGTGATGAATTATACTTCGCAAGCGATCGACCAGGAGGTGTCGGTAAATCCGACATATGGAAATCCAAAGTGGAAATTTTACCGAATGGACGACTAAAATTTTCCGATCCTGTCAACCTTGGACCTGTTGTGAATACCAAAGAAGATGATTTTTCTCCATTCATTCATGCAGACAACCAAACTCTATATTATTCTTCTAAAGGAATGAAAGGGTTAGGTGGATACGACATATTTGTAACATACAAGGACGGAAATGGCGGATGGACAACTCCTAAAAATTTAGGATATCCCATCAATACTTGCAAAGATGAATTTGGATATATTGTCAACGCTTTAGGTGATAAAGCTTATTATGCTTCCGATGGTCAAGAAAAAAACGGCAAAGGCAAAGAAATTTACGAATTAGACCTTACTGAAGGCAACCTTCTTCCTAAGAAAAAGATGAAATTCGCAACAGGGAAAATCGTTGATGCAACAACAAATCAACCCATACAAGCCACTATCGATGTTTTCAGTATAGAAACGAACAAAATGGTATTTAGATCCGTATCTGACAAGAAAACGGGTGACTTTATAACCTGCGTTCCAGAGAACGAAGAATATGGTGTCAACGTTAGTAAAAAAGGATATCTATTCTATTCTGACAACTTTGTCGCAAAGAAACCGATGAAAATAAAAAACTCTGGGAAAGTAGGAGAAAATGACGTGGAATTAGACAAAATCGAAGTGGGAAAGAAAATAACGCTTCGAAACATCTTCTTCGACTTTGACAAAGCAACGCTAAAAAAACAATCTTTCATCGAATTAAATCATGTCGTACAATTTATGAAAGAGAATCCAACGGTTAAGATTCAATTGTCAGGTCACACAGACTATAAAGGATCTGCAGAATACAACATGACACTATCAACAGATCGTGCGAAAGCCGCATTGGAGTATTTAGCAAAAAAAGGTGTTCCTAGAACAAGAATGGAATATAAAGGTTATGGAAAAACTCAACCTATTGCAGACAATACGACAGAAGAAGGCAGAGCTCTCAATCGTAGAACCGAAATAATGATTATTGCAAAATAACAAAAACAAATAGTTTTTTTCAATAGAGACGAATTCTTTTTTAAGAATTCGTCTCTACTCTATTTACAGATTTCACACTTTGTATTTTCATCAACGAAACGCACAAATTATTCACGTCTTCCACATCATGAACATACAATGTAATATACCCTTCAAAGATTCCATCTTTGGTATCAACAGATAATTTACTAATATTCATCGCATGCTCTTCCGTTATCGTACGAATCACATCACATAATGCTCCTAAACGATCCACTCCTTTCACTTCAATTGTGGCAGGGAAAGATAACATCTTGTGAGTTTCCCAAACAGCAGAAATAATTCTTTCACCATAATTTGATTTTAACTTCATGGCAACTGGACATTGACGTTTATGAACAACCAACATACCATCTTCCTCCATGAAACCTAAAATATCATCACCCGGTATCGGAGAACAACAATCTGCAATTCGATAAGTTACACCAGAATTATCTTCAGCCAACGTCAATGTCTTTTTAGGATCTGAATTCTTGTTACCAAAGAATGGCAAAGAAGTACTCTTTCCGTCCTTCCTAAATGTCAAATTCCAATATTTCATCCATTTACTTTGTGATTTAAAAACAGAATTCGTTAAATCATTTAAATTATAAATGGACTTTCCTACTTTATATAGAAGTTCTTCTTTTTTCGTCTCTTTAAAATACTCCATAATCTTAGAAAGATTATCAGGAGTCATCTTCTGATTATTTTCTTTCAGATAAGTTTCTAAATCATGTTCTCCTTTATTGATGAATGATTTATATTCTTTTTTGAAAATAGAACGGATCTTAGATTTAGCACGAGCTGTAACCACATAATTAATCCATTCAGGAACAGGAACTTGTTTTTTGGATGTTAATATTTCGACCTGATCTCCACTATTTAAAACATAGCTTAATGGTACAAGTTTATGATTAACTTTAGCGCCAATACACTGCATGCCGACATCCGTATGAAGAGAAAAGGCGAAATCCAATGCTGTTGCACCTTGTGGTAATGTACGAATATCACCTGCTGGTGTGAATACGAAAATCTCAGAAGCAAACAAATTCAATTTGAACGTATCAAGGAAATCGATAGCATTAGGTTCTGGATTTTCTAGTAATTCTTTTATTGTTTGTAACCATTTCTCCAATTCCGAGTCATCTTTTTCTCCCGTCTTATACTTCCAATGTGCAGCGAATCCTTTTTCTGCGATGTCATCCATACGACGACTTCTAATTTGCACCTCTATCCATTGTCCATTAGGGCCCATAACTGTCACATGCAAAGCCTCATATCCATTAGACTTCGGAGTACTAACCCAATCACGTATACGATCTGGATGAGGTTTATAAATATCTGTAATAGCAGAATAGATGGCCCAACATGCAGATTTTTCGTCTTCTCCTTCATTCACATCAAAAATGATACGCAACGCCAAAATATCATATACCTCCTCAAACGGTATATTCTTATTCTGCATTTTACGCCAAATAGAATAGACGGATTTAACACGAGCTAATATTTCAAATTTATATCCTAAATTTTCAAGTTTTTTCTTAATTGGGTCAGAAAAGACAGAGAATAAATTATCACGTTCTTCTCTTGTACTTTCCAATAATGCATACAATTCAGCATATTTATCAGGATGTTCATACTTAAAGCTTAAATCTTCTAACTCAGTTTTTATAGCATATAAGCCCAACCTATTGGCTAATGGAGCATATATGTATTGTGTTTCACCTGCAATTTTATACTGTTTCGCAGGCGGCATTGAACCGAGTGTACGCATATTGTGAAGACGGTCGGCCATTTTAATTAAAACGACACGAATATCTTCAGACATTGTCAATAATAATTTTCTAAAGTTTTCAGCTTGTGCAGAGGCTTTTTCTCCAAAAACACCTCCAGAAATTTTTGTCAACCCATCAACAATTTGTGCGACTTTTTTACCAAATAAGTTTTCAATATCTTCCACTGAATACTCAGTATCTTCCACCACATCATGCAACAAAGATGAGCATATAGAAGTAGAACCCAATCCGATCTCATGAGAAACAATACGAGCTACAGCAATTGGATGCATGATATATGGTTCTCCAGATCTTCTTCGAACACCTTGATGAGCCATAGAAGCGAACTTAAATGCCTTCTCTATAATTTCAACTTTTCTTCTGTGGTTTGAGGACAAATAATCATTTAGCAACTCTTGATACGCTGCATCAATCATTTTCTGTTCTTCCTCTGTGTTTAGTTGCTGTTCATCCATAACTTTAAATTAAAAAACGAGACGACCTTGTCCGTCGTCTCGTTTTATTTATCATATTAAAAGATTAATTCAATTTGATATATTTACCATTAGCTTTCGCCCATTGAACACCCTCTTTATCCAAATATATCTGCAAGCCATTTTTCTTAGCCATAGCATAACCTTCACCATTAAATGGGCCAATATAATCATACTCACAGTCTGCAACAGGACCGCCGAACTTATCGATCAATCCATATTTTCCATTCTTTCTTACTTGGGCGATTCCATTTTGGAAATCATTAGCATACTCAAATTCGAATTGAGTAAGAAGAGAACCTGACTTATTAATGTATGCATATAAAATCTTTCCATTATCCATCTTCTTAGATACTACTGCTAAACCTTCATGGAACCAAGCGGCTGTGTTGTATTCGCAAGGAATAATTTCATTACCTGAAAGATCTATATAACCATACTTGTAATATTCATTTTGAACAGGAGCCAAACCTTCACAGAACGATTTTGCGTCATTATAAATAACGTCATTCATTTTTTCTCCTTTTTTATTAACGAAGAATGCTTCACCATCAGATGGTTTTACAACTGCCCAGCCATAGCTATAACTACTTACAGATGAATAAATCAAAGGAACAATTTCCTTACCTTCCTCATTAACAAATCCTGATTTTCCATCTTTGGAAACACGAGCCATACCTTCTGTAAAGTCAGCACCGTAATCATATTTAGCCTTTACGACTAAATCTCCAGATTTGTTAACATAGCCATATTTGTTTTTTCTCAAAACCTTTGTCAAAGAAGGCCATTTCTTATTCATTTCATTTTTTGCTTGAGCTACAAAATAACCTGAAGGATAATCATAGATAAATTGTTGATATGCATCCTTGGTATTTTTACTCTGTACTTCTTGGAATGCTTTACTTTCCTGCTCTTTTACAGCTTTTTGTGCTTCTGCATCTTGAGCACGACGTTGTGCAGCCTGTTTGAAAAGCAATTCTCTATTTTTTGCAGCAACTAAAGCAGCGGACTCTTTTTCAGCAGCAATCGTACGTTGCGCATTATATTCTTGCATTCTCTCTTTGTTAATAGAGTCAACACGCAATGAAACTTCATCATTCAAACTCATCATCAAAGAATAACCATCATCTTTAATGAAAGAAGACGAAAAATATGATTTACAAGCTTTTTGAGCCTCAACATAATTTTCCAACGCATATTGAGTTCTTGCTCTCAAATAACTAATACGAGGATTCGTCTCTTTCAACTTAGACTCTGCAAGGTCCAAATATTTAAGTGCATCTTTATATTCACCTAATGTGAATTTTTCAGAGGCTTTTAGATATGATTCTCTAGCCTCTTTATCTGCTTGAGTTAAATTTGCCGCAGTTGCACTCATTGATACCAAAGAAGCACATCCTGCCAACATATATAATAAAGCTTTTTTCATTTGATTCTTAATTATTTTCATTTAACAATATTATTCATCTTGGCATACGCGGAACCCGATACCATTACTCTTATATTTTACAGGAATTATTTCGTTTTTAGTAATAACGCAACCTGTTGCATCATCACTCCATGCGCCACCTTTTACATAACGAGTATCTTTATCAAATTGATCAGCGACCCATTCACTTACATTTCCTGTCATATCATATATACCTAATTCGTTAGGTTTCTTCGTTCCGACTTCATGAGTTTGTTCTCCCGAATTATAAGCACACCATGCAACATCGTTCAAATTGTTACCTCCAGCATATTCCGATCTAGTTCCTTTAGCACCACCATTTGCAGCATATTCCCATTCTGCTAAACGTGGCAAACGATAGTTCATACCGGTTTCTTTATTCAAGGCTTTAATAAATGCTTGTGCATCTTCCCATGAAACATTTTCAACAGGATAATTACGTCCTTTGAATGATGATGGAGAAGTCTTCATGATTTTTCTCCATTGAGATTGTGTAATTTCCATCTTACTCATATAGAATGGTTTCATTCCGTTTCCACCTTCTACATAAACAAGTTCCAAATCACCCACGTTACGATTGTTCTTATTCTCTAAATACTTTTTCACTTTTTCAACACGAGCAGATGGATATGACATATTAGATGCGGATTTTGCAGCTAATTGATAATAAGCCACAGACTCTTCATATTTTCCTGCTGTATATAATTTTTCTGCCTCATCTATCAATTCCATCCAAGTATCTGTCGGAGGAACTGTTGTGTTCCAGAACAATACACTTTCAGTACGAATTGCTGGAGAATATTTACGATTTGCAAAATATGATTCAATCGCTTTGTTTTTATCTCCTGTAGTATACATACTAATAAAGTTCTCACGTTTTGTGTATTCCTCTGATAAATAATCATAATCAGCATCATTCCACTTTGCACTAATAGAAACATTTGCAATTTCTAATTTAGTAGTGATATTGAATATACCGCGAACTTTAAAATGATAATATTTTTCAGACTTGCTCAATTTTCCAGCCTTTAAACGATCAGCTTCAAATGCTTTATCCAAAGCTGCATCAGGAATAATCACACCTGGTTTCTCTTTTGTTTGCTTACCAATAACAACATCAGAGAATGAATTCAACCATGATAAATTAGTTGGAACAGATGGTGCAACAGATACACCAGCTTTTTCAAGATAAGGAATTGTTATAGAAGTCTTCGCAGATGCAATATATGCATTTTTAGAATCAGAGTAAAATAAAAGTGTATAAGTTAAAGTGACTGAATCAGGAACAAGCATCTCAAATCTCGCCTTCAAATCTTTATACTCACCTAATTTTGAATAAGACACCGTCTTTTTGTTTACCGTGTACGTATTGTTCCTTGTCCATATTAAATTGGCAAGGCATACAGGCTCACCCATCACAATCTTGTAAGTATAATCCAACTTGTACTCATCCATTAGATAAGCATTCTTTCCTGCCGCATACTTCATTTTGCCAGTATAAGTTCCAGACAAATTTGCATTATTTGATTGTCCGAACAATGCTACAACCGACAAAACAGTAGCTAACATCGTTAAAAAAACTTTTTTCATGAATATTATTTTTATGTTTTTAAATTATATTTTACACTTTTTTAATAATTTCTTCCAAAATTGTACAAAACTACTATTTTTTTACTAATAAAAAAAAGAAAAAGAGAAAAAAGAAACCCTTTTATCATCCATTTTATAAGCAAAATGACATTGTTAATAAATTCCATCTAAAAAAAATTATTTTTTCATAGCAATACGATATTTTTGCATACGTAAATATACGTATATGGTATTCGACGATTCATCCTATTCAGAAGAAGAAAAAGAACTTGTCAAACGCTTCGAACATTGTTTGTCGGAAGGCGAAACTTGCTATTTCGACGAAGATGAATATGTGATGATTTTCGACTATTACATTGACAACGAAGACAATAAATCTTGTGAGAAAGTTCTACAATTTGCCGAAGCGCAACACCTTTTATCCGCCGATATTATGGATTGCCGTGCGAGGCTTCTCGCTGCAGAAGGCGCTTTTGACAAAGCTCTTTCAGTCGTAGAAGATGCACTCAAAATAGACAATAGAAATATCGACCTTCGACTAACAAAGGGGAAAATTCTTCTCCACACAAACAAAAAAGATAAAGCTGAATCAGTATTCAAAAGCATCATACAAATTGAAGACTCCGACCTTGACGCCACTCTTATAGAAATCGGAGTAGCTTACAGAACTGTCAATATGTTTGCCCTCGCAAAAAATTACCTTTCTGAAGCCATTCGCCTCAACAAGGAAAATGAAGAAGCCCTTTCAGAATTGGCATTGGTCTATGAACTATGCGATGAAAATGATATGGCTATTCAAACCTATGAAAAAGTGCTGGATATCAATCCCTATTCAACACAGACTTGGATTGCCATCGGAAACATCTATTTCAATTTGGAAGAATATGAAAAAGCCATAGAACCATATGACTATGCCTACACAATTGATGCTCAACAAACGTCTGCCCTTCTCCAAAAAGGAAACAGCCTTTTTTGTGCCAACAAATTCGAAGAAGCCATAGAGGTTTACGAAGAATACAACGATCTAATGGGCGAAAATGCAGAATGCTATGTAAACATTGGAGACTGTTACGAAAATTTAGAGCAATACCAAGAGGCTATCAACGCTTACGAAAGAGCCCTGAATTTAAATGCGGACAACACTAATGTCATGGCCAATTTATGTGTTGCCAACATAGATTTGGAAAACTATGACATTGCTTTAAAATGGATTAATGACGCTTTGGAAAAAGATCCGGAGAAATCTCTATATCACCTCTTCAAAGCAGAAGTTTTCATCAATCTCAACCAAAAAGATAAAGCTATTGCCAGTTACAAAGAGTCAATTCGTTTAGATGAGACACAAACTACTGCATACATTGCTATCGGGAACATCTATTTCGATAATCAAAACTATACAACAGCTAAAATGTATTTAGACAAAGCATATAGTATCAATCCCGATGCCGAAGATTTAAAACTATTTTTAGCTCTAACTCATTATAAACTTGGCAATTTCGAAAAAGCAAAGTCTTTATTAAAACAGGCTTGCACAGAAAATGACAATAGTCTGAATGTCTTTTATGAAATTTGTCCAGAAGCTAAAGTCAATTCTTTTTTCAAATCTTTTTCTCCTCTAAAATGAATTTAAAAAATTTAGTCTACATATTTTCATGTTTTCTTGTTCTTGTATTAAACGCTTGTGATACAGGAGAACATGATTATACATATACGCTGATAAACAATGCAGAACAACATTCACCAATAAAAGTTGTCTACCAAGTTCTTGACGAAAAAGCAGACACTGTGATACTAACTTATGGTGACAAACTAAAACTTGCCAATCGTATCGAAGTCCCTGGCAAAAAAGTATGGGATATCGAAACAAGCATCAACTTATACAAAATAAAAAGTATACAAATCTTCTCTAGAGACTCATCTCATATTTCAGAAGAACTAGCCTATAGAAAATTATGGACAGGACCAGAAGATATCAACGGAACGGGGGCTTATCAACTTATCATAGAAGATTCTATCATCTCGTTATCAAAGCAAATCGGTTACACATATGTCATCACCAACACTTTCGATGACACCATATCAGTCATTTCCGATATCACAGGTCAGGCTAGACATCGTGACACAATCGTTGGCAAGCAAAATTTCGTCATCGGCAATACCGACATTTATACCTTTGACGAGAATCTTAAAGATTCTCCCAAATACAAAATACAAAAACTGAAATGGTTAACTGGATTAACCATTCGTCACAACGACAAATCAAGAACTATAAACATGTCTAAAGATACTGTCTTTTTCAAAACTGAAAAAGACACTTGTTTCCTTACTGTATCAGACCAAATCTTTAAATAACATGCGAAATTTTGGGTTAATCGGGAAAACATTACAGCACTCGTTTTCCAAACAATTCTTTACTGAAAAATTTAAAAATGAGAACATTCAAGCTCAATACGATCTATTTGAATTAAATGATATCAACGAATTTTCCCATCTTACCAAAGAGATAGAATTTTCAGGATTGAATGTAACAATTCCATACAAAGAACAAATCATTCCTTTTTTGGACGAAATTGATCCAACGGCAAAAGCAATTGGTGCTGTTAACACCATCAAATTTTGCCACTCAAACGGAACTCAATCTTTGTGCGGATACAATACAGACATCATAGGTTTCACCGACTCTCTTCTACCCGATTTGAAACCTTACCACAAAAAAGCGTTAATACTTGGAACCGGAGGAGCATCAAAAGCCATTCAATACTCACTGCAACAATTAGGAATTGACACTATCTTCGTTTCCAGAACAAAAAAAGAGGATATATTATGTTATGAGGATATAAACAAAGACATTTTATCCGACCATCTTTTAATCATAAATTGTTCACCTGCAGGAATGTTTCCCAATATAGACTCAGCACCCAATATTCCATATAACTTATTGACTAACAAGCATTATCTATTTGATTTGGTTTACAACCCCGAAAACACATTGTTTTGTCAATTAGGCAAAGAGCATGGAGCCATCACCAAAAACGGATTGGACATGCTATATGGTCAAGCCGTTGCTTCATGGAAAATTTGGAATAAATAAATCCAATAAAATTTGGTTTGATACATAAAAAAGGTTTTCTTTGCAATCCATATCACAAAAAAAGAAGGCCTGCGGCATCACACCGGAGACCTTCACACTGCAAATCAAAAAAACATATTAATTATGAAACAAAGTATTGCATAAAACTCATAATCTAAACCTTTTATTTTTTTATCTTTTTAATTCTTATATATTTTCAAATTTAGCCTCCACATTTAGAGAATCCACAATTGGTGCATATCAAACATCCCTCCTGATAGCGAATTGTCTTTTGACCACATTTTTCACAAATAAGACCCTTTGCTTCAGTTCCATTTGGAATGTACTTCTTCAAAGCTCTTTCCACGCCATTTTTCCAATTGTTAATTGTTTCGCTATTTAATTGCAAACCACTAACCAATTTTACAACTTGATCTAATGGCATGCCATAACGAAGTACACCAGAAATCAACTTTGCATAATTCCAATATTCTGGATTAAATTTATAGGACAAACCTTCAATAGTTGTTTTATATCCTCTTCTGTTTGAATATTGGAAATCATATCTGCTTTTGCCAGTTTCTTCATCAAAGCTTCGTATAATTTTCCCGTTTTCAACAGTTTTAGGGATTAACAATCCATCCTCATCATCAGCCAATCCCGTGAATATTTCGTATGGACGACCATTCAACAAGCCTACAAAGGCAATCCATTTCTCTTTATTGTTTTGGAAACGAACAACATCTGCATCCAACTCTTTTGGACGAGGTTCCGCATAAAATGATGGTTCGTCATCGTTCTTTTTCTTTTCCGCTTCTTTCGTTGAGACCAACACTCCAGAGCGTGATCCTTCACGATATACTGTAACGCCCTTACAACCACATCGCCAAGCCTCTTCGTATAACTGACCGACCAACTCTTCCGTTGCAGTTTCTGGAACATTAATAGTAACACTGATTGAATGATCGACCCATTTTTGAATCCTTCCTTGCATTCGAACTTTTGCCAACCAATCGACATCTTGAGTTGTTGCTTTGTAGTATGGAGATTCCATCACCAATTTATCCAACTCCGCTTGCGAATATTGTTTCTTAACATCATAGCCTTTAGCTTGCATCCAAGTCAAAAACTTATGATGGAAAACGATGTATTCTTCAAAAGAATCACCCATTTCATCCACATAATCCACATGGACATTTGTATCATTCGGGTTAACTTTTCTTCTTCTTTTATAAACTGGCATAAAGACAGGTTCGATTCCAGATGTTGTCTGACACATCAAACTAGTCGTACCCGTAGGCGCGATAGTCAAGCATGCAACATTACGGCGACCCGACTTGATCATTCTCTCATACAGTGCAGAATCAGCCATTTTAATTCGACTAACAAAAGGATTATTCTCTTCTCTTGATGCATCATACATAGAGAAAGCACCACGTTCTTCAGCCATTTCAACAGACGAACGATATGTTTCTAAAGCTATAATCTGATGAACCTGCTCAGAGAAATAGATGGACTCTGGAGTTCCATAAGTCAATCCCATTGCAGCAAGCATATCACCTTCTGCTGTTGTACCCAAACCCGTACGACGTCCTCTTGCACTTTTTTCCTTTATTTTCTCCCACAATTGGCGTTCTGTTTGTTTGATTTCTTCAGACTCTGGATCAGAATCGATTTTTTTCAAAATACGATCAATCATTTCCAATTCCAAGTCAATGATATCATCCATCACCCTTTGTGCTTTACGCACATGTATACGCAACAAGTTGAAATCAAACTCTGCATCTCTGCCAAATGGATTCTTAACATAAGAATACAAATTGATAGCCAACAATCTACAACTGTCATATGGACACAAAGGAATTTCGCCACATGGATTTGTGGATACAGTCTTAAATCCAAGATCTGCATAACAATCTGGGACAGACTCCCTAATTATTGTATCCCAAAATAATATTCCCGGTTCAGCAGACTTCCATGCATTGTGAATAATTTTCTTCCATAAATCGGAAGCTGATATTTCCTTCTTCACAAGCGGATTGTCTGAATCTATAGGGAATTTTTGTGTATATGGAGTGCCATTAATAGCACATTTCATGAATTCATCATCAATACGAACAGAAACATTAGCTCCTGTCACTTTTCCTTCCGTCATTTTAGCATCAATGAATGCCTCCGAATCTGGATGTTTAATAGACACACTTAACATCAATGCACCACGACGTCCATCTTGTGCAACCTCACGAGTAGAATTGGAATATCTCTCCATAAATGGAACCAATCCCGTTGAAGTCAACGCCGAATTTTTTACTGGTGTCCCCTTTGGTCGAATATCAGAAATATCATGTCCCACGCCACCTCTACGTTTCATCAATTGGACTTGTTCTTCATCCATCTTAATGATTGCTCCATACGAATCGGCATTTTTATCAAAACCGATAACGAAACAATTAGACAAAGAAGCTACTTGATATTTATTTCCAATACCTGACATCGGACTTCCTTGAGGAACTAAATAACGAAAGTTTTTGAATAAGTCAAACAACTCTGATGCTGACATAGAATTAGGATATTTCCCCTCAATTCTAGCAATCTCATTGGCAAGACGCCAATGCATATCATCAGGATTCTTTTCATAGATATGACCAAATGAGTCTTTCAACGCATACTTATTAACCCAAACTCGGGCAGCAAGCTCGTCACCATTGAAATACATCAATGAAGCATTATAAGCCTCCTCGTAAGTATACACTTGACCTTCCATTATATTTTTTTTGTTTACTTAATTCCGATAATTAATATGCGATTAATCTTTTTCGCATTGCAATATTACTCTGCTTTTCAAAAATACCAAACAAAACACACAAATAGTTATTAACAATTTTAAAAAGTTTTCCCATTTTTATATATAATCATTTAATTATCAGCAAAATAAAGTTATTAACAAATACTAAAAGTTTTCCATTTCAGAAAACTTTTTGTAGTTTACAATCACAAAAAAAAATATTTTTTTGAACAAGAAACTTCAAACTTAACTTCTCAACGATTCATTTTTAAATAAATTTTTACAACCTATTTTTTTCAAAATCTTAAATTTTACAAGCAACTTTCTTCCGTGTTAAAAACTCGTTTAAAACAAAAAGCCACAAAACAACAGAGGTTCGGTCTAATTCATTAAATTTGCAAAGGATAAAAATGATATTAATATGGAGAATGAGGAAACGAGCTTTAGTCATCAAAGACCAATTCGGAAAAACAAAGAATCCAGTTATGCCAAATTACCACCGCAAGCACTTGAATTAGAGGATGCTGTATTGGGAGCATTAATGTTGGAAAAAGACGCATATAGTTCAGTATGTGAAATTCTCAAACCCGAATGTTTTTACAAAGAAGCCAACAAGACTATCTTCGAGGCTATATCTGAATTGGCTGTCAAGCAAGAGCCAATCGATATGTTAACAGTTCAAAACAAACTTCAACAGCAAGGGAAGTTAGAGGAAGTTGGTGGTTCATATCAAATCGTAAAACTAACCGCAAGTGTATCTTCCTCTGTTCACATAGAATATCATGCTAGAATATTAGCTCAAAAAGCTTTAGCTCGCCAGCTCATCAATTTCTCAACCGATATTCAGAAATTAGCTTATGACGAAAAAACGGATGTAGACGACATCGTTCAAAAAGCTGAAAGTGAACTGTTTAAAATTTCCAATAACAGTTTAAAAAAAGACTTCGTCGCCATTAACCCAGTCATCGGCGAAGCAATAAAAAGAATCGAAGATGCCGCCAAAAGGACAGATGGACTAAGCGGTATTGCCAGTGGATTCCACAAATTGGACAAAATCACCTCTGGATGGCAACGTTCAGACCTTGTCATCATTGCTGCACGTCCCGCAATGGGTAAAACGGCTTTCGTCTTATCTATGGCAAAAAACATGGCAGAAATGGGTGTACCTATCGCAGTGTTCTCCCTTGAAATGGCAAACGTTCAATTGGTCAACCGTTTGCTCGTTAATGCATGTGAAATTCCTGCCGAAAAAATCAAAAACGGAAATTTGGAACGTTACGAATGGGAACAATTAATGCAGCGTTCTCGCACACTTGAAAATCTGCCTATTTTCTTGGACGATTCTGCTGGTCTGTCTGTCATGGAACTTAACACTAAAGCTAGGCGATTAGTCAAGGATCACAACGTTAAAATCATTATCATCGACTACCTTCAGTTGATGAATGCCAGTGGAATGAAATTCGGAAGTCGTGAGCAAGAGGTTAGTATGATTTCTCGTTCCCTAAAACAATTAGCAAAAGAGTTGGATATTCCAATCATAGCATTGTCTCAGTTGAATCGTGGTGTTGAGAAGACAGAAGATAAACGTCCAGGACTCGCCGACCTCCGTGAATCTGGAGCCATCGAGCAAGATGCCGATATGGTATTATTCATTCACCGCCCTGAATATTATAAAATAACGGAAGACAAAGTGACAGGTGAGAGTTTGGAAGGCATAGCAGAAATCATTATTGCAAAGCACAGAAATGGTGCTGTAGGTGACGTGAGACTTAGTTTCAAGAAAGAGTTGGCTCGATTCCAAAACTTGGAAGATGACTTGGACACACCTCGCACTCGTGGATCTAGACTCAATAATGAATCAGACTTTAATTCTACACAATCAAGTTATTCCAGCAGTCACAACAGTGATCCATTAGAAGGAAACAACTCACCGCTACCTTTCTAATTATTATTTCGAATCACCTATATATTATATATAAAGAAGAGACCAAGTTAAACCTGGTCTCTTCTTTTTATAGATTTCAAAATCACTTAACTATTTCGTAAGATATTCATCCATTGCTTTAGCAGCAGCACGACCATCACCCATAGCCAAAATAACAGTTGCTCCACCACGAACAATATCACCACCAGCAAAAATAGTAGGTATAGATGATTGCATAGATTCATTGACAACAATTGTTCCCTTAGGGCTAACTGTTAAGCCATCCACTGAATTTGGAACCAATGGATTAGGAGAAACACCTACACTAACAATTACTTGGTCCACCTCAATCTCTTCAATAGCACCTTCAACAGGAACCGGAGAACGACGACCAGAAGCATCAGGTTCACCCAACTCCATCTTTTGTACCTTCATCATACATACACGACCTTTTTCATCTCCCACATATTCGATTGGATTATGCAATGTGAGGAATTCCACGCCCTCTTCCTTTGCATGTTTAACCTCCTCCAAACGAGCAGGCATTTCATCTTCAGAACGACGATAGATAATCATGGCACGACTTGCGCCCAAACGTAACGCAGTACGAACAGAATCCATAGCGGTATTACCGCCACCGACAACTGCCACTTTCTTTCCTTTGTAAATTGGTGTATCACTTTCCTCATTAGAAGCATCCATCAAATTTACTCTGGTTAAATATTCATTAGATGACAAAATACCAATCAAATTTTCGCCTTTAATATTCATGAAGCGAGGAAGTCCAGCACCACTTGCCACGAATACGCCATCAAATCCTTGAGCTTTTAAATCATCCATTGAAAGTGTCTTACCGATGATACAATCTTTCACAAATTGCACACCCATCTTAGCAAGATTTTGGATTTCAACATCTACGATGCTATTTGGCAAACGGAATTCTGGAATACCATATTTAAGCACACCGCCAATTTCGTGCAAAGCCTCAAAAACGGTCACTTCATATCCTTTCTTAATCATATCACCAGCGAAAGACAATCCGGCAGGTCCCGATCCAACGACAGCAACCTTTTTACCATTCTTAGCTGGTATTTCAGGAACTGAAATCTTACCGCTTTCTCTTTCAAAATCAGCAGCAAAGCGTTCCAAATAGCCAATGGCAACTGCTTCCTTACCCAATTTTTGTTTGTAAATACATTGAGATTCACATTGCTTTTCTTGAGGGCAAACACGTCCACAAACAGCTGGCAACGTACTTGTTTGCTTCAAAACCTTTGCAGCTTCCAAGAAATTTCCTCTTTCTATATTTTTTATAAAGCCAGGAATGTTAATGGAGACTGGGCATCCTGTCATACAAGAAGGATTAGGACAATCCAAGCAACGCTTAGATTCCATCAAAGCCTGTTCTTCCGTCAAACCCTGATTAACTTCTTCCCTAACATGCGCACGATAGCTTGCATTTAGTTCATTCATACGAACTCTTGGAATATCTGTTCTTTCTTTATTTTTTAATGTTTTGCGTAACTCATCACGCCAAACTTCATTTCTATCTTCTGCCATAATCTTAATTATTTCCCGATTTTATATAGATCAGCCTTTTCTTCTTCTTTATATGCGCCCATACGCATTAACATCTCATCAAAATCAACTTGATGAGCATCGAATTCAGGGCCATCAACACAAACAAATTTTGTTTTGCCACCTACCGTAATACGACAAGCTCCGCACATTCCCGTACCATCTACCATGATTGTATTCAAAGATGCTACAGTTGGCAATTCATACTTTTTGGTCAACAAAGAGACAAACTTCATCATGATAGCAGGACCAATTGTCACACACAAATCCACTTTTTCACGATTGATTACCTCTTCCACACCAGTTGTGACCAATCCTTTTTTACCATAAGAACCATCGTCAGTCATTATGATAACCTCATCTGAGAATTGGCGCATTTGACTTTCCATAATAATCAAATCCTTTGTACGAGCAGCCAATACCGTGATTACACGATTACCTGCTTTCTTTAACGCCTCAACAATTGGTAACAATGGAGCAACACCAACGCCACCTCCTGCACATACAACTGTACCAAACTTCTCAATGTGAGTAGCTTTTCCTAATGGTCCTACAACATCAGCGATTTCATCACCAACATTCATATTACACAACTTAGTAGATGTAACACCGACCTTTTGCACAACCAATGTAATGGTTCCTTTCTTCTCGTCTGAACCTGCAATAGTCAAAGGTATACGTTCTCCTTTCTCCCACACACGAACAATGACAAAGTGACCTGCCTTGCGTGCTTTTGCAATCAAAGGAGCCTCTATCTCTAACTTTATAACATTCTCGGAAAAGTTCTCCTTACTTACGATTTTGTTCATTTTTCCTATTAATTATTATAGAATACACATTCGAAAATAAAATTCCGTAAATGTACAAAATAAAAATTGCTTTCCTATCTGCTTTTCATTTTTTTTATCATTTTTTTATTACTTCTCAATACAAAAGGTTATTCCACTGCGTATTTGCTCACTTATACTTTATTTATTATTTTTGCATCATAAAATTGTCAATATGAATCTTTCAAAACATATTTTCTTTTTTTCTTCTCTCCTCATACTACTTGGCGGATGTGCCAATATGGCACAAGGTCCAACCGGAGGGAAAAAAGACACAGAATCACCCAAATTCGTAAAAAGCACGCCCTCTCCTAATGAGAAGAACGTGAATGTCAAAAGAATAGAGATTGATTTCAACGAATACGTACAAATCACCAATCCATCTCAAAATTTAGTGGTTTCACCTCCTCAAAAATCATCACCAATTGCTAAAGCTTTAGGTAAAAAGATAATCGTGGAGCTAAAAGATTCACTACGTCCTAATACAACATACACTTTAGATTTCAGAAACTGTATTGGAGACTATACTGAAAACAATCCCGTAAAAAACTACTGTCATACATTTTCAACAGGTAACGAACTGGACACCCTAACCATTTCCGGCATCGTCTTAAACGCTGAAAATCTCAAACCAGCAGAAAATGTATACGTAGGTATTTACTCTACTCAAAATGATACAATGATCACCTCAACTCCTTTTGAAAGAATCGGGAAAACCAGTGAAGACGGCAGATTCAATATCAAAGGTGTTGCTGGGAAAAATTACAAAATCTACGCATTGGAAGATTTAAACAATAACTATTATTACGATCAGGCTGGAGAAGGAATCGCACTACAAGAGATGGCCTTACCCATACCTACTGTTACAACAAATTATACGTATGACACGATTTTCAAAGATTCAATTACGATTGACACTATCATCGCAAAAAAAGAGGTGAAATATTATCCTGACAGTGTAATTTTAAGGCTATTTCACAAGGAAGTAAAGCTACAAGAATTTAAAAAGATCGTACGAAACGACAGACATGCATTTTCCCTCTATTTCCAAAAAATAGAAAACTCAATTCCTAAAATAGTACCCGTTAATTTTACAGCATCCAAAGATTGGTACATCGTTGAAACGAACAAAATGGCTGACACTATCACTTATTGGATTACAGACTCGACTATTTATCAAAAAGACTCATTAACCATTGCAACAGACTATCTCATCACAGACTCTACGGGTAATTTAATTCACCACCCAGACACATTAATCGCTCATCTAACACCCAAGTACATAAAAGATGAAGAAAAGAAAGCGAATGACGAAGAATTACTCCGCAAGAAATATGAGAAAAGAGGAAAAGTAAAGCCACGAACCAACCTGATTCAAATGTTAAGCAAGAACGGTTCGATAGAGATTGATGATTCACTTATTGTATGGTGGAATCAACCTATGGCTATCATAAAGGATGAGATGCTCCACCTCAGTTATAAAAAGGACTCTTCCGACATTTCTGTACCTTTCAAAATTCAGAGAAGGGAAAACCAACGTGCTTTCTATATTGATGCAGAAATAATTCAAGGAGAAAAATACACATTAGAAATAGATTCCGCAGCAATATTTGATTATTATGGCAATCATAACAACAAGATCAAATTAAACTTCAACAAAAAGTTTGAAGATGAATATGGGCACATCAAATTAAACATTTCCAACTTCACAGGAAACATCATTGTTCAACTGCTCAATTCTTCAGAAGAAATCATTCGTGAAGTCAAATCTAACGAGAAGAAAATCTCATTTATTCACATAAGTCCCGGTACATATTTCGTCAAACTTATAGAAGATAGTAACAACAACGGCAAATGGGATACAGGCGACAATGACAACAATCGTTTCCCTGAACAGGTTTACTATTTCTCAAAGGCACTAAAGGTCAGAGCAGGTTGGGGTGTGGAAGAAGACTGGAACATAAAAGAGAAAAAGATTGATAATCAAAGACCAAGCGGATTACAATCTAACAAGAAGAAAAAATAGCAGACAATGAGTAATTCCATCATATTATCAAGTGCATACTTGGCACCCATTGAATATTACCAAGCGATTGCACAAAATGAGAATACGATTATCGAGCAATATGATCATTTTGAAAAGCAAACCTATCGCAACCGATGTCGTATTTTGACATGTAATCAAATCATGGATCTTGTTGTGCCTATAATTCGTCCCAAAGAACGCTGTGCATTCAAAGAGATAAAAATATCCTACAAAGAAAAATGGCAACAAATTCATTGGCGCGCCATTGAATCTGCCTATAACAACTCGCCATTTTTCGAATATTACAAAGAAGATTATGAACCATTCTTCACGAAAGAATATGAATATCTTTTGGATTTGAATCAAGGTCTATTGGAAACCACAATGGAGCTCATCCATCTTCATTCCAATGTGTCACTTTCTCAGATGTACCAGAAAGCAGAAGAACTTACAGACACAAAAGATTTAAGAAGGTCTTTCCATCCCAAGCAAGAACATACAGAAACGAACAAACCGTATTATCAAGTATTCAATCAAAAATTTGGTTTTCAACCACATCTAAGCATTATAGACCTTTTGTTCAATATGGGACCAGAGACAATCTTATATCTCAAGTAAAATTCATATCAACATTTTTTGTATCTTTGTTCAATCAAAAAAAGGTTAAGTTAGTTTGTAAAATGGAAAAAGAATTCAACTTTGACGATATGCGTTCATACACCGATGAGGAAATGAACGATGTAATACTAAGAACCATTGAAAATCCCGAAATAAAAGAGATTCTAAAATTTGCATATCCTGATAAAGACCCTGATTTCTTAATAGAAAGATTAAAGCAAATCAGGACAGTTCAAGAATTTCAACATCAGTTTATTGCATCATTAATTCTTTCCATCCAAAAGAAAAATAAAAGTCATATTCAATTCAACGGATTGGATTCTTTAAGCAAGAATAAAAAATATCTGTTTATTTCCAATCACCGAGACATCATAATGGATGCAGGAATATTAAACTCCATGTTTGATATTTTGGGATGGGAAACATCTGAGATTGCCATTGGAGACAATCTATGTGCCAAGCAATGGATTTCAGACAGTTTGAGAATGAACAGATGTTTCTTAGTAAAAAGGAGTGGAACAAAAAGAGAACTATTCGACGCTTTTGTAAAACTATCAGCATACATTCGTCAAAACATCACAGAGATGAAGAACTCTGTATGGATTGCACAACGAGAAGGACGAGCAAAAGACTCCAACGATTGCACGCAAGAAAGTTTATTAAAAATGCTTTCAGTCAGTTCCGTGGGCAGTTTAAAACAAGGTTTTATTGATTTAAACATCGCTCCTATCTCAATTTCTTACGAATATGACTCTTGTGACTATCTGAAAGCGAAAGAATTTCAGCAAAAAAGAGATGACGAAAACTACCAGAAATCAAAAGAAGACGACATTCTCAACATGAAAGTAGGTATTTTCGGAAACAAAGGTGACATTTACTATGAACTAACCACTCCAATTAATGAAGAAATTGAAGAGTTAGTAAACGAAGAAGATAATAGGCCCACGGTTTTAAACAAATTGGCTCAAATTATTGATCATCGAATTCACAAAAACTATCATATATTCCCTATCAACTATGTGGCGTTAGACTTACTTAACAAAACGGAAGAAAATCTAAATGTGCACTATACAGAAAAGGAAAAGAAGGATTTTGAAAAATACATCTCGCAGCAAATTGACAAAATTGATTTGCCGAATAAAGACATTCCGTTCTTACAAGAGAAGTTGTGGCTTATGTACGCCAATCCACTGAAAAATTACCTTGAAGCAATAAAAAAATAACAAATGACAAAAAAGAATCAACCAAAACGTTTGCGAATTAAAGAATGGGAAGAAAATGACAGACCTCGAGAAAAAATGATGAAATTTGGAGCTAGTACACTTTCAAATGCAGAACTACTAGCTATACTCATTGGCTCTGGCAACAAAGGAGAAAGTGCCGTTGAACTTTCTCAACGGATACTTAGTCATTATGACAACCAACTAGAATCCTTATCTAAATCCAGCATTCATCAACTCATCTCCGGGTTTCACGGAATAGGTGAGGCAAAAGCCATTACCATCATTGCTGCTCTTGAGTTAAGTAAACGTCTTTCATTTAGCACAAATGGGAATCTCGTGGGAATCAAAAGTAGTAACGACATCTACAATCTCATGAAACCCGATTTAATTGGTAAATCATCAGAAGAAGCTTGGATTATTTTCCTCAATGCTGGAAATAAAGTCATTTCCAAAAAGAAAATGAGTTCAGGTGGTCTAAACATCTGCATTTTTGACATACGATTAATCATTCACGAGGCGATGAAACAATTAGCTAGTGGTATCATAATGGTACACAATCATCCCTCTGGAAATTTAGAACCTAGTGTGCAAGACAAAGAAGCCACTCATAAAATGGCAGAGAGTTGCAAGATATGTGACATCAAATTAATCGATCATGTCATTATTTCCAATAGTGGATATTTTAGTTTCTACGAAAAAGGACTTATACATTAAGGGGATTTTATAAATTGTAGTGGATTTTGTCAGACTGATTGCATATTCAAAAGAAGCAATAGTGTGAGCACTGCGACTAATTGAGAATCAACAAGATGACAACAAAAATTCAAAAGTGCACAAAAGATGAACGAATGATCCTTATTTTAAAATTTTTAAAATCAAAGAATTTATAGAAGTTCCCTTAAATTTTTATGTATATTTGATGTATTAATGATGATTAAAAAAGATGATTACAATCTATACAAAAAATACGAGCAACAGATTAACCTATATATGCAATCAATTGTTTCATCGCATATTGGGGTGCGATTATGTAATCACCACCAATAAAGATGAAATAAAAGGATTTCCCATTTGGTATTCGGATGAATGTGAAAACAATGGCATTCATATCAAACCTGTCACTTTACTTTTTGAACAAGACATACACCCACAAGAGATTCAATTAGGGACATGGGAAAATCTCACAACACTATTCCCGACAGAAAGTGGAGATATTCCTTTTGACTTACTGGCAGCATCATTCTTTCTTCTTAGCAGATACGAAGAATACACATGTCATAAAAAGGATATTCATGGAAGATATCCTGTAGAAGAAAGCATAGCTTTCCAAAATGGATTTTTAACGGAACCTTTAGTTGATCGATGGATTTTAAAGCTAAAAGACCTTATTCAGCAAAAAGACATAAATCAACAATTCAAACTTCCCTCCTATCGTTTCATTCCCACAATCGATGTAGATAACATCTATGCATTTAGGAACCACGGATTACTACAATTTATTTATTGTTCAGTTCGTGACTTCATCAAAGGGAATAAAACATTATTAAAACAAAGATATGATGTTGTCACAAGAGAAAAAAAAGATCCTTTCTTCAATCTCTCTATGGTTTACAATCTGCATAAAAAAAGAAACATTCACCCTGTGTTCTTCTTCCACTGCGGAACATTTGGGAAACATGACAAACGCAGCATCTACCCAAGTTACTCCTATTTAAAAGTTCGGAAACAAATAGCATCAGAAGATATTGTAGGATTACACCCCTCTTACCATGCAAGTCAGCATCCACTATTTTTCAAAACAGAAAAAGCACTGATGCTTTGGAACAAAAATAGCGAAGAACGACCTAATCGTTTCCACTATCTACGATTTTGCATTCCAGAGACATACACACTTCTTGAAAAAAATGGATTTACCAGCGACTGGTCACTTTGCTATTCAACACAAGTTGGATTTCGTGCTAGTACGTCACACCCCTTCTATTTTTACAATTTAAAGGAAGAACGAGAGACTACCCTGCAATTATACCCAACCGCAGTAATGGACAAAACACTAAAGTCTGATTTAGGTTTAAATCCAGAAAGCAGTTTGGAATATATCATGAAACTAAAAGAGGTTGTAGAGTCTGTTCATGGTACATTCATAACATTATTCCATAACGAACATATTACAGATGTGTTTGCATGGAAAGGATGGCATAATATGTACGAAGTTCTACTCTCTAAATGTAAAGAAAAATAAAAAATACATTATCTTTGCAAATAACATTTATTCATTAGGTATGAAAACACGTTTAATCTTACTAATTATAGCTTGTTGTTTCTTCTCATTATCATCAAATGCAAAACCAACGAAGCAACAATCTTACATTAATTACATTAATAAATACGCACCTATTGCAGTAGTCAAAATGCAAGAACATGGCATACCCGCCAGCATCACTCTTGCACAAGGATTATTAGAATCAGGTGCTGGATTAAGCGAATTAGCAAGGAAGAGTAACAATCACTTTGGAATAAAATGTCATTCTGATTGGACTGGTGACAAAGTATATCACGACGATGACAAAAAGCAGGAGTGTTTCAGAAAATACAAATCCGTCGAATTATCTTACGAAGACCATTCTCAATTTTTAAAGAAAGATCGTTATAAAAAATTATTCACATTAGAAACAACAGATTATAAAGGTTGGGCAAAAGGATTAAAAGAATGTGGTTATGCAACAGCGTCCGATTATGCAAAAAAATTAATTGACATCATCGAGACTTATGAATTGTTCTACTACGACAATGGAACAATGCCTACTAACGCAGACGATTCAAATATCAAAAATGGCAATGAAGTTATTTCACCTATTGCAAAAAAAGAACATACAATGGGTAGCATTGCAGCATATCGCACACACAAAATCATTAACATGGGTAAAACGAAAGCTGTCAAAGCAGAGGAAGGTGACACTTACGAAGGAATCGCAAAAGAATTCAATGTACGAACCTGGCAAATAAGACGATACAATAAAATTGCCAAAGGAACCAATCAACGTCCACAAGTTGGCGACACGGTTATCATTAAAAAAAGATAAATATTATTTATACACCATAAAAAAAATCTCCGAAACTCAATAAGTTCGGAGATTTTTTTATCTAAATAACAGTCAAACTTATTTAGATATTTCCTCTATTTCTTTCATTATTTTTTGAGCAAGAGCATCCGCTTTATCCATTGATGAAGCTTCAGAATAGATACGAATGATTGGTTCGGTATTCGATTTACGCAAATGAACCCAGCAATCTGCGAAGTCGATTTTAACGCCATCAATATCATTCACACGTTCATTTTTATATTTATCCTTCATTGTGCGCAAGATAGCATCCACATCTGTTGAAGGAGTTAATTGAATCTTATTTTTCGAAATATAATAGGCTGGATAACGTTTTCTCAATTCAGAAACCTTACATTTTTCTTCAGCCATTAAAGATAAGAACAAAGCTATTCCAACAAGAGCATCACGACCATAATGAGCAGCAGGATATATAACACCACCATTACCCTCACCACCAATAACAGCATTCGTTTCTTTCATTTTTGTAACAACATTCACCTCACCAACAGCGGCAGCCGAATAAGATCCTCCGCGAGCAACCGTCACATCACTCAAAGCTCTAGTAGAACTCAAGTTAGAGACAGTGTTTCCTTTCGTGTAGCGAAGCACATAATCAGAAACAGAAACCAAAGTATATTCTTCACCAAACATTGATCCATCTTCACAAATCATTGCCAAGCGATCAACATCAGGGTCTACAACAAATCCCACATCATAACCACCCTCTTTCATTTTCTCAGAAATTTGAGTTAAATGAGCAGGCAATGGTTCAGGATTATGAGCGAAACATCCGGTAGGTTCACAATTTAATTCTGCAATTTCTTTCACACCCAATGCTTTCAACAAAGAAGGAAGAACTAAACCTCCAACAGAATTAACACAATCAATCGCCACACGGAAATTTGCCTTCTTAATAGCATCCACATGGACCAAATCAAGATTTAAGACATCGTTGATATGTATTTGACCGTAATCATTTTTACAAACGACCTGACCAAGTTCCTCTACCTGAGCAAAAGAAAACTTTTCAGAAGCAGCCAAGCTCAAGACTTCTTTTCCGTCCTTATCACTCAAGAATTCCCCTTTTTCATTTAAAAGTTTCAATGCATTCCATTGCTTAGGGTTATGACTAGCTGTAATGATGATACCACCACATGCTTGTTCCTTTTGAACAGCTATTTCTGTAGTAGGAGTTGAAGCCAACCCAATGTTGATCACATTCATTCCCAGTCCAACCAAAGTACCTTCTACAAGAGAATCCACCATTGGACCAGACAAACGAGCATCACGACCTACTACTATTTTTTTATTTGTCGCCTTACTATTCTTCATCAACCAAGAACCAAAGGCGGCAGAAAATTTAACAACATCTAATGGAGTTAAGTTATCGCCAACTTCACCACCAATAGTTCCTCGTATACCTGAAATTGATTTTATTAAAGCCATAAATCTACTTATTAGGAATAACACATTCAAAAAAAAACAAATCAGAAAACGGTTGAATCAAAAAGATTCCAACCATTCACATATTTAATACAAAGATAAAAAAAGTTCTTCATTTAACTATATTTAATAGATAATGATTCATACAAATCGTATCTTTGCATAAGAATACATAAGAAGTCGTGAAAAACAAAAATTGGCAGGCAATAACTTTGATCATTGGAAGCATCTGTATGTTTCTCATCTCTTCATGTTCTACTACGAAATATGTGCCAGAAGGCAGTTACCTGTTAAATCGGACGAATATCAAGGTTGATGGGAATGTCGCAAACGAAAATGATTTAACACAATACCTACGTCAACGACCAAATTTCAAAGTGTTCGGTTTATTTAGAATACATCTCGGCATATACAATTTATCAGGGAAAGACACAACAAAAAAAATCAATCGAAAATTAAAAGAATCTGGAGAGCCACCTGTCATCTATGATCCGTTTCTTACCTTCCAATCAGAAAAAGAACTTCAGAAATACATGAAAACCAAAGGTTACATGCAAGCAGAAGTATCTTCACTAACAGAAACAAAGAAGAAAAAAATAGAGGTTAATTATCATATAACGCCTAATCAACCCTATCGTATCAGAAACATCGAGAATAATTTCGATACGGACCCTGTCATTGACTCTCTTTTGAAAAGCAGAGGAGGATATACGCAAACCAAAATCAAAAAGGGTGATTTGTTTGACATTGACGTATTAGACGATGAAAGAGAACGTATTTCCACATTTTTAAGAAGACGAGGCTACTATTATTTTAACAAAGAATGTTTAGCATTCACTGCAGATAGTAGTGTCGGTGACCATGAAGTAGACTTAAAAATTATTTTAAAGCCATATATCATTACACTACCAGACGGATCAGAAATCGAATCCAAGCACCAGCAATACAAAATTAGAAACATCAATATTACAACATACAATGGGTCTACCACGACAGAAACGAATGTGGGCAAACTAGACACATTGGCATACAATAAAAACATTGTGATTTACTCCAATGGAAAGCCTTTATTGAACCCAGATGTAATAGAAGAAGGATTACGAATCATGCCACACAGCATGTATAGTGATTTTATTGTAGAAAGAACCTATTCGAGATTTAATTCTCTGGGAATTCTGAGAGCATCAAGCATTAGATTTAACGATTTACATAATGGAGAAAATGAATTAGATTGTGACATATCACTTTATTCTGCGAAGCCACAATCCTTTTCCATTGATATTGAAGGGACAAACTCTGATGGTGATTTAGGATTTGCTGCCAATCTGGGATATGCACATAAAAATGTTTTTAGAGGATCGGAAGTGTTAGGCGTAAAAGCAAAATATGCACAAGAAGCATATTCTGGAATACAAGAAATTTTGCATAAATATGTCTTGGATCTCGGAGGAGAAGTATCCTTAAATTTCCCTCGTTTCATTTTCCCTTTCTTACGAAAAGATTTCAAACGAAGAATTGATGCTAGTACGGAATTTAAAATCAATTACAACTATCAAATCCGACCACAGACATACGAAAGAACGACTATATCGACAGGTATGAAATACATGTGGAATTACAGAAGATTTTACAAGTATTCCCTAAATTTAATTGACTTAAATTACATCAACATTTCGACTAGTGAGACATTCGATTCAATCTATAAGGCAGACAAATATTCTGTACTTAGAGAAAGTTACTCAGATCACTTCATAATGAATACTGGGTTTTCCATTTCATATGACAATCAAGCGATGCAAACGAAAACGAATAAAACATACTATAAAGTATCTATAGAAACAGCAGGAAACATACTCTATGGAATAAACAACATAAGTCATCGCAAGAAGAATGACGATGGGCAATATGAAGTCGGAGGCATTCCTTACTCTCAATATGTGAAAGGAGAGGTGGATTATGCATATAACCAAATGATAGATGAACGAAATAGAATTGTATACCATGTCGGAATAGGAATTGCCTTCCCGTATGGAAACGCATCGGTCATACCATTCGAAAAAAGATTCTTTGGAGGAGGAGCAAATGGAGTCAGAGGATGGTCTGTCAGAACATTAGGACCTGGTGAATATACATCTGAGAACTACAATGACTTTGTCAAACAAACTGGAGATATTAAGCTATTAATGAATATGGAATATAGGGCCAAATTATTCTGGAAATTAGAGGCTGCAGCTTTCCTTGATGCCGGGAATGTTTGGACTATAGAAAAATATGAAGCACAACCTAATGGGCAATTCGAATTTGATAAATTTTACAAACAGATTGCACTGGCATATGGACTCGGATTAAGACTTGATTTCAGTTACTTCTTGATTCGATTCGATCTTGGTATCAAAGCTTATAATCCATGTAGAATAAATGACAATTGGAGATTCAACGGATTAACATGGAAAGATGATTGTGCTCTACATTTCGCTATTGGATATCCATTCTAAAAAAAAGGCGTATCGATAAAAGATACGCCTGAAATTACATATGTTTTTTTGATTATTAATCAATCTTCAAAATCTTCAAATTTAACATCTGGTTCCTCATCCTTAAGAAGGACTACCTGATAACGGACAGCCTTTTTAGGAGTCATAATTGTAATTTTAAATTCTCCTGTATCATACTCACACAAACGAATGTAATATTTTTCTAACGATTTTGACTCCATACATTCGAAATTAATGTATTTGTAATTTTTTTTGACAATCCATTTTTGTGGTTTATCAAAAACCTCATACTTATATTTCTTTTTTAGATTTCTATCTTCAACCAAGATGACTTTTTTAGGCAAGTCCAACACGAAAATAGAAGAACTCTGTACCCATGGTCCCCATACATACATATCCCTAGAATCAGAAGTGACTGCGCCCTTAGTTTCTCTAAATGAACGAAAAGATGTTGTTTGAGCCTGAATGAAATAAGGCACCATCACCATGAAAATCAGCAATAATATTTTATAACAACGTCTCATAATCTAAAAATTTAATAGTCAAATGAAGAACTATTGAATTCAACCAATTTAGCATCTAAAAAATAATTATACTTTATTCTACTATAAAAGTCTTATCACGTAATTTATCACTAATAGAGTTGTAAATAAATAAAATATAATTATATAAATAGGAATCATTCTACTATTAGTTCCACGCAAAAATATAAAAAATCTAATAGAAACAAGAAAAAATACAATTTATATTTAACATTTTTTCAATTTTCATAAAAAAAAACTATCCAAGCTTCACCACGAAGCCCGGATAGTCCAACAACTTAAAAATTACAATTATGGAAAATTTAGATACCAAATAATGGTCAAAACAATGGTCGGATGAACACTTCTTGCAACACGAAGAAGATTGCACCTGCCAAATATCCCGACAAAGCAAGCAATGAGATATTTTTGCAATACCATCCGAATGAAACTTTTTCCAAGCCCATCACTACCACACCAGCAGCAGAACCAATAATCAACATGGAACCACCCACTCCAGCGCAGTAAGCAAGGAACAACCAGAACACTCCATCAGAAGCATAAGCAGCAAGAGCTGGATTACTTGCAACATCCGCTGCACTTGCAACATCATACATTCCCATAGAACCTGCCACCAAAGGCACATTATCAACTATTGATGACAAGATACCAATAATGACGTCTATCACATAGACATTACCAACACTTTCATCCAAGAATTTTGACAACTGACCTAAAATACCAGCACATTGCAATGCCGAAACAGCCATCAAAATACCTAAAAAGAATAATATAGTGGTAAAGTCCACACGAGTCAAGATAACAGAAATACGTGCTTTTGATGACTCTGGAATATGTTTTTTATTATGATATAAAAACTCAGTATAGAACCACAAAACGCCTAATCCTAAAAGGACACCAATAAATGGAGGCAAATGTGTAATAGATTTAAAAATAGGAACAAATACCAAAGCTCCAATACCCATGAATAAAATGGCTTTTTGTTCTCCTGGAGTGATTAAATCTGCTGCGCTAAAATGGCTAAATCCCTCATTTCCTATAACGTTTACTCGTTCAGAGATTTCTCCCTTCAAGAAACGGCTAGCAACGAATACAGGAATAACCATTGATATCAAGGATGGAACAAACAAGTTAGGAAGTAATCCTTCTGTGCTTACATTTCCCTTCACCCAAAGCATAATAGTGGTAACGTCACCGATTGGAGAAAAGGCACCTCCCGAATTGGCTGCTATCACTATAATACAAGCAAACAACCAACGTTCCTTATAGTTTCCTATCAATTTTCTTAACAACATCACCATAACAATAGTTGTTGTCAAGTTATCCAAAATAGCTGACATAAAGAATGTTATTATTGCCAATAGCCACAACAATTTTTTCTTCTCTTTCGTTGTGATTTTATTGGTAATAATAGAAAAACCTCCGTGGGCATCAATCAACTCTACGATGGTCATTGCACCCATCAAAAAGAACAATGTTGATGCTACGTCACCTAGATGTTCAATAATTTGATTACCTGTAACATAAGAAACCACATCCTCATGATTGGAGAATTGTGTTAATACTGAATCTGCATTCGTTATGTATACAGTCCATAATAAAGCACACAAAAGTAATGCTGTTGCCGCTTTGTTAACCTTCAAGCTGTGTTCCATCGCAATGCATGCATAGCCTACGAGGAACAAGAAAATCATTAAAAATTCCATCGAATTATCAAAATGTTGATACCAAATAATGTTTCTTCATCGAAACAGAATGCAAAATTAATATTTTTTTAGACATTTACAAATGATTCATCACAAATCAACAAAATAAGATTGGCAAAGCAAGGATTTCCTCACTCTGCCAATCTCTATTATTCGACTTGATAAACTTTACAAGTCTTTTTTTATTCCAATCGAATGGAGTTTCTTCTCCATTAATTTTGGAATACCAAACCATCACCTTTCTTCTCAACCACAATCGGTTTTGTCCTGTCAACTGTCTGTGCCAACAATGCTTTAGACAAATCATTGAGTAAACGTTTTTGAATAACGCGTTTTACAGGTCGTGCACCAAATTGTGGATCATAACCCTCATCTGCGATGAAATCTCTTGCATCATCTGTTACTCTCAACTCAATTCCATTATCCTTCAACATCTTATAGATAGAATTAATTTGTAAATCCACAATCTTCCTCGTCTCACTCTTCGTCAATGGAGTAAACATAATTATTTCATCTATTCTGTTTAAGAACTCTGGACGTATGGTTTGCTTCAGCATTTCAAGAACCGTCTTCTTAGAATCCTCTATGACCTCTTCTCGATTATCTGGCGTCAATTTTTCAAATTTCTCGCGAATCAAATCTGATCCCAAGTTAGACGTCATAATGATAATCGTGTTTTTGAAATTCACCAATCTACCTTTGTTGTCTGTCAATCGACCATCATCCAGCACTTGCAACAACGTATTAAAAACATCGGGATGCGCTTTCTCTATCTCGTCAAATAAGACAACCGAATAAGGTTTCCTTCTGATAGCTTCTGTCAACTGTCCGCCTTCATCATATCCAACATATCCTGGAGGTGAACCAATCAAACGTGTCACAGAGAACTTCTCCTGGTATTCCGACATATCAATACGTGTAATCATATTCTCATCATCAAACAAGAACTCAGCCAAAGCTTTGGCTAACTCCGTTTTTCCGACACCTGTAGTTCCTAAGAAAATAAATGAACCTATAGGTCGTTTTGGATCTTGCAATCCTGCTCTACTACGACGTACAGCGTCTGAAACAGCAGCAATTGCATCTTCTTGTCCAATCACACGATTATGTAATTCTTCCTCCAAATGAAGCAATTTCTCTTTTTCGCTCTGCAACATCTTAGAAACTGGTATTCCAGTCCATTTAGAGATAACATCTGCAATATCATCAGCATCAACTTCTTCTTTGATCAACGGACTATCCGTCTGAATTTCAGAAAGTTTTTTCTTTATCTCAGTAATCTTATCTTCTGCCTCTTTTATTCTTCCATAACGAATTTCTGCCACCTTTTCATAATCGCCTTCACATTCGGCACGTTCTGATTGGAAACGTAAATCTTCAATCTGAATCTTCAACTGTTGTTGTTCATCAATCAACGCTTTTTCCGAATTCCATTTTGTACGAATTTGTTGAGTCTGCTCTTTTAAATTGGCGATTTCTTTTCCCAACTGATCGATCTTAGCAGTATCATTTTCACGTTTAATTGCTTCACGTTCAATCTCCAACTGCATAATTTCTCGTTCTTTAGCATCCAACTCTTCTGGAACAGAATTAATTTCCAATCTTAATTTTGAAGCAGCCTCATCTATTAAGTCAATAGCCTTATCTGGCAAAAACCTATCCGTAATATAACGAGTGGACAATTGTACTGCAGCAATAATAGCTTCATCTTTGATTCGAACTTGATGATGATTCTCATACTTCTCCTTTATTCCACGAAGAATTGAAATGGAATCAGCTTCATTAGGTTCATTCACCATCACTATTTGGAAACGACGTTCCAAAGCTTTGTCTTTTTCAAAATACTTTTGATATTCATCCAATGTGGTTGCTCCTATTGAACGGAGTTCTCCTCTTGCCAAAGCTGGTTTTAGAATATTGGCTGCATCCATAGCGCCATCTCCCTTTCCTGCGCCCACCAACGTATGTATCTCGTCAATAAAAAGAATTATTTCTCCATCTGCCTTCGTTACTTCATTCACTACAGATTTCAATCGTTCTTCAAATTCACCTTTATACTTGGCTCCCGCAACGACAGCTCCCATATCCAAAGAAAAGATTTGTTTGCTTTTCAAATTTTCTGGAACATCTCCTCTTACAATACGTTGTGCTAATCCTTCTGCAATGGCAGTCTTACCAGTACCCGGCTCTCCTATCAAGATAGGATTGTTTTTAGTACGACGACTTAAAATCTGAAGTACTCTTCGTATCTCCTCATCTCTACCAATAACAGGATCTAATTTACCCGAGCGAGCTCGTTCATTCAAATTGATAGCATACTTGTTGAGAGAATCATACGTACCTTCTGCTGAAGGATCAGTCACTTTACTTCCTTTTCTCATTTCAGCAATAGATTGACGCAAGGCCGACTCTGTCATCCCTGCATCTTTCAAAAGAGTAGACACATTACTAGGTGTCAATAACAATGCAAGAAGGATATACTCTAACGAGACGAACTGATCTCCATCATTTTGTGATAGCTGTTGAGCTTGATCAAAAACTTCTTTTGTCGTATTGGACATATAATGATCTACTTTTCCTCTCACTTTTGGAAATCCCTCAATCGCTTTATCCAATGCAGCATCCACCATAGGAACATTCACACTCATCTTATTCATTAAAAATTGTGTGACATTCTCTCCCACTTTCAAGACGCCTTTCAGCAAATGCTCTGGCTCAACGATCTGCTGATTTTTTTTATCAGCAAACTTTACAGCCTCATCAATCACCTCTTGACTTTTAATTGTAAAATTTTCAAAATTCATAGTTGTATATTTTAAGCATTTATCAATACACTTCAAATTAAGTGCCACTACGAAAATCTATATACCATATGACAAAATGGCAGACATTAACTGCATCAATATGACATTTCAGCTGTTGTTATTAACTATTTAATTCTTATTTTAAATTTAGGGGACTTCTATAAATTCCCCGATTATTAAATATTTTTTTATATAGGTTATTCTTTAATCTTTTGTGCGCTTTTGAACTTTTGTCGCCATCTTGCTGATTTTCACTCAGTCACAGTGCCCGCACTGCTCCTTCGTTCAAATCAACAATCTGTCTGACAAAACTTTCAAAATCGCTACAAAGCAATTTATAGAAATCCCCTTTAAAAATTAGAGATTTTTCTGAAGTTCCCTTTACTTAAATACTATTTTAATAGAGACAGTTCGCCTCTTCGTTTAATATTAAAAGTTGATGTGATGTGGAATCATATTCAAATTTCATAAAATCGTTCGATCGGTCCATTATCTCTTCATCTCGTTTATCATAGTCGGAAATTTTTATGTTATCATCCACTATCTGTACCCCATTTGAACTGAATAGAAAAGATTTTCCATTGTCAAGTACATAAAAATAACAAGTTTTTTCAATGAAGGGATTATACATAACGTTTATCTTTTCTTCTTTCGTCTCAATTTTCCTATCAGATCCGTTTTCTGTATAATATGAAATATCATCTTCCGTTAGACTATTGGGTTCTTTACAAACAACTTTTCCTATAAACTCGTATTGACAAGGCTGAATGACTTTATTTTTAAAGGATATGATTCCATATTTTTGTTCATTTTTCACGATGGCAAGCTGAAGTTCGGAGATGGGATAAATATTGTCATAAGAAATGGGAACGATAATTTTAAGGTTTTGGTCTATTAAACCTTTCTTTCCATTTTTTGAAATTACTTGATTATATATATCAATATCGCAGTCTGTCAATTCTTCTTTTGGATGAAACTCTCCGAATTGGGAAAAGAAGCCATATTGGTTTCCTTTTTTTGCAAAAGCCATTTCGCCATTTATGAATATAACTTTGTCATAAATAAAATCAGAAAGTCTTTTTTGAGAACTACTTTCCACGCAATATTTTCTATCAGCATATTGTTCTGAAGATATACATGTCCAATGGATATTTCTGTAATTTACATGATAGATGGAATTTACGATCTCGAATTCTTTTTGATCTTGGGTACGAGTGAGCGTAGGGGAAACGGGAGGAATAAAAACGGACCCGTTTGAGTTAATGAATCCAAAATTACCAGATATAGTTTGAATCATATAAAGATTATTCCAATTCACATCTCCTTTTTTCATAAAAGAAGGCACATTTCTTTTTATTTGAAGCAATTCTTTCAATGTCAAATTTGAGGAGAACATTGGATAAAAGAAAAACAGAAGTAATATGTTTATAAATAGTAAAAGAGTAAAGAATACAGGTTTCATCGAATAAATAATTAATTAATGAATGAATAAAAAAGGTGTAAAATCATATTCTTTCAAAATACAATTTAATAATTATATAATTTTTAGCATTGCAAATATAAGGTATTGTAACCAATAATATTAATGTAACGTACTTTTGACGAAAGTAATTTATATATAAGATTAATTATCAGTTATTTATATTTAATTCTAAATCAAACAACTTTAAAAAGGAAAGACATGTTGTAAAGATTTCCTTTCTCATTGCATATCAGATGAAGTTTGAACCCAGAGGTGTGAATTTTATTTTTATCATTATAAATACACCATTTTTACCACGAACTAGTAATTAATCAATTATTAAAAACTCGTCAAACTCACGACATATTAAATAATTATATAATTTTGCATTGTAAAAAGCAACAGGGGTGCTTTCCCATGGAAGGCTGAGATTATACCCTTAGAACCTGCTACGTAATGGTAGAGAGGAATTTATAATATGATAGCATTCCTCTGTTCAGGAATGCTTTTTTTATGATATGATTTAAACAAATTATCCTACAGAAATGGAGAAGACATACAAGAAAGTACTTACAATCGCTGGTAGCGATTCTGGTGGAGGTGCAGGGATTCAAGCTGACATCAAAACCATATCCGCATGTGGCTGTTATGCAGCGTCTGCCATCACAGCAGTTACGGTTCAAAACACAATGGGTGTTATAGATGTAGAAGGATTAAGTCCTTCTGTCATAGAAGGTCAAATTGATGCTGTACTAAGTGACATCGGTGCTGATTGTGTAAAAATAGGCATGTTACACTCTTCTAAAGTAGTACTTAGCGTAGCCAAAATGATGAAAAAGCACGACATAAAAAACATCGTTTTAGATCCAGTTATGGTTTCCACTTCCGGACATCGTCTTATCGAAGAGGAAGCTATCGAAACACTCTGCAAAGAATTGATTCCAATGGCTAGGGTTATCACCCCTAACATTCCTGAAGCCGAAATCTTGTACGGAGGCAAAATTCCCAATCAAGACGTTTTACGGACTACAGCCCAACAACTAGCAAACAAATTCAACACCTCAATTTACTTGAAAGCAGGTCATTTAACAGAAGAAGCCTTAATTGACATTTTCTACAATCACGAAGAGGGCAACTTCTGCGAGCTAAAAACGAAACGTATTCATACAGAAAACACACATGGGACAGGATGTACATTATCTTCCGCACTCGCTTCCATGATTGCGAAAGGACACAATCTAACCGAAGCAGCAACACTGGCTCAGAAATATATAGAAAATGCCATCATCGAAGGTGCAAATTACAAAATCGGTCATGGACATGGCCCAGTTGCTCATTTTTACAAATACTGGGACTAAAGCGCAAAATCAAAAGACAAGCATTGTTCGCTATATTTTTCACAAAGGGGGAAAGACGATTCTTTCCCCCTTTGTATTCTTTATCTGTCGTATTCCATTTTAAGATATTTCCCCGTATAGCTATTCGGATTTTCAGACACTTCTTCTGGTGTTCCAACAGCCACCATCTGACCTCCACCACGTCCTCCTTCGGGACCAATATCAATCAAATGATCTGCCACTTTTATAACATCCATATTATGTTCTATCACAATAACAGTATTACCTCTATCCACTAATTTATTCAAGACATCCAATAAAATGCGGATATCCTCGAAATGAAGTCCTGTTGTTGGTTCATCCAAAATATATAAAGTACTACCTGTATCCTTTTTCATCAATTCAGTTGCCAATTTAATACGTTGGCTTTCTCCACCAGACAAAGTTGTGGATGGTTGTCCCAATTTTATATACCCCAACCCTATTTCTTGTAACGTTTTGACTTTATGATATATAGTAGGAATATTTTCAAAGAAATCAACAGCCATGTTGATGGTCATATCCAGCACATCTGCGATTGACTTTCCCTTGAAACGCACATCCAACGTCTCTCGATTATATCGTTTGCCTTGACACTCTTCACAAGGAACGAGAACATCTGGCAAGAAATTCATCTCTATTGTCTTATATCCGTTTCCACAACATGTTTCACACCTACCACCCTTCACATTAAAAGAGAATCTTCCCGCTTTGTAACCCCTCATTTTTGATTCTGGCAAGGTAACAAACAATTCTCGTATATCAGCGAACAAACCTGTATAAGTAGATGGATTAGAACGAGGTGTTCTACCAATCGGTGATTGATCCACATTAATCACCTTATCCACATATTCAATACCAGAAACAGATTCGTATGGCAATGGATCCTGAAGCGAATGGTAAAAATGCTGACTTAATATTGGTTGCAATGTCTCATTTATCAATGATGATTTACCACTTCCCGAGACACCCGTCACGCAAATAAATTTATTTAACGGAAATTCAACATCTATATTTTTAAGATTATTACCCTTCGCACCTTTGATAACTATTGATTTACCATTACCCTCTCTTTTCTTTTCCGGAATAGCAATTGTTTTTTTCCCATTAAGATAATCCGCTGTCACCGTTTGAGTTTTCAACATCTCCTGTGGCGTACCAGCGAAAACCACTTCTCCACCCTTACGACCAGCAAAAGGTCCCATATCAACAACATAGTCAGCTTCAAGCATCATATCACGATCATGCTCAACCACAATCACAGAGTTGCCAATATCACGCAACTGTTTTAATGAATGAATCAAGCGGACATTATCTCTTTGATGCAATCCGATACTAGGTTCATCTAAAATATATAGGACATTGACCAATTGAGAACCTATCTGAGTAGCCAAACGTATACGTTGATTTTCACCACCCGAAAGAGAAACAGAAGTTCTATGAAGGGATAGATAATCCAAGCCCACATCCAACATAAATTGCAAACGAGTCTTTATCTCTTTTAAAATCAACTCAGCAATTGAAAATTGTTTTTCAGACAATTGAGAAGGAACATTACATACCCAATCATACAGATCCGCAACGTCCATTCGAGACAACTCCGCAATGTTTTTCCCGGCTATTTTAAAATGCAAAGCCTCTTCATTCAAACGATCACCATGACACAAAGGACATTGTATTTGTTTACTAAACTGACCTGCCCATTTCTTCGCAGTAGCCGAAGCTTCTGTTTCCTGTTGCATTTCAATGTAATGAATAACGCCTTCGAACAAGCATGTCATATTCGAAGATCCTAATGATTCATTTTTAACGCACACACGTTCATCTGTACCATTCAACACAATATCCAAAGCCTCCTCTGGAATTTTTGAGATAGGATCTTTCAAAGAAAAGCCGAAACGTTCAGCAATTGCTTCTAACTGCCAAAAGAATAATGATTTTTTGTATTTTCCCAAAGGAACAATACCGCCATTGTATATACTTTCAGACTTATCCGGAATGATTTTATCTATATCAATCTCATTAATAAAGCCTAAACCTTTACATTTAGGACAACTTCCATGAGGTGAATTGAATGAAAAATTATGAGGAGCTGGTTCCGCATAAGAAATACCACTTGTAGGGCACATTAAATGGCGACTGAAATGACGAAGTTTGTTATCTTTTTTACGAAGAATGACGATTGTACCATTTCCTTGCTTCATCGCTGTACGAATAGAAGCTTGCACTCTCTGTTGATTTCCCTCAGAAATGACCAGTTTATCAATCACCACCTCAATCGTATGGTTTTTGTATCGATCCAGTTTCATTCCGTGAACGATTTCTTTCATTTCCCCATCCACGCGAACATTAAGATAACCTTTTCGACGTACCTGTTCAAACAACTCCTTATAATGACCCTTTCGCGAATTAACCAAAGGAGCTAAAATAAATACTGCATCACCCTTATATTCCTGTTCTATCAATTCAAGTATTTGATCTTCCGTGTATTTCACCATCTTTTCGCCCGTCACATATGAATAGGCTTCTCCTGCACGAGCAAATAACAATCTAAGAAAATCATAAACTTCGGTTGTTGTACCCACTGTAGAACGAGGATTTTTGTTAGTCGTTTTCTGTTCTATAGAGATCACAGGACTTAAACCTGTTATTTTATCAACATCAGGACGATCTAAATTACCAAGAAAATTACGAGCATACGCAGAAAAAGTTTCTATATATCGACGCTGTCCTTCCGCATATATAGTATCAAAAGCCAAAGAGGATTTCCCACTGCCACTCAATCCTGTAATAACGGACAATTTATATCTGGGGATAGAGACATCAATATTTTTTAAATTATGGACTCTTGCTCCGTAAACATCAATCCACGCAGTCTCAGTAAATGATTCTTCCTTATTTATCTCTTCCTTCTTCACGAAAAACAATCTTTATAGGATTACCTGTCAATCCTTCATATTATCATAAATTTACGAAGTGCAAAATTACGAAAGATTGAGGAATTTAGAGAATTTTCAACAAGGCAAATGTCACAAATCATCTTAGCATTTCTCATTCTACATAAGACTGCATACCTACGCCATCACAGATACCTTGAACTTACATTTTTGGAACAAAATCGTAAAATGTCGCAACAAATGGGGAAACCATCTCTTGCGTCATTCATTTTTTTATATTCAAAAAGGAAACAGAAAATATTTTTTCTGTTGTTTTTTACTTCTTAACAATAAATTTCTTGCCGTTTACCACATAAACACCTGCAGATAAATTTTCGAAACAGGAGGTTGACTCAACATTAGCGCGAACGACTCTACCTATTTCATCATACACCGTAACTAGTTCATTCAAGACTTCGCCATTCTCAACCAAAACCACACCAGTGGTGTTGTCATTAAAGGAGATACTGAATAATCGAGAACGAGGAGCGGCTTTTCCTGTTTCATTTTTCAATTCAAAAAGAGTACGGAATGGTTTTAAGTCAACCTGATTCATCATATACAAAGAACCTTCTTTATAAGCATAATATGAATATTCATCAGAAGCAGTAAACAATTGTGTCATACCTAAATTTCCCTTATGTGTCATATTACCTGCCGTCTGAACTGCATTGTTATCGGCATCATAACTACAGATCCAATTCACATTATATAAATCATCCACCAATCTGTTTTTCATATCTTTTACTTTTACTACATATGGAATATGATCAGCTAACGTATCATTCTCAATCTGTTTGAAACAGAGTGTTGAGCCATCAAAATCACTCAATACATAAGCATCTCCATTCAAGTCTGACACAGGAATTTTCACAGGAGAAACGAAAGTAACAATATTGCTACTTGGTATACGATAGAAACTGAAAGTGTCAACATGGAAATTATACGGAGGTAGTTCTATATACAAAACATCCAAAGAATCAACAATGGAAATTTTATTAGCCATATAATCCATAGATTGAAGATTTAACCAAATAGCATTTTTACTTTTTACATAATCCGTACTATCAAACTCAACTAATTTGCCTATCAAAGCAATCTCATTATCAGGGAAACAAAAATTAATTTTCTCTATACACAAAACATCATCCACAAAAAAGTCTATTAAATCACTAGGGTTACCTGTTTCAGTTGTATGAATTTGGAACGAGACCTGAGAAGCATTCTCAGGAATCTTCATCACGCCAGATGCATTAAACCACTCATTTTGAGGCACGTCAACAGAAAGGAATGATTCATGTTTCGTCTTCCCATTTTCATCGTATTGTAAATCAAATTGGAAAGTCTTTGATACGATAGGGGCATTATTTGCAAACTCACTAATCAATGTAGAATACACAGAATTCGTAGAATATGGATTCAAACTGTTATATAATACAACTTTCTGATCATTTCCACCTATACAAGAAAAGACAACTGCACTTATATTCTCTTTGTATTTCTCATATAAAGAAAAAAGACTTATATAGAAATCTGTCACCTCTTGTATATCATCATTTTCATTAAGCACATCCAAATCAGAAATGACTATATCGAATTCTTTATCCGACAATTTTGACAATAAAGTATCACACTTTTCAATGTTCGATTTTGTTGTCATATGAGATTGAAGAAGAATGCCATCACACAGACCTTTTTCCTGTAAATTCTCAGCAACAGTAACATCATCACCACAATCATTAACATCACAAGCATAATACAGTTTCCAGTCATTTTTAGAATATTGTCTAGCATAGACAAATGTTTTTTCTAAAAGAGTTTCATATTCATAAAAGTTCTTCCATAAAGAATTTTGGAATGAATCCCTATTGCTCACAACATTCCATCCTGTAATTCCCAAATTTGGATACTGTTTATCCAAAGCGTTCAAAAGATTTTTTATATATGATTCTAATCTTTTTAACATTATTTCTTTACTTACTAAATTTTGACCATCATCAAAATTCTCTTTAAAAAACCAAGAAGGTGTATTTTCGAAATCGATGATACCATTCCCGATGAAAGAAATCTCATTTTTAGTGCAAAAATCAAGGAAATTAACAATTTCATTAAGAGAAACCGCAATCTCGTTCTTAACGCTCTGACAATTTTTTTGATCCATCACAATTGCAGGAGTCAGTTCGGAGGATATTATACAATTAAAATCTTTCTTAATAATATCATTAATATTATTGTTTTTTATTTCAGAAGATAAAACTGATGTCCCTATTTTGAAATAATCATGGAATAAATTTTTAAAATCTTGTTGAGATTCATTATTGTTACCATCATAAAACAAATAGGCATCAAATTTATACGATTTTCCAGCCTCAGCAGCATATATAGGATAAGAAACGCCATCTTCTGCTTTTTCCCGATTATATGATCTTAATGAATAATATCCTTCATGGGACTCTGAAGAAGATTGATTTATACTACTTTCACCGAAAGGTAAACATTGATTTATTCCTTCTTCAAATCCATCCTTAAGTATCGGATCAGGAATAATAAAATCCGCATATACCGATGCGCATAACATCGATAATAAAAAAGCAGCACAAAATTTTTTATTCATATATAAGTAAAATTGAGGGGTTATCATGACCCGATTAACAAATATAAATCAATAAATCTATTATGGGGACTTCTATAAATTCCCCGATTATTAAATATTTTTTTATAGAGGTAATTCTTTAATCTTTTGTGCGCTTTTGAACTTTTGTCGCCATCTTGCTGATTTTCACTCAGTCACAGTGCCCGCACTGCTCTTTCGCTCAAATCAACAATCTGTCTAACAAAACTTTCAAAATCGCCACAAAGCAATTTATAGAAATCCCCTTATCATTTTATGTTTTTTTGCAACCTCCACCTAGACCAAGTTTCCATGGTATCACCAGGTTGCAAGCATTTATAAGGTGCATGGTATTCTAATTCCAGCAAAGATTTTTCTCTATCAGCATGAACGAAATTATACAACTCTATTTCAGTCTGTTCTGGATGAAGTTCTGCTGGATTATGGTGTTCAAATTCTAATTTCAGCCATTCATCTCCACAATGTGCATATATGACAGGTTCGGATGCTTTCACATAGGCTTTACCTGTACACTCTTCGTACGTATGATCATTCACCAAAGGGGTAAAAGAGAAAAAACCATTCTCTACCTTATAAGTAGGTCTTCCCTGCCATGGATGTGAGGGTTCTCCCAAAAAGACATCAGCAGAAGACCGAACAGGCACATAGTTCTCGTTGTGACCATTTACACGAGTAATCAACCACAAATCCCATGATACAGGTTCTTTCCTGATATTCGTAGCCTCAACTTGAAAAAACAAAGATCCGTCGTCTTCAATTTTCATTTTTTTCCGCATTTGTAATCCGCTGATGGGAGAAGGTTCACCCAAGATTTCCAACATATCAGCAGTTTGTTTTTCCACTCGATACGAGCCAAAACTCACATAAGGATCGGGCGGCCAAAACAAATCGGAATCTATTTTTTCAGCATTCAGGGTCTGTTGTTTCCACCACTGACTTTGAGGTCCAACCCATACTTCATGACCATTATATCCACGGAAATCAAGCATGGACGGTGAGGGTTTCAAGCGTTGTTCCGCAGTTTCATTCCATAAGTAAGGATCACTCTCCAATACATTTGGTTTCCCCACCCTATTGAAAGAGACAATACGGCCACCGACCTCTAATAAAATCTGTGCCTCAACGCCTGCATTTTCAATTCGTATTAAAGACATAATGCAACCTCCTTTTTATTGTAATTGGCTTTTTAAATTTTCCAATTCTTCAGAAAGAATCTCCCACTCATACATCTTTTGTTCCAACTCATGTTTCTTTTTTCCATACTCTTCAAACATAGATGTATCAGAAGCGTTTTCCGGATGAGTAAGAGCCTCTTCAATTTCTGCTATTTTCATTTCTATCTCATTAACAGATTTTTCCGCATCTTCCACGGCACGCTCCGCCTTACGAACTTTACGATCAAACTCTTTCTTTGCTTCGTATGACAATTTGTTCTCAGAGACCTTCGTTACTGTTTCTTTAGCAACTGGCGTTTTACGCTCCAACTCTTGTAAAGAAGCCAACTTCTTGGATTGCAAGAAATCGTAAATACCACCAATATGTTCTTTCACTTTATGATTGCCAAATTCATATACCTTATCTACCAAGCCATCCAAGAATTCACGATCATGAGAGACAACAACAACTGTTCCATTAAATGCCTTGATTGCCTCTTTCAGAACATCTTTTGAACGCATATCCAAATGGTTCGTCGGTTCATCCAATACTAAGAAATTAACGGGTTCAAGCAACAATCGAATCATAGCCAATCGAGTACGTTCCCCACCCGACAACACCTTCACCTTTTTATCCGATGCTTCACCACCAAACATGAAAGCACCTAATATATCACGAATCTTTGTACGTATATCACCTACTGCGACTGAATCAATCGTATCAAAAACCGTTTTATTTTCATCTAACAAAGAGGCTTGATTTTGAGCAAAATAGCCAATTTTAACCAGATGTCCTAATTTCAATATTCCTTCATACTCCACTTGTTCCATAATACACTTCACAAGCGTAGTCTTACCCTCTCCATTTTTACCAACAAAAGCTACTTTCTCACCTCTTTTGATTGTGATATCAATATTATCCAATATCACCTTTTCGTCATAACGTTTGGTCAAACCTTGAGCCTCAACTGTTATAGAACCTGAATGTGGTGCAGGTGGAAATTTCAAATGAAGAGCAGAATTATCCTCTTCGTCCACCTCTATAATATCCATCTTTTCCAACTGCTTGATACGCGATTGAACCTGATTGGATTTTGTTGCTTTATAGCGAAATCGCTCAATAAAATCTTCCGTATCCTGAATTTGTTTCTGCTGATTTTCATACGCACGCATTTGCTGTTCGCGACGTTCTTTCCTCAACTCTACATATTTAGAATAAGAGACCTTGTAATCGTATATTTTCCCTAGTGAGATTTCTATTGTTCTATTCGTCACATTATCAATAAAAGCTCTATCGTGCGAAACTAAGATAACTGCACTTCCACAATTCTTTAAAAATTCCTCCAGCCACTGAATAGATTCAATATCCAAATGATTGGTCGGCTCATCTAACAAAAGAACATCCGGACGTTTCAACAATATCTTAGCCAATTCTACACGCATACGCCATCCACCGCTAAATTCGCTAGTTTGTCTGTCAAAATCAGAGCGAAGGAATCCAAGTCCCAACAACGTCTTTTCAACCTCACCTTGAAAATCATTAACCCCCATCATATCAAGACGTTCATTCGCATGAGTCAAGCGTTCGATTAACTGAGCATATTCTGGAGAATCATAATCTTCACGAGTAGAGAGTTGTGTAGAGAGCTTCTCTATTTCATTTTGTAATTCAAAGATATGAGAGAATGCCTTTTCTGCCTCTTCCTTCACCGTCACTCCATCATCATGAATCATGTGTTGAGGTAGATATCCAATCGTAATATCTTTCGGAATAGCCACATTACCTGAAGTTGGTGGTTGAATACCCGCGAAAACTTTCAACATAGTACTTTTACCAGCTCCATTTTTCCCTACAAGGGCAATACGATCACGGGGATTTACCACATACGAGATATCACTAAACAAAGTAACGCTTCCGAATCGAATAGTAAGCTTATCAACAGAGATCATTCTTTACTAATTTTAATTTTAGTGCAAAGATAGAGGATTGAGAGAAGATTTAAGAATTTTGAATTGTGATTTATGGCGAAACGTCAAACAATATTTTCCCCCATAACATTGAAGGTGTCAAAAAAAAACAAAAAAAAGAGGAATCAGACGAATCCGATTCCTCCTCTCGTTTCTTATTGTATTCTGTTATTTTTTCAAAACGACAATTTTTGCCTTTTCACTATTTCTTACGATATATGCGCCAGCTGCCAATCCTAATTGGTTAAGTGCAGAATCAAGCTCTACCTCTGTGCAAGTAACTTTACCTATCCAAACGCCTTGCATAGAGAGAACATCATAAGTCATTTCTGACAATTCAGCAGAAACATTCTCTACACCAACATGTTCGTTTACAGCTTTAAACTCAACTTTATCAATGTTAACATAGTCTGCCAAAATTTCCAATTTCAAGATATGCTTTCCAGCTTCCAATTCGCCAGTCTTTCCTTCATATTCAACAAAAGTTTTCCAATCGCCTGAGTTTTTCACTTTAATACTTTCAGAGATTTCTTTTTCATCAATGTAAAGTTTGAAAGAAGATCCGTCGCTACCAGAAGCTGCATAGGCAGTCCACGTATAGGAATCTGTATATTTAACATCCAATGTGTATTCTACCCATTCACCCGTTTTAGTCCAACCCAAAGCATATTTGCCTGTTTCGAACTCTTCGATATCAACACCATCCTCTGTACGGAATGTTTTACCTTCATCTTGTTCATCGCTATCATGGAAAGCCATTCCTTCACCACCCTCATCATATAATTCCATTTCGACAACACCCGGTAATTCATGAGCTTCACCCTTGTAAGGTGCTTGAGGAGCTTTTACTTCAAATGTCTTTTTAGCTGAATTATAGTTTTTCCCTTTACTATCCGTCAAAACAGCAGAGAATTCATATTTTCCGATTTCCAAATTCTCGACGTTTAGTTCGTATGGTTCATGGTTTAATGTTTCAATCAGTTCATCTCCTTGGTAGAATGCGATAGACTTCACATCTGTTCCAGCAGGCAACGTAACTTTTGCTGTAAGAGTAGCAGTGGCAGGAGCCTCACCCACATTAGGAGAAAGAGAAAGGGAAATACCTGTAGCAGAATATTTTCCACATCCGTTGGAGTATTGTTTAAAGAAAGCCCACAAGGCATTAGAAGTATGGAATCCATTGTTAGATGGTTCATGGTCACGACCATTTACCGAATAAAGGATAACCTCTGTTTCGCAATCACCATCTTTGTAATGGATTTTTGAATAACCATTGCCAGTTGTCTCTTCAGGTGACATATTACATTTCATTGCCTGAGCGTATTTTTTCATATTATCCTTGATACCGCTATAAGGCATTGTATTGTCGGCTGTTCCGTGAACATGACAAATTGGAACAGGACGAGAACTGGTGGTGCTACCTCCCATCAGATTGTATCCAGAAATTGGTCCAAATGCAGCAATTTTATCAGCTGCTTTGTTAATCATGTAGTAAGTGAACGCACCACCCAATGAGAAACCTGATAAATAAACGCGAGTTTCATCAATGTTGTATTCTTTTTTCATTTCTGAAATGATGTCCAACATAAAGTTTACATCAGACATTCCATCAAGGTCCCAACCTGTATCAAAACCCATACCCCATGCTGTACCTGAGATTCCGACAGGATACACAACAACAAAATTGGCAGTGTCGGCAAGCGAAGGCCATTGGGTTTGTTGTTTCTGATAATTGTAGTCTTGATTCATTCCGTGACAAGAAATAATCAACGGTCTATTGTCCGTAAGGCAATCAGGCACATATAAAAAATATTGTCGATTTTTTCCTCCCGTATTAATACTTTTCAATCCATTTTGTTTAGCAGCAGAAACGCTAAAAATGCTAACCAAAATAACTAAGATAGTTAAAAAAATCTTTTTCATGATACAAAATATAAGTGTTTAAAATTAATGGTTCTAAAAATAATGATTCTAATATGGAGAATCTCCATTCTCAACTGCCAACAATGGCAAAACGTCTCAACTCAACGACTTACTCGGCAAAAAAGTCTAACATTCTTTTTTCTTCCGCTGTTATTAGTTGAGAATCTGTCATGCAAATTCCAACCAATGAACAGGACTCCAAAAATATATATTTTTTTCTTATCGGAGTCTTTTTCGGTAAAATATTTTTCAGAAAGGTCCTTCTACCTAAAAAAACAAAAAGCCTAATTAGCAACGATCACATGCTAATTAGGCTTTTAAATATTTTGTATTAGAATTGAACTTTCAATATAATCTAAGTTATGATTAAAATCAAAAGTTCACTCATCAATACTTCAATAAGGTTATTTACAACCAGGGCACCAAGGTTTCAACTGTTTGAAGAAGTCATTCCCTTTATCATCCACCAAGATGAACGCAGGGAAATCTTCCACCTTAATTTTCCAAACAGCCTCCATACCCAATTCTGGATATTCAACACATTCGATGCTCTTGATGGAGCTCTTAGACAAAACAGCGGCCACACCACCAATAGTTCCCAAATAGAAACCTTTGTGTTTTTGGCAAGCGTTTGTCACAACATCAGAACGATTACCTTTAGCAATCATCACCAAAGAAGCTCCATGATCTTGGAACTCATCAACATATGGATCCATACGATTAGCAGTAGTAGGTCCCATAGAGCCGCAAGGATAACCTTCCGGTGTTTTAGCAGGACCAGCATACAATACTGGATAATCTTTGAAATAGCTTGGTAAATCTTCACCGGCATCCAAACGAGCCTTTAATTTAGCATGTGCTATATCACGAGCTACAATAATTGTACCTTTTAAATTCACACGTGTACTAACAGGATATTTAGTCAATTCTGCACGAACAGCATCCATACCCTTATCAAGGTCAATAACAATACTATTTCCACCTTCTCCGGCTTTGCAATATTCTGCTGGAATTAATTCAGAAGGATTTGCGTCCATCTTCTCAATCCAGATACCTTCTTTGTTGATTTTAGCCTTGATATTTCTATCAGCAGAACAGCTGACACCCATTCCGATAGGGCAAGATGCACCATGGCGAGGCAAACGAATCACACGAATATCATGAGCCAAATACTTACCACCAAATTGAGCACCCAAACCAATCTTGTGAGCCTCTTTCAACAATTTGTTTTCCAAATCAATATCACGGAATGCGCGACCTGTCTCATCTCCTGTTGTAGGCAAATTATCATAATACTTGATAGAAGCCAATTTAACTGTTAACAAGTTCTTTTCAGCAGATGTTCCACCGATAACAAAAGCAATATGATAAGGAGGGCAAGCTGCAGTACCCAATGTTTTCATTTTTTCAACCAAGAATGGAAGAAGGGTTCCTTCATTCTGGATAGTTGCTTTTGTCATTGGATAAAAATAAGTTTTATTTGCAGAGCCACCACCTTTGGCAACCATAACGAAGCGATACTCAGAACCTTCAACAGCCTCGATATCAATCTGAGCTGGCAAATTACATTTCGTATTCACCTCATCATACATATTTAATGGTGCATTTTGAGAATAGCGCAAATTGTCATTTACATAAGTGTTAAATACACCTTTTGACAAAGCTTCTTCATCCTCGAAACCAGTCCATACTTGTTGACCTTTTTCTCCATGGATAATGGCAGTTCCCGTATCTTGACAGAAAGGAAGGATTCCCTTACATGCCACTTCTGCATTACGCAAGAATTGTAGAGCTACATATTTATCATTTTCAGAAGCTTCTGGATCTTTCAAAATAGCTGCGACTTGTTCATTGTGAGAACGACGCAACATAAACTCAACATCATGAAAAGCTTGTTGAGAAAGGAGTGTTAATGCCTCTTTGGACACTTTCAAGATCTCATGACCTTCAAAATTTCCTACACTAACGCCCTCCTTGCTTAATAAATAATACTCCGTGTCATCTTTTCCAACTTGAAACATTGGAGCATACTTAAATTCTACAGCCATACTGAGTTTGTTTTTTATTTCATTTTTGATTTAAAGAATTTTCCAAGTGATTCACCCATGCTTTTAGCACCATCACCCATCAAATTAATATGAGTACCCCATTTACCGCCTTCACCTCTTACTTTTTCGATTTTAGCGATAACATTACCTTCTGAATCTTTTACACAAGCAGTACCTTCTGCGTCACCAGATCTTCCAACTTCACTAATATTTAGAACAAGAGTGTATTTGGAATCTTCTTTAGTAGCCTTGATTTTTCCCTTAGAGGCATTATTGAATTCTTCAATGAATTTTGCTCTGATTTCTTCATTACCTGTTTCCCAATTCTTTTCTTGAGCAACATACTCAGAGAAAGTCATTCCCTTTATCTCTGCATCATTATAGTTGTATTCTATTTTGATTTTTTGCTCACCTTTTAATTGATCCAAAGAACCTTCTACTAATTTTTGTCCGTAGCTACTAACAGTAACTAAACTTAGGACTGCCAATGTTGATGTAATTTTATTCATAACTATTTTTTCATTAATGTTAGACTGCTAAATTAGATAAAAAAAAACGAACCGCCAAACATAAAATGAAACAGAATATTTTCATACCTTAAAAATATCTTAGAATGTGCTAAAAACCGAGGAAATAGGGAAAAACATTCTTAGACAAGAAAAAAAAACAAAAAATTTCTTTGTCAAGTTTCTATCTTTGTGTAAATTAGCACCATTAACCATAAAAGACACGTAATGAAAACCGCACTTAAGAAAGTATTTCTTGGGATATTACTAATAGTTGGTTCAAACTCTTTCGCTCAATTCGGGCAGACAACTATAGACATAGACCCTTCCGTTTCCTATCAAACGATTGATGGAATTGGCGGTGGAATCGTGTACTATCTTGATTGGTTAACAACCCACAAAAACAAAGAAGTTTTATATGACACCCTCTTCAATGGACTTGGTTTGACTGGCTTACGTGTTGGAAACTGGGCACAAGAAGAAGACGCTGATTTGACATACGATGCCGAAATCATTCATGAGGCTCAAAAAAGATTAGGCAATGATTTCTTTTTGACAATGTCTTCTTGGTCTGCTCCCGCATCACTCAAACAGAACAATGCTTTAACTGGTTCTCTTGGTGGCTCTGTAAAACCTACCTTAAAAAGAGAATATGGTCGATATATATACGATCAATTTGGAGCATGGTGGAAACGTGCGCTTCAACAATACCAAGCTGTGGACGTTTATCCCAACACCATCAGCATTCAAAACGAAGTAGATTGCGACGCCGATTATGAATCCACCATTTTCGACCCTGATGAATCTGGAGGCATCGCTTCTTATTCAAATGCACTATCCTCTGTATACAATAATATCAAAAATTTGGACAGCGTTCCTGGCATCTTAGGACCTGAAGTGTTGGGTATTGGTTGGAATAAGGTTCAAAACTACGTCAATACAGTTGATATGAAGCAATTAACAGGTATCAACTTTCACTACTATCATAGCGGTTCAGAAAACCATAAGGATGATGGGTACAGATATAACTACCCAGATGAATTTTTAGGTAGCATGACCTCTCTTTCTAAAGATTATCTAAACAAGAAGCCAATGTATATGACAGAGAACAGTTCTCTTCGAGGTCGTGATGACAACGATCCTTTATACATGGCGATATTTATGTCATACGCTTTCTCCGTCAATCACGTTGTTTCCTATCTTCACTGGAATCTTATTTGGGGTGACGAAGGCGATGGATGTATTAATCTGGAATTTTCAGAAAATGGATATACCACAGATGATGGATATGTAATACAAGGTGACTATCATGCATTACGTCATTATTCCAAATTCATTCGTCGTGGATGGAAAAACATTTCCGCACAATCCAATAACAATAATATTATCGTTTCGGCTTTCAAAAGTCCCAACGATGATGAATTCACAGTTGTCATAGTTAACCGAAACGTTTATAATCAAAACGTCAAATTACCATTTTCCCCTGAGGGAACAACAGCAACCATTATTCGCAGTATTCCTTCTCAAGAATTATGGAGTTCAACCATTGGCACATATAACGAATTGAATAATATTGACTTACCTGGAAATAGTATTTCTACCATTGTTTACAAACCCAAGGCAAGAACCTTCATCTACGATTGTAATAAATCCGATGTTTGGAGTACACAAGAGAATTGGTCTCCTGTTGGCGTCCCTCAATCTATCGATACAACTATCATCCGTTCCGGAGAAGTAAAAACAGGTATGTTGACACAAAATGCGCCATTAACCATCGAAGAGAACGGAACTTTAAACATCACGGCAGATTGTACGATTGATCACCTGAACATCTATGGTGGCACCTTAATGTCAAGTAATGCAAATCCGCTTTACCTTCTTACTGCAAAAGAGATCAACATCAAGTCTAATTGTACTATCATCGCGGGTCCTGTTGACTCTTCGGGAATTGAAATTGTAGGAACAATTATAGGCGATGGAGACTTAATCAAAGCGAGCAAAGGAATCCTCAATCTAAATGCTGATGCATCGCAACTAAATGGTTCATGGACTCTATCAGAAGGCACTCTCAGCGTTAATCAAAAAAATGCTTTAGGTCCCAATAAAATATTTGTGGATAACGGAACATTGGAAATAAATGTAGATGTTTCCGCAGATGAGATAATCGTATCAGACAGTGCAAAGATAGTTCTCAAAGGAGATCTTGAAGTAAACGACATTACAATCGGCTCTACTTCGTTAGGTGGAGGAACTTATTTTTCAGAAGACTATCCAGAAGAAATTGTAGGATTAGGTAAAATAATCGTCAAAAAACCTTTACCTTCCTTTAACAAAGAAGGCATGGGTGAATCTTCTCAAATCATTCGCGAGAACGATTCAATTGTCAGTTTCTCTTACTCATGGGAAAATGCAGACTCTATAAAAATATCATGGAATCCATCTGCTCCAGAAGGTATTGATGTTAACATCGACAACATCAATAAAAGCATCAGTTTCTCTGGTGTAGCTAAGACTACTGGCATCTATCGTTACACTATTTCAACAGTTAGTTCTGCGAAAGAAGAAGCCAAGAAAACAGGTTCATTCACAATTGAAGAAGCTCAAAAGAACCCAACCATTGTGTCCACAGAAAACAAAACAATTTGCATCTATACGAATGACAATCAAATAGAAATCCTAATTAATAGTGATGTAAAAGAAAATTGTCACTTCATGATTATAGATATGGAAGGAAACACGAAATCTAATTTCTATCAACCGATTCAGAAAGGAATCAATAGAATCACAAAAAGAACAAATGATTTACCTCAAGGTACCTATTTACTACAAATCAGAGGAAAGAGTAAACCTAAGAGTTGTAAATTCATTATTAAATAAGTCTTAAAAAGAAACCATAAAATCAAAGTTTCCTTCATAATACGAAATCAGAGGAAACTCATTAATAATATTTTCATAGGGGTAAAATCCCAAAAACTTTTTAATTCATTTGAAGCGATGAGAACCATAACAAAATTAATTGTTGCATTTTTTCTGTGTTTACCAACCATAGTTTTTGCAGGAGACCTTCCTGCCTTTCCTGGCGCAGAAGGTCACGGAATGTACACCACAGGTGGTCGTGGGGGTATCGTATATCATGTCACATCACTTGCTGATGATGGAAGCAAAGGAACCCTTCGTTATGGCACCAACTTATCAGGAGCTAGAACTATTGTATTCGATGTTTCAGGAATCATTGAACTGAATTCTCGTCTAACCATCAAAAATGGAGATTTAACAATTGCGGGACAAACAGCACCTGGCGATGGTATTTGCATTAAAAATTATGATGTCTATTTGCAAGCCAACAATGTTATCATTCGTTTCCTCCGCTTTCGATTAGGGACAGACAAACCAGACGGATATAACACAGATGGTTCTCCATACCAAGATAGAGACGCTATTTGGGGAAGAAATAGAAGTGACATCATCATCGACCACTGTTCTATGAGTTGGTGCACCGATGAATGTGCCTCATTTTATGACAACAAAAATTTCACTCTTCAATGGTGCCTCATAGCCGAAAGTCTTCGTGGTTCACTTCACCCTAAAGGTTATCACGGATATGGTGGAATATGGGGTGGACAAGGAGCTTCTTTTCATCACAACTTATTAGCTCATCATGACAGTCGAAATCCACGTCTTTGCGGTAGCCGCTACTCAAATCAAGCCGACAAAGAGTTAGTTGACCTTCGAAATAACGTTTTTTACAATTGGGGTAACACCAACAGTGGATATGCGGCTGAAGGAGGTTCTTATAATTTCATTAACAACTACTACAAATCAGGTCCTGCTACAAAATCCAGCATTAAATATAGAATTTTCCAACCGAATGCAGATGATGGTTCTAACGACCAACCGAAAGGTGTATATGGTCACTTTTATGTAAATGGCAACTATATGGATGGCAAAGGAGATAACTGGGACTGGAACGGATTCGACATTGACAACGGGAACAATTGGGATATGTCATTACAAACCATTCGTTCTTATTCAGAATACTCAGTTCTTCCTGTAACCACACAAAGTGCGAAAGATGCATACTTGAAAGTACTGCAATGGGCAGGTGCTTCCTATAAACGTGATGCTGTAGACACTCGAATTAGTAACGAAGTTAAAAATGGGACATACACCTACACGGGTTCAAAACTCGGAGGGAAAGGTATCATTGACTCACCTTCTGATGTGGGAGGATGGCCAACCTACAAAAGCGAAGCTGCCCCTAAAGATTCAGATGGAGATGGTATGCCAGACAATTGGGAAAACAAAAAAGGGTTAAATATGAACGACGCTTCAGATGGTGAAAAAACCGCTCCAAGCGGATACACATACCTTGAATTATACATCAATTCTATCGTCAATGAAGTAATGGGTATCGAATCTGAAGAAGAGCAAGAAGAACCTGATACTCCAACAGTGGAACGCGCTCCATTTGACTTTGTTGTAGGCGTGGATGGTGATTTCAAAGCTGCTAAAGCAGCTGCAGAAGCAAGTTCTAAAAATCGTTTCGTCATCTTCTTCCCCAATGGTGAATATAATATAGGATCACTAACAGGTGACAACAACCAGATGACCACATGGACGAAGAAAAATGTTTCTTTCATAGGACAAAGTATGAAAGGCGTTACACTATACAACACATCTTCAACAGAAGGTATCAGTGTAACCGCCACTCTCAAACTATCATCAAGCACTAGCGACATGTATCTACAAGACATCACATTACAAAACAGAGCTTATTATAATCCCAATGCTTCCGCTAACCGATATGTTGTATTAATGGATCAAGGGAACAAAAACATCTATAAGTTCGTCCGTATGCTTAGCACACAGGACACCTATTATTCAAAATCAAATGGCCGTTTCTATTCCGAAGATTGTGAGATTCACGGAACCGTAGATTTTATTTGTGGAACAGGAGATGTCTTTTTCAACCGTTGTCTTCTATACTTAGAAAACAGATCCAACAACTGTATCACCGCACCATCTGCCAGTACATCGTGGGGATATGTTTTCCGTGATTGTACAATCGATGGCTATTCCACTTGTAACGGGAACTATCGATTAGGACGTGCTTGGAGCAACTCACCCAAATGTGTTTATATCAACACGAAAATGCTGATAAAGCCTTCTGATGCAGCATGGGGCGATCCTATGAATGTTGTTCCTACTCTATTTGCAGAATACAATAGTGTAGATGTCAATGGTAACCCTATTGATCTTAGCAAACGACGTTCTTCATATACCAAAGATGGCACAACCGTTTGGATTAATCCTGTTCTTTCCGCTGACGAAGCTAACAAGTATACGATTCAAAACGTAATGAGTGGCACAGACAACTGGCAACCTGACAACGATGCAAAACAAGTTGATGCACCAACTCTTACAATGAACAATAACACTCTTCATTGGAATCATAAATCAAATGCTCGTTGTTATGCTATTTTCCAAAATGATAAATATATTGGGAACACCACCAACAACTATTTCTCCATTCCCTCTAACGCATCGTCCTCCGATTTATTCACAGTTAGAGCTGCCAATGCAATGGGAGGATTAGGATCTGCTTCTAATACCATCTCCTCATCAGAACAAACGCAACAAGAGGAAGAACAAGAGCATGGCTCTAAATCATTCATCTTCTATTATAAAAATGGCATCACATCACAAGATGCTAATTCATCTAACGATAATCACTGGACTTGTACGGAAACAAACGCACAAGATTACAGTTGGGCTATCACAGGAAGAGATGACAAAGCCATACTAAATGGTGTGGATATCTCCTATAATGGAAAAAGTTACACAACTTTTAAAAATTCCAACAATGCACAAAACACCTTTTATTTGCCAAAGAATATTCGTCCGAAAAAGATAACATTCATAGGATTTACAAACGATTCTTCACAAACTGCTGTTTTAACAGAAATTGCAGGGGAAAATGTTTCTCTTCCTTTCAACACAAATTTAAGCAGTTACAATCACACCACTAATCCATGCAGTGTTTCTTATACATTCGAAGATGAAATCTGCAATCAGTTTACATTCACCATTAGCACAAAACAAATATGTTTTATCATCTTATTGGAAGTGGAAGAATGCAACTGCGAAGATGCCACTGAGATCTCTGACATCAACTTAAATAACGAAAGTTCATCTCCTACATATGATATATCAGGACGTATTGTTCATAAAATTCAAAAGGGTCATATTTACATTCAAGGAGGTAAAAAGACACTTCAAATAGAAGATTAGCAGTTAGAATCAAGCAAATCGACAATATATAACCGTATTGTCGATTTGCATAAACTTTACACATTTTAAACAAACGACAAACACTATGAACTCATCAGCAAAACGTATTATTCATTATATAGGTTTAACATTTTCTTTATTGGTTCTAACAACCCATACAATTTGTTCTCAAAACTGGTATGCGAAAGACAATTTGTTTGGTGGTCATGATCCTTCTATCGTTCGTTATGAAGATGGATATGCGCTTATGGTTACCAACAATATGCTGACACTCTACACATCAGAGGATGCGTTCAATTGGAAAACATTGGGCAAGACACTTCCTTCAATTCCCAATTGGCTTAAAAATGTCACAAACAATCAAATCGAAGATATTTGGGCGCCAGACTTATACTATTTTGGGAATCAGTTTAGAGTATATTACACAGGTTCAGCATTTGGCAAAAACACATCGGGTATTGGGTATATGTCCAATAGTGCGCCCATTCAAAATGGTTGGACAGATATGGGAGAAGTGGTTCGTAGCGGAAGTGGGAACAACTACAATGCTATCGACGCAGACGTAGTAAAAGATGCTAATAATAATTATTGGATGACATTCGGCTCTTGGTGGGATGGCATTCGACTAATTCGGTTGGATGAATCGACAGGGAAGCAAGCCAATTACGATCAAACTGTCTATAAAATAGCATCTCGCGGAGGATCTGGAATCGAAGGTCCCAGTATCATCGAGCATAATGGACAATATTTCCTATTTACAGCATGGGACGTATGTTGTAAAATGGGATCAGAATTAAGTCAAAACACCTACAAAACAACTGTTGGTCGAGCTGATAACATTACAGGACCATATATCGACAGAAGTGGCAAATCTCTAACAAATGGTGGTGGAACTATCTTAATGGAACGATACGGACGTTATTATGGTCCAGGTGGTGGAGAAGCATTCAAAGACTTGAATCGCATTCGATTTGTTCATCACTATTACAATTCAAAATCCAATGGTGCCCCCACCCTACACGTACGAGACATTGTCTTTACAGATGACAACTGGCCTGAGATGGGTCAACCCTTCTTAGGTCGATATCTTAGCGTTGAAGCAGAGCATGGGAAACTCACACGAGGTGTTTCGGGCGATTTGGTCATCACAGGAAGCAACACAGCTTCCAATGGAGAATATGTAGCTTATATCAACACATCTGGCAGTTCTGTTCGCCTACCAATCAATATTATGCAAGAAGGAGACTATCTGCTTCGCTATCGTTATGCCAATGGAGGTACTGATGCAACACATAATGTAAGTATTAATGGGGAAAACAGAGTTGTCAAACTACCGCCAACAGGTGCGTGGGGAACATTTCCAGAAAATTCCATAGTCTATATTCCAGTAAAACTGAAACGTGGAGGAAATTTCATAGAAGTGCGTGTAGGTGAAAATTTCGCAGAACTAGACCGAATAGATTTTCTACGAATCGTTCGAGATTCACTACCTGGCAACGGATTCGACAATGGTATGCATATACGGCTAAACGAAAATGACGAATTAGCCATGAAAGATGGTGGTTGGGCACTCTTTGAAAACGTCATAACAGATAGCATTCAATCTAAAAATTGGTCGATTGTTGTCAAAAATGCCAATGGAGGAAAACTCAGCATTCGTAAAGGAAGCAAAAACGGACCCGTAATTGCAAGTTGCGAACTTCCTTACCAAGAGGATGATCAATGGACAGAAGTAAATGGTGGCACATTTAACGAATTATCCGGAATACAAGACCTATTTCTAACCGTCAGCGGAAATGCAAAAGAGTTTTCCTTAAGAAATCTAAAATTCGGAGAAAGCACTTCAACAGGAACTGAGGACAAAGAAGTAAGCCATGCAGAATCACCCTATTACGACACATTTTTACAAAGATTCGACATTGGGAAAATATGTGATTGGACATTATACAATGTATCAGGAAACATCATCAGTACAGGCAACAGTCAATACATAGACATGAAGAATTTAAGTGCTGGTGTTTACATTATCAAATCATGTGATTGTGTAATGAAGGTATTGAAATAAAATTAGTGCACATAAAAATCCACACAAGATGTAAACTTCAAATTCAAAAAGAAAAAAAAGAACGAAAAATGACAAAAAAAACAGCGAAAAACATTTGGAATATCAAAAATAAAGTACTACATTTGCAACGCTTTTGAAAAAGAGCGATAATGCTTCTTTAGCTCAGTCGGTTAGAGCATCTGACTGTTAATCAGGGGGTCCTTGGTTCAAGTCCAAGAAGGAGCGCAAGCCACACAGTAGTGTGGCTTTTTTTATTGCCAAAATTTTATTATCTTCACATCTTAAATAAAAGGGGGCTTCTATAAAAGCCCCGATTTTTAAATTTTTTAAACAAGGATTATCCTTAAATTGTAAAACATGAAAAAAAGAGTATTCATTACTGGAGCTACAGGAACAATGGGTTGGGCTGGCCTACATGAGCTACTTCAACGTTTAGACCGTTTTGATATAACTGTACTTGCGCGACCAAGCGAGACAAACAAAAAGAAATTAGCACCCTATTCAAATAAAATAAGAATTGTATGGGGTGATTTAACCCGCTATGAAGATGTAGAATTGGCAACCCGTGATGCTGATTATGTTCTTCATGTAGGCGGAATGGTATCGCCCGCCGCAGATTATTTTCCAAACAAGACCAGAAAAGTAAATACCATTGCCGCAGCCAATGTTGCAAAAGCTGTTTTGGCACAACCTAATGCAGACAATATAAAAGTTTGCTACATAGGTTCCGTTGCTCAAACATCTGATCGTAACGAACCTAATCATTGGGGGAGAACAGGTGATCCTATCTGTATCAGTGTATACGATCATTATGCGATCAGTAAAACCATTGCAGAAAAGACCATCGTGGAATCTGGTATCAAAAAATGGGTATGTTTACGTCAATCTGGCATACTCTATCCTGCCATTCTAAAAAATTATGATCCTATCATGTTTCACGTTCCATTAAGAGGTGTACTCGAATGGTGTACGGTAGAAGACAGTGGTCGTGTTTTAGCTAATCTTTGTGAAGAATCCGTTCCCGATGAATTTTGGAACAATTTTTACAATATTGGTAGTGGTCCTGAATATAGACTAAGCAATTACGATTTTGAATGTAAACTACTGAACGCTATTCATTGTCCAAAACCCGAAAAGATTTTTAATCCAGAATGGTTTGTCCTTCGAAATTTTCATGGTCAATGGTATCTAGACTCTCAAAAACTGGAAGATTATTTGCATTTTAGAGGGAACATTCCCGTTGATGAATATTTCAAAAAAATGGGAGAGTCTCTTCCTTGGTTTTATAGTCTTGCAAGAATAGTACCTTCCTTTATCATAAAATTGGCTATGCGTCCTATGGCTTATAAGAAAAAATGGGGTACTCAATCTTGGATTAAAAATAATGAGACACAAAGAATCGCTGCCTACTATGGTTCAATTGAAAACTGGAAAAACATACCAGATTGGGAACATCAAAATTTGTCTAAACCATCGGATGAAGCCATCATTCTCAATCATGGATACGATGAGTCAAAACCAGTCAGTGAATGGACAATAGAAGATATGCAATCGGCAGCCGCATTTCGTGGTGGCAAATGTCTAAGCGAAACAATGATAAAAGGTGATTTCTCTACTCCATTAGAATGGGAATGTCAATTCGGCCACAAATTCAAAGCATCTCCTGCTCTCATATTGCTGGGCGGACATTGGTGTCCTGAATGTTTCCCATCTCCTTGGAATTACGACGAAATAGCCAAAGGAAATCCTTTCTTCGCACAAGTTTGGTATCCAAATCATAGCAAAGAAGAACACAACTATTACGGAGAAGATATTTTCGACGGATGGGAGCAGAAATAATGTAAGTTCTCTACAAAAAATCACTAACAAATAATGTAAGGACGGATTGATTCCGTCCTTTTTTTATGGGTTTTGAATAACACCGAGAAGAAATTCATTCTTAAAATCAGACAGCCGGCATGTACAATTGAGTTAATTTAACAAAGAGACTATTTGTAAGCAACAAAAGGGGAGCGAATGCTATTCGCAAAAGGGCAAATGCAATTCGCCCCTACTTTGATCTTATCAGTGTGAAGTGTCCACTATACATTCTGTCTATTTCTGGAATGTTTATCGTGTACCAATAGTCGGTTGATGGCAACATTTTTCCGTTGTAGGATCCATCCCATGAATCAACATCGCCCTTCAACTCTGCCACCACCTTTCCATATCGGTCAAACACCTTAACTACAGCATCTGGATAGACATCAAGAATCTTTGCCAAGTCCCATTCGTCATTGACACCGTCTCCCTGTGGTGTGAAGAACTCTGGCAATACAACTGGAGGTGCTACCACCTCGAACATCAGACTTCCCTCACATCCCAACTCATCCTTCGCATAAGCTGTATGCAATGCATAGGCAATGTTCTCGAACAGACCATCCGTCTGCCAGTTACCTTTGTCTATTCTATACTCGAAGTTGGTCGAAGAACCACCAGACAACACTCTTATCTCTCTGCTTCTCAATGCAATGGAATCCACCTCCAACTCTGGCAACTCTACAACGGTCACCTTCACTGTGGCACTCGTGTCACCACAAGATTTGGACTTCACTGTGATCGTATAATACTCTGTGGAATCTGGATTCACAGTGAGGTTCGTCGTGGTGAACTCCTCACCTGCTCCATTCGTCCATACATAGCCAATCAGTTCGTCACCCGTTGCCTCTGCCTTTAGTATGGTCTTGTCTCCAGCACACAAATTAACATCTTCTATCGTCACCTCTGGTTTGGCCTTCACCTGAACATCCAACTCATCCTCGGTCACGCAGACTGTCTGACGAGTCACAGTAAACTTGTAGGTTGTATTTTCTGTCGGACTTACCATACGAGTAGCATCTGCCGTTGCATCGTCCGCCCAAGTCACAACAGCATCGCTGTCATCTGTCTTCACAGCAATTTCGACCTCCTCAGCAGAACAAGAGACCACATTTTCAGTCTTGGTGTAGGTAACCTTCTCAACAACCGTGAGTTCTCCAGAGTCGGTCGTTCCGCTCTCCGGAATCACACAGATGCCATTGCTAACCTCATATCTGTAGACACCGCTATCAGAAGCCTTTCCACTCTCTACGGACAATGTCTCCTTGTTAGCGTATTGTGTCTGTTCCTCGTCATTCTTATACCACTTGATGTATGAGCCTGTCATGCTGGCATCATATCCCGTTATGTTCAAACTTGCGGAGAATGGTGTTCCCTCACAGATGGTAGTGTTAAGTTTCGACCAGTCGGCAGTCACAGCCAACGGGTGAACTTCCACAATCACCGTGTCACTTGTTGCACAGACATTCGTCAAGTTGAGAACGTATGTGGTAGTCTGTGTTGGCGTCACCTCTATGCTGGTAGTTCCGCTCACCGCTGTTCCATCAAGCGTTGTCCACTGGTAGTCAGTACCTTCGTGTGTGGTAGCGATGGTGATATTCTCGTCACCGCAAGTCTTATACACTTTCTGACTTACTCCGTTCATTGTCATCTCGCCAGTCAAAATACCTTTATCTATCGTCACTTCGTGAGTAGCTTTCACTGTCTCAACACAAGCACCGGCACTTGCTTTCACCGTGAAGGTGTATTTCTTTCCGTAATTACCAGTCAACGTTGGAGTAATATATTTGCCATCCGTATTTTCATTCTCGCTCTCCCACTTGTAGGTTACAATACCAGGGTCGTTGCTTTTTGCATTAGCTGTCAGTTCAACCGTACCGTCTGGACAAGATGTCTGGCTACCCGTAATGGTCAGATCACTCAAATCGTTGATGGTTACATTAACACTCACAGTAGCCGATTTACACTGAACACCTGAATTGATTGTGTAATACGCATCGGAATAATAAGTTCCGCTCTTAGTAACAACAGCTGCACTAGTGACAGTTTTAGCTGCATCCTCGTAGTAACTTTGTGTCACAGCCTGACCTTGACTTTCTTTGATATAGTCGCTTAATGTAACCGACCCACCGCACTGTGCAACTGGTTCCGTTGTCGTCAACTCTGGTAATCTGTAGATGGTCACCTTCAATGGCGACGGAGAACTAGTGGCTAACGTTACATTATGTCGTTGTGCAACCATATAAGTATACTCGCCAGGAACATTTGTCTCTGGTGTAGGTGCATTCGGCAATTCTTCCTTCGTATTTGGATCATACCATACCAATGTATAATTGGATGCCACATCAGCAGTTTCGTTTATTTCCGCAGTCAATGGTTGTGCAACATCATCTTGGCAATATGTTACAGCCGATGTTCTTGGCATTGGAGAATCGCTGATAGTGACGGTCACCTCAACCAACTCACTTTCACATGTTCCATTCGATTGTGCCACGTAGTAGGTCAAAGTCTGATCATCTCCTTCTGTCCAAGAGCTGTTATATGCTGGAGATGGAGCATTTTCACCCAATTTTGTCTTATTTGAATCGTACCATACTAAGATGTAACCAGGCACGTTAGTTCTTGCAACATTGCTATTCTTTTCTATTAAACTTGGGAAAGTTCCACTCTCACCCTCTTTCTTCAAATAGGTTACCGTGAAGTCACCAGAAGGTTTTTCTATAGTAGTGGTAGTTACAACAAGAGCTACCGGAGAACCCTTGCAGACATGTCCCTCAGATATTTTATAATCCTCACGAACAGTGAAGGTCACACTCGCACTCTGAGGTATTGTCGGAGTAGCACCAACTTCTGTTCCATCTACTGTCCATACCATGTCACCTGGCATCAAATACTTCGTAGCATCTGAATTACTCGTCACTGTCAAAGGATCGTATGTGTCACCACTACAATAAGAGGTGCGGTTGTCAGCAACAGAAGGCTCTGCTGTACCATATATAGTCACTTTCACTGGCACCTTACCACTCTCAGCACCAGTAAGGTCAGATATCTGTGAAACATAGTAAGTTTGCACACCCAGAGTCGTAACATCTGGTGTCGGTGCCGATATCTTATTACCGTTTGAATCATACCATTGAAGTGTCCATGTTTCGGATACGTTGTTACCATTCGTTGGAGTAGCAGTCAGAGCCATAACATTCTCTTCATTCAGACAGTATTCTACGTTTTCGACCATCGGAGTAGGTGCACCACTAATAGTGACGGTAATCTCCTTCAAATCGCTCTCACAACCATCTGCATTCTTTGCACTGACGTAGTATGTTTCTGTGGCATTGCTACCATCCGCAGGTACAGATGGAATTGGTTCGCCACTTATCTTATTCTTGTTCTTATCATACCATGTATAGGAAACACCTGATTTCACATCAAGAACAGAGACATCTTGCTGCGTAAGTGTCTTGTCGAATACACCAGCAGAAGTCGTATCGCTCACCTTGTAGCTCACTGAGAACGTTCCTGTAGGATCTTCTATCGATGAGACTGTCACTGTCACGCTGCCCTCTCCAGAACAAGTACCCTGTGTAACCGTTACCTTGTAAGTACCACTGGAAGTCACGTTATAAGTTTGTGTAGAAACACCATCGCCCCAATCGAAGCTATCGTAGTTGGCTGTAGCGTCAAGAACATATGGAAGTGTTTTTTCGCAAACTGTAGTATCCTTACCCAAGTCCACTTCAAGTTTGTCTGCCACGGTCACCTTTGCAGAAGCATGACTCTCGCAACCATCACCATTAGTGACGATTACAGAATAGGTGCCTGCCACACTCGTAGAAAGTTCGTTAGTCGTTGTCGTATTATCACTCCACTTGTAGGTGTATGAAGCATCACTTGGCACTGAAAGCGTAGCAGTTTGTCCAGAACAAATGGAGACATCTTTCAAATCGAGAACGGCAGTATCAGAAACTGCGTATGTCATGTGCAATGTATCGCTGTAGCAGCCATTCTTTTCAATCACATATCTATAATCATAAGTACCAGCTGCTTCATCGTCAGGGTTCGGCATAGCGCTCAATGTCTGTCCAGCTGCATTATACCATGAGATGGTGCAACCATCACTTTCCTTCTGAGCGAGAGCAGTTATCGCATTTTGATAGATTGAATTATTTGCCGAACTGACACCCTCGCAGAAGAGACCGATTGGATAGTCATCCCCCGTAGGACGTTCTTTAATGACAATGGTAGTAGGATCGCTCGTCAATGTACATGTTGCATCCGAAGGGTCGGTTACCTTTACCGTATAGTTACCTGAAATTTTTGCCACGAATGTGTCAACTTTCGTTGTAGAGCCGACCTTAGTACCATCTTGGAAAAACTCGTAAACGTAATTACCAGACGATTTTGCATTTGCGTGCAAGACAATTGAATCATTGCAAGTTTCGTCCTCGTCTGCTGTCAAAGTCAGGCTTGTAAGATTGCATGATGCACCACACCCGCTGACAGCTTGCGCCATAATCTCATTATCATCATGGCCCAATAGTTTAGCGTAAGCGATGTTGATAATAGATTCTGCACACTCCTTGACTTTTCCCTTCCATGAGACAGTAAACGAATCGCCAAAAGCAATAGGATTAGAAGCAATATTTGTCCATACGATAGAATCTCCTTCTGTGCCTTTATAATAATTAGCAACACCATCACCAGAAGCAGAGCCATATTCCACTTCCGCTGGTATACGATCAATGATAGATAAGTCGTAAGCATAGTCAGTATGAATATGGATGTTAGAATAAGAAAAATCACCCCATGCGACACCTTCGAAGCCAAAATGACCATCTTTTTTTGTCAATTGTTCAAACGATACAGAAGCAGAAGTAGCAGTATCCTTATTTAACCAAACACCCAAAATATCATCTTGTAACTTGACACATAATTTTGATGGACTTTTAGCTTTTGCGATAATTTTTGAATCGACCTTTTTACTGCCATCGTAACAAGTAACAGACAATCCAGAATATTCATTTTTAAAAACTAATTTTATATCATCACGAAAATAAATAGCAGTTTCTTGATCATCAGCAACCGTCCATTGTGTTTCAATGTAGATATTATTAGCAATATTTTTGAATTCTGCTTTTTTACCAGAAGATATACTTATTTTGCCAGCCGATATGGATGCACCACCAGACAAGTTCCAATTCGAAGAAACACTCGCAGCATCATCGAAGATAGCACCATGAGTTTGCTTATAACCAATCGTATACTCGATATCATCACCTACTTCGTATGATTCCTTATCAGCCACTTTAGTTAAGGTAGTCGGTTTAATCGGTTCAGGAACTTTGGCACAAGTAACGGTTATTAATGCAGTATCAGAAAAAGGTGAATTTTTATCACCCGAAATCCAAGCATAGTTCAAGATATCCTCATCAGGGGTTTCACAAACATTTCCAGAAGGGAATGATGCAGTTGCAGTATAAATAATAGAACCTTTCTGTTTCACTTGCAATTTAGGAATAGACCAAACGATAATGTCGCGGTCATCATCAGTTTGTTTTACTTCCCATTTACCACCGAATTCAGGGTCGCTCAACGGACACTCATTAACAAATTCACCAAATTTTAAACCCTTAGGAAGTGTATCACGAATTTCAACGTTATCTACGTCACGACCTGGCATTGGACCATTTCCTAAAATTCGGCGCCATACATAACCATCATATTCTTCCACAAGAATATTAGGAACAGTTTTTTCAGATTCTGTACAACCGCATGTCAGCCATTTCGTAACCGGTTCTTCTATTGATTTCCCGTTTTCGTCCAATTTTTGCCAAGAAGGAGTAATTGGATAAAACAGTCCATCTTTCGCAGAATTATAACTCGCACTCCAAGACCAATCATCCTCCCAATTTACAGAGCCATAATTACTTGGGTACAAAGCCCATACTGCACGCATTGGTGATGTTCCCCCTTTATGAACACGACCGCCATCACCACCAAAGAAACGAGCGAGATGCATAGTTGTAGTTACAAGCAACGGAGCGAATTGGATACACATGCGCTGATTCCATTTCCCGAAGGCATCACTTCCCTCTACTATATTTTCATGAGTAACAACCACACCTTCGTCAGATCCAAGCATTTTATTTCCTTCATATATTTCATTACCAATACCCCATCCTGATGTACAATCACCATCACCCGTATAACAATTTATACTTGCATCATACAAATAATACGAAATACGATAATTTCCATAATTAATATAAGGTTCTACAGCATCATTCCACAAACGTGCCATCAACTGAATTCTGGAGCCATCTAAGCCGTTTGCAAAAGAGACATTCACACGAGGTCGTCCACCATCAATCCATCCAGCATCTGATGAATTTTCAAACTTAATAGTAAATGTAGCCATATTACCATCATTCACTTTCCTACGATCCACATCTTTAGATATAATTAATGAACGGGGTACTACATCGACACAATTTCGTTGCATGGTCGATGTCTTAAAGTTCGGATATTCGTTAGAGACCCATCCAAGTCCATTAGAACAAGTGATTTCCGCAGTTGTACAATAACGACCAGAAGCATTATCACCAACTTTTACTTTATACCATACCTGACCTACAGTCTTTGCCAAGTTACCTGAATTAAAATTCAATTCAACACCAGAATTGTCATCACTTTTAAATCCCGAAACAGTTCCTATATTCCAAGTAACAGTATGAGATGCTTTGTCATAAACGCCACCATTTGAAGCCTCAACAAAAACAAAGTGTTCGGGCACATTCTCAACAATCTTTACATCTTTAGCATCCAGAGACCCATAGTTACGATAATCAAGCACATATTTTAACTGATCTCCCGTATAACAATATGTAACAGAATCTTCAATAGAACGATAAATCTTCATATTTGCCATTGGATTCATTTGGCTTGGCGCATGATAATTTCCAGAAGTTACCATCAACCCCAAATGACGCGCCCACCCATGCATATAATGAGGAACACTGGTCAAATAAAAATCGCCAGGATCAGTCCCAAAATCCCAATCGATTGCACATTGGCGATATAGAGATCCCATCAACTCATAATTTTGGGCAGAAACGGCAGAAAAACTTCCCATACCATTCAACCAATTAATCACCATAAAATGAGTTTCAGGTTCCGTTGACTCTCCTGTATTTGGATTATAGCACCATTCCAATGTTGAAGGTCCTGAATATGGTATCTTAGGATCTCCATAAACCATACATTCTCCGGTCGCCCATCCTATAGGATTTTCAAGGAAATTCGACATTCTAACCGCAGCATCATACTCAAATGTATTAGTTCCAGACTCTACTTTGTGTGTTTTAGGATTCCATGTTGTATTAGGATTTCCATGCCACATATAATTACTTATCGTGCGCCAAGGACAACGGTAATCCTCTCCTTCATTGAAATTGGAAAAAGTAAAATTTCCATCAGAAACCATTTCAACCCAACCTGCCACAGGAACAGATTTTGAACTTTTTGATATCAAATTACCAATCAGCCAATCTGACGAAGCCTCTGCCCTCTTAAATTGCTCAATGTCAAACAATGGAATATTTTCTTCCTGAGCAATCTCCTCGAACAATTCCCAAAATTCCCTAAAATACGCAGGCGCATAATAATCAATGTGTTGTTTAGCAGGTCCTGGATTTACATCTTTAGATATGGGAGTTCCTGCCGGTAAAACCTCATTTGTAACAGTTTCTCCATCAAATGCATATACTGGTAAATCATAATCAACACTCATTGGAGAGGAACCAGTGCACCAATCCGTCAATTCTGTCCATGTGTTACCACCATTCATATAGCCATCAAGCCCAATAACCCCAGATTGTACTAATTTCACATCTCCCTCCAATTTAAATTTCCTCGCACATAGTGTCACTAGACCTCTAATAACCTCCACCATCTCCTTTTTATACGAAATAGGGTTACCTTGAAAATCTGTAACAATATTACCGTTTTGATCCTTCATAAATTCACCCCATTGCTTATATGCAGCATACAAAGCTAAGGCTACATCAACATCACCATCAGCAGCAGAATCACCTGATTGTCCATCATTTATGGTAAACATACCGTAAACATACGAAGGAGATATCGGAGTTCCATCATTATATCTACGAGATCTATTTCTTTTATAATCATGAACCCAAAACCAATAACCATTAAACGTAACTTGATCCGCCATATATGCCGCTGCCAACAAAGCATATCCTTGACTTTCCGTACACCCATAATAGCCCCCAGGAACATCAGGTGTACAAATGTATTTAATTCCCTTGTACTCCTCTCCTGTATAAGCAAACTCATTAGCATGGATTTGATAAGCATCACGAACTTCCTGTTCCATTTCGGCATGAACTACACCTTCCGCATTCTTCGTACCCAAATTACCTAATCGATGGAAATCCCCATAAGTATACTCCAAAAACTGCGGGAACGGGAACGCTGGGTTACCCGAATTAATATGCACTTCAACCGAATATATTGAAGTAACAGAAGATATTATAACAAATAATAAGGCGAAACTTCGTCTTATGGCTTTCTTTATATTCATAAATACTATCATTTTAATATACTATTTCGATCTTAAGAAAAATTTCTTATAATAATGCTTTGGCAAATATAACAATTATATTTTTTTAACGCAAATTATTGTGTCTCCTAAAAAAGTTAAATTTCACATTAGAATCTTAATTTTCAACAGAATAAAACATATATCATAAAAAAAGCATCAAGATAAGGAATTCCTTACCCTGATGCTTCATCTATCAAAATCATTGAATTTATTCTTTTGTCTTTATCATCTTGTTATTACCAACCATATAAACACCTGGTTCCAAACCATCTAAGGCATCTTTCACAGCAACGTGTTTTTTTCGCATAACACCTAACATATCATATACATCCACATATTCATCACCCGACGGAATATCGATTGTATTAGTCGCCTCATCATCCATCAACACCAATGGTGCCGCATCCACCGATTCCTTATCATCAAAAACATGACATCCACTCTGTATATATTTAGATGATGCTCCAACATACTTACACTGATATGAGAATCCTTCTTTTGAGCCTAAATCTAATGTGTTTAATTTATAAGTGACAATTCCAGCGTATGGCTTATTTTCAGCAGGAACATAGGATGCCGTTGTACCTTTCTCTTCGAATCCAATAAATTCGAATCCTAACGGTATTGTATCTGAAACGACTATATTCGTTGCAACTGAACCATTCACAAATGGACTATTTCCTAAAATCTTACGCCATACATATCCATCAAATTCTTCAACCAAAACATTTTTTGTCACCTTCGACACATTGTCACAAGCCGTACGCAATAATTTATCAACCGACTGAGGTTCTTCCGAAGATTGATAAGAAGGTGTTACAGGATAATAAAATCCTTCATCGCTATCGGTGTTCAACTCTGACCATCCTTTAGACCAATCAACGCTTTTCCAAGTGGAATCGTAGAAACGAGCCACTACACGCAATGGATATTTCGTTCCTTCACAATTAAATTTAGCTGCACCAGCCATCTCATTCAAAAAATAGGTTGATGCTGCCAAAGCATGCGGGAACTGTACAAAGAACATATGAGTTCCATCTTCCAATGTTTTGTCCTCAAATTTGAAATCACTTGCATTAGAACCCATTGTTGCACCATTTTGTGTTCCTTCCAACAAATCAAAATTACATTGAAGGGATGCCTCCTTCAAATCTTTAAAGACAGTAACACGGTAATTCCCATTATCAATATATGGTTCCACCGCATCATGATAAATTTTAAACATCAAATTATACTGATTTCCTTTATCAATATCAGCCATAGCAACATTCACATGAGAACGTCCACCTATCAAAGTAGGGATTGTGTCATTTGAAAGAGTAACGGTAAACAATACGGTATCTCCTTTTAAGACAGAAGTTGAATTCGAAATCTTCTCCACATTTAACCCAGTAGGAATTACTTCTATATTATTACGTTGCATTGTGGCAGTCACATAGTTCGGATATTCATTGGTTTCAGATCCCAGTCCATTGTCACAAGTTATTTTCGCAGTTGCTTTATAGACACCTTTGGCCCCTGTTTTTGCCACACATCGATAAGACACCCCACCTATTGTCTTAGACAAATTCGCAGCAGAAAGATCTAACGCTTCGCCTGTCACATCATCACTTTTAAAGCCTGCGATTTCGTCCAAATTCCATATTACCTGATGCGTTGCAGCGTCATATTTTCCTTGCTTATCAGCATCCACAAAGGCAAAATCGGCTGGTACATTTTCAACAATCGCCACATTTTCCGCATTCACGGAACCATAATTACGATAAGATAACAAATAGGTTACAGTATCACCCACATGACATACGGACATACTATCTTTTAACGCTCTGTATATTTTGAGATTTGGTTGAGCAATCATTTGAGATGGTGCTAAATAATTACCCGTCAACGCCATCATACCTGTTTGACGGAACCATCCACTCATATAGTTTGAAATCCATTGTCCATCAGGCGTTTGTCCACTTGCATCCCAATTTTCGTATATAACCTTAAACAAATCGCCCATCAAATCATAATCCTGAGCACCAATCGCAGCAAAAGCTGCAGCACCTTTTTGCATACCTAAAGCTGAAGAATTTTTATCATCCAAAGTTTCACCTGTAATAGGATCAATCTGCCATCCCATCATTCTTGGTCCAGAATAAGGAATTTTCTTATCTCCTTTCGTGTAACAATTAGAAGATGAGCCCCAATGAGCAGGGTCTCGCATATAATCTGACATTTTCATGGCAGCTTCGTACTCATACGTATTGGTTTTCTCTGTCACCTGATGAGAGACAGGATCCCATGAATAGGCTGGGTTTCCATGCCACACATAATTACTAATCGTACGCCAAGGGCAACGATAATCCTCGCCATCCTGGAAATTACTATAGGTAGTTTGCTTTCCGTCTCGGCTGACAGTATTCCATCCAGCAGTTGGCAAAGAGGTACTATTTTTACCCACCAAATCTCCGATTAACCAATCCGCAGAAGCTTCACCACGACGATATTGTTCAGCTTCCCATTCATTTGTTTCACCCAATTCTGCAGATAAAGAAAGAAGCAAATCATGGAATTCACGGAAATAAGCAGGCGCACAATAATCAATATGTTGTTGTGCATCACCAGCGAACAACGGATAGACCTTCACGCCATCTGTTGTCGTAATATAGTTTTCCTCCTGACTTGCCCAATCGGTCTGTTCTTTCCATGTATCACCACCACGCATATAACCATCCAATCCTATCAAACCCGTGTTCACACGAGCAGGATTTTTACCTTGATCCACCATTGTCATCGCAACCAAACCGCGAATCACATTGATCATCTCCTGCTTATAACTGATAGGATTTCCGCAAGCATCCAGTACCTTCTCACCCTTATCGTTCAGCATAAACTCACCCCATTGCATATAAGCAACATATAAAGCTAAAGCTATATCCACATCACCATCCGCAGCTGTATTGCCCCCTTCATCTGCACCATCGCTTATGGCAAATTGTCCAAACTCGTAATTGGGAGCATTATCAGAACAATCCATATAACGCTTCGTTTTCACTCGACGTTTGTCATGCGTACACATCCAATAGCCATCAAAGGTGACTTTATCCGCCATATATGCAGCAGCCAACAAGGCATAGCCGTCACCCTCAGAGCAATCATACGCAGCTTTATATGGAGTCCATATATACTTGATTCCTTCATACTCATCACCCGTATATTCAAATTCATTGGCATGCTGTTGATAAGCAGTACGAATATAACGTTCCATTTCCGCATGGGTAAGTCCCTCTGGATTATCCGTACCCAAATTGCCCAAACGATGAGCATCACCATAAGCATACTCCAAAAACTGAGGAAATGGGAAAGCCGGATTTCCTGAATTGATATGAACTTCTACTGCATAAGTTGAAAAAGAACAAGCAGTCGCAATAGCAGAAAACGCAAGTAATCTTTTTAGTAAGACGTTGATATTCATATTGTTGATTTTATTATTTTTATTTACAATGGTTTGACAAATATATTAATAAATCATGAAACCTCATTTCCCAAAATGATATTTTAGGAAGCAATTGAAATTCTGTAAGGGCATCGCACGATATGGCATTGTTTGATAGTAAGCACCCAATAGGTTATTCACTTGCACACCGACATCCAATGAATGAGCTATCCTCGAATTCTCTTTCCCCTTAAAGACAAATTCATAATCAGCCATCAGATTCAACAAGAAATAGGAATCAAGTAATTCAAACACATCCGTCGTATTCCTTTCTCCAACGTATTTCCCCATCAGCGAATAATGAAACGTGTTGAATGTTCCATATAAGCAAGCGGACAATGTATGACAAGGTAGCAAAGGCATCTGACGTCCTTCGAAAGGAGCCATTTCTGAAAAACCTTTTATTATTTCCGTATGATTATAGGCATAATTCACATCAAGTGACAAAGAATTACTTTTCCATTTTACTTTTTGATTCAAGGATGTCTCTATTCCCTTCGCCAATACCTGATCAAGATTTACAGGTTTCCAGACATTTCCTCTTGGCATCCATAAAATCCAATCCGTCACCGCATTTCGATACAAAGCCGACGATATTGTCAGGGAATATGTTTCATTTGTCCAACCATACTTTATATTCAATTCCAAATTGGCACCTTTTTCTGTCCGAACATCCTTATCGTCAATTCTTCCCCAATATCGATCATTTAGTGTAGGCACATTCACATTTCGAGAGCATAAAAAGGCTGCAGATAAATTGTTCTTCTGTTTTTGTACAAACTGATAAGTCATTCCAAACGAAGGACTAAATGGGACTTTTAAATTTGAGACGAAATCTTTCCGCAAATTACACGTTAACACACAACGTTGAGTCAACAAGAATTTCGATAATGCATAAAGGGAGCCTCTCCACTCCATCGAAGTATCCATATAAGCATATACCTCTGGTAAAATGGCATGGATATCCCCTCCTATCTTAACATCTATCTTAAATTTATCAGAAGTTCCCCATGTTTTTCCCACAGAAGATTGCGTCAGCCAATCATCAGTTGCAATCATATGAGACTCATAAGTTTGATCATCAGCCAACCAGCCCAATCTGATTTTCCATAAAAACGGAGCATAATGGACATAATCCAAAAGAATCTTAGATGAACGGTTTTCTATCGTTTCATATTTACTCACATCTAGATTATTCTGCATCATCGGTTGTATATTCCTATTATAATATGTATGCCATATTTTTAATGCCAATAAATTTGTTGATGTAATATGAAAATTAAAATCTTCAAGAATCCCATAATCATAAAAACCAGCATTTTGTTGTCGTTGTTTTTCATTTCGGAATTCAAATTTGAAATCATTGTCCGACTGTCGATAGAAAAGAGCCGTAGAAGATTGAACTTTAGAATTTCCAACACGTAATTTAGCAGCTTCGTGCAACGATGAAAAAGATCCGTATTCAGAATGAAGTTGCAAAGAAAACGTGTCTTTAAATGATAATTGATCCGACAACGAAACGGAGCCCCCTATTGAACCATTTCCATAGACCGCGCCCTCCCCTCCCGGATGGACAGAAACATCATCAAAAAAGAGAAGAGGCAACTGACTGAAATCGACTTGTCCCATTGTTTGAGAATTAATGGAGACACCTTCCCACAACACTTTTGTATGTGCAGAAGAAGTACCCCGAAGAGAAAGGGTCGACAACATTCCGTTCCCAGTTTCCTTTAGGAAAAGAGGTGTTCCTTTCACTAAGAAATCCGATAATGAAGCATTTGACAATTGTTGTAAAACCTCAACAGGAGCATACAGTGAAGTAGAACTGGAAAACAAATCATTCGACATTGAAGGATACGAAACGGAAACCTCCACCTCTTGAAGTTCTCTTGAAGGAACCGAATCCGATTGAGCAATAGCCAAAGGGATCAGTGAGAAAACACATATCACAAAAAGCAGAATTCTTTTCATAAACTAGGGAAACTATTTTCCGAACAATTGCTTACGTTCATTGTCCGACAAAGAGTCATATCCACTCTGTTTTATTTTATCTAAAATTCGGTCAATCTCATCATTGTGTTGTTTTTTACGAGCATTGTATTCTGCATCCGTTTCTCGTTGAGCAGACTGATTTTCATAAGAGACCTTCATTTTTGATTTTTTCTTAGGAAGGTCAACAAGCCAATCTATTAACTTATTTATCCAGCCAACAATGTTTGTTCCTTTTTTATACTCTTTTGCAAAGATGTATCCAATCAAGGCACCACCCAAATGAGCCAATTCGCCACCCGCATTCGTAGAGGTGATTCCTAACAGACTAATCAAAACAGAAGCAACTGCGATCCATTCAATCTTAATCATACCAATCAAAGGAATACGCACCTGATAATCAGGAGACATAACAGCCGTTGCCACAACTATAGCCATAACAGAAGCTGAAGCACCCAACAAGTAACTTGAACCATGTTGAATATAATAAGGAACAAGATTAAATGCTAAAAGATAAAATAGTCCACCAGCCAATCCTCCTATCACATAAACTCCAACGAGATCTCTTTGGTTAAAGAACGTCATGAAAAGTTGACCAAACCAATACAACATCAACACATTAAATAAAATATGTATGAAGCTAGTATGCATGAACATATATGTGATAATTGTCCATGGATGGAGGATAAAAGCATTTAAATCAGAAGGTAACATCAAAAAATTCACCCACGGGCATTCAATCTGAATCAACTTATAGACAACAAGAATCAGATTGACAAACACGAAAGCTGCTATATTTACATAAATCAGTTTTGTAAGAAGAGAACCTTCTTTAAATGATTTTACAATATCATCTTTCAAGCTCATATATTAATAACGATTAAAAGTTCTGTGTTTTTTCCAAAGTAAAACTAGTATAAAGCCCACCAATGCGCCACCAAGATGTGCAAAATGAGCAATACCATCACCTGTATGATGCACACCCAATAATAATTCAATCACAGCATAAACGATCATAAAATATTTAGCTTTAATCGGAATAGGGATGAACATAAAATAGATGGGTTGATTAGGGAACAACATTGCAAAAGCCGTTAACAATCCAAAGATTGCACCAGATGCGCCAACAGTTTGTCTCAGGCCAAGATGCATATCAACATAAGCATGTAATTGATCAACAGAATCAAACCTCACGCCCTCAAAAATCAGAGGAAATGGTTGATTCATCACTTGATTCACATAAGACAATGCGGGTGACACCTCATACATCCATGTTAATTCCTGAATCAAACCTGCGCCTATACCAGTCGAGAAATAGAAAACAATGAAAAATTTAGGTCCCCAACTACGCTCGATTACCTGTCCAAACATAAAAAGGGCAAACATATTAAAGAAAATATGAGACAAACTAGGGAATGGCGCATGTAAAAACATATATGTTATCAATTGATACGGAGCGAAAGAAGATGCGCCCCAATAATGCAAACTAAACAAAGCGTAAACATCAATGTTAATTTTGGATAGAGCAACAGGAGCAATCCAACAAAGCAAATTAATAATCAATAAATGCTTCGTAACAGATGGTAACGAACTAAACACATTAGAGGAATTGTTTGTAAATGCCATAAATCGAAGATATTTTAAGAATAATACCATAACGGATAATAACAAACCCCTGATTTTCTCTTGTGTTTTTATCGTTTTTTTGCAAAAAGGTTTAATTCTTTGTTAAGACAACGAAAAAAAACGAGAAATAACAGACTTAAATTTGTCGGAATCCCTTATTTCACCGCAAAGATAGTGTTAAAAAACATGTTTAAATGTGTTTTACAACACAAATAATTCAAAAATCTTTTTTTTTATGTAAATTTTTTCTCAAATCCTTTGGAATCAAAGATTTTTAAAATAGATTTGCAAGCATTAAGGCAATTAAATATTTTAATTTTTTATCTTATGAACAAGACAGAGCTTATTAACGCAGTAGCTGAAAAAGCAGGACTTAGCAAAGTAGACAGCAAGAAAGCTGTTGATGCATTCGTAGATGCAGTTTCTGGTGCATTAAAATCAGGTGACAAAGTAGCACTTATCGGTTTTGGAACATTCTCAGTAAAAGAGAATCCAGCACGCGAGGGTATCAATCCATCAACTAAGCAAAAGATTAAAATCGCTGCTAAGAAAGTTGCTAAATTCAAAGCTGGTTCAGAGTTGAATGCTGCTCTAAACTAATTTAACGTTAGCAAAAAAAATTAAGGGAAGGTATAGTTACCTTCCCTTTTTTATTGTAATTTTGCAGACAAAATATTACTAGAGATGAATTTAGAAGAAAATTTAGTTCAATCGGTCATCAAGACCATCGAGACCCTTTATGGTCAAACAATTGAATCTAAAATGGTTCAATTGCAAACCACAAAAAAAGAATTCGAAGGTGATTTAACCTTAGTTGTTTTCCCTTTTTTGAAGATTTCTAAAAAGACACCAGAAGTCACAGCCACAGAAATCGGGGAATATCTCACACAAAATGATGCTATTGTTGAGAAATTCAATGTCATCAAAGGATTTCTCAATCTCTCAATTGCGAAGAACACTTGGGTAAATACATTAAACACCATGTTAGAAGATCCACAATTCGGATTAAAAAAGGTCACTTCCGACGCGCCTCTTTACATGGTCGAATATTCATCTCCAAACACAAACAAGCCTTTACATTTAGGTCACATACGCAACAATCTTCTTGGATATAGCCTTTGTAAAATATTAGAAGCAAATGGTTACCGCGTCATAAAAACGAATATTGTCAATGATCGCGGAATTCACATCTGCAAATCCATGTTGGCATGGCAAAAATTCGGTAACGGAGAGACTCCAGCCTCAACAGGTAAAAAGGGAGATCACTTGGTAGGTGACTACTATGTTAAATTTGACCAGGAATACAAGAAAGAGGTCAAAGCTTTAATGGACAAAGGATTATCTGAAGAAGATGCAAAAAAGCAAGCTCCTCTTCTACAAGAAGCACAATCAATGCTAAAGAAATGGGAAGATGGAGATGCAGAAGTTCGCAAATTATGGAACGAAATGAACAGCTGGGTTTATGCAGGTTTCGATGAAACATACAAGAGACTTGGCGTCGGGTTCGACAAAATATACTATGAATCAACCACATACATTGATGGAAAAGCAAAAGTCAACGAAGGTTTGGCAAAAGGGTTATTCTATCGTCGTGAGGATGGATCCGTATGGGCTGATTTGACACAAAACGGATTGGACGAAAAATTGTTGCTTCGTGCAGATGGCACCTCTGTCTATATGACACAAGATATAGGAACTGCCACGCAACGTTTTAAGGAGTTCGACATCAACAAGATGATCTACGTTGTCGGGAACGAGCAAAACTATCATTTTCAAGTTCTATCCATACTCCTTGACAGACTAGGATTTTCGTGGGGAAAAGATTTGGTTCACTTCTCTTACGGAATGGTGGAATTACCTGAAGGAAAAATGAAATCCAGAGAAGGTACAGTTGTCGATGCAGATGATTTGATGGACGAAATGATTCAGACTGCCAGAGACGTTTCCAACGAGTTAGGCAAATTAGACGGAATGTCTGAAAACGACATTAAGGAGATCGCACGCATATGCGGACTAGGAGCTTTGAAATATTTCATTTTGAAGGTTGATCCTCGCAAAAATATGTTATTCAATCCAAAAGAATCTATTGACTTCAACGGAAACACAGGTCCATTCATTCAATATACTCATGCCAGAATCTGCTCCGTACTTCGTAAAGCTGCAGAGCAAGGCATTCAGTTAGGTAACGCAGTAAAAGATGGTCTTACTTTATCCGATACAGAAGTTAATTTGATTCAATACCTATCTAACTTCCCTAACGTGGTAAAACAAGCAGGATCCGATTACAGCCCTGCATTAATTGCCAACTACGTTTACGAATTAGTAAAACAATACAATTCTTTCTATCATGATTTCTCAATTTTGAAAGAAGAAAACGAAGGAATGAGGGAATTCCGTTTGTTGCTTTCAAAGAAAATCGCATCTGTAATTAAAGCAGGTATGGGATTATTAGGAATCGAAGTTCCAGAAAGAATGTAAAAAAGCATACCATTCGAAGAAAGGAAGTCCTTTATGACAAAGGGCTTCCTTTTTATTTTACGAATATTTAAGAGAAATATTCCGAGTCCACCTCCAACAAAGCCTCATTCAAAGGACAAGGTTCCCAAAAGAAATCCAAATTAAGCATATCAATTTTCGTCAACTCCTTAATTGAGACATAACCCAGTTCTGAATTTTCATAATCGCCATTTAGAATGACATAACCAAAGGCATCATCACCACTACATTCCGTCACAAAGACATCGGTAGCTCCCCCGAAATAATGAGCATACACCATAGCTCGAAATCCCATATTTTCCTGTTCATACAACAATGGCATTCTAGACAATTGTTCATCTAAATCACGAACGATCGCTTCATACTCATGCCAATCCTCATTTATAACAGATTTTTGACATTTACACATAAAAAAATCAGCATGCAAATAATCTGCGAGATTTCTTTTTTCCCCATTTTTAACAGATTTTTCTTTCATAATAAAATTTCACAAAACAATAGTTAGACATAAATTTAATTGTAGCGCAAAGATATAGGAAGTCGACCGAGAGTACAAAGCCAAACATGTCTATAGGCTGCAAATGAAACAAAAAGCATATAAAATGAAACATTTACAAACTTCAAAAAATAGGTTGAAAAGAGAAAACAAAACAATCGAGATGGATAATTTATGAAAACTTATTGTTAACTTTGCAAGTCAAAACTTTCGATTAGAAAAAAAAACGATATATAAATAAGTAAAACATGGAAATTCGTAGGACTAGAATTGCCGATGCCATTAAAAAGACATCATTTGGAGAGCCTATTAATGTAAAAGGTTGGGTAAGAACAAAAAGAGGTAACAAAAGTGTAAACTTCATTGCTTTAAATGATGGTTCTACCATAAACAACATTCAAATTGTTGCAGACGTTGAAAAATTCGACGAAAAGATTTTAAAATCCATCACCACAGGTGCTTGCATCAGTGTTATAGGAAAATTGGTTGAATCAATGGGAGGCGGTCAATCTGTCGAGATTCAAGCAGATGAGATTGAAATATATGGTACTGCCGACGACACATATCCTTTACAGAAAAAAGGTCACACGATGGAATATCTTCGTGACATTGCACATCTTCGTCCTCGTACCAACTTATTTGGTGCCGTATTAAGAATTCGTCACAACATGGCAATTGCCATCCACAAATATTTCCACGAAAGAGGATTCTATTATTTCCACTCTCCTATCATCACAGCATCAGATTGTGAAGGCGCAGGACAAATGTTTCAAGTAACAACTCAAAATCTTTACAACCTAAAGAAAGATGAGAATGGAAACATCAAATATGATGACGATTTCTTCGGAAAGCAAACCTCTTTAACCGTATCGGGTCAATTGGAAGGTGAATTAGCCGCTACTGCATTAGGTGCAATATATACTTTCGGACCTACTTTCCGCGCAGAGAACTCCAACACTCCTCGTCACTTGGCAGAGTTTTGGATGATTGAGCCAGAAGTTGCTTTCATCGACCTACAAGATTTGATGGATTTAGAAGAAGACTTCATCAAACACTGCGTAAAATGGGCATTGGATAACTGTATGGATGACTTGGAATTCTTGAATAAGATGATTGACAATGGTTTGATTGAAAGATTAAAAGCCGTCGTTGACACTGAATTTGTCAGATTACCATACACTGAAGGTGTTAAGATTTTGGAAGAAGCTATCAAAGCAGGACACAAATTTGAATTCCCTGTATATTGGGGTTGCGACCTTGCTAGTGAGCATGAACGTTACTTAGTAGAAGAGCACTTCAAGAAACCTGTTATCATGATTGACTATCCAAAAGAGATCAAAGCATTCTATATGAAAGAAAATGCCGATAAGAAGACCGTTCAAGGAACAGACGTACTCTTCCCTCAAATCGGAGAAATCATTGGTGGTAGTGTTCGTGAAGAGAACTACGAAAAATTGTTGAAGAGAATCGAAGAGTTGAATATTCCTATGAAAGATATGTGGTGGTATTTGGATACACGTAAATACGGTTCTTGCCCTCATGGAGGTTTCGGTCTTGGATTCGAGCGCTTAATGTTGTTCGTAACAGGTATGCAAAACATTCGCGACGTCATACCTTTCCCAAGAACGCCCAAAACAGCAAACTTCTAATTCCAAGTATCAAGTATACAAAAAGCGGAGATGGTTATCATCTCCGCTTTTATTTTAGAATAATGTTAAGATTTTATCTTATTAAATTTATTTTTTAATCTCTTCAAGGACTTCTTTGGTTACATCCTTTCCAGAGAACGCATTGACAATCGACTGAACTGTATAGACAGGTCCCCAAGGAACACCCCACCAACCTAACAACAAACTAATCAACAGATATTTGTAGCCATATTTTATCGCCGAATCATCAGCCTTGACAAAATAAATGTCACTACTTCTTTTGAAAGTCATAACTATAATTGAAATCGCATAGGGAAACATTACAAATTTCCCTCCTTTTTCCAACTCCTTTTTAAACTCCTCAGCAGACATGTTGTCTAATCCTATTATTTTTGCCATCTTTTTAATTTATTAGAATTTGTTTAATTTAATCTAAAACTTATTTTGAAGTACTAAAAGTTTCTCAAAATATCACACAAACAACTGATTTACAATTCAATAAGCGAATAATTTCCACAATCTCAAAAGTAAAGAAAGAAATGAGCGATTATCCGACAAATCTCACCGATAATCATTTGCAATTTATAGATTTTTTTTAGATGTACAAAAGAAAAGTCACAAAATCACTCCATTGCAAAAAGCGAATTAATTATATCTGTAGACCAGCAGTCAGTATACAATATATTCCCACTCTGTGACATCATAAGAAATCGATCACTATATTTTTCAGCCAAAGGCAGTTCATGTGTACTCACAATAATAGTTTTATTCAAATCATGAGACATCTTTTTCAATAGTTGCATTGTCATTTCTCTCGATGGGTAATCCATGTGAGAAGTAGGTTCATCTAATAAAACAAGTGGTGTTTGTTGCACAATGCATCTCGCTAATTCCACACGTTGGAATTCGCCGTCTGACAATTCATCAACCTTCCTATCTAAATAGTTTTGCAAAGAAAACTGTTCTATCACTTTTTCTAAAAAATCATTTTCTGATTGCATATTGCCCAACCAATCAGAAAAACGATATTGACCCAATTGGACATAATCGAGTACAGTCAGATTGGGTCGTGCATTTTCAAAGGGGAACTCCACACTGATATTTTCTGATTTTTCAACAGATGATAGCTTATGAATGTTTCTTCCATAGATTGTTACAGATCCAGATATAGGAGGGAGTATTCCTGCTATTGTTCTTAACAAGGTTGATTTACCAACACCATTTAAGCCTATTAATGAAATTAGTTGACCTCGCTGAATAATGGATGTAAAAGGTTGAGAAAGCGACTTTGAATGTTTCTTTGTACCATAACCAATAACGAAATTATGGAAAGACAAAAAAGGCTCTTCTTGTATAATCATTCCACCACACCTTTTAGCATTGGGACAAAGGAGCAATCTCCGAACTCTTCTTTCCTAAATTCTGTTTCTGATAATCTTTTTATACGAAGCATTTTCAATTGAGCACCATTACCAAAAGGCATCACCAACAAACCTCCGATCGACAATTGTTTTATAAGTTCCTGCGGTATTTCAGGACATCCAGCAGTAATCAAAACACGATCAAACGGAGCCTGTTCCTTCCAGCCTGCAAATCCATCCCCAAACGAACAGTTCACCTTATAACCTAAAGACGACAACAGACGACTTGTCTCCACATACAGTTCTTTCTGTCTTTCAATGCTATAGACCGAGCACCGACATTGACATAAGACAGCAGCTTGGTAACCAGATCCGGTACCGATTTCCAACACCTTCTCACCACCACTCAAATCCAACAATTCTGTTTGTTTTGCAACAGTGAAAGGTTGTGAAATAGTTTGACCTGCATTTATTGGATAAGCCTTATCCTCATAAGCCAGTTCCACCAATGTCTGATTCATGAATTTTTCTCTTGGCACGTCACCTATAGCTTTCAATACCAAGGCAGAACGTATCCCTTTGGTTGTCAAAGATGCAACAAGTTGTTTCCTTCGTGCTATAAATTTATACCCATCATTCATCTTCACAATCAACAAACAGGAACGTAAACGGCTTTTTTAGTATCAAAATACTCCTCTTCAAAGAAATCCTTAATATCAAACATCGAAGCTCTATTTTTATATGGATGCACTTCTTGTTGAAGTTCTCCGCCTTTCAAACAGATAATACCATTCGGCAAAGCATTTTTTTGGTTTTTCTGAGAAACATTCTTTTGCGAAAGGCGAATCAAGTCACCTAATGGCATAACAGCACGGCTGACCACAAAATCAAATTTTTGTTTTTCCTCCTCCACACGTTCATGTTTAAACGTTGTGTTTTGCAATCCGATAGAAGTAGAGACCTCTGTTGCCACACGTATTTTCTTTCCAATAGAATCTACCAAATGGAATGTACATTCAGGGAAATAGATAGCCAACGGAATAGCCGGGAATCCGCCACCCGTACCAACATCCATAATTGAAGTCCCAGGTGTGAAATTAATAATTTTAGCGATTGCCAACGAATGAAGGACATGATGTTCATATAGATTTTCTATGTCTTTTCGAGATATCACATTTATCTTACTATTCCAATCAGCATATAAATCATATAACGCAGCAAATTGTTCTTTCTGCTTATCTGACAAATGAGGAAAATATTTCAATATTAAATCCATATTTTAACTAAAATCTAAATAATCCAAGGTTAAAAAATTTTTGTTTGCAAATTTAAAATTTTGCTATCATTTTTTAGGAAGAAATTTCACTTTTTATCAGATGAGTTCGCCAGCATATAAAAGATGTCTATGAAAGATTGTTGCCCATATTATTTTCAAATCCATCCAAAAAGAATAATGACGATAATAATATAGATTCAACCGCACCTTGTCAGGGAAAATCACTTCATCGTTATATTGCAGAGGGTTCTCCTTTGTAGACAATAACACCTCTTCATTTCGATATTTTAAAGAAGCAGGGCCCGTAATTCCTGGTAACAGTTTTAATATGTTTCGTTCTTCACCTTGCAATTTGTCTGCATATCCAGGGACATCCGGACGAGGTCCCACAAAACTCATCTTACCTATTAAGACATCCCATAACTCAGGCAATTCATCTAATTTATAGTTCCGAAGAACAGCCCCAAAAGGGGTTATGCGAGATTCCCCTACCAAAGAGACAGAAGATCCATGGTGATCTACAACCATTGTTCTAAATTTGTGAATCTTAAATAAAACACCATCTTTGCCTACTCTGTTTTGTACAAAGAACACAGGTCCCTTCATCTTTATTTTAATCGCCAACGCAATTACAAGCAAAAGCCAGGACAAAAAGAGTAATGCAATCAAAGATACTATTCTGTCGAACAATTGTTTTAAAATCATATCCATCGCTATTTAAATGGCCACAAAAGGAAACCCATAAGAGAACCTATACCATAAGAGAAATGCAAAGTGGCAAAAGCCATTAACACACATTTAAATTCCAAGTCCTTTTCTTTCGACATCTTATACGAGAGATATCCGAAAAAAGAGAAGTATGATAAAAGGATAAAAGCAAAAAGAGCAAAAAAGAATGAATATACAAAACCCAACAAAAAAGAGGCAAGTAAAGAGAGGACGAAAATGAACGGCACGAAATGTCTGATTGACAACGAATCAAAATTTCTAGTATAAAAAAGGGTCCACAGATTCCATTTCCCATTTTCGAAATTATTTGCTGCTAAATCAGCATAGTTATTTCTTGCATAATAGGTTATGTATGGTTTTGGAACGATATAAATTTTCCCTCCGCCCCGAACAATACGCTTGTTTAATTCTATATCTTGATTTCTATCAAGACGAGTATCATACAAACCATATTTTGCAAAAGTTTGTTTCGGGAAGCAACCAAAAGGTACGGTATCCACTAACTGGATCGACTGAATGCCAATACGGAAGGCAGAATTTCCAACGCCCCATTTATTGGTTAGCACTTCACGAATCGCCAAACTTTCCGATGTTTTGTATAGCACATCAGTGTACATTTCACAACCGATATTATCCGCCTTTAGCTCAGATAAAAGGGAAACCAATGTTGAAACATATTTCATATCATACGTAGCATGTGCATCAATCCGCATAATAATATTACCCATGGCATTTTGGATTCCCTTATTCATAGCGAAAGGAGCTGTTCTGAAAGGATTTTCTATGAGTTTAATAAACGGATAATCTTTCTGATATTCAGCAATGATTTCTCTTGTATTATCCGTACTCATGCCATCCACGAATAGAAATTCCATTTCATTTTTTGGATAATCCTGACTTAATAAAGAATCAAGGCACTGAGAAATGTATTTACCTTCATTGTATACAGGACATATAACTGTCAAATTCACCTTTTCACTCATATTAAACCACGTTTCATTGCTTCTAAATTAAGAAGAGCTTTAATCTTATTATTCGGAATTATTTTTCTAAATGGGAACAAAACATTTACGATAGGTTTCAACCACCACTGATAAACCACATTTAATTGGCAATATGCCTTCCTAAAATTAAATTTTTCTTCCAAAAAATTTTGCACATTCGAATGATTCGTAACTGAACGAGCACCCGCATTCACAAAAGATAAATTCATATCCTTCAAATAGTACAAATTCAACTGATATATCAAATAATAGCAACAATAATTCAACCGAGCTTTTTGTGTAGCTTTTTGTACCATATATTCACAACAAAGGTCATCTGGTTTGGTTATCATATAAGCTTCCATCACATCAGATGTTTTTTCAAATGCAGCCCAGTATTCACAAGAGTCTGATTTATTCTCTATATCTTTCTCAAATTCATGTTTTGATAAAACATCTGATTTCACTTTATAATTTTTCGAAGCTGAACAATAAACATCATAACCATTTTTTTGGATATATGATTTTGAAATTTTTTTTATAGTATATTGAGACATAGCTTTTTTTATATGTCTTCTCATTTGATAACTATAGTTTTCTAAAAGATCAGCATCTTCCTTAATCAAATACCAAAAATGAGTCTTTTGAGGCGTATCAAAATCATACACATTTCTAATAAAAAAAGCTTCTTTATTATCATGCAATAAAGAAGAACAAGTTTTTTCATCAAGTTTTTGTTCCTTATATAAAGGTCCAGAATAATTTAACGAATGTTTATACAAATAATAATCAGACATATATTCAAATGACACAAATTAATTTTTCAACGACAGACTCAGGTGAGAAATTAGACAAAATATGTTTTTGAAATTCTTGTGTTTGAGCCTTATATGTTTCTTCTGGTTGATTCAAAATCCCCTGTATCATATCACAAGCAGCAACCTTATCATCGGGAAGAAAGCAATTCAAGTCCTGAGGTGCATACATCTCGGTTGCTTTCGTATATGAAAACAAACATCGTATTCCATACTGAGCGCTTTTTATTATATTAATTAATCCTGCAACTTTATTTGTTTTCAAAGGCAACAACACCAACGACGAATTTCTCATCCATAAGTAGTATTCCTTTTCTACCACATCATACAAAACACGAACATTTGGCGGGATGGGAACATTCTTTATTTGATTTTGAAAATCTCTTTTACTAACGCAACATACAAATTTTATTTCTTGCAGAGATTCTGCCAAGTTCAAAAGATATTTCCAATTTCTATAAGCATAGCCACCAGCGAAACAATACTTATCTTTTTTTTCACAAGGTAGAATAATTTCGTCATTAGAATTATAGACATCTGGAATGATAACATAATGTAATTTATTCACATTCAATCTTTTTTTCCATTCTTCTGGCAAATGATAAGAATTAAAAGATAAGATGCATTGAGGGTTATCAACAGCTTTCCTACACAAATAAACATGTATCGATTTTAAGCGAGGAGATGGAGACAACCAGTTAAACAAGATTAACCGACGATTATTCCCGCACAAACGTGAAATAAAATTCAGTAGCAAACCTGGCATAGATGACCAACAAAGAATTGTATCGTTTTTATGAGAAACGACTATACACTTTATACTCATGTAAACTGCAACAAGAACACACAAAATTTTTGATACAGCAGGGATCTTCAACTGGAGCAAAAAGGAAGGTGTATAAAATGCAGACACATCAAAATTAGTTTTTTCTTTTAATGTATCAAACAGCCATTGCTTGTCATTATTATTTTGTGGTCTATCGAATATAATGTATATCATAAATTTTCGAACAATGGTTTTAATGCGATCTCTGGCATATACAATTTTGCTTGCTGAATACAATTATAGCGCATTTTTATTCTTACTGTTGGATTTTTATAACATTGTATCATTTTGTCTTTTAAATCATCGACATCATGAGGTTTAAATAAGCATCCTGTTTTACCATTGATCACAACACAAGCATTGTATTTCCAATCACTGGCAATCACTGGTAATCCTGATGCATATGCATCAATAATTGTTCCAGGAAGGCCTTCCCCTTCATAATAAGTAGGGAAAAGTAACATGTGATATTTGCATAAGACATCGACGCACTTATCGTATGGAAGTTTTCCTCTATAATGTACATCGTTAGAGAAGTTTTGTTTTTCTCTTTCAAACCACTCATGTTGTTTTGAATCGACCTCACCATACAAATCTAATTGAAATATATGATCGTTCAATTCCCTATTCGCTTTTTTTATTGCTTCGATAGCATAACTAATACCTTTTTCTTTCATGATTCTGGAGAAAATCACAAGCTTGAATTTCTCATTTTGGTTTTCTTCTATTTTATCTACGTCTAAAATTGAATTTTTTTTACAATTAGGAAGAATATACACATTATGATACCCTAATATTACTAATTGTTCTTTCATATGTTGTAATTCAACATAAATACCTTTATATGATTTCAACAAATATGCCACAATACTATGTTTTTCTATATAATTAATAATCCAACCACCAATTACAATATAATGTATATTTCTACGAAAAAAAACATTTAATATGCACAAATAAATCGTTTCCAACGCCAAAGCTCTTTGTGCAGGTAAAATAATCATGTTTTTGCAAGTGAACATAGCAATCAACAATTTCAGAGGAAGAATCAATATATTTTTCAATCCGTGTGTGTCAATTTTTAGCACAGAAGATTGGTTATATTTCTTTTCCAATTCTTCAGAAATAACTTTTGTTTTAATAGTTTGTCCATTCAACAATTCTAAGCCAAACCCAAAATGACCGCACACACAAATTTTCATCATGAATTTTATTTAATTATCTTCGTAAATTCGCTGCAACTACAATATTACCCACTACCTCCACAATACAATTTATAATAAATCAATATATTGTTGTAAGAAATTCTCTTTTGAATTACGTAAGAGACATAACTTTCTATTATTTTGTCCCATCAAAATTTTTTCTTTGGATGGTAGATTATATAATTTTTTAATTGAATCAACCATTTGTTGTATGTCATAAGGATCAAACAGGAAACCATTCACATTCTCCTTAACAATAGTTGCATTATCACAAATATTACTACAAAGAATCGGCAACTGACAACTCATAGCTTCTAGTATCACATTAGGATAACCTTCATATATGCTTGGTAAGCAAAAAGCATCCGCTTTTTGGTATTTTTCAAGAAGATTGTCTGTTTCTGGAGAAAGAACCACATAATCTTCGATGCCTAATGTCTTTACTTTTTCACAACACATAGAATAATATGAAGAATCAACCGACACACTTCCAATCCATTCAAATTTTATAGGAAGATTTTGCTTTTTTATTTCAGAAACAGAATCAAGAAAACGAGCAACATTCTTTTGAATGGCATATCTACCTACTAATAAAATTGTAAATTTTTGATTATCTTCTTTTTCACTTGAAGGTATAAACACATCAGTATCAACAAAATTAACAATCACGGACAACTTCTTAGATAAAAAGGAATAATGTTCTCGAATATAATCATATTGAGTATATGTATTTGTAACAATATGATTCGCCATACGATATAGGTTAAAGGCTATCAGATAATATGTTTTTGCCCACATTTCATTATTTCGTTCTGACACAATCAAATTAAAATGACAAAAAAAACGACACAAGCACAAAAGTTTATTCACAGAGGGCAAATATGAAATCACACATTCGGGAGCATATTTTTTTATGTATTTTATCATTCGAAAAACACGAGTGACTTTAGGACGCAGTTCGGGCAAAAAGGCATAATCAACATGATTAGACTCAAGAAATGGCTCATAAAATTGGTTCTCAACATACGATATTAATCTGCATTCATAACCAGCATTCGTCAATAAAGAGGTCAATCTACAAATCTGATTTTCCGCACCACCAGAACCTATTCCCTCAATCACAAGTAATATTTTCTTTTTCCTCATTGTTTTGACGTTTATAATTCAAGCAATAACCCAACACACAAGTAGCATATATATTCATATCAGAATATGACATAGAAAAAATCGTTTTCATAAAGAAAATTACCACAAGCAACAAATAAGCTATATACACATGACCTGTGCCTTTTAAACTTTTTAACTCAGAAATAAAAGCAACCCAATAAAACAAGTAGAGGGAAACGCCCAATACTCCCTGATTAATACAGATTTCCAACCAATCATTATGCGCAAAATTTTCTGTCCGTGAGAGCGTCGCATTTGCTCCAGAGCCAAATAAAAATTGAAAGTCCGTTGTGTTGTCAATAAAATATGACCATAAAGAAGAATATATTATGTCACGACCACTCGATTCTCCTTCTAATGTTTGTTTTACACGAATTAAAAAAAACTCATTAGTATTCACCAAATATGACACAAAAAAACACAAACCTAAAATCACAGACAATGACAAAAAAGACATGGCAAGTTTCATTCCGCTAGATGAGTTTCTCATTCTATCAATAAAAAAAACGGGAAGACAAACAAATGCTATCAAGACAGCTCCTCGCTTCATGCCTAACAACACAAAAAACAGCGATCCAGTCAATAAGACATATTGTATTACAGGTCGTTTATATAAAAATACAATTAACGGAAAGAGAGATAAAAAAGCATAGCTTTTATTATTTACATATCCACCTTTTTCATCTATCATAACCGACGAAAGCAACTCACAATTCACAAATGACAAGACAGACATAAAGAAGAAAAAGAAAACAAACTTGACCAAATCTTCTTCCGTCATCATTTTTTTCCTTGAAAAATAATAAAAGAAATAAATTGACAACAAAGAATTGTATATGTTTTTCAAATAATTAATAGGCTTATCAATTGCACAATCCTTTGCTATTTGAACATCCCCCATCGCATATATAATACCATATATTGTAAACATAAAAAGCAACACATCTAAAGCTATTATAAAAATCGGAAGGTGTTTAATCATGTGGACTTTACCAACATAGACAAAAGAAAGAAACGTCAGAGACAAAACAATAAATTGAGACAACAAATTTCCTACAGACCAAAAAAGACCTTGTAATTCATAGAAGAACCACAACATTATATATAAATACAATATGCTCTTTTCTTTAATCATCTAAGGTTCAATTTTTTGTCATTCATTTCCTCATTTGCTTCTTTGTGGTAATTTAATCCATGATCCCATTGTATAATTCAATGATTCTGGATTCGTTTTTTCAAATCCACTACCATGATAGAAAGTAAGTTCTCCGACATAGAACTGATTATTGGTGCAATAAAAATCAACACGCAAATGAGGAATCCCAGCAGACAAGATTTGAGAGACTTGAATCATCTCGTCGAGACATGATGGTTTCTCAATATTATTTTTTTCATCTGACGGGAATCCAATCGTAGCATTCATATTCTCCCATTCTGGTGTAAATAAAGTCCTTTTATGTTCAACAAATCTATCATAGTCCACCTCTATCAATTTAACAATTCCATCAAAACAAAAAAATTTATAATCAATCAATTCTCCATTCTCGTTCTCCATATATTTTTCAGCAATAATTCTCCTTTTTATATTTTTATACGGCCACTCTTTCGTTTTAACATAAAAATCAGAAACCAAATGACTTTTTAGTTTTTTTCGAGCATCAACAATATCAAAATTTGACTTATCTCTACATATTAGGACACCACCACTATCGTGGGTTGTCTTCAGGACAAATTGATTAGGCAATGAACTAAAATCAATGTCTGATTCATTATCCCATACGCCCAAAACAGGAATCACAAACCCTGGTCCAATTAATTCATTGACAATTCTTTTCATTTCATATTTATCAGCCATTCGTGTATATTGGGGTTGATGATCATATAATTTTAGCCATTGTATCTTTTCTGAAAAAGAGCGAGGATTTGTTAAATCTAATCGATATCCCATATGAAGATAAAACATCATCTTCACATACAATTTATCAGATAAGAAAAAGGACAACTTATCCAGTATAATTATCAGACCTATATTAGGTTCTTTGAAAAAATACCGAACTATTTTTTTTGCCAATAATACAAAATCACTCATTTTATTTTCCGTCTTTCCTCTTCTAACAAATAAGAAAGCACATCTCTATGAGATTCGCAATCAATATAATTTTGAGCATGCATAAGGCGTTGAGACTGAAGAAATTTCGGCAAGAGGTGACGTTTCATTAAAACTTTACATAATACTGAATTATAGGGAGAAAGAAAAGAAAAATAATTGTCCTTATTAGATCGGGAAAAAGATTCCCATTCTTTTCTTAACCTATCATCATCTTTTATAATCATATTATATCCTTCAATTTTTTGAAGGAAAACTGTCTTATCTGATTCATTCATCAGCGAAAATGATATCGAACCTGGGCATTGCCAATAAGGAATAAGATTATATGACACTGAATTCTTATCAAAGACAAGATTAACTAACAATCCATCTCTTTTTTCCTCATTCTGTTTGCCTTCGCAATAAAAATTCCCCAAACCATAGAAAATCGGTTTATCATGATAAACTTCATAACCAGAAGTAATATGCTGATGATGTTGTATAATGGCATCAACTCCAGCATCCACAAAAAAATGACACACTTCTTTCATACGTGGGGACGGCAAAGGATAATCTTCATTACCACCATGTACAATTAACAAAATGTAATCAGCTTCTTTTTTTGCATTTTGGATTGCATAATATTGTCGAATAAGGCTTAAAGGATTAGCACCTGGCGTTTTATCTGTAGCTATGGAAAATTCATGTTCACAACAATTAATAATAGCCAATTTTCCATCATCGAAACTCTTATACAACGTAGTATTTGATTCATCAAGATTTTTACCAGCACCAACATAATTCAAATTACTCATTTTCAATACATTAATAGTATTCATAACTCCGTCCCCCCCATAATCATTAATGTGATTATTAGCCAATGTAACACAATCAAAGCCTATTTCTTTAATCAAACATACAATAGATTCATCTGCCAATAAAGAAGGTCCCCATTTTAAAATCGGAGTTCTTTTTTCCCCACTAGAAATTGAACATTCCAAATTAATCACAGAGTATTCTGTTCTTAACAAAACATCCATTACGTCAGAGAACGTGTTCTGTGCAGATATTCTTTTATCTGCAACATTACGAATATAAATATCAGGAGCAACAAGAATATTCACCTCACAAGATTTTTTTTCATCATTAACAACAACTCTCTATTTTCTCGGACAGAAAACATAAATCCTAAATACAAACTCATAGCGGAAAACATTAAAAATACATCCAGAAAAATCGTACTATCTACAAACGCTTTTACTAAATAGATAAAAATTGCCATCACTGTTGCAGCAACACACGAAGTCGAAATGTTCTTCAGCATAGATAATGGGGATATTCGCACAGCATAATACATAATAACAAAATGAACAGCAACAAGTTCTATACGCACCAATGCACGTGCTGTACATAATGTTTCAAAACTATCTTTGGCAAAATAAATAACAACAGGAACCAAAGCTATCAGATGAAGCCATTGAGCAAGAACAGATAATTTCGGATTACCCATTGAACGATATACTTCACTACAATAATGAGATAAAACAATAACAAAAGCTGAAGATAATCCCCAACATCCCACAAATAAAGCAGCCTCTTCCCACTGAGCTCCCAATAAAATTGTTGTAACAGAATTCTGAAAGCAAAACAACATGACACCTACAGGGAAAACAAAAATGGCTGTTATCTTTTGAAATACAAAAAACAACTTTTTAAATTCATCAACATCATTTTGATAACGAGACAAAGAAGAAAATAAAACAGGAGTCATCGAAGATGTAATTATAGCATATATTTGTCCAACAAGAGCACCCGAAGTTTTATACACTCCCACATAATGTTGACCCAAATAAATTCCTATTAAGAAAATATCAACATATAAAGTAAGCCAAATAGAAACAGCTTCAAAAACAGACCAAACTGAGAAAGAAAGCATTTCTTTTAGTCTAATAAACGAAAAAGAAAAAGATGGCTTCCATTCAGACATTATTCTCAACATAATGACACTAATGATTCCCTGTGCAAGTGTTCCGATAATTAAAGCCCAATAATTTTTATAATATAATGCAAGTGGAATAGTGACAAGCAACGGAACGAAGGATGAAATCATTCGTATTTTAAACAATGCTTTATAATTTAATGCACGTTTATAATAAGCCAGATGAATACTAGACAAAGCAGTTATTGGAAGCGATAAACTCGCCAATATCAATGCTTGTTCATAACCCTCAGATCCAACTGTTTTAGATAAAGATTTCGAGAAAAACAGTATCAATATCCAAATCGCAATAGACATGATCAAATTGGACCAAAAAGCGACATTAAAACATTGTTGTTCTTCCTTTTTATCAGAAAACTCATGTTGAATCAGATATTTTTGGAACCCAGCATCCATAAATATCTCTGCAAATGAAATTATAATAGCCATTGAAGTCACAACACCAAATGCATCTGGCGTCAGCAAACGTGCTAAAATCATGCTCGTAACAGGAAGTATCAGTTTTGCAAGAACCTCTGTTACAAAAGACCATTTAGTTGCACTTACAATCCTATTTTTAATATCCATTTTTTATTTACGAACATACGACAAAAGGACCTCACCAACCATTTTCAATGTACTTTTATCTATATTATCAGGCACATCATTAACAGTATGCCACGTCGTTGGAAAACCACGAGAGTGATTAAAATCAATAATATCAATGGTTGGTATATGAGCTATTGTATTGAGATAATAATGATCATCTAACACACTACCAGATATTTGCGAAACGAAAAATGAATTATAACCTAATCTATGTGCAGAAGACCACACTTCTTGTAAAATTGGTTCAGCGAATTGTAATGAGATTTGATCAAATCCGAAATATGGAGATGAAGCGCCAACCATATCTAACAAAATACCTTTTTGAGGTCTTGCTTTATAATAAGGATTATTCACTAAATATTGTGTTCCCAAACACCATGTATCCTTTAAATCTCCACTCACGAAAGATGGTTGTCCATAATCTTCCAAATCCAAGAAGACAATATCAATACCTACAGAATCCATATTCAGTTGAAGTTGGCGAGCCACTTCTAATAAAACAGCCACACCACTTGCTCCATCATTAGCTCCCATCACAGGTTTATTCCAATTTTCCTTTGTATCATTGTCACATACATGACGAGAATCCCAATGAGCGAAAAGCACTATTCTTCTCTCTATTTCCGGATGCCACTGACCTATGATATTCGATCCATTCAGTATCGTACCATCATAAGCCTTACTAGAAAACTTTTGTGTTATAACACTCCACCCAAAAGATTTTAATTTTGAAGTCAAATAATCAGCACATTGTTCATGAGCATGCGTATTGGGCACACGCGGACCGAAATCACATTGTTGTTGCACATAAAAGAATGCAGAATCAGATGAGAAAGAGGGATGAAACACTTCTTGTTTTTTTATTGAAGAAGGTCGATTCTCATTAGATTCTGTCGTCTTAGAGGAACAGGAAAAAATAAAAAAAACAAAAATGAATAGAATTGATGATTTATTCATAATAAAAATGTACAATATTTAAACTAATGATTAATAGTCACAAACAGCATTTTTGCATGAGTTATCAAAAAAGCTTCGCTTTTCTTAGCAATTTGTTTACCAAGAATTCACGCAAAAAAAAGACAAATCACACATCTTCAAAATGCAAATTTATGAGTAAGCAAATATATAAAAAAAATGGGCTTCTGAAAAACAGAACCCATTTTAAGTAGCGGATCCGGGAATCGAACCCGGGTCTAAGCCGTGAGAGAGCTACGTGCTAGGCCACTACACTAATCCGCCATAAAATTTGACGATGCAAAATTATAACTTTACTTCTTAATTCCAAAAGCTTTTGTCTTTTTTTTTCTTTTTCATCTAAAATAAATAGTTAACACAATAAATAACAATACATTATAAATTTTCTTACCCCAACAAAGAAAACGAATCTTTCATTATTTCTTTATTATTTTGCTTTTTTTTATAAAAAAGGGTGAAATCAATCGATTTTTAATTTGGTTGTAAGAAAATTTATTGATATTTTTACAAGTTGAACCTTAGTAGGTGAGAAACAAAGTAAGAAATTAAAAAACAATTTAATATGAACAAACGTATACAAACTAGAATGCGACATACTATTATTCTATTGGCAAACATACTATTGTTTAGTATGGGGATGCAGTCCTCGTATGCGCAAAACAGTAAAGTAAATACCGACACGCCAAACCTTGGTTTCGAAAAAGGTACGTTTGAAGGATGGACAAGATATTATGGTTATTATGGTCCGTCTGATTTTATGGATATCACCAATACAACACCATACGTAATTTCAAACGATTTATCAAATATATCTGTAGCAAGATCAGACCAATGGTCCGAAAGAACAGCACAAATCACAGGTACTATTTATGGAGATTTTCAGATCATGAGTTCTTCCAGTATTGATAAAAACGTAGCCTGCGATAACTTAAAGCAAGTTCCCGACGGAAGCACCTACTCAGTTAGATTGGGTTCAAACGAAGAAGCTGAAAACAAAGCTCTTACAGGAGGATCTGGAGCATGGATGAAAAGAGCAATGGCAGAAAAAATGGTATATACATTTACTGTTGGTGAAAATTCCACTTTGTTGACCTACAAATATGCCATTTTATCTCATGATCCAAGTTTCAATGGAAATCATCAGAATACTGACAGACCTCCCTTTGCCGTTCGCATATACGATAGAAATGGAACCTTATTATGTAATTCCAGTATCATAACAGACGAAAACGGTTTGAATCCAGCAAGCACCACAGCCATTGCAGGTCAAACAACCTTTTGTAAAAAATGTGAGGAAATTTTACCTGATGCACAAGGATACGACATGCATCATATCACATGTGACCCAAATACGGATTGTGAAGAATGCAAAAATTCCGAAGATAAAAAGGCGTATAAATGTTTAAATAGCATTCAAAAAAACGTTACTGTCGATTATGAAGTTTCAATATGCGACAGATATTCTAACGTTTATGACCATTGTAATGAATGGTACACTGAAACATATAACACAAACGAATGCATAGGCTGGGACCGAAATGGAAGATGCAACAAATACAGAACAGCAACCAGAATTGCCGAATACAAATACGAAAAAAAGGGAGGACCTGGCGGCAATAACAAATACGTGTTTAAAAACGTCAACAACAACAATGAGCAATTTGACAAATGGGCCACAGATGAAGAAGGCAACAACTGTGAATTTATAAAACAAGCAAATGGTAATTATTACAGATGTAAGTCTTGTGCCTACAAAGAAGGTACGAAATGCATGAAAGACCACAAAGAGACCAGACAAAGAACAGAGACACAGACCATTTGTACTGAATGTGAATATGGAACCAACAAGAGAGACACTTTAATATACTCCAACTATGCTTCAACTTCAACAGAAGCTCACACATGTTACAACTGTACTTCTGACAGAAACATCACAAGATACTGTTTAGAAGAAGGTCACGAAGATGTCCATGGTACCGACTACTGTCAACAAGCCTACTTGTCAAGAGAATATTTGGAAAAAACATTTATTAAGGACTGGACAACTATCTCATATGATCTAAGAGAACATTTAGGTGAAGAAATCACTATCGAAATCGAAAACCGAGATTGTCTTGATCCTATTTGGGTATGCGATGGTTGTAACACCTATTTCCCTGAATCCGAACTCAATTTTTACAAAACTTCTACCGACGAATACGGAAACACTTGCAAGCATGCAGAATGTCCAACCTGTACTGCAAATGAACATACTACAACATACACAAAATTCCATCAAAGATATGTTGCAGGACGCCACAGAAATTATGGTTATTTCACAGCAGAAACAAAACCATTTGAAGTAATTATCAAAAACTGCGGAGAAGGTTCTGATATCGAATTAATAGCACCTGAAGGATTTGTCAACTACAATTGGTCAAATCCAATTGTAGTACCAGACAACGACCAACCAAACATTGCCAAGATCAAAGCAAACCAAGTAACTTCGGGTACAAAGTATACATGTACAATGAGTAGCAATGACGGAGACCCTAACCTACTCTATCCTAACACAAATTGTACAAGAACCACAGACGAATTCAGTTTGACCACGAATCCTTTCATACTCGACTTTGATGCAGAAATTGCTTGTTACAATGAAGTATTGTTGACTGACAAAACCATCATAACACCTATTTACCATAATAAAGATGGCGTTGAACCTGATTCAATCATCAATCGTATTTGGTCATACACAGACAAGACAACAGGACAATTAGTACAAATCCAAGGTGATAACATTACCGTTCAATTACCTTGTGAGCCGGGCCGTACAGAACAATACGACATAGAATTATTAATCATCACTCAAAACGATTGTAGAAAAACCATAACGAAAAGAATAACGGTCGTAGGTCGTCCTGATGTAAACATTACAGGTAACGACTATGTATGTTACGGAGACGAAACAGAAATAAAATTAAGCACTAATGCTTATTTGACTTCATCAAAAGGTCAATACACAAACGAAGATGGTAACGAGTTCCGTTATTACTGGAAAGATGAAAAAGGGAACATTTTAAATGAAATCTTCAATGGTGCAGATGCCATCTCTTACATGGCAAGTCCGACTAACGGAACTGCCACCTATACCTTATCTATAGAAAGTGACGAATATGCCAATAACGGGAATCTTCGTACTTGCGTATACGAAGGAGAACACAACATAACTGTGAAAGAAAAACCAACCATCACATTAACCGGTGAAGGAATGAAATTCAAAACGGGTGAAAACGGAGAGCTCATTCGCTACATGGAAATATGTGAAGGTTCTTCCGCCACATTATATGGTTCAAGTAACATGGATTGCTTCTTCGAATGGCAAGACCAGGATAAAGTGCAACAAAGAAAAACGACAACTTTATCTTCTTCTGACACATACAAACCTGTTATTAATGACACTATTAAATACTATGCTCTATGTATATCAGAAAACACTTGTTTCGATATCGATTCTGTAGAAATCTACACAAAAGAGAGTCCAAAACTAAACATATATGGCCCAAGTGACGTTTGTGTGGGTAGTGACTACTCATTCTCTGCCGATGGTGCAGACAATGATAGTAGATATGTTTGGACATTGGCTGGTAACACAAACTTCCAAAACAAGCAAGTGACAATCCCATTCAAGACAAGCGGAGAATATGTTTTAGCCCTACAAGGAACAAACAATAACGAGTGTCCTAGTAACATAACGAAAACAATTCAGGTACACAGTGTACCAAATCTTTCTGTGAATGGCGTTACCACCATTTGTGAAGGTGAACAGGTGCAATTGTCATTAACTGGTGCCGATTCATGTTCTGTTTGGGCCGGTGGAAGCAATCCAATCTACACAACCAACCATCTTTCCATGACAGACTATCCAAATGTTACCACTAAATCATATTATGTAACGGGATACGAAAGACACGGCGAAGCACTCTGTTCTTCCGAAAAGGAAATAAATATTAACGTTCAAAATGCACCGAGTGTTACCATTATCGACAAAGCACGAATTGCAGGTCACATTTGTTTAGGAGACCATGTTGATTTGGAAGCATCTGGTGCAACTAGTTATTATTGGGGTCCTGACAGGACATTGGAAGCGCATGAAAGTGCAACCAACATATTCAACACAGGAACTCCAACAAAAGAAGGTACTATGATCTACTATCTAAAAGCATTTTCAGAGCCATTATATAAGGGTTGTTCTCGTTTGGATAGTGTCATTATTAATGTTCACAAACCTAAAACAATTACAGCATCAGCCGAAAAAGGACTGATTTGTGAAAACGAAACAGATGTTTTAACTGCAAATGATCCTTCTGGAGAAATAAAAGAATTTGTATGGGACGACGGAACGAAAAATAAAGTATACACTGTCACCGTACCATCAACCAAAACTTACAAAGTAACGGGTACAGATGCTTACTTATGTCAATCCAACTCGGCTGAAGTTGAAGTTAAGACCAGACCTAATCCAGTATTAACAATTGCCAATATAAGCAACATTTGTGAAGGTGAATCTCTATCATTAGAAGCTGAAATGACATCTACAAAAACCATTTCAAGTTCTAATTATGAATGGAGAAACAACGATAATCAAATCGTCGGAGGAAACTCGAACATATTAAACGACAGTCCTTCTGGAACTGGTATGACTTACTACACATTGAAAGGTACTGCGACCTATGTAGTAAATAGCAAAAGCGTTGAATGTTCAAGTACCATTAGACATGGAGTTTCAATTTTACCATCTGCCGCTTTAGCCATCACTGGTCATGAAGCAGGAGTTTGTGCTAACAACACGATCACACTTACTGCCAGTGGAGCCCAATCAGGTCAAAAATATCAATGGGGTGTTGTAAAAGATGGCAATATAGTTTGGAACTCTTTAGATAGTGCCTATGTTGTTAATCCAACTACCGATGCCAGCAAGATCAACGTAAAATCAAGCATAGCTGGCAATATAACATACATCGTCAAAGCGAAAGGAAGCAATAGTTGTTACGGACAAACCACAGCAGAAGTCACTATTTATGACAATCCGACTGTGGCTATCACTCCAGAGCAAGACAAATATTGTAAAAACGAAACAGCAAAGGCATCTGCCTCTATTGGCGAAGGTAAAATTGCTGAATACAGTTGGACTTTATACGATACACTAGGAACTAAAATTGGTGATGCGACAGGAAGTTCTGTCCAACTTCCTCTTTCTCAAACAACAGTATTTCATGTTGTTGCAACCGACGATCATGGTTGTCAAAGCAACACCGATAACACAACTATCCGTGCGAAAGAGTTCCCTGTCATTAAAAATGACGCAAACAACAAAGACTATGTTTGTAACGGATTAGATCTTAATCTTAAAATCGATCCTTCCGTCAATACAAGCACAACGACCTATACATGGTCATACACCTATAATAGTGAGGATTTAACACAGACTGGAAGTGAATTCTCCATGTCGAATATCGATATGAACAAAGTCCCTACTCCATTCAATGTTGAATTATTAGCAAACATGGACGATTGTATCACCAAGGAAACTTATCCATTGACCGTACAAACTCCACCTAATATCTATATTGTAGGAGAAGACTCTAAATGTGAAGGCGCAGCACTTGAATTGACAGCTAAAGGTGGTGTGTCTGGCAAATACGAATGGAATGATGACGAGACTGAAAAGCAAGACAAATACACCATTCGTTCCGTAAAAAGTGGAAATACAGAATATACCGTTACTGGTTTTGACACAAAAGGATGTAAAGGTAATGCATCAAAAATCATAACAGGTATTGCGGCTCCAAAAATTGCCATCATAGGCAAACCTGCAGATGGAGACACCGCTATTTGCCAAGGTCTTCCTATCAAGATTGAAGCAAGAAATGGAGACTCTTATTCGTGGACTTATATCATTGATGGAGAAGAGAAAGATTATGCATGTACTAAATGTTCTTCTATAGAACCTCAAATCAACAAAGAAGTAAAATTCATCGTAACAGGATATAAATCTGAATGTAAAGGTTATGATACAATCACAGTTGTACCAAGAGAGACGCCAACCCTTGAATTAACAGCTGCACCTCAAGTTGTTTGTTATGATGGTAGTACAACCATTACTGCACAAAACACAAACACAAAAGTAAATAGCAGTACATTAACTTGGAGCTGGCTTAGTCAAAGTGAAACCACCAACACTCTCAACGTGTCGGGAATCAAAGGCAAACAAAGTTATGACGTTATAGCCAAAACTGAAGAAGGTTGTGAAGCTGGCGGAAGCATTGAAATAGACGTTCACCCTACAGAATCAATCGGTATCGACAGTAAAGGTGAAATATGCGAAAACGGAACATTGGAACTAAGACCAATTGGAGGCGAATCTGATTATACTTGGACGAGTAAAAATGGTGCAACTATCGCAGCAAGTACCAGTGATCCGAATGTATACATTCTTAGTAATGTTACAGCAACAGACAGCATCACCCTTACAGCAAAAGATGCAAATGGATGTGCCACATCTGTAGCGGGACAAAAAATCACCTATGTTAAGAAACCAACCATTTCATTATCTAACACAAAAAGTATCTATTGTAAAGGTGATGCAGAAGAATTAGTAGCATCTTCCACAGATAACATGATGAGTGATCAATGGTCATGGACCGTAAATGACGAACCAACAAGTGTCAAAACGAGTTCATATCAAATCACCAATATGGATTGGAGTACAACCAATACATACAAAGTAACTGGAACGAATGCTAGTGGATGTGTTTCTGACCCTGTAGAGAAAACAATACAAGTAGAAAACGAGCCTAATCTCACACTATCTGCCAACAAAACCATTATCTGTCGTGGAGATTCGGTACTCATCACAGCGACATCTACAGAAGGAAACAATGTTACCATTGCATGGAATAACAGTGGAGATTTCCAATCTTTCAATGATCACAAAGAATATAACACAGGTAAGTTAGACATTGCCAAGACATATACTTTCGAAGCAGAAATAAAAGCGAATGGTGGATGTACGACAAAGAAAGAAATTTCTATAGAAGTAAAAGAACTACCAACGGTTACTGTTACCAGTGTTAAAGGTATCAATAGTATTTGTGAAGGTGATTCTGTCGAACTGGTTGCAACAACTTCAGCAAGTGACGTTTCATACCAATGGGACAATTCATCTTCTACGACAAGCAAAGCATTCTTAACTCCTGCTGCAAATGAGAAATTTGCCATTGCGAAAGTGACCGTTACATCAACAGAAACAAGTTGTTCATCTTCAGCCGAGTATAAAGTTACAGTCAATGACAAACCTACATTAAAAATCAATGACACAGAGAATGGTACTGGTAGTGTTTGTATAGGTAAAACATTCACGTTAACAGCCAGTGGTGCTGATAACAATGACTATCAATGGTTCGCAAACGGATCGTCCGTTGGTGGTGGTGTGTCTTATCGTCCAACAGTGAATGGTACAACCGAATACAAAGTTAGCGGTAGCAATGCAAGTGGCTGTTATGGTGAAGCATTATTCACAGTCAACACACACGACAATCCAACCTTTGTACCAACTGCAAACGATGTTTGTAAAAACAATGTTGCAACCATTGAAATTTCAGGTACAGAAAACGCCAATTACGAGATCACATGGAACAGCAACAAAGAAGAACTCACATCAGACAACAATGGTAAATTATCGTATACTACTACGGATGTCTTAAATAGCAGTCAAAACTTTAAGATTGTTGCATCAAAGACTTATGAGGATTTAACGACTTGTACAAGTGATGCTCAAAATTTGATGGTTACAGTCTTAGAACTCCCTTACATCAAGATTAGTGCAGATCCTATCACCAAAGAAATTTGTCAAGATGGTTCCATCAAATTAACAGCTACAGGTGCTGGAGTATATGATGCTAGTAATCCTACAGGTGCAGGAGTATATACATGGTCTGCATCTAGTGAAAATGCGCCAGCTCTTGTTATTTCTGGTGATGGACAATCTGAAGCAGAAGGAACTGCCACACAACCTGGAACTATCAAATATAAAGTAGACGGATTTAATGGAGCATGTCACGGAACAGATAGCATAACCATCTTAGTTCATGAAAAACCATCTGTTTCTATTGAAGGTGACAATCAAGCTTGTCCTGGCGGTAGTGTCTCTTTAAAAGCAACTGGAGCCTCAACCTATCTTTGGTCAGACAACAAGACAACAACAAAAATCTCAGGAGAAACCATTACTCCAACAATAACTGGCAATATAACATATTGGGTAGAAGGTACAAACGAATACGGATGTACGGCTAAATCTGACGAGGCAGGACACTCCATCACTGTATTAGCTCTTCCTCAACCATCTTGGGATGAACCTCATGTTTGTAAAAACAATGACATTACAATTACCATAAATGGTATTGACAGAATTGACTGGCAAGATGGTACATCAGAGACAGGCAACACAAGAACATTTAGTAACGTTTCAGCCGACAAGACATACAATATTATCACATATCAAGGTGAATGTGCAAAAGATACGTTCTTAACCATCAAAGTGGAAGACATTCCTGTCATCTCATTCGACGGAAATGACAAGACTTGTTCGGGTGATGAATTTACATTAAATGCAACTGCAGCCAACAGTAACATTCAATGGGAATGGGAAAGAAATGGCGTCAGAGAATCTTTGTCAGAAACAGTCATCAACATGACACTCACCACAGACAAATCATCTGAAATTGTCAAATATATTGCGACAGCCGAAACAAACAATGCTTATAAATGTACAAACAAAGATTCCATCTCCGTCAATGTCTTTTCTAAACCAACGAATAGCATCGAAGGAGAAAGCCTAATTTGTGAAGGAAATTCAGCATCCATCAAATCTAAAAATGCATTCAAAAACTATTCTTGGATAGACGTGAAAGATCCTGCTTTCGTTTTAAGCACCGTCAACAATCCTACATTCTCACCTTCTGAAACTACTCAATATCAGTTGACCGTGACAGATGATAATGGATGTACAACAACGTCTAATGCAACTGTTTCCGTAATTGGAAAACCTGACTTCGATTTCTCTTACACAGCAGTTTGTGAAGATGAAGACGCTGTCATTACCATTAATAGTACTCACGCAGACCAATACAACTATCAATGGAATTACAACAATAGTACAGGTCAAAGTATAACAATACCACAAATCAAAGAGAGCATCACACTTAAAGTGACCGCTAGTGACAAAGATTTGGAGAGTTGTCAAACAACAAAAGAATATCCTATCTCAGTCAACAAGAAACCTGTCTTTGATATCATTACAGATGCAACAGACAACACCATCTGTTCGAATAACACCATCAACATTTCAGGTTCTAACGAATCATATAGTTACAACTGGAAATACAGAATATCAGGAGGTGCTGATAATCCTTATTCTAACGAACCAACTTTTTCATGGAAAGGTGTTAACACAAATGATGTCTCTGAAACTTATACATTCACAGCAACAGCAAAGACCAGTGATGATTTAGGAGGATGCGAAAGTTCAAATTCCATCAATGTCATCGTCAATCCAAATGCAATCATAAAGGTCAAACAAGACGCTGCAGCATGTGAAGGTAACACTGTTCACGTATATGTTGACAAAGGAAGTTCTACTGCTACCAACTATTCTTGGTTGAATGCAGACTCAACAGAGATCGGACTTCACGGAGAGTCAAATTCTTTCTATATCTCAAATGAAACGACAACAATCAAGGGTCTTGTCGTAGGATGGAACTCATACAACTGTTCCGACACGACTACCTATGAAATCGTGAAAGCAAGCAAGCCAAAAATTCAAATTGATGGTTATGAAGACATCTGTTCTGGAGAAAAGCCAACGAATATTACTGTCACTGCTGGTGGACAAAGTATCAATTGGTATGAAGGTGACACGAAAACAACTTTATTAGGAACTGGAACAAATATCCCGACTGCTAATTTGAAGCCATTTACGAGTGATCAATACATCACTATTTCAACATCGAATAACGGTTCCACAACCTCTGAATGTACGGCTGACACAACCATATTGATTCATGTCAAACCACGTCCATCTATTTCACTCACCACTTCTAAAAATGATGTGTGTCCTGATGAATCGGTTACCCTATCCGCTTCTATCAACACATATGCTACTATCACGAAATGGGTAGAATGGACAGATTACACCACACTTAAAGACACAAATGTTACAAATACAGATTTAAGTGTTAAAAAATCTATTGACAACAAATACACTTATGGTGTCATAGCCGATCTTGATGGATGTTCAGACACAGCGAAAATATCTTTCAATGTAGTACCAAGTCCTACCGTCAACATCTATTCCGACAAAGACAACAACCAGATTTGTAAGGGAGATGCGGTTCAAATCTCAACAGATAAGGAATATAGCAGTTTCCAATGGTATGCTGTTCAACAACCTGCTGATGTCGAACTTCCTTCTACGAACAGTACTTATTCTGACACACCAACAGAGACAATCAAGTATAAGTTGGTTGTAACAAATGATAACAACTGTACAGGTTTTGACACATTAACAATAAAAGTTAACGACAAACCTATTGCAGATATTACAGCTGCTCCAATTTGTCCTAATACACAAGCTGTTTTAGCAGTCGGTGGAAATAGTACAGCAGCATCATACAAATGGCCTACAGGCGACTATTCTGAAAGTGAAAAGCAATGGACATCTACAGAAAAAATCACTTCAAGAAAAGGATTTAACGTCACTGCCCTTTCCGCCAACAACTTATGTTCTATAGATACAACCATCTATGTAGACGTAAAGAAAGAGCCTAGTGGAAATATCCTTGTGGATGGTCAAGTTACGAATGGTGCTACAGTTGCAACTTGTAAGAAAGAACTTCAACTTGAAGTCACTGGCAACTCTTCAACGACTATTGCAACATCATCTATTGTATGGTCAAAGAAGACAAATAGTGGTACCACAAAAGATGAAATTAGCACTGGCACAGCACAAACAACAGACACACCAGAATCTGATGGTTCTTACTATGTATCCTTCCAAGATGAAATCTCTGGATGTTCTACTGAAATCGAACAAAAGATTAATCTTTATCCAAACATGGAAATCACCATTGGTGATGATCAAAACATTTGTTCTGGAAAAGATGTGACGATAACAGCAACGACCACAGGAGCGAGTGCAGAATCATTCTCATGGAGCATAACCAAAAGTGACAATAGCACATACAACAATGTAACCTATAATGATAATGCCAAGAGTTCTATCACAATCAAGAACATAACAGAAGAACTTGTTGTTTCTGCTACAGGAACAAGTCAATATCACTGTGGTGGTTACAAATCGAATGAGATTCATATCACAACGAAAAACAATCCTGAAATTACCATTACTTCTGAAGATCATCCAGATCTCAAAGTTTGTAAAGGAGAAAGCATCACCATTAAAGCTGAAGGTTCAGGTACTATTTCTTGGGAAGGTATGAGTTCTAATCCAATCCAATTAACGAACTTAGAGTCTAATATCACCAAGAAAGTAACATTGAACGATAATGGATGTACGACAACTAAGTTAGTTGATGTATATGTTAACAGCAACCCAGTCATTAACATCACGGGTATCTCAGGATTCTGTAACGGTGGAACATCCACATTAACAGCATCTGAAAGCAATGGTACAGAACTTAGCTATTTCTGGCAAAAGGGAGAATCATGGACTGCAAATGCAGATACAATAAGTAAAGCTAACACAGTTGATGTCAATGAAGCTGGAACCTATGCAGTCAAAGGTATTGATGCAAACAACTGTTCTTCAACTCAAAACTTTAAGGTGAATGAACTAAGCAAACCATCTATTACCAATGTAACTGCCAACAATTCTCTATGTATAGATTCAACCATTACACTTACAGCTAATGGAGCAGCAAGTTATACATACGAGTGGTACAAGACAGAATCTGGAATTAACACCATTTTAGGAAATTCCAAAGATTTGGATGTCTTAGCCACTTCCGATGAAATAACCTATTATGTTAAGGCTTACGAGAATAACAACACACCTGAAGGTGTTGTCGTTTGCGAAAGTGAACCTATTTCATTCCTTGTCAAAGGTCTTTCTGCTCCATCATGGAACTTCCAATATAATGAAGTTTGTGAAGGAAATCTTGCCAAAATATCCATTGTTAATGAAACGATTAACAACACAGACTATGATTGGACAACAACAGAAACAGGAACGGAAGGAAATACCGATTATCAGTTCACCATTGCCAAATCGGCAACCTTCTCCGTTACAGGTACTGCCAATGGTTGTTCATTCACTAAAGACACTACTATTAATAGCAAGTCGCTTCCAATCATTAACAACATAGACGCTCCTACTTCTGTCTGTGTCAACTCTCCTATCGAATTGGTTGTTGACTGTTCAGATCTAAATGCCTCATACGAATGGAGTCCAGTACCAAGTTCACAAACAGAGAATACTGCAACTTACACTCCATCTGTCAGTGGATTATTTGAATATACATTAACTGTCACAGGCGAAAATGGATGTCAAAGCACGAAAGAGAAATCCTTTGAAGTTAACAACTTACCTACAATAACAGTTGTGGGAGAAACCTCTTATTGTTCTGGCGAAACATCTAACATAAGCATCACTAGCAACGACGATATTGCTAGCATTCAATGGTATAAATACGATGAAACCAATACAGCCAACGGATATAAGGGAGACATTGTAGGTTCAGGTGACAAGAACTTCATTTTAGCAGAAACCGTCACAGGCAAGACTGATTACATTGTTGTTGTAAATGACGGAACTTGTGAGAATTCAAAATACCCTATCACCATTCAACCATTCGAACCTGCTTCTATTTTAGTTTCAGGAGAAACAACTATTTGTGCGGGTTCAAGCACTAAGTTAACCATCAAGTCAAGCAGTGCCAACAGTACCTGCTTCATAAAGATTGATGGAAATTGGGAACAAATTAACAATGATTCATACACGTTCAATCCTGAAAACACGACTGTCTACGAATTAAAAGTAGAAAAAGATGGTTGTGAATATTTCGATAACGTTACAATCGTTGTCGTAACACCTCCAAGTATCACTATCAATGAGCAAATCAATGGTAGTGCCAACATCTGTAAAGGTGAAAGTTTGACACTTACAGCATCTAGTCCTTCAACAACTGATTTCTTATGGAAAAACAGTTTAGGAAGCGATGCCAATATTTCTGTCACACCTCTTACGACAACGACATACGAAGTTGTTGCAAGAGAAGGGAAATGTACGGATTCTACTCAATTTACAGTAAACGTATTAGACAAACCAACCATTGAATTCACAGGTGACGAATATGCCTGCGTTAATGGATCTGCAACATTCGGCATCAAGAATGCAGATGAAAGCAGCTATAGTTATGTATGGGAAGATGGCAATGCAAACATCGAACGTACAATCACACTTGGCAATACAAATGACACATTAGGTATTACGGTTACAGATAAGGCAAGTGGATGTTCTATTGACACATTCTATGTTGTTAAATTAGAAGGTAACCCTAACATTCAATTGTTAACCGCTGAAAATGTAGATGTAACAAATGGTAATCTTTCTGCATGTATTGGTTCAACCATTGAAAACGTGACGATCACAAGTACAACTTCGCCACTAAATGCAACTACACCATTCGAATGGATAACAATTAATGGTGATTCCTATATCAATGAGAGCACATTAAGCGGATTCACCGTAAACAGCAGTACGAAATTCACAGCTCGTGTTTTGTCAGAGCATGGTTGTGAAGCCACTGCAGATCTTACAATCACAGCAATGAAAGCTCCTATTGCTTCCATTACAGGTAAAACAAATGCATGTAACAATCAAGATGTTGTTTTAACTGCAAAAGCATCTGAAGGTGAAGAACCATATCAATATGAATGGTCTGCAAAATCATTCGATGGCACTTCATTTGGAATCAGTGACAACACACAAGAAAGCATAACTGCAACATCTTTACAAGAAAGCAAAAAGCAGTATACATTCTTTGTAACCGTAACAGACAAAAACGGATGTAGCAATGCTCAAGAAGTGAGTCACGTTATCACAATGGATACGACACCTAAGATTTACTTGAGTGCAGAAGATGAAAACATTTGTGTCAATAAAGAGGCTAAGATTACTGCAACAGGTGCTGGTGACTTTGGATCATACGAGTGGTTAAGTGAAACTGATGAAAATCTTGGAACCGGTAATATTATCTATCCAACCATTGAAAACACCATTAAGATAAAAGCAATCGGTACGACAATGGAAGGATGTCCAGGAGAATCTGATTTCATCACAATCAATAAGATTAACAATCCTGAAGTTACCATTTCTGGCAACAAAGACATATGTGTTGGAGATGCTATTACAGTTACCTTATCAAGCAGTAACACTTCAGACACATTTGAATGGTGGTCTGATTCTGAAACAGGTAACTATGCAGAGACGCAACATAATGCATCAAGAACATTGAGTCCTGAAATCACGACAACTTACTATTTTAAAGCATACAATTCAAACGGATGTGTTACAGACTCATCTTTAACCATAAAGGTGAACAATTTACCAGAGGTTCAAATCAATGGATTTGCTACCGGCGGTTCATCTTACATCTGTTTGAATGACTCTATCACGCTTCAAGCCAACAACGGTTCAAGCGATTATGAATATCAATGGAGTGTTAAAAACGCAGATTCAAAATTGTCTTACGATGCGACTAACAGTACTTTGACCGATATCAAACCAAGCATCAACAATGTTTATTCCGTCGTTGTAAAAGACGTTAATGGTTGTATTAATTCAACTGACTATACTGTTAATATTAACGCTTTACCAGAAATTGAATTAACAGGTAAAGACGCAGCTTGTATTAACGATGAAATCCAATTGACTGTCGTTCCAAAGAATGGTAATCTTTCTGCACCATCTTACAATTGGGGTGATTTGAATCCAAGTAAGAGTGAGACTTCAACGAACGTCATCATCTCAAAAGATACCACATTTGAGATAACCGTTACCGACGGAAACGAATGTAAGTCAACTGCCACTCATTTCGTTAAGATGATTAGCAAGCCTGACTTTACACTCAGCACAAACAATGACTTATGTGAGAAAGAGATTGTAACCATCAATGCAACTAACAATACAACAGAGACATACGAATTCACATGGCCTGGCAATGGAACTTCTAGCAATGGTGGGTTAACATGGACTGAAAATTTTGCTCACGAGGCAGCTCTAGTTCCTTACGATTACATCGTCAGTGCTAAGAAATCAGGCAGATACGAAAACACAGACTACAATTGTTACAAAGAGGATACTATTTCAGTAACCATTCACAGTCTTCCTGAGATAACTATTTCTGGTGACGGATTCCTATGTATGAATTCAGAAAAACCTGCTCACTTAGTTGCCAATGGCCCTGTCGGGACAACATACAGTTGGCAAGAAGGTGAAACATGGGCTGAAGGAGAAACTCCATTATATACAGGAGAAGAAATCGATGTAACTCCAACATCAGACACATACTATATCGTGAAAGGTGTTGCCAATGCAGAGAATTTCGGTTGTGTCAACTACTCTGCTCCATTCCAAGTATATCGTGCTCAAACACCTACATTCAATTATCCTGACGAATATATTGGTATATGTTATGGTGATAATCTAAAACTTGAAGCAAACGAAGTAGCCAACTACAATCTTGTTTGGAGTAATGGTGCAATCAATACTAAATCTATCTCTTTAGAGAAGATTATTGAAGATGCCACTTATTCAGTCACTGCAAGCACCGACGAATGTGAAGCTATAAAGAAGTTTAACATTGTGGTTAAAGAAAATCCAACAATTCAAATCATTCAAGCACCAGAATATGTATGTATCAACGATAGTGCGCTCATTCAAGTTACGGGTGACGAGAACACCACTATCACATGGGTACAAAGAAGTGAGAACTTTGCCACTGGCGAACTTTCCATCCAAGAAAAGATGGGAGCTAAAGAATTGTTCACATTCAAAGGAAGCAAGTCATATTCTGATATAGTTGGCAAAACTGAACCAACAGTATGTTACACAACGGTTGATACAATTGTTGATATCAAACCATTACCTATCGTTACCATCGAAGGAACAAATGCCATCTGCTATGGTGACACAACAAAATTGACAACTAATATCATTGGTACTGCAACATCTTATACATATGAATGGAGAGATTCAACCAAAGATGTCACTCACGAGAATCTAACAGGAGAAGACCTAACCGTATCTCCTAAGAGTTACACTTCATACTTTGTGAAGATCAAAGATAACTTCGGATGTACTGACAGTTCTACTCATATCGTAAATGTTAATGCATTACCAACATTTAATCTTTCTAGTCAAGACAAAGCTGTATGTGATGGTACGAATACGAAGTTGATTGCTGACAAAATCACACTTCAATACAACTGGGGTACAGGAGAATTCACATCTAAGAATGAATACTACACACCAGAAATCACGAAAAACAGTCATAAGACATTTACAGTTACCGCAAAAGATGTTAATGGATGTTCATCAGTGGATTCTATTGAAATTGGATGGAAACCAAATCCTGAAATAACGATTTTAGGAAAAGACATTGTATGTTACAATTCGCAAGACACACTCGTTGCCAAAGATACCATTACAAGTGGAGTCACCACTTATGTATGGAATACGACAGGTGTCCGCAGAGACACATTCATCTCTGATGCTATTACATCTGTGAAAGAATTCACTGTAAAAGGTACTAACAACAATTGTTCTAGCACTCAATCCATCACGATTAGTTACACTCCACTTCCTACTATTGCGATCGATCGTGGTCAAACATCTGTATGTTACAATGGAGATCTTCAATTAATCGCAACGGGTGGTGTATCCTACAAATGGGATGAGGAAGAAAACTATACAGCCAACCACGATTCTAAGACATTAAGCAATGTCACGAAGAAAACAGATGTTGTTGTTTGGGGTATGGATAATATCGGATGTGTGAATAAAGACAATATCACCATCGATGTCAATCCTAAACCAAGATTCAGCATATCTGGCGACACTATTGTTTGTGTAGGCGGTGAAACTGAACTTTATGCTAAGAGCGACAATGCAGCTGAAAGTTTAGCCTTTGAATGGACTGTTGATGGAACCACCAAGTCTGGTGAGACACTTCAACTGAAAGATATTCAAACAGACGTACAGGTTTCTGTCAAAGCTATTAACAACAATGCTTGTGATTCAACGTTCACATTCTACGTGAAGGCAAAACCTTACCCTACGATCACATTGGATCAAAAGACAGACAGTGTATGTAAGGGTGATTATGCAACCATCAGCATCATGCCAGTTGAAAACACCACTGTTCAATGGGTTAATGCAGCGAATAGAAATTTAGGTACAACTTATACACTTCGTGACATAGTAACCAACAACAACACGAAGTATACCGTTAATGTTTCTTACACTTACGGAAATGTATCATGTACCTCATCAGAGACATACGCCATCTATACAAGAGAGTTACCATATGTTGAAATATCTGGTGACAAAGCAATTTGTATTTCAAGTGCAGCTACACTCTCCGCAACAGATGGTCTCACGAAGTATGAATGGTTTGTCGGAGAGAATAGTTCTCCATTCTCCACTGAACAGACGATTACTCCTAGTCCTACAGAAAACACGTTGTATAAAGTCATTGCTACAGACCAATTTGGATGTAAGAATGAAGCTCAACGTACCATCACAATCAATCCGTTACCAACATTTAACTTGACGAGTGAAGAAAAGGTATGTAAGGGTCAAGATGTTACCATTTACGCAGACAATTACGCATTATCTTACAACTGGAAAGATAAAGGTTATCAGTCACTCTTCAATAGTTCATACACTATTGACGAGCCTCAACGAATCACCATATCTGCAATGGATCCTGCCACAAAATGTATCAATGAAAATTATGTAGACATTGATACAAAAGAGTATCCAGCTTTAGCATTACAATATCCAAACTATATTTGTGAAGGTGACACTGCAATACTCGCAGGAACCAATTCAATGGCTAAATACACATGGAGATTAAACAATGAGTCTGGTGAAATTTTAGTCGACAATAACGACACATGTTTCACCGGAGTATTAGACAGAGATCAATCTTATTATGTTGAAGCTGAAGTAGACGGTTGTGTTTCTAATTCTACAATCACTGTTTCAACATGGACTTTGCCAAATATTAAGATTGAGAATTCACCAATGTTCTCTGTTTGTAAATACTCCGACATTGAATTAGTCGTATCTGGAGGTGTTTCTTACAAATGGGATCGTGACATAGAATACTCTGCAGACAATAGAATGGGCATCACGAACATTAGTACACAACAGCACTTCTCTGTTTCGGGTATTGATGCGAATGGATGTAAAAACAATGATGAAATCACCATTTCTATTAATGAAACTCCAAAGTTCTCAATCAACCACAAAGATGGTTATTGTGAAAATGAGACTGCAATCTTAGAAGCTGACAACAATTCATTGTCTTATATTTGGACCAACATTCACGGAGATACCGTTTCGAGAGCCCAAACATACAGACCTATCATCACTTCTGATACTATCTTTAATGTAAAAGGAACCAATAGTTTTGGTTGTGATAGTACCATTCAAGCTATTAAGATTAAGAAATACGATTATATAAAACTTGAATTAGATAATCCTGCATCCATCTGTAAGGGTGAAGATGTTACTGTTACAGCGAAAGCTATCAATAAGAGCGGTGAAGAAGAAGCTTGCACATTTATGTGGAATGGCATGATGAACGAAGATCAATCTTCCATCACTCGCACACTTAACAAGACAACCGACTTCACCGTAGTTGCCACAACTATAGAAGGTGGCTGTTCTACTTCTGGTAAATTTACAGTGGGTGTCTTAGAGTTACCTAACATCACAGCAAAAGACACTACTATTTGTAAAAATACAACAGCAGTCTTAAGTGCGACAAGTACTTCTGATAACACCTACTCTTGGTTCTTAAGTGGAAATGAAAGTGACACACTTTGGAAAGGTATGGACTACGAAACAGCACCAATCAGCGAACGTACCACATACATTGTTAAAGGTACCGACAAGAACGGATGTTCTGGTGCTAAAGACATCACAGTGTACACATACAATGATCCTATCTTCTCATTATCAAGCAACGGTCCAGTATGTAAAGGTAGTGAAGCTGTTATCCAAGCATCCAACACAGGTCTATCCTATGATTGGGGAACAGGATTTAAGACTGATTCTCGTTTCTCTGAAATCCTAACAAGCGAGAAGACTTACAGCGTAACAGGAATGTCAACTGAAGGTTGTAAAAAATCAGATCAAATCACTGTCGAGATTATCGAACTTCCTGTTATCAGTATGACGATTGAAAACGGAGACACCGTTTGCTTCGGTGGTGATAAGACAATCAGTATGACAGGTCCTGACAATTGTTCATATAATTGGAGTACAACCAACAGTCACTATTCAGAAATAGAGATAACCAACATTGAAGATCCACAAAGTATCTGGGTAGAAGGTACAGTAGGTAAATGTACAAGCAGAATTGATACTACCATCTTTGTATGGTCATTACCTGACATTGAAATCGAAGCTAACAAAAACGAGATCTGTTTGAATGACGCCGTTATCCTAACAGCTAAGAATGGCGTTAGTGGATTGTACGAATGGAAGAATCCTTCAGGCGAAACAACGGATGCTGTCACAGTCACTCCTGTAGCATCGGGTACTGTCACATATGAAGTAACAGGTACAGACAAGCACAATTGTAAAAATAGTGCGACAAAAGATATCGTCATCTACGACCATCCTACTCTATTCATCGATCCAGTCGACGATGTATGTCGTGGAACAGAAGCTACTATCGAAGCTAAAGGTTCAGCCAACTACTTCGAATGGTCAATCCTTGGAATGAGTGATATCATTGGTACTTCATCTATCATAGTTCCAAATGTAACCCCTGCTAGTCTTGAAGAGAAATCAGTTACTTACGTAGTAAAAGCAACAGATATCAACACTTGTATCTCTTACGACACGATTTCTGTTAATGTTAAGGAATTCCCAGTACCAACATATACGACAAGTACTGGAACAGATTACGTATGTAAAGGACAACCTATCACCATCACATTGGACAATGCCGATGAATGGGAATGGGAAGACACAAAAGACAACAACGTAGTCAGAACAACTGATAATCTTTTCTCACAAAAAACATACAATGTGATTGCAAGAACAGATGGTTGTGAAACTCCACTTCCTATCACCATCAACATTTGGGCTTTACCTGAATTCTCAATTGATGGAGCAAATCCTATTTGTATTGACAAGACGATTTCATTAACAGCTAAAGCTGAGAATCCTTCTAATAAATACGAATATGAATGGATCGGTAAAGACTTCACAGGTGAAACTTACGAAATGGATCCTGAAAGTGCATCTACTTACACATTCACAGCAAAAGCAACAGATGAGAACAATTGTTCTTCTACACAATCATTCTCTGTAAAAGTTAATTCTTTACCTTCTGTTGTTATTCAAGGCGACCGCAAGCCTATCATCTGTAATGGTTCGGAAATTTCCAAGAAAGTGGATGGTACAGCTCTTGACTACACTTGGTATACAGCTTCTGATTTAAGTGAACCATGGTCCACTTCTACTACTGGAGAAGAGATTATCACCTCCGTTACAAATCAAAAATATTTGAAAGTAAGAGGTGTGGACATCAATCAATGTGAGAATGTCGATTCAATTCTTATTGAGACAAAACCATTCCCTGTATTAGAGGTAACTGCACCAGAAAACGTTTGTCAAGGTTCAGAGGCTGAAATCTCTGTCGTTGGTGCAAACAGTTTTGTCTGGGATAATGCAACCAACATCTCTGACATCTATTCCGAATACAACATAGTAAATGGTTCTAAGGTGGTAGAAACATTGACCGATGACAAGACCTATACAGTCCATGGTACAATCGACTATGGCAAGACCGAATATGGAACAGTCATTCAATGTACTTCTACAAAAGATATCAAAGTGGGTGTTTGGTCTTTGCCTACTATCATCATCGGAACGAATGATCCCGACAACGAAATCTGTATTAATGACAGCATTATTTTGAATGCTAAATATGGAGAATCAGGAAAATATGTATGGAAAGTAGAAAGTTTAACAGCAACTGACACTTTCGCCACTACTGATGATGTTACAGTGAAGCCAACAGAAACAACAAACTATTATGTCATCGGAGAAGACATCAATGGATGTAAAAACTCCGCAGAATTCGAGGTGGTTGTCAACGAACTTCCTGACATTAGAATTGATGGTAAAGACGCTATTTGTAAGAATGAGAATGTTCAACTTTCTGCTCTATCCAACTCTATCATCATTAAGTCTTATTCATGGACCGATGGAGAATCTGGATTCCAAATCAATCCGAACATAACAGAGACTAAGACATTCAAAGTTCAAGTAGTCGATTTGAACGGATGTGAAAATTCCGCAGAACATACGGTTAATGCATTAGCAATACCAAATCTAGTAGCAACAGCTCCTGAGTATGTATGTTATGGCACTCCTGCCACAATTACCCTTTCGGGTGCTGATAAGTATTACGATGAATTTGGTAATACATTAAATGGAACCATTACCGATACACCATCAAGAGACACCACTTACATATTCTCTGGTACAATTGGAGAATGTCCTGGATCAATTGAAGTCGATGTTCAAGTAATGCCATTACCTAACATCTGGATTTCAGCCTCAAAGAATGAAATATGTAAGGGCGTTGACCAATCCGTTTTAACTGCTAACGGAGGTATCTCTTATGTATGGCAAGATAATCGTACAGTAACAGAAAGAATAGAATCTCCATTAGAAAACACGACTTACAAAGTGTATGGTACAGATGGAAATAACTGTTCTAACTGGAGTGAAGAATTCACGTTGGAAGTAAACGATCTTCCTACATTTGCCATCTTTGGAGATGATGCAGTTTGTGAAGGTGACGAAGCTATGTTATATGTTAAAGGTGATGCTAACACCTATACATGGTTGAACACAGGTGAACAAAAAGACACCATTCATCCAATTATCAACAAGAACACAACGTTCACAGTAATTGGTGAAAACCTCAAGAACTGTAAGACTTCGTTAACAAAAACAATTGTTAAGAAAGACTACCCTATTATCACGACGAATGCGCCTAAGACCATTTGTGAAGGTTCTGATTTGACAATCACAGCTAGCGGTGCTGACAGTTACGTATGGCATGACAATAGTCGTAGTGACACCTATGAAGAGAAGGAAATGACAACAAGCAAAACATTCGTTGTCGATGGAACGCGAAACGGATGTACAACGACAGAACGTATCATTGTCAATGTATTACCTAAACCATATGTATGGATTTCAGGTAACAGAGACATCTGCGTTGGATCTAGTGTTCAATTGACAGCTGGAGGTGCTCAAAGTTATGAATGGAGTAATCATATCAACGGTAATGAAATGACCGAAGTCTTGAATACTGTTGGTTCTGTATTCTATACCGTTAAAGGTACAGATGCTAACAATTGTTCGTTCGAGACAGATCCATTTGAGATCGTTGTTCATTCATTACCAACAATCACCATCTCCGGAGACGACTCTGTTTGTAATGGTAACATGGCACATTTAACCGCTTCAGGAGCAAGTGAATACAGCTGGAGTTCAGGTGAAATGGGAGAAAACATCTATCCAACCATCACATCAACTAAGAATTTCGTGGTAACAGGAACAGATGCTTACGGATGTGTTGGTTCGAACAACCATACGATTACCAAAGTAGACTATCCAGTATTGATATACAATGCTCCTAAGCAAATCTGTATCGGAGATTCTATCACTGTTAACATACAAGGTGCCGACACCTACATTTGGGGCAAAGACACCGCTAACACTAGCATCTTCACATTTACAGACAAACCTGAAAACTTGACCAATTACACAGTCATTGGTGAGAGATTCGGATGTGCTAGTTCAATAGACTTCCAAGTGAATGTTCTTCAACTTCCTAACATCTGGGTATCTGGACCAACATCTGTATGTATGAATTCATCCGTTCGCTTAGCAGCAACGGGAGGTGTCAGCTACGAATGGAATACTGGTTCTAAAGCAAGTGTTGTCACCGACAAGCCTACCGATACGAAGACATACATTGTAACTGGTACAGATATTAATGGATGTAAAAACACATCAGAGCATATCGTTCGTATCGACTCTCTTCCAACATTTGAAATCGAAGGACCAACAGCCGTTTGTGAAGGTGGCGCTGTTAATTTGAGTGTCGTAAAAGGTAATGCTGCTAAATATGTATGGAGTAACGGATCAATTGGTAGTTCAATTTCGCCTATCATCACTAAAAACACTACTTTCGAAGTAGAGGCTACAAGCACTAATAATTGTGTCACCAAGAAGAGTCATACAATTAAGAGCAATCCATATCCTGTACTAAGTTATAGAGCTCCTACTCAGGTTTGTGATAGTGAGAAGACTGTGATCGATGTCATCGGTGCTAGCACATATAAATGGTCTCACGATCCAACAACTACAGCTGGTAGCATAACAGAATATCCTAGAAAACCTATGGTTTACATAGTAGAAGGAACAAGCAACAATTGTACTTCCACATTAAGTATTCCTATTAACGTATTACCAAGACCAGACGTTAGAATCCTAGGAACCACATCTGCATGTGAAAATGGAGAGATTAACTTAACCGCTACAGGTGCTTCATCTTATCAATGGAGCTCAGGTGAAAGAACTCAACAAATCACCATTAAGAACAATATCAGTAAGGAATATACTGTTACTGGTGAAGACATCAATTCATGTAAAGCCAAAGCCACAGTTCCTGTAGTATTCCATCCACGTCCAATTTTCGAAATCCAAGGTCCTGACTCCATCTGTCATGGTGAAACGATTACCCTTCGAGCTATCGGACAAGAAGGATCTGAAAACACCACATACGAATGGGGTAAGACAACCAATCTTGGCAATGGTGTCACAATAGGCTCCGAGGAAATAAAATTATCCCCTGATGGTGTTCCATTTGTTTATGCTGTTGCAACAGATATAAACGGATGTTCTGTCACAATGATGAAACGTATCAACTACAAATCAACTCCAGAAATCAGAGTTATAGGTGACGACCACGTTTGTCTTGGTGATAGTGTATTCTTAGAAGGTGAAGGAGCAGACACCTACTCTTGGATCTATGGAGGAAAACAAGTAGATGGTAATGAATTCAGATTCAAACCTATCGGAAACACAGTTATCACACTCATAGGTAAACAACTTTCATGTTCTGCGAAAATGAACGTAAACATCAAAGTAAATGTTGCTCCTAACCTTAGAATCTTAGGTGATACGATCGTTTGTGTAGGTGATACCGCCAACTTATTCGTTGAAGGTGCATCGGCATACGAATGGAGTACAGGAACATATGGTAAGACAGCTTCTGTATACGTTGACAAACCTACCTCAATTTATGTAACAGGTATCTCTGACAACGAATGTTCTACTACACAAAAAATAAATATCAACACTTACAAACGACCTGAAATAATTATCGAAAGCACCATTACAGGTTGTTCAGGTGATGATACAGAAGCCTCACTTTATGCAAGTGGTGACGCAATCTCCTATTCATGGAGTAGTACACCATACAACTTCTACATTGCTGGTAACGAATCGCACTTGAATGCACCTATTTACGAAGAGACAACGATTGAAGTAACAGGTAGAGACGTAAATGGATGTACATCTACAGTCACAAAAGTGGTTGATACGATTAAACGAGCAGAGGTTGAATATGATGTTGAACCAATCGTTATCTTCGATGAGAACCCAACCATCAAACTATCTGGTGTATCTCCTACAACTGATGTTACTTGGTCATGGTTACCTGGTGATGGTCACGATGCCATAAGTGGTAAGGACACTACATACACATATGTAAAAGAGGTGGCTTCCAGAGTTGACTCATTCGTTGTCAATGGAATGGTAAGAATCAACAAAACAGGATGTGTCTACTCAAAAGACACCACCATCTATGTATGGAAGAAGTTCTGGGCTCCAAATGCCTTTACTCCAAACAACGACGAACGTAACGATGTATTTAAATTCGAAGGAACCGAATTTATTACAGACATGCATTTCGTTATCTACAACAGACAAGGTACCATCATGTTCGAAGGATTCTCTAAAGAAGATGAATGGGACGGAACCTACAACAACCTACCTGCTCCTTACGGAGTCTACGGTTATGTTGTAGACTGGAAGAGTGATTTCAAAGGCACTCATAAGAGCGGTCAAGATAAAGGTAGTATTACTTTAATACGATAAATTTGTTATTATAACGGGGAACTTTAGTGGTGACAACTTATTATGGAGTTGTCACCCTTTTTGTGTGTAAAGCATAATTTAGCAGTTATAAAACATTACGTAGTACATATTTATTGGATTAAATGATAATCTCATTATTTTATAAAGATTTTTGAATGGATTTAGCGGATAAGATATACAAAAAGGTTCGAGATGCCATAGACCAATTCGACCTCATTCACGAAGGTGATAAAATCATGGTAGGTCTTTCTGGTGGGAAAGACTCCTTAGCCCTACTGGAATTTCTATCAAGGAAACGAAGAAGTCGGCACCCTTCATTCGATTTAGTCGCAGTTCATATCTCCATGAGTAATATCCCCTATCAAGCAGATATCAACTATTTGAAAGAATATGCAGAAGGATTTGGGGTACCTTTCATTCACGACATCACCTCTTTCGACCCCACCACAGACACAAGAAACACTCCTTGTTTTTTATGTTCTTGGACTCGTCGTAAACGCATGTTTGCATTAGCCAAGGAATTACATTGCAACAAAATTGCCCTCGGACATCATTTAGACGATATGCTGCATACCCTTCTGATGAATCTCACCTTTCAAGGTTCATTCAGCACAATGCCTCCTCTCTTGAAAATGAATAAATTCGACATGCAAATCATCCGTCCCTTATCTCTTACAGAAGAGGCTGATTTAATAGAATTTTCAAAACTACGAAACTTTAAAAAACAAGAGACGAACTGTCCATACGAACAAAGTTCCAACCGCACTTCCGTTCAAGAAGTATTAGACAAAATGATTCAACTGAATCCTCATGCCAAAAGTAGTCTGCTTCGTTCCATGATGAATGTGCAGAAGGAATATCTTCCTCAGACGGTTTCATTGTAGGGGCGAATTGCATTCGCCCTTACAATGTCATTCGTTGTTTCACCAAGGGGGCGAATGCGATTCGCCCCTACAAGCGAAAAAACCATATCTCTACTTTGCGTTTTGTCACGCTTATTTTTCATAATTCAAAATTATCTGCTACCTTTGTGCAAACAATATAAAATTATCATTAACGAAAATGGAAGAAGTTATAAAACCATCGAGCGAAAAGTTGAAAGCACTTCAACTCGCTATGGAAAAAATCGAAAAAGATCATGGGAAAGGCACCATCATGAAGATGGGTGACAACAAGATCGAAGAGATTCCTGTTATTCCAAGTGGATCATTAGGCTTAGACCTTGCCTTAGGTGTTGGTGGATTTCCAAGAGGTAGAGTCATCGAAATTTTTGGTCCTGAATCATCTGGTAAAACCACATTAGCTATTCACGCTATCGCACAAGCTCAAAAAACAGGAGGTATTGCTGCCATCATCGATGCAGAACATGCTTTCGACCGTTTTTATGCAGAGAAATTGGGCGTTGACGTGGAGAACTTACTTATATCACAACCCGATAACGGAGAGCAAGCATTGGAGATTGCTGATCAATTGATTCGTTCTTCCGCATTAGACATCGTAGTCATCGACTCCGTAGCAGCTTTGACACCAAAAGCCGAAATCGAAGGAGATATGGGTGACTCTAAAATGGGTCTACAAGCTCGTTTGATGTCTCAAGCACTTCGTAAGCTTACGGGTAGCATCAATAAAACAAACACCTGCTGTATCTTCATCAACCAATTACGTGATAAGATAGGTGTTATGTTTGGAAATCCAGAAACCACGACTGGTGGTAATGCACTAAAATTCTATGCCTCTGTTCGTTTGGATATCCGTCGTATCAGTCAACTAAAAGAGGGCGACAATGTCATCGGAAACCAAACAAGAGTCAAAGTAGTGAAAAACAAAGTAGCGCCTCCATTTAAGAAAGCAGAATTCGACATCATGTTCGGAGAAGGTATTTCCAATGTAGGTGAAATTATCGATCTCGGTGTTGAATTCGGAATTATTAAGAAAAGTGGTTCGTGGTACAGTTATAACGAAACAAAATTGGGTCAAGGTCGAGACGCCACAAAAGACCTTCTGCGAGACAATCCAGAATTGGCAAACGAGATAGAAGAAAAAGTTAGAGAAGCTGCTAAAAACGCTTCCATCTAATCATCCAAAAGAGTAAGAAGAATTCAAAAGATTCTTTCTTGCTCTTTTTTCTTTTAAAGAGGATATAATTATTTTCGAAACGATACAAAGCAAAGGCACCAATTACCTTTCGTAAGAATCTGACAAAAAAACAGATTACACTTTTCAAAAATGTACAATTAACAAAAATCAAATGGGACAGATTGTAAAAACAGAAATATACGAAGAGAAAGCCATTCTTGTGGGTCTTATCACGCCCCAACAAAATGAACAGAAAGCAACTGAATACATCAACGAACTCGCTTTCTTAGCTGAAACGGCAGGAGCTTATCCTCAAAAAATCTTCATGCAAAAACTGGACAATCCAAACTCCAATTTCTTTGTCGGTCCTGGGAAACTAGAGGAAATCAAAACCTACCTCAAAGAACAGGAGGAAAACGAAAATGAAATCGGGCTCATCCTTTTTGATGATGAACTTTCTCCCAAGCAAATCAGAAACATAGAGAAAGAGTTGTGCATCAAAGTCTTGGATCGTACCAATCTGATTTTAGACATATTTGCAAAAAGAGCACAAACTGCACATGCAAAAACGCAAGTAGAATTGGCTCAATACAAATACCTTCTTCCTCGTTTAACAGGTATGTGGACACACTTGGAACGTCAACGTGGAGGTATCGGAATGAGAGGTCCGGGTGAAACTCAAATTGAGACCGACCGTCGTATCATTCTCTCCAAAATATCTCTACTTAAAGAAGAATTAAAATCAATCGATAATCAAAAAAGTATCCAACGCAAGAATCGTGGGAAGATGGTTCGTGTTTCATTGGTAGGATACACTAATGTGGGTAAATCAACCATTATGAACTTACTCAGCAAATCGGACGTCTTTGCCGAGAACAAACTTTTCGCCACACTCGACACAACCGTTCGCAAAGTAACCATCGAGAACCTACCTTTCTTACTTACCGATACTGTTGGATTTATCCGCAAACTACCACACGACTTAGTTGAATCCTTCAAATCAACCCTCGACGAGGTTCGTGAAGCGGATTTGCTGATTCATGTAGTGGACATCTCCCACCCAACCTTTGAAGATCAAATTGCTGTTGTAGAAAAAACACTTCAAGAATTGAAAGCAGAAGACAAACCTACCATTCTTGTTTTTAACAAGATTGATGCTTTCACGTATACACCAAAGGAAGAAGATGACCTCACTCCAATGACACGTGAGAATATAAGCTTGGAAGAATTAAAGAAAACTTGGATGTCTAAGCTACAAGAAAATTGTATTTTCATTTCCGCACATAATAAAACAAATATTGAAGAATTTAAGAATCTTCTCTACAAAAAAGTAAAGGAAATTCATGTGACTCGTTTCCCTTACAACGATTTCATCTATCAAAAATACGACGAAAACGCAGAGGAGATAAACTAATACGCATATGGAGAATTTCAGAAAACTCACCCAACAAGAGATCGACCAACTTTGCCAACAGCATTGTACAGCAGAAGATTGGAACTTATTCGAAGTACATCCCAAATTCGATGCGCAATATATTAACAATGCTCATTTTTCGGGCAAAATACGATTGGGATATTTCGAAAAGAGTTATACTCTAGAAGGAAACATTACCCGACATTCTGGTATACATTTAGCCACTCTTCACAATTGTGAAATCGGCAACAATGTTTATATCGGTAAAATCGGTAACTACATAGCCAACTATGTCATTGAAGACAACACATCCATTGAAAATGTGGACATGTTGGCAGTCACTGAAAAAAGTTCCTTCGGAAATGGTGTTCTTGTTTCCCCCCTAAATGAAGGTGGAGGTCGTGACGTTCCCATTTGTGATGTTCTTTCCGCACATTTTGCCTACATGATGGCATTGTACAGACATCGTACAATTCTGATTGAGAAGCTACAAAAAATGATTGAGCAATACTGCAATCAAGTAGCCTCCGACATGGGTCATATTGGCAACAATGTAATCATTCGTAATTGCGGTTGTTTGAAAAACGTCCGAATCGGAGACAATGCCACAATTACAGGTTGTTTGAAACTGGAAAACGGAAGTGTCAATAGCAACTCGTACGCCCCTATTTTAATTGGTGTAGGTGTCATTGCAAAAGATTTTATCATTTCATCTGGTAGTGAAGTGACAGAGGGCGCTATGTTGGACAAATGTTTTGTCGGACAAGCTTGTCAGATTGGGAAACAATACTCTGCCACCGACACATTGTTTTTCAGCAACTGCCAAGGTTTCCATGGTGAGGCAGCCTCTGTTTTCGCAGGTCCATTCACAGTGACACACCACAAATCCAGTCTATTGATTGCTGGTCTCTTCTCTTTCCTTAATGCAGGTTCTGGAAGCAACCAAAGTAACCATATGTACAAACTGGGACCTATTCATCAAGGTGTAGTGGAAAGAGGTTCCAAAACCACGAGCGACTCATATATCTTATGGCCTGCACAAATCGGTGCCTTCACTTTAATCATGGGTCGTCATACCACACATCCTGATACTACCAATCTACCTTTCTCCTACTTAATAGAAAACAACAGTGAGACTTATCTAGTCCCAGCTGCCAATCTACGAAGTGTAGGAACCATCCGTGATGCACAGAAATGGCCCAAACGTGATAAAAGAAAAGATCCAAAACATTTGGATCAAATCAACTATAACCTTCTAAGTCCATACACCATTCAAAAGATGATGGCGGGTATCGACATCTTGGAAGAATTAAAAAAGATTGCTGGCGAAGAATGTAGCAACTACTATTACCATAACACCCGTATCAAAGACACATCACTTAACAAAGGTATCGTATTGTATGAGATGGGTATTTGGAAGTTCTTAGGCAACTCTATCATCAAACGATTGGAATGTACGAAATTCACCTCTATTCAACAAATTAGAGAGCGTTTAAAACCTGATACCGAAATCGGCACTGGCAAATGGCTCGACGTCGCTGGTCTTATCTTACCTAAGACTGTCGGTAAAGAGGTCGTGCAAAAGATTGAATCGAACGAGTACAATGACATTGAGAAACTAAACCAAGTCTTTGCCGACATTCATAAGAACTACTACACTTACGAATGGACATGGGCTATAGACAAATTACAAAAAAGAATTGGCAAAGAGATCAACGAATTCACCATCCAAGACATTATAGATATCGTCAACAGATGGAAAGATTCCGTCATCACACTTGACAAAATCTTGTACGAAGATGCCAAGAAGGAGTTTACACTTACCACTCAAACAGGATTCGGTGCAGACGGAGGTGCTGTACAAAAGCAAAAAGACTTTGAAAATGTACGTGGACAATTCGAGCAAAATCCTTTTGTCATCGAAGTACAAAAACATATCAAAACGAAAGAGGCTCTCGGAAACGAATTAATAGAAAGAATTAAACATATAAAAGAATGAATAATCAAATTGTAAGGGTAGAAAAAGGTTTCTACTTCTCTATTCCTATGGTTGTCATTGGTGTAATGATATTATTTGGAGCATTTGGCATTTTATTGTCCGAATTTTATCATGCTTGGATTTTCGATTCCATTTACAGAAAGACCGCCGATATTATTCGAGATTTTTTCATCTATAAATTCCCCATCATGGTACTTCTCACTATCATCGGATTGTATCTTATCCTAACCAAACGATTTTTCGAATTCAATCCTGAAACGAAAGAGATTCGTGAAGGCAAAAGATTTATCAAGTGGGAATTTGGTAAATGGCAACCATTCAATCCCCAATGCAATCGGATTGCATTCCAACGCTATGAACAAAATAGTGACTACACCTACGGCGGTCTATATTCAAAAAAAGTAAACGAGTATGTCTATGATCTACGATTGGTCAATGCAGACAACACTTTCACGTCACTTATTTCAGCTAGCGAATTCAAAACCGTTTCTCAAATCATCATATTAGGTAAAAAAATTAGCGAGGTATACAATATCCCGTTACATGACTATGTGATTGAACTGCTAAAAAAGAAAAAAAGTGAATGAAAAAAATAGGACTATTATCTGACACGCATGGATGTTGGGATGATCGCTACTGGGACTATTTCAAGGAGTGTGATGAGATATGGCATGCAGGCGATATTGGTTCATTAGAAATTTGTGAAAAATTAGGGAAAGACAAAATCTTCCGCTCTGTCTATGGAAACATTGATGGTCAAGAGATTCGTTTGGGCCGTCAGAAAGTACTTAAATTTAGTTGTGAAGAGGTCAAAGTTGTCATGACACATATTGGAGGATATCCGAAAAAATATGCACCAGGAATCAAGGAAATCATCTATCAAGAGAAACCTAAATTATTTGTTTGCGGACATTCCCACATATTAAAAGCTATGTACGACCCCGAATTACGTATCATGTGTCTCAATCCTGGTGCTGCGGGAACCTACGGATTTCATAAAGTACGAACGCTGATGCGCTTCGTCATTGATGGAGCCAAAATGCGGGATTTGGAAGTTATTGAGTTGCATTAGTAGGGGCGAATTGCATTCGCCCTCCTTGAAGAATCGCATTCGCTTTTTTTTGAGGGCGAAAGCATTTCGGAGGGCGAAAGCATTTCGCCCTTACACAACCGGCATACGGACATTCAACGACAATGAGAATGGATAGACGGGATACCTTCTTTTTTTTCTCTTCCCCTCTTTCCTGCACGATGATGCCGTACGGGCGAATTGCATTCGCCCTCCTTGAAGAATCGCATTCGCTTTTTTTGAGGGCGAAAGCATTTCGGAGGGCGAAAGCATTTCGCCCTTACACAACCGGCGCACGAAGATTTTGAGGGCGAAAGCATTTCGCCCATACACAACCAGCATACGGATATTCAACGACAATGAGAATGGATAGACGGGATACCCTTCCTTTTTCTCTCTTCCCCTCTTTCTTGCACGATGATGCCGTACGGGCGAATTGCATTCGCCCTCCTTGAAGAATTGCATTCGCCCTCCTTTGAGAATCGCATTCGCCCTCCTTCGGAATCGAATTTCCCCTTCTTGAGAATCGCATCCCATAAATTCAAGATTTGCAATTGATCAATCAAAAAGAAGAACGAAATTTATCCATATACCATTTCCGCGGATTATTCTTTATATAGGCAGAGATGCGATTATAATCACGATAACCACGAATGATATGTTCATAATAATTACGATGCCATACGGAATCTCCTATTGCCACGGAAACAGCACTTTTAAAACCACGGACAATAGATCCAAGAGTGTGAATAGGGGATGTGAATTTTCCAATGGGAGTATCTAATGGAATATCTTTATTTCTTTCCATTATCTCAACTATCGCATGAAAATGATTCGGCATAATAACATAATCATGGATTTTCACATTTGGACGTATGGAAGTGGTGTTCTCCCAACAATCCCGAACAATACATCCATAATCATTCAAAATCATTTCTCCATTCACTATTTCACCAAATATCGATGCAAAATCTTTTACACATAGTGTAATGAAATACATATTTGCTGAGGCATAATCATAACCACGAAGACGAATACTTCTTCTATGATGTTTCATAGGATTGTAACGAGGTGTCATTTTTCTTTATTTTTATGATAGATTTTATATAGCAAAGATATGATGATTTATTTAAAAAAGATAATTGTCGATGGATTTTTTTGGGGGGCGAATGCAATTTTTGGGCGAATGCAATTCGCCCATACACAACCGGCGCACGAAGATTTTGAGGGCGAATGCATTTCGCCCTTACACCACCGGCATTCGGATATTCAACGACAATGAGAATGGATAGACGGGATACCTTCTTTTTTTTCTCTTCCCCTCTTTCTTGCACGATGATGCCGTACGGGCGAATTGCATTCGCCCTTCTTGAAATTTGCATTCGCTTTTTTTTAGGGCGAAAGCATTTCGCCCTTACACAACCGGCATACGGACATTCAACGACAATGAGAATGGATAGACGGGATACCCTTCCTTTTTCTCTCTTCCCCTCTTTCTTGCACGATGATGCCGTACGGGCGAATTGCATTCGCCCCTCTTGAGAATTGCATTCGCTTTTTTTTGAGGGCGAAAGCATTTCGGAGGGCGAAAGCATTTCGCCC